>DAIQOR010000014.1:0-4419 GCA_036787775.1 bacterium | reverse complement strand
GGGTGAATTTGGTATTTCTTTTTTAATTCAATTACATCTTTTATGAATTTTTTATCAATTTTTTTTCCGAGCCAAGATTTGTCTAAAGGGTATGCGAAAACTCCGACGATGATTATTTCAAATTTGTTTTCTATTAATTCGTTTAGATATTCGATTTCGTCTTTTTGCCAGAGCGGGTTGAAGCATTCTATGTTTAATTTGTCGCAGATTTTCTGAATTCGTGAGGATTGGTAAACTGATTGTATTGCTCCTGTGACGACGCCTTCGATTTTGTATTTTTCTTTTGCTTTCTTTATTGCGTCTTCTAAATCTTTTAATTCTTCTTCTTTCTTTCCTTTTGTTTTTTGAATGATTAAAGGAATTTGCATTGCTTCGGCTTGGGCTTTTGTTTTTGAAATGCTTGGGGTGTGGAACATGTAAGATTCTGGGTTTTCGGAGTGGATTGTTATGAGACAAGATATTTCGTGTCCTGCTTTTTTTGCGAGGAACGCTGAGTAGCAAGAGTCTTTTCCGCCTGAGAATAGTGATGCGAGTTTCATGATGATTTGTAATAATAAAATTTTATAAACCCTTTGTTAATTAAAAGATAATGGAAAAAGAAAAATTCAAATTAAAAAAACTTGAGGAACTGCTTATTGAAGTGAGTTTGAAAATTGCGAAGAGAGGCGAGGGTGCGGTGTTTGTTGTAGGCGAAGTTGAGAATAGTCCGCTTGTTGAGCAAGGCGTTCCGGAATTTAATGTTTTTGATAATCCTAAACTTTTGGAATCGCTTGCTTTGATGGACGGGGCGGTAATAATTAGTAAAGATGGTTACATGAAATCTTACGGGGTTATGATTAAGTCGAGTAAAGTTTTGAAAAATTTCGGGACGCGTCATAGTGCTGCGATTTCTGCCTCGATGATAAAGGGAAATCTTGTTGTTGCTGTTTCTGAAGAAGATAAAAAAATTAGAATCATGTCAGAGGGGAATGTTGTTATGCAGATTGATGCTTTGCAAAAAGATGTGGAGAAATCTGTTCCTGAAGCGATAATTTTATTGGAATCTGTTGGGGCTGGAACTGTTGGAGCAATTGGAACGGGAATTGTAGTGCCGAGCCTTGGAATTACTTTGCTTCCAGGAATTATTTTATTTGGGTCGGCTTATTATTTAATGAGATTCTTGAATAACAGGAAAAAATAACTTCATCACAGATAAGTTTTTAAGAGTTTATTTTTTGGATATATTGTTTCTAATAAAAAGATGGAGCATAAAATACAAATTAATGAGAGTTTTTCGGATGACGAGATGCCGATGTTTGACAAACTTGAGAGTCGGGATTTTGAGTCGTTGGAATTGTTGGACTTGAAGCTTGATGCGGAGGAGATTTCGCAGGAGAACGAGATTCGGGAGTTGGTTTCGTATAATTCTATTAAGAAAAATTTGAGTTACGATTTACCGTATCAGAGTCAGGGGGCGTTGCAGATTCTTCGGGATTTTAACGGGTCGGCTTTGTTAGCGGATGAAGTTGGTTTGGGAAAGACAATTACGACTGGGATGGTTTTGAAAGAATGTATTGTTCGGGGTTTTGTTAAGAAAGCTTTGATACTTACTCCGCCGTCTTTGGTTGATCAATGGGTTGCCGAGTTGAAGGAAAAGTTTGAACTGGATTTTCGGATTATTGAAAACGAGGATGATTGGGATAAGTCTGATTTTGTTATTGCTTCGATTGATAGAGTTAAGATTTTTGATAAAAGCTTGAAAAGATTTCGGCACGATAAGGCGCATAAAATTCCGTGGGATCTTTTGATTGTTGATGAGGCGCATAAATTAAAATCTCGCGTCACGGTTCGGTGGAAGTTTGTTGACCAGATTCAGAAAAAGCGTTTTTTGATTTTGACAGCGACGCCGTTTCAGAATGATTTGATTGAGTTGTATAATCTTTTGCATCTTTTGAAGAAAGGGCATCTTGGGACGATAAAAGAATTTAGGAAAAAGTTTTTGCATAAAGGAAACAAAAGATATCCGTTGAATCCGAAAGACCTTCGGCGAAAGTTGGAGGAAGTTATGGTGCGGAGGAAGCGTTCGCAGACGGGAATTGAATATAAGAAAAGAATTCCGAAGATTATTGCGGTTGATTTGACGGTTAAGGAGAAAAGGATTTACGACGGGATGTGCGAGTTGTTGAAGTCGCAATATTTTCACAGCGACGGGAGAAGCATAAACGGAAGATTGGTTGTGTTTGCGATTTTACCAAAGATGACGAGTTCATCTCGGTCGGCGATGGAATCTTTGGATAGAATTATTGAAGATCCGAAATACCATTCTGAAACTCGGCGAATTGCGAGCGCATTGTATGAAGAATATAAAAGTTTGAAAGTTGATTCGAAGATTATGAAGTTGGTTGAAATAATTGAGAATATTTTTAAGGATAATCGTGACGATAAAATTTTGATTTACACTCGGCATCCGACGACTTTGAGATATATTATTGAAAATCTGAGTCATTTGAATTTGAATATTGTTGAGTTTGTCGGCGGGTTGGATCGTGAGGAAAAGACGAAAAGGATTACGGAGTTTAAGACGAACGCGAATATTATGATTAGCACGGAAACTGGGTCGGAGGGTTTGAATTTTCAGTTTTGTAATAATTTGATAAATTATGATTTGCCTTGGAATCCGATGTCGGTTGAGCAAAGAATTGGTCGACTTGATAGAATTGGGCAGTTGAAAGATATGAATATTTATTCTTTGGCGACGAAGGGAACGATGGAAGAGTACGTTGTTGATTTGATAATAAATAAAATGTGTTGTGTGGGTTTGGTGATTGGAGAGTTGCCGATAATTCTTTTTAATCTTGGGCTTGATGGAAATGGCGAAAGTGGAACGAATAAAATTGAGGAAAGACTTATGAATTCGTTTATTGATTCTAAGAATAATCTTGAGACTTTTTCAAGGGAAGTGGAGAAAATAAGTAAGATGATTGAACAAGGAATTGAGAGTTACAGCGAGGATAAAAAATATAATATGGAGTTGTTAGATGAGTGAGCAAATTCGAGATTTTACTGAAAGGTTTTTCAAAAACATCAAATGTGATTTGAAATGGGAAGGTGAAGTTTTGGTTGTGGAAAATGTTCCGCAGAATTTTCAAAAGTTTTTTGGGAAGAACGCACCGTATAGATTAAATTTTATTTCAGAAACTGATGACGCGGATTTTATTACGAAGGGAAGTTATTTGTTGAAAGCGATGAATGAATTTCTTACGGACAAGGGTCAGACGGCTTTGTTGAAGATTGATTTTGATATTGATTTGGAAAGAAAAATAATGAACGATTTTCCGTTGATGAATTGCGAGATTTCTAAAGTTAGTAAGTCTGCCGTGAACGAGGTTTTTGTGAGGTTTACTTTTTTGACGACTTTTCAATATCTTAATGAGAAGGAGCAAGTGATGAGTCCTATTTATGTTCGGAATGGAAAGATTGTTGATTTGGATGTTTCGAAATTTAAGACGACAGGGGGAAATAAACGAGATATAAAAATTGAGCGAGTGGAGGAGGAATATGCTTTGGCGAAGGCACATTTGAAAGTTGTTTTGGAGTCGAAGATGGCGGAAGTTGGGGATTCTTTGAATAAAGTTTTGGATAAAGAAATTGAACGAGTTAAGAATCATTATAAAAATCAGACGAGCGAGGCGGTTGCGATTATTGAGAGAATTGAGGAGAGAATTGCCGAGGCTGAGAAGCAGAGAGGGCAAGTTGGGAATGTGGGGTTAGAAGAGATTGAGTTGAAGATTCGGCGACTTCAGGATGAGGTTGTGAGTGTTAAGGAGAGGACTGGGTTTGATAAGTTGAAGGCGGAAGAAGAGTTTTTTATTCAGGACGAGATTAGTAAGCACGGGTTGAATGTGAATAATAAATTGTTGAACACGACGCTGGTTTATTATCCGATTTACAATATTAATTTGTTTTTGAAAAGTAATCAGGCGAAGCGGATGGTCGAGATGGTTTACAATCCTTTTGATGAAAAGATGTCAAAGGTTTTTTGCGATTCTTGTAATAAGGAAGTTAATGAATTTATTGTTTGTTCGTCGGGACATTTGACTTGTCGGGATTGTGGTTTGAAGTGCGAGTGTTGTGAAGATGTTTTTTGTGAAAAATGTTCGGGAAAAGTTTGTGAAGAGTGCGGAAAAAAGATTTGTCCGAAGTGTGCGTTGAAATGTTCGGTTTGTAATAAGATTAAATGTAAGACGCATTTGGGGAAGGACCCGATTAGTCAGAGGATTATTTGTAAGAGTTGTTTGAAGCGATGTTCGAGTTGCGGGAAGTTGATTAGCCCAGAGTATATTCGGTCTGATAGTAATTCTGGGATGGATGTTTGTCAGAAATGTATGAGTAAGCAAGTTGGGAAGGAAACTTTGGATGAGATTTTTCAAAGGGATTGAA
>DAIQOR010000008.1:0-28189 GCA_036787775.1 bacterium | reverse complement strand
ATGAGTAAGCAAGTTGGGAAGGAAACTTTGGATGAGATTTTTCAAAGGGATTGAAATAGATAGTTTTGTTTGATTAATTTTATAAAAGGGAATTTTTTATATAAAGTATGTATAACCCTTTGAGCCCTAGACAGAAAGCGTTAAAAGATGCTTTGGATTTTGCTCGAACAACTCATCCATATTTAGATAAATCTTTGTTGGAAGGTGCTTTACTTTCTGCACAATTAGACGCTGAAATTCCTATTCCTCATTCGGTGATTGACAAAATTAGACAAAGGTCTCAAAAATTAGAACATAAAAGAAAGTATGCCTCTTTAGCAAAAGCTTTGGAATCAGCTAGAGATTCTGATCCATTTTTTAATCGTAGAGGAACTCCCTATTCCCTGGATTATTGGATATCCAAAGCACAGGAATTTTCTGAGATTCCCCTTACACAATCCGTGGTTGATAAAATTGAAAAAGAGTATCAAAATCATGAACCTCTAAGAAGAGTAATATCATTAAAATTGGCTTCGCAATGCGTCGGATCTCCGAAATATCGAAATAGCGAGGAAATTATGAACCTCCGATTAAATTGGGCAAAAGAGCACAGCCACGGAATGATAGATAAACTTAGAACTTATGTTTCAAGTTGGATAATAAGAAGAAATTTTAAAAAAGATTCTTCTGAAATTTTATATCTTGGACGTCCTTCAAAATCCTTGTAGAAAATTATATAAATCCCAGAATTATCTTAAATCTATGGAAACAATAACTCTCCCAAAAATTCAATTTGAAAGAATGCGAATGGAATTAGAAAAATTGAAGAGAATAGATTTTGATTTAATAGGGCAGTTCAAAGATAGTTTAGAAGATGTTAAAGCTGGACGAATAAGGCGGGTTGCTTAACTTTTCAGTAATTTTTCAAGGTAGATTTTATATTCATCAAAATTTTTAATTATTTTATTAATCGTTTCTTGTTGATTCTTCTTTTCGCTGGTTGCAACAATTAAAACTGCTTCTAAATCATCGTAAACTAAATAATAAATTCTTTTTTCTTTTATTCTCTTCTCTCTTAAAAATCTATATTGCAAAGGATCTCCTACATAAGGATTTTCCTTTAATTGTCGAAATATTTTTTTAATTTTTCTCTGTTCGAAGAAAGATAATTTAGAAAATTTTCTATCAAAACTCTCAGTTGTATAAACATTATAATTTTTCATTTTTATTCTTCAAACAAATCATCAATAGGATTTTCGAAATCTTCGTTGATTTCTTGGATTCTTTTTTTCTTTTCGTCGTCTAGTTCTTTCATCTCTTCTTCCAATTCGTTCCTTAAATCATCAAAATAATCTGGGTTGTGTTTGAAGAAAGTTTTGTTCATCCAAATGTGGATTTCTTCAAAGTGTTCGGGTTGCTCGAGCCAGACTTTTCTTTGGTTTTCTAAATGAAGTAATGGGCTGAAGGAAATTATTCTTTCGTCTCGATCTTTTCCGACGAAGTCCGTGAATGATATTTTTTTCTGGGTTTTGTTTTGTTCGAAGTGGCCGTAAAGTCTTTCGTGGATTTCTTTTATTTTGTCTTTTATTGAGAATGTTCTTTTTGGTAGCGAGATTGATGATTCTCTTAGCGCGTTTTTGTTTAGAATTGTTTTGTGGATTCGTCGGTTTTCGGTTTTGATTGCTTTGCTTAGAGATTCCATTAGTTCTTGGAGAGTTACTTTTTTGAAACGCGGGATTGGGCTTCGCGGGACAAGTTCGGGAATTTCTTCGTCGAGTTCGATTCTTTCTTGAATGTATTTTTTGGTTTCAGTTTTTCCGAAGAGAATGTCGTCGATGCTTTTGATATATTTGTTTAGAAGTATTTCCGATTTAATTCTTAAAAGGAGTGCGGCGGCGAGGAGAACTTTGCTCGATACAAAAAAGTCGGCTTCTTCGAGTTCTCGGATTTTTTCCAGATATTTATCAGTTATTATTGTTATGTTTATGTCCCACGGGTCTAATTGTTCAGTGTTTATTAAATCGTAAATTATGTCCTGCCAACCGATTTCTCTGCTGAATAATAGGTCGTGAATTTGTTCTTGGTTTACAGAAGTTTTTGTCGGGACTTCGTTCTCTTTTTCCATTGTTAGAAAATGAGAGTTTAGTATATAAATTTTTATTAAGGGAGGAAAATGAATTTCTTGATGAGTTGGAAAAATAATTTGGGTGCACTTGCTGTTGCTCTTAGTTTGTCGTTTGTGGGGCATGCTGGAATGAATTTTTATGATAGAAAAACTAAATATGATTTTCTTGAATATGAGGGGGATTTTTTTGAGGGCTACAAAGCAAAATTTGAAGTTGAGCATAATTTTTTTAAAGATAATGTTTACACTTTGACTGTCTCGGGGGATGACGATTCTTACATGCGATTTGTCGATACTGATAAAGAAGATTTGATAATGGAAGAGATGTATATTAAACCTCCAAATGCTCCGATAAAATCTTTGGTTCGTTCCGAACTTATTAAAAATGCAAATAAAGACGATTTAATTTTATTCTTTGAAGTGCAATCTTTAGTTAGGAACTATATTGAACAACTTTGGAATAAGAAAAAAGGTGTTTTGTCTCCAGAACCATCGAAAAAATCGAAGCAAAAGAAGACAAAATCTTAATGTAGTGTGTAAAAGTTACATTGTAGTTTGCAAAAAGGGGTAATGTAGTGTGTAAAGAAGGAAATGACTTATAAAGTTTGTTGGCAACTTTAGAAAGACACAACAGAGAATAATCACTACTTTAGGTTAATTAACCCCCGTCATTTTTAAGAAGTAACACAACCGAAACATTTAAATAGGGGGGTAACCTTCATTTACTATCACCTCTTTTTCCCCAGGAGAGGCTTCAAGTCATACTATTTGTTAGATTTGAATACTCTCCCAGGGTTTCTATTTATTTAAATGGGCTTACTAATGTTTTATTATTATTTCATTGCCCAATAATATTATAACAATTCTTAAATAATCTCTTCGCGTTTGTTTTTTATGATTGTATATAGAGATAGAGAAGGAAAACGAATCGAAGAGGGATTTTATACTCACAAAATGTTTGTTTATTATGTGTCTGAAGAGGACGAAAGATTGTATGTTGACGCTGGAAATGGGGAGAAACCAAAACTTTTGTCAAAAGTAGAAGCGAAATCTTTGAAAAGAATAGACGATCCGCATGAATCTTTGAGATTGTTAAAACAGAATGTTTCTTTTCTCGAGAGAAAACTTGGAGAAAGTTATAAAAAATAATTATTCTTTTTTCTTTGCTGGAACTTTTTCTTTCTTAACTTCTTCGACGGTTTTCTTGCCTTCAAATTCTGCGTAATGGCATTTTCCACAATAAAGTCTTCCTTGAGAATTCATTAAGAAAACTCCTGGTCCGCATCTTGGGCAAGATCTTGCAAGTCTTTTGACTTTGTCGCCTTCGATTTTATACTTAGTATATTTTTTACTTGTAGGTTTATTCTTGTGCGGTTTTTTTCCTTTCTTCTTTGCTTTTGCTTTTTTAGCCATTATTCACTTGCCTCCACTGGTTTTTCTGATTCTTCTTTTGCTTTTTTCTTTGCTTCAGCCTTGGCTTTTCTTTTTTCTTCTTCAACTTTTTTCTCAGCTTCTCTTTGCTTTTTTGTTTTAACTTCAGTGTTATCTAATTCTTTTTTAGAAGTGTAAATATTAGCGTTGATTTCGAAATCTTGTGAACCGAATTTTCCTAAAATGTTTTTTATTTTTACAGCGTCTTCAGAAACTGAGAATTTTTTTGAAAGTGCTGTGATTACTTCTTTATTGCTTGGAACAACTTTTGTATTTACGACAGCTTTTATTTCCTTTCTTTTGAATAAAGGATTTTGATTCTCCTGAGTTATTTTTATTTCCATATTATCTTGTTTTTATCGCGAAGTTTCCTTTTTCGGTTATATTTATTTCTTTTGCAATTTCTGATTTTTCAGGATTAATTACAACAATTCTTCCTTTGAAAGATTCTGTGTGTTCTCGACTTTCGCATCTTGGACATTTTTCTCCGTCGTAGATTGTCTTACATAATTTGCATGCTCTTATTTTTGCCATTTTATTTTTTCTTTACTACCTTTGTTTTAACTTTAGTTACTTCTTTATCTTGAGCTTTTGCTACTTTTTCTTCATCCTTTCTTTTTTTAATTTTTTCTTCATCAATCCATTCCAATTTTCCTAATCCTGGTTGTCTCATTGTTAATCCGATTTTGGGGTCGTCGCCTTTGTGACTTATTGCTACAACTCTTGCCAAACAAATGTCGCCGGATTTTAATGCCCTTTTGGAGGTTTTTCCCAAAAGAGAGTTTGTTTTGCTGAAGCTCACGTAGTCGTCCATTGTTTGTGAGATGTGTATCATTCCTTGCATTACCCCCATGTTTATGAACGCACCGAAAGTTGTTATTTCAGATATTGTTCCGAAAACTAATTCTTGTAAAACTGGTTTCCAAGTTAATAGCTTGAATTTTGATTTGTAGTAAGTTGCGCCGTCGCCGGGGATAATTATTCCTTCGCCGACTTCGATTGTTTCTACGACTGCTACGACTTTCCCTAACTCTTTGTCATAATGTATTTTGTACGTCTCTCGGAGCTGGTTGTCGACGGCTTCAGCAGTAGGTAACCCGAAAAGTTTTGGGTCAACTCTTACATAATCTTGAACTTCTGTTAAGTAGAACATTTTATCTGTAAAAGAGAGTAAATTTCGGTTTAAAAAGGTTATTATTGAATGCCGATTCTTTTTTTCTCTTTGATTATGAGAATTTTGTTGGGAATCTTCTTTTTTAGCTCGTTGTCAAGGGTGGCGATTAGCATTTCTGGGTTTTCTTTGGCGTGTTTTATTATTAAATTGTCAACGTGTTTTTTACTTTCGAAGTCGATTATTTTTATTTTTGATTTATTTATTTCTAATATTTTTATTGAAATTTTTGCGTCGTCCCGGAATTTTAATTTTTTTTTCGATTCTGAAACTCGTTTGATTTCGTCTAGCACTTGCTGGGGGACGATTATTTGAATTCCTTTTTGGGTTAGGTCTTCGATGAAATCGATTTTTTGTTTCACGCAGGTGAGGATGAAATTTGAATCGAGTAATACTTGTTTCATGAAATGGGGAGGAAAGAAACATTAATAAAAGTATTTGAATTTATGTTTGAATGAAAGAGCGTGAGAATGTTTTGAGTATTTTGGTTGAGACGGTGAAGGCGATTGAACGGGGCGATTGGTCAGTAATTAAGGAATTGAGTAATCAGACAATTAACACGGCGTCGTTGACACAGGATGCTGATAATGTTGCGGTTGCGGTTATTATTTATTCGATTGGGAAAATTTTGGAGCGGGGGAATTATAAAAATTTGCCGGGTTGGAAACCATTTTATCAAACTGTTGTTAGTTCTTTGAGACGTTCGATTGATGATATTAAAAAAAATAACGACGAGGGTTTTAGAAAAGATTTTGAACAAATTCGTAAGGCGTTGGGGAAAATGTCTGGAAAGTTGAAGGGTTATATTCAGGAAGTTTTTGAGCAGGCGAAAGTGAATAAGGCGTCGAGGATTTATGAGCATGGGGTTTCGATGGAGCAAACAGCGAAGCTGTTAGGAATTTCAATGTATGAACTTGCAGAATATTCTGGGTCCACGGGAATTGCGAATGTTAAAGGTTCGAGGACGATGACTACTAAAATGAGAATTAAATTGGCGGAGGATATTTTTGGTTAGGATGAAAATCGAAACAAAAAGATTAGTTTTGAGGGAAGTTTCAGAAAAAGATATTGAAGATATAATTGAAGGTGTTGAGAAACTTGCCGTGTCTAAGTGGTTATTAGTTGTTCCTCATCCTTATACGAAAAAAGATGCTTTGTGGTGGATAAATGATTGTAAAAAGAAGGCAAAGAAAAAAGAAAGGACAAGTTATGATTTTGTTATCGAGCTGAAATCTGAGAAAAAGATGATTGGGGGAATTGGTTTGACAAAAATAGATAAATTCTCTGGAATATGCTCTACTGGATATTGGATTAATCCAAAATATCATAGAAAAGGTTATGCTAGCGAGGCCTTTGACGCTCTTTTGAAATTTGCTTTTAATAAATTGAAGTTAAGGAGAATTAATTCTTCGGTATTTAAAGGTAATCCTTCTTCTTTAATTTTACAAAAGAAGTTTGGATTCAAAGAAGAAGGATTTAAAGAAAAATCTAAGAGAGCCAAAGCAGATGGTAAGTTAAAAGATGAGATAATTACTGGATTGTTAAAAAAAGATTGGAGGAGTTGGGATGAAGGCAAATCAAAAAACTTATAAACTCAATCATATTAGTATAAGTGAAATGCTCCCTAGTGATCTTTCGAGGTCACTAGATGAGTTTTATTCTTTATATTTGGGGGTTTTGTTATGGTAGATTCTTTAATTTTTATTGATGCAGGGTTTTTGTCTAAGTTGAGCAAACATCTTGGTTCAGGAGAATATATTAAATTTAAAATTAAAGATTTTATTAAAAATCTTGAAAAGAAGGAGAATATAAATTTTGTCGAAAAATTCTTTTATACTGCTCCACCTTTTCAACCAACTAATCCATCTCCAGATGAAATAAAGAGAAAAGAAAATCATGATAGATTTAAAGATGCTTTAGAAAAGGAAGGGATTATTGTTAGGGAAGGAAGGTGTCAAAAATTAGGGGTTGCTGAAGAGGTTCAATATAAACAAAAAGAAGTTGATGTTTATTTAGCAATGGATTTAACAAATGTTCTTGTTAAATATCCAAATGTAAAAAAGATTATTCTTATCTCTTCTGATTCTGATTTTGTTCCAGTTATTAAAAATTTAAAAGAGCAAGGAGTTGATACAGTTCTTTATACCTATTATGAAAAGAAAAGAAATATAGATTTTTCTCGAAGTAATTATCTAATAAAATCTGTTCATAAATATGTTATAATTAAAAAAGAGGATTTAGAGAAATGACAAAAGCAATAATTTTTGACGCGAGTAGTTTGATAAGTTTAGCTATGAATGGACTTTTGCCTGAGCTTGAGAATTTGAAGAAAGTTTTTGGAGGGAAATTTATTATTACGAAAGATGTCGAGCGGGAGGCAATTGAGCGACCGATAAAGATTCCGCGTTTTGCTTTAGAAGGTTTGCGGTTGAGGGAACTTTTTAGGAAAGGTGTTTTAGAATTGCCGTCGGCGGTTGGAGTTAATGATGAAGAAATAAATCTTGAGACGAGTCGGTTTGAAAATCTTGCGAATAATATTTTTTCTTCGAATCGGGAGAAGATTGAATTAATTCATCGGGGTGAGACTTCGTCTTTGGCGTTGAGTAGGATTTTGAGTGAGATAAAAATTGAGAATGTTATTTGTATTGACGAGCGGACGACGAGGATGTTGGTTGAGAAGCCGGAGAATTTGAAGGATTTGTTGGAGAGAAAAATGCATGTTAAAGTTAAGTTGGGAAAGGAAGAGTTTCGGGCGTTTAAGGGGTTTAAGATTATTCGTTCTACGGAGTTGATGTATGTTGCTTGGAAGAAAAATTTAGTTCGGTTGAAAGATGGGAGAAAAGTGCTTGAGGCCTTGATGTGGGCTTTGAAATTTAAGGGGTGTGCGATTAGCGATGACGAAATAAAAGAAATTGCGAGGTTGGGATGAAAATATTTTTTGTTCCAAAGGTTTATTGAAATAAAATATGGGCGCGGAGGGAATCGAACCCCCTTCTTCGGCTCTGGAGGCCGCCATACTACCACTGTACTACGCACCCATATAAACTAAAGAATTAAGTGATTTTTAATTGTTTTTGTTTAGAATTAAACATATTTTTTTAAAAGGAATTCTTTTTGATTACTTATGACTGAGTTGATTCCTGAATTTAAGAGAGATGATAAGTTGGATTATCTGTATGTGCTGAAGTCGCTGAACGAGATTCCGTTTCCGATTGGGCGGTTGTTGCTTGCGGATTTTCTTGTTGGGGACCGGTCGAATAAGTCTATTCTTAAGAATTCTCTTGACGAGAAGCATAATTTCGGGGCGTTGAAGTTTTTGACGAAGGAGGAGGTTTTGGCGATGATTGATAATTTGATTTCGAATAAATTGGTTGACACTTCTTCGGCGATGTTCAATAAATTTATCAAGGTTTTGGAAATTAGCGAAAAGGGTCAGGAAGATTTGATGAATCCTCGTTTTGCGGAGAAAAAGTTTTCTAATAATGATATTGAGGAGGAGACCGAGATTACTGCGGACGACGAGATTTTGTTTAGGGAGTTTGATTTTTTTCTGAATAAATATAATCCATTGCAGAAGAAGGCGATTATTTCTCGACGGAAGAGCGTGCTTTGTGTTGCGGGGGCGGGTTCGGGAAAGACGACGGTTTTGACAAAGCGGGTTGAGTTTCTTACAAAATTTTATGGGGTTGACCCGAGGAAAATTCTTGCGGTTACGTTTACTCGGAAGGCGAGGGCGGAAATGAAAAATCGTTTGAATGAATTGGGAATTGACGCGAGGGTTGAGACTTTTAATTCTTTTTGCGAGAAGATTTTGTTGCGGAATAGCGGTTTGATTTATAATCGGCCGGTGCGGATTGCGAGTTATCATGATAAAATACTTGCGATTATTGCTGCGTTGGAAAATTATGGAATAAAAATGGATGTTGCGATTGGCAAATATTTTAGCGAACATCAGAAAAAAGTTCGCACGCCGTCGCAGTTGCAGACAATTTTTATGAATGATTGTTTTTCTGTTTTGGATTATTTTAAATTGAAAGGTTCGAAGGATTTTACGAATGATTTTTCGGGGGAAGAATATTCAACAGCGAAGATGATTCGCGGGATTGTTGAGTTTCTTGGGAAATATATGGAGATGCAAGGACTTCGGACTTATGCGGATCAGTTGAATGATGCGATGAATTTTTTTGAAAATCATCCTGAGAAGATTCCTGTTTTCGAGCATGTTTTAGTTGACGAGTTTCAGGATGTGAATTTTCCTCAAGTTAGATTAATTGATTTGTTGAAGCCTGCGAATTTGTTTTGCGTCGGGGATCCTCGGCAGTCGATTTTTGGTTGGAGGGGTTCGGACATAAATTATATTTTGAATTTTAAAAATAAATATAAAGATGTTGAAATAATTAATTTGAAAAAGAATTATCGGAGTAGCAAGCACATTGTGGATTTGATGAATCACGCGATTAGTTCGATGAAGTTGGCGAAGTTGGAGTCGAATTTTGAGGGGGATAAGAAATTGAATCTTTACAAGTTTGATTCGGATGACGCGGAGTTTGAATTTGTGACTCGGAAAATTTTGTCTCTGGGTTCTTATGAGAATATTTTTGTTTTGGCGAGGACGAATAAGCAGTTGGATAATTTGTCGAAGATTTTTGTTAAGAATCGGATTCCGCATATTTTGAAGTCGGATGATAAACCAGATGTTGAACTTAAGAGAGGATTTGTGACTTTGTCGACGATTCACGCGATAAAGGGGCTCGAGTCGGAGATTGTTTTTGTTGTGGGGTGCAACCTTTCGAATTTTCCTTGCAAGGCGTCGGAGCATCCAATTATGGAGTTGGTGAAAATGTATGAGTATGATAAAGACGAAGAAGAGCGGAGACTTTTTTATGTTGCGATTAGTCGGGCGAAGAATGTGCTTTATTTGACTTACAACAAGAAGCAAACTTATTTTATTAATCCAGAAATGAGAGAGTTGATGGATGAAAGGAATTTTTAATTCAAAAACGTTATAGAGATGAAAATTTATAGATTCTGAAGTGAAAATGAAAAAATTATATTCAAAAACTTGAATGAAAAATATGTTCAAATAATTATTTGAGATAGTGTCAAGGGTGATTAACCTCGAAGAGGGTTTAATTGTGAGCGATAGAAAGGTTAAGAAAGATTAGTAAAAAATAAAAAAATAAAAAAATTAATCCTCTGTTAGAGTAAGATTATTTCTTTTTTTTAGCAACTTTTTTCTTTGCAACTTTTTTCTTTGCCATGTCAAATCACCTCCCTGATTTGGTTTTAATTTTAAGGAATCAAAAGTATTTAAATCCTACGTACCATTGATTAGTAATATTTTTACTCCAAAACAGGTTTTTCTTTTAGAAAAACAGGTTTCTTTTGAAAAAGAAACTATGGTGGTAGAAAACTTTAATTGTGTAAAAGAAAACTACAAATACGCTTTGCGTCATAGGGAAAGTTTATAAAGTTGTATGAAATAGGTTTCATATGAATAAATCTACATACCATGTGTTTTTTGGGAACCTCGCGAATTCGTTGAAGATAGATATAATTCTTTGTTTGAGGGAGAAGAAAAGAAGCGTGAGTGATATTTCTAAAGATTTGAAAATTGAGCAGAGCAAGGTTTCGCACGCGTTGGCGTCGCTGAAGAATTGTAATATTGTTGAGGTTGAGCAGAAGGGGAAGTTGAGAATTTATTCTTTGAATAAGAGCACGATAATTCCGATGTTGAAATTGATTGACCAGCACGCGAGAACTCATTGTAAAGGAAAATGTAAGGAGTGTGGGATGCGAGGATGAAACAAATATATTTAGATAATGCAGCGACGACGAAAGTTGATGACAAGGTTGTGAAAGTTATGGTTGAGTATTTGAGTGATAAGTGGGGGAATCCGTCGTCTTTGCATTACAAGGGGGAGGAAGCGAAGCGTGGGCTTGATGAGGCGCGTGAGATTATTGCGAAGTCGATTGGTGCGAAGTTTAGGGAAATTGTTTTTACTGGGTCTGGGACTGAGGCGAATAATTTTGTTTTGAAGGGTTTGTTTTGGAAGATGAAGGACAGCGGGAAGAATCATATTATTACGACGAGGATTGAGCACGATTGTGTTTTGAATTCTTGTAAATGGTTGGAGCGTCAGGGTGCGAAGGTGACTTATCTCGATGTTGATTCTGAGGGGTTTGTTGATGCTGATGATTTGAAAAATACGATTACGGATAAGACAATTGTTGTTTCGATAATTCACGGGAATAATGAGATTGGGACGATTCAGAATTTGGAAAAGTTGGGGGCGATTTGTCGAGAGAAAAATGTTTTGTTTCACACGGACGCGTGTCAGAGTTTTACGAAGGTTCCGATTAATGTTAAGAAAATGAATGTTGATTTGATGACGATTAACGCGCATAAAATTCACGGACCGAAGGGAGTTGGGGCGTTGTATATTCGTGAAGGAATTAAGTTGGACGCTTTGCTTCATGGCGGAGGACAAGAATTTAAATTGAGAAGTTCGACGGAGAATGTTGCGGGAATTGTTGGTTTTGCTCTGGCGGTGAAAATTTCTTCTTCGGGAGATGTCAAGGATATGAAAAAATTGAGAGATTATTTTATTGGAGAGATTTTGAAAATTCCTAATACCAAACTTAATGGAAGTGTTGGGGACGAACGACTTTGTAATAATATTAATGTTTCATTTAGTAATATTGAGGGCGAGGCGATTGGTTCGTTTTTGAATTCGAAGGGGATTTTTACGTCGACAGGTTCTGCTTGTTCTTCGAAGAATTTGGATCCAAGTCATGTTTTGTTGGCTTTGGGTTTGGATGCGTTGAAGGCGAATAGTTCGGTTAGGTTTTCAATTAGTAAATACACGACGAGGAAAGAAATTGATTTTGCAATTCAAGAAATAAATAAAACTGTGGAGAAGTTGCGGAAGATAAGTCCGTTGGTTTGAGAATGAAAATAACAATTGATAAAGCGAGAGAAATTTTGAAAAGGGAAAGTAATAAAATAAAAAATGTGGGAGATAGAGATTTTAATATAATGCATTCGGAGCATGTAGTGAAGATCGCGAAAATCCTCGCGAGTAAGAAAAATTTAGATAATGAAATTTTAGAACTTGCTGGATTGCTTCATGATATTGGTAAAGCTATTGGAGGCAAGAATCACGCACAATGTTCTGTTGAGATATTAGAGAAAGAAGGTTTTGAATTAGATAATAAATTAAGGGATTGCATTTTACAACACGGGGGCGATAAGACTCCGACGACAGATGAAGGAAAGATTATTCGTTGGGCAGATAAAATTTCTGTATTAAATCCGGAGATTATGGACTTAGTAATAAAAACTAACGAAGATAAAATAAGTGAAGAAGATATAAAATTTATTAAAAAGATGACTTCCAAGGCGGTGAATTTCTTGGGGGAGATTGAGTTAAAATGAAAGCAAAAAAAATAACAAAAAAAATGAAATTTAGTGAGATTTTGGAGTTGAAACCAGAGGCGGGGGAAATTTTATTCGAGGCGGGGATGATGTGTTTTGGATGTCCGATGGCGTCGCAGGAAACTTTGGAAGAAGGTTGTAAGGCTCATGGATTAAGTGATAAAGATATTAATAAAATTGTTGAGAAGGTGAATAAAAAATGACGCACTTAAAATATTCTAAAAAAGTTATGGATAATTTTCTTCATCCTAAAAATATGGGAGAGATTAAAGATGCCGACGGGATTGGGAAGGTTGGGAATCCGACGTGCTTACTTCCAGAGGAGAAGGTACTCTTAAATGGAAAATTTGTTGAAATAAAAAAATCTAAAAAAGAAGAACTTGTATTTTCCCATGATTGCACTGAAAACAAAATTTTGAGTGTATTTTCCAGAAAATACGTGGGCGAAATAATTAAATTAAAAAATTCGCTTGGAGATATTTCTCTTACCCCCGAACATTTGATATATTCAATAAAGATTCCTCCTGGGGATAAATATAAAAGAACAAACGGAAAACAAAAATTAATTCCTTCATGGTATCATGCCGAAGATTTAAGAAAAGGGGATATTATTTTATATCCTTTCTCCAAAATAGAAAAAGAAAAAAAACATTTAACAATAGATATCCCTAAACTTAAATATGATTTTAAAAGTAAAAATATTCCAAAAAAAATACCTTTAAATTATTCGTTATTAAGACTTTTTGGATATTTTCTCTCAGAAGGAAATGTTCAAGATAAACCTTCGAAAACATATATTTCATTTGCATTAAATATAAAAGAAAAAGAAATTATTGAAGATATAAAAAAAATTACAAAAAACTTATTTGGGTTGGAAATAAAATTAAAGGAAATCCCTGCTAAAAATGGTGCTATTGTTTATATTTATAATGCACAATTAGCAAGATGGTTTAAAAAATTATTTGGAAATGGTGCTCAGAATAAATTTCTTCCCGAATTCATAATGACTTTGCCTTTGAAAAAACAGGCATCTTTAATTGACGGATTATGGAAAGGAGATGGTTGTGTGAATGTGAATAGAAATGGCCCAAGAGCAAATTATGTTACAATCTCCCCCCTACTCTCTCAACAATTAAAAATTTTATTACTAAGACAAAATATTATCCCCTCAATTTATATTGATAAAGAAAGAATTTCCAAATGGGCGAATCACAAACAATCTTATAGAATTCATGTTGGACAGAGGGAATCTTTAAAAAAATTATGTAAAATACTAAATTTAAAATATGTTTCAAAATCTTATGAATCAAAAACTTCTTGGATTAACAAAAATAATTTATATATCCCCATAACTAAAATAGAAAAAGATAACTACAATGGTGAAGTTTATAATTTGGAAGTTGAAAACACTCACTCTTTTGTTTCAGAATCTTTTTGTCTTCATAATTGCGGGGATGTTATGTGGGTTTACATTAAGGTTGGAAAGGACAAGAAAGGCGAGGAGTTTTTGAAGGATGTTAAGTTTAAGACTTTTGGTTGTGCGGCGGCGATTGCGTCGAGTTCGATGTTGACTCAGATTGCGAAGGGGAAGACGATTAAAGATGCTGAGAAAATTCAGAATAAAGATGTTGCTAAAGAATTGAAAGGGCTTCCGCCGGTGAAAGTTCATTGTTCGAATCTCGCGGCTGATGCTTTGCAGAAAGCGATTGAGGATTATCGGAGTAAAGGAAAATGATTAACATAAAAAAACTTGGAATTGAAATTTCGGAGAAAAAAGAATATCGGGAGTTGCTTAAAGAGTGTTACGAGTATTCTAAAAAAAGTAATCATCCGTCGACGCACACGGGTGCTTTGTTAGTTGATAAAAAGGGCGAGGTTGTTTTGGGTGGGACGAATAATTTTCCGAAGGGTGTGAAAGAAACTAAAGAAAGAATTACTGGAGATAATAAACATCTTTATCCTAATCATGCCGAGAGAGATTTGGTTTACAAGGCGGCGAAGAAAGGAATTAAGACAGATGGTTTGACGATGGTTATGCCTTGGTTGCCGTGCATTAATTGTGCGAATGCAGTTATTAGTTCGGGAATTAAAAAATTAATTGTGCATAAAGAAATGATTGAGAGAACTCGTGAAGGTTGGCAACAGGAATTGAAAGATGCTACGAAAATTTTGCAAGAGGCGGGCGTTAAAATAATTGCTTATGATGGGATTGTTGGGGCGAAGGCATACATGCATAGTAAGGAGTGGGATGCTTGATGGAAAATAAAATTGTTACTTCTATAAATTCGAAGATAAAACAAGTGATTAATCAAATAAGTAAATTAGTGCTAATTTGGGTTACTATAGGAGTGTTATTTGGAGTATTGTATTACTTTTTGCCGGGGGAATTGATAAATTCTTCAACAGGAGTTTCGGCAAGTTTTCTTGAAGCAATATATTTCAGTTTTATATCCCTTCTTACAACGGGCTATGGAGATATAGTTGCCCTCGGATTTATAAGAGTTTTTACAATCATTGAAGGATTATTTGGGTGGATAATTTTTGGAGTAATTGTATATAGGATTGTTTCTGTAAAACAAGATTTGATATTAAATGAAATTCATAATATGGCAAATCAAGAACAGATAAGCAGAATACGAAATGCGATATTTATCTCAAATGCTAATCTTGACAGATTTATTAAAAAAATGAAAATCAAAAAAACTGCAGAAGAACAGGATGTATTTGAATTGGTTTTGATTTCGACCACACTTGAAGCAAATATTTCTGATGCAGAAAAATTTTTAACCAAGAAAAAAATTGAACTTGGAAAAATGGTAAAGTCAGAAGAAAATGATTTGATAATTAAGGGAATTGAAATTTCTATTACTAATCTTGATAAAGCTCTAAATTTTATTGAGAATTTAAAAGCCGAAAAAGATATTCTGACAAATGTTAATAAAATTATTTCCCACAATAAAAAAGTAATATCTTTGAGCAATATTTCATCAGAACTTAAAAATAATTTAACGCAATTAAATGAAAAACTTATAGAGAAAAATGGAAAATAGAAAAGTTGGAATGTTGATTATTGGAATTGCTGTGGTTATGGGTTTGATAGTTTTGCTTTTTAATTCTGCTTTGAAAAATATCGTGGGTGAGACTTGCACGCATGGTGCGGAGTGCGGGATGTATGATACAATTTCTACGCAAACTTGGTTAAGTTTGGGAATTGTTTTGTTGATTTTGATTATTGGTTTGTTTATTCTTTTTTCGAAGCCGAAAGAGAAAATTGTTGAGAAGACGATAATTAAGAAAGTTCATGAGAAGAAAAAGAAATTGGATTTGAGCGGGTTGGATAAGATTGAGAAGAATGCTGTTGATTTGTTGCAGGGTGAGAACGGGACGATGTTTCAGGCGGATTTGATGGAGAAGTTGGGCGTTGGAAAAGTTGGAATGACTCGGCTGTTGGATAAGTTGGAAGCAAAGCAGATTATTGAGAGGAAGAGACGGGGAATGAATAACGTTGTTGTGATAAAGGGTTAATTCTTTAAAGTAGGAAATAAAATTACATAATTTTCTCTTCAATTATTCTGGAAATTGGTTTTCCGGTTTTTTCTTTTATCGCTTTTAATTTGTTTATAGTTTCTACTGACAAGGTGATGTCGATTCTTTTTCTCTGAAATGGGAGTTCATGGGTTCTGTCATAATTCTCCAGAATTTCAAAGGATTCTTTGTTCTCTTTCAAAATTTTTTTTATTTCATTTAATTGCATTTTTTAATCTCCATTCAATATTTCTTATTTCGGAAATATTTTTCTTTGCTATCGAGGTTAGGTGATGGATTAGTAAATCTCTTTCTACTTCTTTGTTTTTTGCTTTTGCAAAAGCAAAAACTATGAACATCGCTGTTCGCTTGTTTCCGTCTGAAAATGGGTGGTCAACTAAAATTGCTCTCAATAAATAAGCAAGTTGTTTGTAATCTCCAATCTTGCTATCTTCAATCCTATTAAAAGCGAAATCTAAACTTGAATCGCTTCGAAGGTTTCCTCCAAATCCATGATTGATTCTTAACAAATCTTCCTTACTAATATCCATACACATTAATAATGGTAAGTAGTATATAAATCTTTCTGTTAAACAAGCGGGAGGAATAGGAAATTCTTTAAACCTCTATTTTCTAATTAATTTATGGTATGTTACTCTCATTCGCGTGTTTCGACTTTTGAAAATTGTCCTTACAAGTATAAACTCCAATATATTGAAAGAAAAAAGCCAGATATTCCGACGACAATAGAGCCATTTATGGGAGATATGGTTCATCAAACTTTGGAGCATTTGTATAACTTAAAGAAGTTTAAAAAAAGAATTGCTTTGAATAGTTTGATTAAATTTTACAGGGATTTATGGAAGAAAAATTATTCTGAAGATATTTTAATCGCAAAGGCTGAAACTGAAAATGTGACTTCTGAGAATTACCGAAAAATGGGAGAGGAGATGATTAAGAATTATTATGAAAGAATGAAGCCGTTTGAAGATATGATTATTTTGGGTTTGGAGACACAGGATAGGATGACTTTGCCCGATGGGAATCAATGGCATGTTAGAATTGATAAGTTGGGTTGTGATTCCGAAGGAAATTATTTTGTGTGTGATTACAAAACAAATGCTCGAATGAAAGACCAAGAGGAAGCAGACTCAGATAGACAACTGGCTCTTTATTCTGTTTGGGTTAAAGATAAATTCAAAGACGCTAAGTCTGTTAAATTAATTTGGCATATGTTGGCTTTTAATAAAGATGCTGTTTCAGAAAGAACAGAGGAGCAATTAAAGAAATTACAAGATGATGCAGTTGATTTAATTAATCAAATTAAAAAGGCTGAAGAGGAAAAGAATTTCCCAACTAATGTAACTGGGCTTTGTAGTTATTGTGGGTTTAAGTCTGAGTGTCCTTCGTTCAAACATCAGGCAGAGTTGGAATTGATTGAGGATGTTAAGGAATTTAAGGAAGACGACGGGGTGAAGTTGGTTGATGAATTTTCTGAGATTAAATTGAAGAAGAAAGAGCTTGAAGATAGGGAGGATGTTTTGAAGAAAGAGTTGATTGAATTTGCGAAGCAGAAAAATTTGAATGTTGTTTATGGAAGTAATATGAAATGCGGTGTTAAGGAATTTGATAAAATTGTTTTGCCCGAGGATAAAGCGGAGTTGATTAAGTTGATGAAGGAGAAAGGTGTTTGGGATGAAGTTTCAATGATTAATTTTATGGGTTTTCAATCTAAGGTTTTGAAAGGACAATTAGATGAGATTAAGAATATGGTTGATGTTATTAAGGATTATAGATTGAGTTTGAGTAGGCGGAAGGATGTTGGGGAAGAGTAGGTAAAATGGAAAAAAAGAGTAAGCCCGATAATAACAATATAGGGAATGCAGGAGAGTATTATATAGCTTCGATACTTTCTTCTAAAGGTTATGTGGCAACAATTACTCTTGGTAGGGCTGAAGCCTATGATATAATTGCAATCAGACCAGATGGTAAAACAATTAAGATTCAAGTTAAAACTGCGTGGTATGATAATAAGGTTTTTAGGTTGTCAGAAAAAGATGAAATAGAAAAGAATACCGAATATTTTTATGCTTTTGTAACTTTAAAAGAAAATAAATCAAATTGGGATTACTATGTAATTCCTGCGAAGATTGTTGCAAGAAGTGTAAGAGAGGCTCATGAAAAATGGGAAAATACTCCTGGAAAAAAAGGGCAAAAACATAATAAAACTTCTATGAGATTATTTTGTTCTAGACCAAGTAAATGGTGTCCGTCATGGTTTACTCAGGAGCTAATTGATAAATATAAGAATAATGTGTGTGCTTTGGAGAAAGACTGATGAAATAGAAAAAATAAAAAGAGGGGATAATTTGTTTGGAAAATTGAATGAGCGTAGAATAAGTTTAATTCAAATCAACCAAAATTTCTCTAATATCTTCTAAAGCAGATTCTAATTCTTCGGTTAATTCGTTTGCAAGTATATTCGGGTCTGGCAAATTATCTAAATCATCTAAGCTTTCATCTTTAAGCCAGAAAATATCTAAGTTTGTTTTATCTCTTTTCAAGATTTCTTCATAATTAAAACATTTAAATCGTTCGGATTCTTTTCTTTTGTGCCTATTTTCTACATTATAACAATCTATAAATTCAGTTAAATCGCTTTCCTTCAAGGGATTTTCTTTTAATGTGAAATGCTTATTTGTTCTTAAATCATAAATCCAAATTTTTGAAGTCTGTGCTTGTTGAGATGCTTCTCTTTTGTCAAAGAATAAAACATTAGCCTTAACTCCTGGAGCATAAAAAATCCCCGTGGGCAATCTAAGAATTGTGTGTAGGTCGCAGGTTTCCATTAATTTTTTTCGTATTATTTCTCCTGCTCCACCTTCAAATAAAACATTATCTGGAAGAACAATTCCTGCTTTTCCAGTTGTCTTCAATATGCTCTTTACATGTTGTAAAAAATTTAATTGCTTGTTGCTTGTTTCTGTCCAGAAATCATCTCGTATAATCGTTAATGATTGTTTTGAAGTTTCTCCTTCATCGGTTACAATTGTCTCTGAAGATTTTTTTCCAAAAGGAGGATTCGTTAAAACCATGTCATAAATTGCTCCAGGATTTTTCTTTAGAGAATCTTCTAAGTTTATTGGAGAATCTTCGCCATTAATTCCATGCAAATATAAATTCATCACGCAAAGTCTTGCAACCATCGGGACGATATCATTTCCAGAAAAAGTATCATGTTTTAATTCTAAATTTTGGTCTCTATCTAATTTATAATTGTCTCGAATATAATTATAAGTTGAAAGTAAAAATCCGCCTGTTCCCGACGCTGGATCGTGAATTTTCATTCCTGGTTCGGGTTTCATAACTTTTACAATTGCATTAATTAAAGGTCTTGGTGTGAAATATTGTCCTGCTCCGCCTTTAACATCCGCCGCGTTTTTTTCTAAAAGTCCTTCGTAAGCATCACCTTTAACATCCGCTTCTAAATTTAACCAGTTTTCTTTATTAATTAAATCGACAATTAATCTTCTTAATTTTGAGGGGTCCTGAATTTTATTTTGAGCTTTCCTAAATATAACTCCAATTATTCCAGATTCCTTTCCAAGTTCATTTAATAATTCAATATAATGTCCTTCTAATTCTGAACCTTCTTTACTTAACAAAGATTCCCAATTATATTTTTTTGGAATGTCTGATTTTTTATTGTAAGGGGCTTTTGTTCTTTCATCATCCATTTTTAGAAATAATAGATAAGTCAATTGTTCAACATAATCTCCATATGATAGGCCATCGTCTCTAAGGATGTTACAATAATTCCATAGTTTGTTTACAAGTTGTTGTGATTCTGTCATTTTTTAATTATTTCTTCACATTTATTTACAAAAGAATATGCATCTTTTTTTATTTTCTCTGCTATTTCTTTAGTTGTCTGTTTTGTAATACTATATTGAGCGATTTCTCTTTTTTGTCTTGCTTCAGATAATTCCTGCACTTCTTCTTTTTTTAGAGAAGCATTTTTTAATAATAAATAAGTTTCTTCGTCAAGGATTTTCCTTTTAACAAAATACTCTTCGAGAATGGCGATTGTTGCCGAGTGGTTTTTACTTCTGAAACCAATTTTTGCAATTAAACTCAATGCAGCAGAATACATTGCATAATACCCTGTTATAACTATCCATTCCTGGGCTTCATAATTTTGAGAGATTTTCAGTAATTCTTTAATTTTCTGGTTATTGATTTTATTTAAAATATCTAATGTTTCTAAATTATATCTCGCCTTCTCGAGATAACTTTCTGCTTTTTGAGGCATTGTTTTATCTTTTACTGCCTGCCCGATTTTTATATAAAATCCTATTTTTTTCATTTAATATACTCTCCCGTAAAAAAAATCTTCCCCATTAAAAACTAATGCATACTTCTTTAGATCTTCCCAAAGTTCAGGGTTTTCTTCTTTTATTTTTGGGAATTCTGTTTTTTTAACAAATACGGGGGAAATATTTAAACCATACCTTGATTTTATTTGGTTTATGGAATTTATTGAATCTTTTTCTGAATCCGAAACGATCATTAAATCAATATCCGAGTTTTTTGTTTCATTCTTTTTGGAGTAGCTTCCAAACAAAATAACCATTCCTAAAATTTCCTGCGAAGCAAGTCTTATTGCATTGTAAATTATTTTATGTTTATTTGCAAAATCAACTAACCTTTCTGCCATATAATGATGAAATGCACGTTTAAGATACAAGTTATTAAAATCTGGTTTGTATACAAGGGTCTTGCCTATTTTTTTAAGGGAAACAACCTTCTTTTTTTCTAAATCTTTCAAAGCTGTATAAACTCTTTCGTAGGAATATCCGCTTCTTTCAATAATTTTGCTTATTACTTTTTCTTCACCTTCGGGGAAAAAACATTTTAGAATAGAATCCTCGAGCTGACTTATCTGATTATTCCCGTAAAGTATTTTATTTTCTTTTGCTTTCGTCATTTTTTGATATTTTTAATTTATTGATTTTTCAATAATATTATTGATTATTCAGGTTTAAATATTTTTCTCTTTAATTAATCTCCCTTCAAACGCACTTTTCAAAATGCTTTTTTTTAATTTCTCTGCTTTCTCGAGGGAATTATTGACCGCTTCTTCGACTTTATCGATGACGGAGAATTTTGATTCTATTTGAGAGACTATGGCTTGTTGGAGGGGTAGGAAAGGGGGGAAGGCAATTTTAATTTTTTTAACAAGATTTAAATAAATCCCTTTTTGAGCTACTCCTCTTGATTGATTTTCAAGTTTTTGCTGTACTTCTGGACTTAATAAAAAATAATGCAATAAATAGGAATTAATAATTTCCTTGGGTTTTAAAACTGAAACACTTCTCTGTAAAGCAAATGGGATATATTCTTTTTTAACTACCAAAGATCGTCCGATAGTCCCAACAGTAGTCAATAAAACATCATTTTCTTGGACATTAGTTCTTTTATTTTCTAAGTCAAAATCTTCTTTAGAAATATATCTGAAGCTATCTAAAATTAATTTTCCATTAAAAATATTTCTTGCACTTAACATCTTTATTCCTTCTTCTTTTTTCGAAGGGGGATTGTGTGATCCATCAGTTATCTTTTCACAAACATCATTCAAAGTTTTTTCCTCCCAATCTTCCCCTTTTTCAAACGCCTTTTTCAAAACAGCTTTTCTGTAAAGTTGGATTTTGTTTTTTGCGGATTTTAGGTTTTTTATTGCGTTGTCTATTTTTGAGAAGTTTGATTCTATAGCGGAGACTATGAGAGATTGTGTTTCTTGAGAGGGTTTTCTTATTCCAAGTTCTAACATTTTTTGAGCTTTCAAGTGTGGAATTCCTGTTCCTTTCATATCTTTATTAAATTCCTGAAATTTTGATTTTAAAAAATAGCTCAAATAATCTTTATTCAAATCATCAACATTGATTCTTATTCTCAATATTGTTGAACCGACTGCTCCTTTAACTCCTGTTCCAACAAGTCCGGAGTTTGCCCCGTCAGCGACGATTAGAATATCTTCGGGAATTGCCTCTGTATAATTTTTATCTTCTGTAAAAAATTCTGGTTCTGCTCCTCGCAGAGTGTCTATTAATAAATATGGAACAGAATTTTTTGTTTTGATTTTTGAAGAATTTACTTTTTTACCTTTACGTAAATCGCAAAGTTCTGAGATTTTTTTGAATTCTATTTGGTTAGTTTGAGTTTGTTTCATATTAACAAAGAATCTTATTATTTTGGTTCTTCCAACGAATATCAAATGTAGAAGAAAGAGACTGAATTAAATCTCCCGCAATTTTTTTAGGTAGGATGATGACGAAACTTTCTTTTTTTCTAATTGAAAAACCATGACCTAAAATATACAAAGTATCATCAGTTATAATATATCTGTCATGTAAACAATCAGAATTAATTGCTTTTATTTCAATATTCGGATTTTCGGTTTTGAAGTCTTGTAAATCTTTAGACGAAACGCTGACATTCTGTTTAAGCCCTGAAGTTAAAAATTTTATATTTGATTTATCAACTTTTTCTAAAGCATCAAGGGAATCTTCATTAAGATAAGGATCACAAATTTTTATTTTTCCTTTTAGACTCTTTAATAAATCCACAAATCTTTTTCTAGAATTTCTTGGTTTTCCTGATTCAAAATAAACTACATCTAATTCTTCTTTATCTTTTTTAGGAGGCTCCCTTTGAAAATATTTATATTTCCCTCTTTTCCCTTTTCTTTTCAAATCTTTAGATTTATTTAATGCTATACTTATCGCCGCTTTATCAGGGTGGTATCCTTTGGAATTCAACTTCCCTTCCACATCTTGTAAACTTTTTTCTGAGCTAAAAAATTTATCTTCATAAAGGTTCTTGATTAATTCGGGTATTTGAGCTACCATTTACTTTAAAACCTCCTTAACTTTCTTTAAATCATAATTTTTAATATAATACTTATTTCCTTCTTTTGAAACAAACTTTTGTAAAGTTTTATCTCGAGAGATATCTTTAGCAGAACCTTCTTTAATGTTAGTGTCTTCTGCTATTTCCTTTGGTCCAACCTTTTCATCTTCTATAATCCCTTGGTCAATCATTATTTTCCTTACACATAAATATATTGCTATCTTTTTCCAAACAGGAGATTTTTCAAATTCCTCTGTGTATCTTATAATCTTATTTTTTCCTATACTCTCAATAAAAGGATTAACTATTTCAGCAACTAAACTTTTATCCAAAGGTTCATTTTCGTCTACAATAAATTTTTCAAAAGGGTTTTCAGTTTCCATTTTTACTTTTTTCCCCTAATTTTTCTTTGCATTTATATAAATTATAATTTGGAACAAAATATTTTTTATTTTCTGATTTAACAATATTTTTCAAATCTACAGAAATATATTTTCTAACACTAGAACCCTTTATGCCTAAAATATTTTCTATTTCTTTTTGATTTATTTTCTCGTCAAAGTCTTTTTGAAGGTTTTTTATTATAATTATTTTTCTTCCAAGAAGATAAACCAAAATCTTTTGTAATCCCATTAATTTATAGAATTCTTCATTAAAAATTATTTCTCCTGTTTTTTTATCAAATCTCAAATATTTTAAAACGAGTTCTGCCAGTAATTCTATATTTGGATTTTCTTCTTCATCCACAATTAACTTGTCTAATGCGTCTTTAGTTTCCATTTTCAATCCAAAAATATCTTAAGATTCCTCCTTCTTTAACTGCTTCAATCTTCTTTCTATTTTTCCAAACTGCCAATAAATCCCTTAACTTTTTTGGGACGACAGGACGTCCATTAGTTTTAAAGATATCTAAAATTTCTTCAAAAGAAATACCGTTCTTTGAATGGCAAAAATTTGACTTTAAAAGTTCTTCAAGCAATTCATTATGTTTTTTACTCTTGTCAGAAAAAATAAAATTATCTCCTGAAATTAAATCTGGTTTTTCAATTAATTGATTTAATTTATCTTCTAATATTTTTATTCTTCTTTCATGGTTTTCTAAAATTTCTTTATTTTCCATTTTAAGCTTCTTTGTAAATCCAAGCCTCCTTATCATCTCGCTCTTCTCTTTTTCTGATTAAAATGCTTTCTTTTATCAAACGAGCAAGATATGGTTGAAGAGTAGTCGTTTTGCAATTAATTGCTAATTCTGCTAATTTATTTTTTACATCCCCAATTGTTCTTCCTTCCGCAAAAAAACCATTTTCTTTAAGAGAGATTATGTGATCATAAAATCCTTTTTTAATCGGCTTTTTCGGAGGCGATTTTTCAATTTGGATTTTTATTTCTGAATTTTCTCGTCGTATTTTTTCATATTCTTCTTGTGCTTCTTTGAAACTATCTGCCTCTATAGCTACTTGAATTTCTGAAAGTGGAAATATGAATGTTTTTTTATTGTTAATCATTGCAAAACAAGAAATTTAAACTTTTTAAATCTTTCTGTATTATAGAGACTATAAAGTGTAATATTAATTACACCTTAAATAGTTTCTGATTATTTGATGAAGCGTGTGCGAAGAAAAGTAAAATAAAATATGACTATAAAATTTTTCAGAGTAATTTTATTAAAAAAAGAGAATTTCAATTTTAAAATTTATTATTGAATTGCCAATATAATTAACCATAAAATTATGGTTTGTAATTATACTAACCACCCATTATAAGTTATAAAATAATAATAAGATAATAATATGATATTTACCTGTAAATCTTTATAATAATGATTTATATAATATCTAATAAAAAGTGTTTATGTATTACACCTTAAATAGTTTCTGATTATTTGATGAAGCGTGTGCGAAGAAAAGTAAAATAAAATATGCTCATTTTAATCATCCCCCAATCCTCTCATTTACTTCTAACAATAACTTTCCAAAATTATTTCCACCGCCAAAAACTTTAACCGCCTTTCCTAATCCTCCCATTCTCTGTAAGTTTGCAACATTTTCAAAATCGTCGGCTTCAATTTCTGCGGTTGTTGCTATGTGTTCTTTTATACACTCAAGCCATTGCATTTGTTCTTTGGTATAATTAGCTCCATTTTCTTTTTGTGTTGCAAGCCATTCTTTGAATCTTTTCTCGACGGTGTTATTGTATGGCTCGAGTTCTTTTGTTTTTTCTATTTCGTATTTCAAAAGAGAAATAAAGTCAGCAATCTTTTCTGCTTTTGTTTGACCTTTTACTTTTCCGTCTTCAATGCTTTTGTAAGCGTTCCATAGCTTTGAAGTTGTCAATCCATAAGGAGGAGTTCTTATTTTTTCAGATAAATTTTTCAAATCTTTCCATTTTATCCTTCCTTTATGCTCATATAAAACTTCAATTGCATCAAGTTCGTTTTTATTTTTCTCTATGAATTTTCTAAAAGAGCCAACAACTTCTTTTGCCTTTTCTTTTGCAAATTCTGAAAGCCCGGCATATTCTACTTTGTCAATAGAAACATCGTCGATAATTACATCAATTTCTTTTTTAATTTCAAGAAGCCTTTCTAAAAACTTTGGCTTTTCTATAAAACTTATTGTTGCCTTTTTCATTCTTTCAATAGAAACTTTATTAATTTGCTCTTTAGTTGGTTTTTCTCCATGTTTTTGCTTTGCTTCTTCTAAAGTAAAATCTTCATTGATTGCTAGAACAAAATCTTTTGAAAACTCGCTCAAACTCTTTCCCGAAATTTCTTCTAGTTCTTTATTCTGTTTTGGAATTAGTTTTTTCTCTAACCTAGATAAACGAGAAGCCATTGAGGACAGATTTTCTTTTTTTGGTTTTCCATATTGAATTAATTTTACTAATTTCTCAAAAGAAACTTTTCTACCTAATTGTTCTAAAGGGGTTGTCTCATTCAAATCTTTATTATCTAAAACCCCAACAGCATCGACAATTACAAATCTTTCTTTAACTGCATTTGGAGTAACCTGATTAAAATCCTCTTTTTTCATCACCCTAACCCCCCGCCCTTTCATCTGTTCAAATAATAAACGAGATTTAACAGCCCTCATAAACACAACTATTTCAAGAGGTTTAATGTCTGTTCCTGTCGCAATCATGTCAACACTAACTGCAATTCGCGGATTGAACGAATTTCTAAATTCTTTAATTAATTGTTTTGGAGTTTTTCCCTCGGTCTTATAGGTAATTTTAACAACAAAATCATTTCCTTCATTAAACTCTTCTCTTATAATTTTTGTAATGTCTTCTGCGTGTGAATCATCTTTAGCAAAAAATAAAGTTTTAGGAGTAACGCTTCTATTGGGAAAAACACTTGGAAGCATTTTTTCTTTGAACGCTCTAATAACAGTTCTAATTTGATCTTCAGAAACAACCCTTCTATCTAACTCCTCAGCATTATATCCAATCTCATCTTCTAATTTTTCCCAACGCAATTCCCTTGTTCTTTTATCTCTTTTAACAATTGTCTCTCCTTTTGGAATATTGCTTCCGGATTTTGTTATATTTGTTTTAATATCATAAACATCAAAGTCTACATTAACATTATCTGCAACTGCTTCGTCATGGCTGTATTCCATAACTAAATTTTTCTTAAAAAATCCGATGGTGCTTTTTGAAGGTGTTGCCGTTAACCCAATTAAGAAAGCATCAAAATATTCTAAAACTTGTCTCCATAGTCTATAAATTGACCTGTGACATTCATCGACGATAATCACGTCAAATTCTTCTATTGATAGTTTAGGATTATAATCTAATTTTTCAAAATCAGAAGAAAGAGCATCAATTAATTTTTCATCTTCTTCCTCTTCTTCTGTCATTTTCTTTCCTTTAACCATAGAATACATTCTTTGGATTGTAGAAATACAGACTTGTGTTGATTCACTTATTTTATTTCCTTTTAGGTGTTGAACATTGTGCAAATCTGTGAATTTTCTTCCGTCGCCAGGGACTTCAAAATTTTCAAATTCTTGTAAAGTTTGGTCTCCCAAATTTGACCTATCGACTAAAAATAATATTCTTTCCGCTTTTCCATTTTTTATTAAGTCTTCGCAAATATTCACTGCTGTAAAAGTTTTTCCAGAGCCAGTTGCCATTTGAATTAAAGCTCGGGGTTTGCCTTGAGACATTGATTCTTTTAAATTTTCTATTGCTCTTTTTTGAACTTCCCAAAGAGAAGGATTCTTATATTTTTTATTTAATGCGAGATTATACCTTAAGTTTTCTTTTTTCCCTTTTTTTATCCATCTCTCAAGAGTTTCTGGTTTATGAAATGCAAAAATTTCTCTACTTCTAAATTTAGGTTCCCATTTATTAGTAAACCTTGTAATTGTTCCTGTTGACTCATAAAGAAAGGGTAAGTCATCATCGATTTTATCATAATCATCAGATAATCCTCCAGAATATTTTGAAGTTTGGGGTTCTTTCCCAATTAAAGTGCTTCCTTCTTTTTTTGCCTCAATAATTCCTACAGGTTGACCCTCCACGAACAAAGTATAATCTGCTTGGCCAACTTTTCCCATTTCAAAAAATTCTACAGCAACGCCTTTTGAAGAATGAACATTCGCGGATTTGTAATGTTGAATATTCCACCCTGCTTTTCTCAAAAGAGGATTTATTTTTTCATGTCTTGCCTTGTTTTCAGGAGTTTCAGAGTATCTATCCATAATCTTTTTAAGAAAACCTATTTTAAAGTCTTTTCCTTCTGGTTCCAATAATTATCTTCCACAATCACAACACTATCAACAACTTTTATCCCCAATTCTTCACCAACTTCTTTTAATTTTTTATTTATTTCCAAATCTTCCACACTCGGCTTTGGATTCCCACTCGGATGATTATGCACAAGAACAATTTTAGATGCCGAGTTTTTTATTGCGGGTTTGAAAACTTCTCGAGGGTGAATGATTGAAGCGTCAAGAATTCCTTTACTTATTAATTGTTCTCCGATAATGTTGTTTTGGGTATTGAGCATTAAAATGTAAAAGTGTTCTTCTTTTTTGTCTTTCAATCTCTCATGAAAATAATTAAAAACATCCCCGGCACAAGAAATTTTGGTTATTGGATTTTTTGATTGATTGTATCTCTTCCCCAACTCGGCCATTGCTAATATTTGCATCGCTTTACTCGGTCCAATCCCTTTTATCTTCTGGAGTTCTTTTAATGAACACCCAAATAATTTATCCAAACCATATTCCGCGATTAATCGATTACTCATGTCTACAACGTTCTCCCCGATTGTTCCCGTTCTTAGAAGAATTGCGAAAAGCTCGGATTCACTCAATGCTTCGGGCCCTAATTTTTTAAATCGTTCTCTCGGCCTATTTTGTTTAGGCATGTCGTGAATTTTCATAAAATAAAAATGGTTTGGAGGATTATATAATTTGGGTTTTGGTATTGGCTCGCAAGCTCGCATATTGGGAAGTAATTAATATAAAATCATATCTCACAAATAATCACCAATAGTTGCTCAAACGACGTCGGAGAATTTATTTGATAATAACTTTTTCTTTGAAGCATTCAGGCGAAGCGGAATGCGAGGGATTGGGGAGAAAAGTTTAAAAGTAGGAAA
>DAIQOR010000007.1:0-30186 GCA_036787775.1 bacterium | reverse complement strand
TTTGTAAATAATTCTGTTAATTACGAGGGTAAATCTTTGAGTGCTGATGTTTGTGAAGCTGAGGCAGATGTTCTTTTTGAGGATTCAAATAAAAATGGATTTGTTGATTTGGAGGAAAAAATAATTAATATTTCTGGTTTTTCTCCTGCAAAAGAAAAACTTTCAAATAAATATGTTGTTAGTGCAGGGGATAATTTGTGGAATATTGCAAAGAGAGTTAATTCTTCAGATGTTCGTGGAACTTTGAATTTAATTATTGAAGAAAATAATCTCGAGAATGGAAGTTATATTCGACCGGGGCAGATTCTTAGAATTCCTTCAAATGAAATAGTTTATCCGAATGTTGATGCGATAATTGAAGCAGGAGTTAGTAGAGGTGTTGGAAATTTGAATAGTGAAATAGATTTAGATTTGGTGGAGGATTTAGTTACTGAAAAATATAATTTGTTTGTTACTGAGACAACGCTGGAAGGCGAGATTGATACTATTTTTCCAAGTAATTATATTGTGGATGAACCTGATTATATTGATTTAAGAAATTCGAAAAGTGTTGAGAATGTTGTAAATATTGAGATACTTGTTTTGGCTGATGGGCAAAGGGTTTTGAGAAATTCTGAGGGTGCTGTTTTTATGAATACTCAAGATAGAAATTTATTTTATGAATTTACTTCTAATGGGAAACCTGTAGATATTGTTTCGAGCGATAATTTTTCAATCGATGTTTTGAATAAATTGTATTTGGTTCAGGAAGTTGTTCAACCGAAAGTTGAAGTTACAAGTTTAGGAAGTTTGGAAGAAGTTGTTGAAGAAGTTGTAAGGCCTGAAGTTTCGGTTGAAAGACAAGAAGTTGTTTATGATGCTTCTCAACTTGATGTTGATTCAACAAATTATTCTGCACCTGTTTTGGCGGATGAAAATACTAATGTGGTTCCTTATTCTGTTTCTCCAAGTGTGGATTTTGAAGATGGCGGAGAAGAGTCTTTGAGTCTTTATGATCTATTTTCTATGGCTGGAGGAAGTTTTAGAGATGTTGCTGTTCCAGATGATGAGAGAGAGAATTATATGCGAAATTATCTTAATCGACAAGCTGGAGTTGAAGAAACTGATGAAGGTTTTCCCGACGCTGTGACTAATGGAAGTTTGGAGAACATACTTGGTGAGGCTTACGGGACAAAGGTTGCTGTTAATTCACTTTATCATAATTCTGATATGAGTGTTAGAGAAATACAAGAACAATTTAGGGGAGTTAATATTTATGAGCACATTGAAGGTGCTGGAAGAAAGGCAAAGATAACTGGATATGTTAATGAAAGAGCCGATGCTGTTAGGGGCTTTTATGATAATGGTGAGGGTATGAAAGTTTCTCAACTTGCTGAACAATATGGAGTTAGCACTTCTACAATTAGAAGAGATTTGAAAAGAGATTTAACACAAATTGCTTAATTCCGAATATATTTCCTAATCGTCGGATAATTATCTAAAGTTGTTGCGATTTCTTTGGGTTCTTGTTTTTTTGTTTCTAATTTTTTATTGAAATGTGGGCATTGGTTTTTGTATTCGCACCAATCGCAAAGAACTGATTTTTTTGTGGGGAAATTTTGTGTTGATTCAATTTTTTTTATTAGTTGGATTATTTCTTGTTTTAGTTTTTCGAGTTGTTCGTTGGTTCTTTTTGAAATTATTTTTTGGTTGTGTGCGAGGTAGTGCCAGATTAATTTTATTTCTTTGTTTTGGAATTGTTCTTTTATAGCGAGAGAGTATAGTGCGAGTTGGCGGTCTTCATCGGCTTTGTCTTGAGTGGGAAGTGTGTTTGCAGTTTTGTAATCATGGATTTCTATTTCGTCCGTTTCTAAATTGTGGACAAGTCTGTCAATGAATCCTTGGAGTGAATGTTCTTCAGTTAGGTTTAATGTTATTTTTTTCTCGACTTCTAAAGTGTTATCTTTGAAAGGTTGGTTTTTTACATAATAGTCGAGGAGGAATTTAAGTCCGTTTTGGAAATAGTGTTTTTGGTCTAAATCTTTTTTTACGATTACAATGTTGGGCGTGTAGAATTTTTCCCATTTTTCTGAGTAGAAAATTATTATGTCGTCGAGGGTTGGGACTTTTTGGGTTTCTTTTATTTTTAGGTAGAGCCATTCGAGGGCGTCGTGGACACAGGTTCCTAAATGTGATTCGATTGATTTTTCGAGTTCGGGTTTTATTTTGTCGATGTAACGAAGTTTGTATTTGAAAGGGCATTGTTCGAATGTAGAAAGTTTTGAATGAGAATACACCTTTTTTGCCATGAGGAATTTTGGGATGGAGGGGTTATAAATTTGTTGGTGTTAAGAGGTTTTGAAATAGAAAAGTATTTATCTTCTAAAATTCTTATTAAATAACTTCCCCAAAACCAACAAGTCTCCAGTGACCTCCGAGGTTTCTTGCGATTCCTGTGTTGTCTCCTGGAAGAGTTACGACTGGAATATTTAATAATAATTCAATTTGGTCTCTGTTTATTTTTTCGACGGTTCCGACGGTGATTGTGGTGTTTACGCTTAACATTAACATTTCTTTAGTTTTGAATGGTTCAATCTTTTGTTGTTCTTCAGTTCCTAAAACTTCTTCGAATAATTTTGCTTTGAGTTTTATTTTGTGCGCGATTTCTGGAAGCGTGCCTTTTGTTGAAACTATGCAACCAGTTAATGAGTCCGTTTTTGTTAAGAATGGGTCGAGGTTTGTTTCGATTGAGATGCTTGCGCCAGGTTCGACTTCTTGAACTGAGCCAGTTCCTTTGTGTAAAGAAATTATTCTTGTTGTTAATGTTTGATAGGAAATTTGGTTTGCTTTTTTTATCATTAGTCCTGGTTTGATTTCTATTTCGTCGCCTACTTTTAATGTTCCTTTTTTCAAAATTCCTCCTAAAACTCCGCCGTTCAATTTAGTAATTTCTTTTCCAGGTCTGTTGATGTCAAAACTTCGGGCGACTAAAAATATTGGTTTTGAATTTAAGTCTTTTTTAGGTATTTCAATTTTGGTTAATTCTTCTAAAATTTTATCGATGTTAATTTCTTGTTGTGCTGAGACTGGAATTATCGGGGCGTTTTCGGCGATTGTGCCTTTGACTAATTTTTTTATGTCTTGATAATTTTTCTTTGCTTGTTCTTGGGTTACTAAATCTATTTTATTTTGAACTATTATTATGTTTTTTATTTTTTTTGCTTGGAGTGCCATGAAATGTTCTTTTGTTTGGGGTTTTATTCCTTCGTTCGCTGCGACTACTAAAATTGCTGCGTCGATTATTGCCGCGCCTGAGAGCATTGTCGCCATGAGCATTTCGTGTCCTGGGGCGTCGATGAAAGAAATGTATCTAATTGGCGTGCCTTTTTTTTCGGTTGTGAATTTGTCGCCGTCTTTTGAAATTATTATTTCTGCGTAACCTAATTTTATTGTGATTCCTCGTTTTAATTCTTCGGAGTGCGTGTCGGCGAATTTTCCTGTGAGCTTGCTAAGTAAAGTTGTCTTTCCGTGGTCGATGTGCCCGACAACGCCTACGTTTAATTCAGGTATTTCTTTTGTCATATAAGTTTTAGAAATAGTTTGTTAAAAAAGGTTTTGGTTAATATCTTTTTGTCCAAATTTCGAGTGTTGCTTCATAAAGTTGAACATATTCTGTGGGAGACCATTGAGTTGTGTCTTTGATTGTGATAACTTCTTTATCTACTTCAACCATTTGCAATAATTTAGAATGAGGTTCATATTGTCTCAATTTTTCTTGAGCGAATTGTATCCTATTTGCTGTAGCTTTATCAATTAAGTTTTGCATAGAACTTTAATTCATTTTCATTTTATAAAGATTATTGTGATTTAGTCATCAATGATGTAATCATTTATAGAACCGTAAACTTGTTGGAAGGCATCTCTTTCGGAGCCAGTTAAATCTTGTAAATCTACTCTTTCATAATTAGAGAAAATATCTTCTTTTGCTCGTTCTTCGGCGTAACGTTTCATGTTGATAACTTTTGTTGAGTCATTTTCCATTAAATATTTTTGAAAATCTTATTTAAAAAATTATGTGTCTTCAATTTAGAATTATTCTAATGTTTCAAATTTTTTTTTCATTGGTTCGTAAAAATTGTGTCCTAAACTTTGCCAAAAATAATGGGGGTTTTCTTCTCTTCTATCTCTTGGGGAATATCCTGCTAAAGCAAATGCTAATTCTGCGTGAGGAGAGGAAAATTTTGCAACAGGGGTTTGAGAATGTGATTCAAAATAATTTAAAAATTCTTTAATATCCCCAAATCCAACTTTTACTGCTATTTGATTCCAATATTCTCTTTTTGATGAAGACTCATCAATTTCAAGACGTTCTTGTTGTGGCATGAAAGAATGGAGAATTTATATTTTTTAAAGATGATTATTCTTGAGTGTTATCTTTTTTCATTCTTTCTTTGATTGTTTTTTCGAATCCTCGTTCGGTTGGTTCATAGTATTTTGTGTGCTTTAGTTCTTCCGGGAGATGTTCTTGTTCTACTTTTGCGTTTTCGAAATCGTGAGCGTATTGATATCCTTTTCCGTAGCCGAGGTTTTTCATTAGCGAAGTTGGTGTGTTTCGTAGGTGCATTGGGACTGAAAGGTTTCCGGTTTTTTTGATGTCTGCTTGGGATTTTAGCACTGCTTTGTAGACGGCGTTTGATTTTGGTGCGGTTGCTAAATATGTTGCGGTTTGGACTAATGCTGTGTTGCATTCTGGGTAGCCGATGAATTCGATTGCTTGTTTTGCCGAGACTGCGATTTGTAGGGCTTGGGGGTCAGCATTGCCGATATCTTCGGATGCGAATCGTATCATTCGTCGGATTATGTATTTTGGGTCTTCGCCACCTTCGACCATTCGCATTGTCCAGTAAACTGCACCTTGAGGGTCGGAGTCTCGCATTGATTTGTGTAACGCTGAAATTATGTTATGGTGTTCTTCTCCGTTTTTGTCATATCGTATGAATTTTTGTGCAGAGTTTGAAATTATTTCTTTTGTTATTTCGCTATCTTTTGAAAGTGAGATTGCGATTTCTAAAATGTTTAATGCGGAGCGGGCGTCGCCGTTTGCGATTTGAGATATTAGGTTTTTGTTTTCTTCAGAGATTATTATTTTGTTTTGGAATTCTTTTTTTATTGTTTGGTTTAAAATTTGTGTGAGGTGGTTTTCGGTTAGAGATGTTAGTGTGAAAACTCTTGAACGAGATAGAAGGGCGGAGATTATTTCGAACGATGGATTTTCGGTTGTTGCACCGATTAAAGTTAGTGTGCCGTTTTCGACGGATGGGAGCAAATAATCTTGTTGGGCTTTGTTAAATCTGTGGATTTCGTCGAGGAATAAAATTGTTTTTTTGTGGAATAGTTTTGCTCTTTGAATTGCTTTTTCGATGTCGGCTTTTCCAGCTTTGACCGCGGAGAGTTCGATAAATTCTGAATCAGTTATTTTAGAAATTAATCTTGCGATTGTTGTTTTTCCGCAACCGGGCGGGCCCCAAAGAATTATTGAAGATGCGAGTTCGCCTTTTTCTAAACTTAATCTTAGCGGTTTGTTTTCTCCGACTAAATGTTCTTGGCCGACAAATTCTTCGAGTGTTTCTGGTCGCATTCGATATGCTAAAGGTTTGTTCATAATTATTGGAAGAGGACTGATTATTTAAGAATTGTTGGTTTAATATTCTTCTTTCTCAGAAATAACTTCTTGGGGTTCTTCGTCAGGATTTGCTAATTGTTCTTCCATCTCTATTCGTTTTGTGGATTTCAGATGGTCCTCTTTTTCTTCCTCAATCATTGATTTTTTTTCTTTCATGAATATGATTATTCTGCTTTAGGTGTTTCAGCATGAGCGAAGATTTCCGAGATTTTTTTATCGCCTTCTTTTAAAACTTTCAAATTAACTTGAGTTATTGCTTCAGAGATTATGTTTCCTCTAACGGATTTTCTTAATCGTAATCCTTTCGGTCGGTTTTTTGATCTTACTTTTTTTCCTTCTCGTTTTGGTCTTTTTTTCATTCCTTTTCCATAAGTCAATAATGTTTTTTTTAATTGGAATCCTTCAATTTTTTCGAGCATTGGGAAACCTGCTTTGTCGCTTCCGCCTGTGATTTCAAATTCGTAGCCTGCTAAATCTGGCGACACTTCTTGTCCCAATATTTTGTCGTGGATTTTTTTTTCTAAAAGAGCAGGAGCCTCGGCTTCGAGTTTGTAGGTTTTTCCTTCTTTTGTTCCTAAGTTTATCTTGAAAGTCATGTTATTTAATTGAGATTTTGGTTTATAAAGTTTCACATTCCCCAATCTGCTTTCTCTTGACGCTTGATTTCGGCGATTTCTTGGAGAATTTTGATTTCTGATCCGCTTAATAAATCTTTATTCTTTTTGAATGTTCGAAATTGGGATTCTCCTAAATCGGTGTAGAGGAATTTTTTATCTTTGAGTTGTCTTTCGTAATTTATGTTTGGAATTGAGAGCGCGACTTCTTGACCTTCGCTTGCTTCTTGGACTGATTTGTTTTCGTGTTGGATGTTTTTTGTTTTGCCGATTTTTTCGCCTTTTTCATCTATTAAACTTAATCCTGAAATTAATTTTCCGCCTTCAACTTTAACTCCGAATATTGCGGGCTTGGTGTTTCTGAAAACATATTGGTGTAGGATTTCCAATTTGCAAATTGTTGCCAAGGCCATTAATCTTTTCTTTTCTATTTCTTTGTTCTTTTTTTGTCGGAATTCAACTAAGTTTTCAATTAATTTATACACAACGTCGTCGGTGATTATTTTTATTTTGCTTTTTATTTCTTTTGCTTCTTCATCGACTTCGACATTGAAACCCACGATGATTGCGTCGAGTTCATTTATTTCCAAGTTTGCTTTTGCGGAAATTAAATCTGTTTTACTTATTTTTCCGATTCCGGCTTTTACGACGGGAATATTACTTTGTGCTAATAAAACTAAGAGCGCTTCTAAACTTCCTAACGAGTCGGCTTTCGCGATGATTCCTTGTTTTTGCGTTTTGATGCTCTCGCCAATTTCTTTTTTGAATTTTTCTCTTAGTTCTTTTTTATTATTTTTGTATAATTCGAAAGGCATTCCGGGTAAAATCTCCGCTTTTTCTACTAATTGCATTCTTATTCCTGTTGAGGCTTTTACTTTATCGACAACTTTAAATTTAGAACATAAAGGTTGAATTTCTTCGAGGATTCTTATTTTTGAAATTATTGGTTCACCGTCGAAGGAGGCGACTGCGATTTCGTCTTTTTTAGAAAGTTCGCCGTCGTAAAGAATTGATTCGATGTAGTTGTTTGTTTTTTCTTTTTTGATTTCGAGCATTACTCCTTTGGGTTCTTTTCCGAGTTCTAATTTTTTTTCTAAATATTTTTGGCTGAGTCCGCAGAGCATCATTATTAATTCTGGGATTCCTTCTTTTGTTCTCGCCGAGGTTGGGACTAATGCTATTTTTTGTGTGAAATCTTCGATTTTGTAATATAAGTCAGACTCGAATCCGTAGCTGTTGAGCGAGCCGATTAGTGTCATGTATCTTTCATCGAAAGTCATTTTTACATTTTGTGGTTGGGCGTCGATGTTTTCTTTTATTGTGTCAGCTCTTTTTTTCCAACCCGAAACATTGTCTATTTTATTTAGTGCGATTATGAAAGGAGTTTTGTTGTGTTTTAGAATTTGGATTACTTCGGCGGTTTGGGGTTTTATTCCTTCATTGATATCGATTACTAAAACTGCTAAGTCGGCTAAGCTTCCGCCTCGTTTTCTTAAATTTGTGAACGCTGCGTGGCCGGGAGTGTCGATGAAAAGGAATCCGGGGATGTTTAGTTTTATTCCTGATTTTTCAATTAATGGACATGATTTTTTTAGTTGTTCGACTGGGTAAGACGTGAAAGAAATTTTTTGAGTGATTCCGCCGGCTTCACCTTCTTGCACACAGGTGTTTCGGAGACAATCTAAGATTGAGGTTTTTCCGTGGTCGACATGACCGCATACGGTTACTATTGGTTGTCTGGTTGTCATTATTATACAAGAAGGGATTTATTTTTAAAGGTTGGGTTGTTCTATATTTTATGAATTATACAATTGAAGATTTAAATGAGAAATATGATTTGGAGTTGGATAAAGTTGTGGAAGAAATAAAAAAGTCGAAGGCGAAGTTGGTTTTGTTGCAGTTTCCTGATGGCTTGAAAGTTTATGCGACTGCAGTTATTGATTATCTTGAGGAGAAGACTTCTTCGGAGTTTTTGATTTGGATGGGAAGTTGTTTTGGTGCTTGTGATACTCCTGTTCTTGGAAAAGATTTAGAGAAGAAGATTGATTTAGTTATTCAGTTTGGACATAATGAGTTGATGCCTAAATATTTTTAATAAGAATATTTACTTTGGAAAAAACTATAGATTAGATAAACAATTATAAATTCTATTATGAATAGAAAAATATTTCCTATAATTAAAATATTTGAAAAGTTATGAATCTCTAAAAAACTTTTGAATATTGTTGGAAATTTATCTCCAGTAAAAAATATTGTTATCCAGAGAATGATTGGAATAAATATGCTTGCTATTATCTTGTTCTTTTTTGGTTTGAGATTCATGTTTTATTTAAGAGTTATATATATTTAAATGTAATTATAACCAACCAGCCAACAAACTAATTCCTACTAAAAATAATAATATTCCTGCGACGAGGTGGAGTCGTTTTATGTTTCGGTTTTTCCAACCTTCGACATCTTCGATTTTTGCGAGCCCGTAATAAATTAGTAAAGTTATTATTAACATTGGTAGCACGAACACGAAGTTGTAATAAATTAGCCACGGCATTGCGCCGATTATTCCGAGTTCGGCGAGAAGTCCTGATGCGATTATGTAAGGTCCGATTGTGCAAGGAAGAAGGAAAAGTGTGACGAGGAAACCGATTATGAAAGCTCCGAGAGGGGTTGTCATTTTGTCAATTATTAATTTTACTCTTGGTCGCATTGTGAGAGGCATTTCGGTTGCGATGCTTCCGGGTTTATAATAAAAATAATCTTTGATGTTTAATGCTCCAATAAACATTGCAAAAATTGCGAGCCCATCGTAAATTAGTATTGAGTTGTTTCTTAGGAATTCGGCGAAGGTTCTGAAAAATTGAATCATAATTGTTCCATAAAATAAATATCCGATAAATACCGACGATATGAATGCCAAACCTGCGTAGAGAACTTTTCTTTTCTTTTCAGGATTTTGAATCATTATCGCGACAAGAACCATTATTAAAACTGCGATTGCACAAGGGTTTACAGAATCTGCTAATGCGAGCCAAGTTATTTTTGTTAGGTTTAGTATGTCTGCCATTTTTTATTACTCGCCTTTGGCGAGGATTGATGAATTTTCTCTTGCTTCGCTGAGAGAAAATTTTGGAAATTTAATTAATGTGGAAATGATTTCAAATTTATTAGTGAAGTTATTGTTTTTCATTTTTTATTAATATGAAGTTGTTCTTGTAAAGTGATATGTTTTTTCTGAATAAGGTATTTTAGTTGCTTCTAACCATAGATAGTCATTAATATAAATTGATAAAATGTTCGGAAATTTATTTTTTAAAATATTTTTCATTTTTTCTACTGCAATGATTGTGTTTGCTCTTAATTCAACTTCCATCTCCTCTCCTTCTGGAATTAGAATCTTATTTGTTACTTTATCTTCTAATTCCTTAGAATATTTAAATATCTCTACTTTGTTTAAGAATTGGGGGATTTTATAATCTGCGCATGCTGTCAGATTTATTATATTTTTAAGATTTCCATAATCTTTTCCTTTAAACATCTGAAAAATATCTGAAATTAATAATTGTGTTCTTTTGTAAAAATATATTTTTTTATTTTTATATGTCCTTGTGTCTTGAAATGAAGGAAAATATTTAATTAATAATTCCAAAAATTTCATAGCATCTTTTTCTGACCTTTCAATGAGGTTTTCAATATTCGATTCAAATTCTTCTATTATTATTTTTCCAACTTCATTAAGAATTTTTGTTCTTGTCTTAAGTAAAGGTATTTCAACATTTCCTTCTAAGATTTTTTCTAATTCTTTTTCAGTTATTTTTGATAAGTAATCAGGGTTTAAGATTGGAATCCCTTTTTCAAATGCTTTTCCAAGCGAGGCGATCATTCCAAAAGAAGCCGTTGTTATTTGTTTTCCTTTGTATTCAATTGTCCATTTAGGATTTCCCCAATAAGAAAAACTTAAAGAGTTAAACACAAATAAAAACATTAATTGTTCTTTTTTTGATAATTCGGAAATATTAAATGGGGCAACATCCCACCAATGTTTTATATTTTTTTTATTAAATTTTTTACAAAACTCAATTAATTTTTTTTCATCGATTTTTACATTTTTTGAATTTTCTACAACAAATTCACATGATTTAATAATTTTATTTTCCATTTATTTCAACATCCAGTTAGTTCTTGAAGTTTTTTAATTGATTGAACTCCTTTGTAATATTCTCCTTTTATTTTCCATGTGGGTGTTCCAGAGATGTTTTCACATTTTTCTTTTTCGAACCAACAATCTATAATTTCTAAGTATTTTAAATTCTTCCCAAACATGTCTTCTTGAGTTTTACAATGTGAGCATCCGAGTTGAACATAAAGAACTGAATTTTCGCCGATGCATTTTACAATTTCTTCGGGTGTTTCGGGATGATTTTTACTTAGGACAAAATAAGACAATAGAATTATTCCGAGAAGAATTATTAGAGTTACGTATCTTTTTTTCATGTTTAAGATAATTAAAAATAAGTTATAAATGTTTTGGGGTAACTGGTTACTGGATTATCTTGTAAAAATTTCTATGAGTTTGTTTTGAATCTCTTTTATTTTTTCAGGTTTTATTCTTCCTGCCTTGTAAGAAATTCTTGATTTATCCGCAGTGAATACAAGCGAGGCTGTAATGAAACTATTTGAATTTAAAGAGCCTGAGGAAAAATCTTCTTTTTTTAAATTTACTAAGTCTCCGTCATCTCTTTGATTTGTCGTTATTTGTGCAAGAATTATATTTTGTCCTTTGAGATTTGCTATGACAACGGCGGGTCTTTTCTTTGCTCCTGAAAAATCTGTATAAGGAAAAGGTAAAACGACGACATCTCCTTTCACAAATCTTTCCATGCTTCCTCGTCTTCTTTTGATAACCAATTTTTGGAGAGAGCTTCTTCACTCGCTAACATACAAAATAAGGCATCATTTAATTTTTCATTTTTTATAGGTTTTAATTCAACTCTATCAGAATAAACAACAATACTTATTTTTGCACCTTCTTTGAAACCAATTAAATTTCTCGCAATGTTCGGAATACAAATTTGTCCTTTACTTGTCAAAGTCACAGTTCTTATTTCTTTTATTTCTTCTGGCATTTTTCTTAATAGTAAGAAATGTAAGAAGATTATAAATGTTTGGATTTAGAATTAATAATCAGGTAAACTTTCTTGAGATTTCGGAGTTGCTTTTTTTGTGGTTGCTTTTGGTGTGGCATCTTCTCCGCCTTCTGCAATTAAATCTTTTTGATTAATTGAATTAATCATTTCTTTAAATTTTGGAAAATCTGCAGCGGAAATTCTTAATCCTTTTTTTGTTGGTCCAGTGTATTTCTCGCCTGTTACGAATTCTCTTATGTCAACACCCACTTTTCCGTTGTATTCTTTAATTCCGATAATAATTTCAGTAAGCGAACCTTGATATTCCCCTTTGTTTATTTTTCCTATTTCTTTATCCATATTTTGTTTAAGAAAATTTGTTTTATAAAGTTTTAGATTAATTCAGCCTTAATTATCTTAACTTCTTGTAAAGGTCTGTCTTGAGAATTTGTATCGACTTGTGCGATTTTGTCGACGATGTCCATTCCTTCTACAACTTTTCCGAATGCTGGGTGTTTTGTGTCTAAGAAATTATTGTCGACTAAGTTTATGAAGAATTGTGAACCGCCAGTGTTTGGTCCTGCGTTTGCCATTGATATTGTTCCTCGGCTGTTTTTGTTTCCTCCGGTATGTGTGAATTCGTCTTTAATGTTATATCCTGGTCCTCCCATTCCTGTGCCTTTGGGGTCTCCGCCTTGAATCATAAATCCTTCAATTACTCGGTGGAAAATTACTCCGTCGTAGAATCCTTGTTTTACTAATTTCTCGAAGTTGCCAGAAGTTATTGGCATGTCAGAATATAAATTAATTACGATGTCGCCTTGGTTTGTTGTTAATTTTACTTTTGTCATTTTTTCATCGCCGATTACATTTCCGGTTAAAGTATATTTTCCCGCAACTGCTATTACTAAAACAAGTGCTATTAAAAATATTATGGTTTTTGTTTTCATCCTCAATCTTTTATTTCAATCTTAATATTAACGTTCTTGGGAATTTGAAGTTTCATGATTTGGTGAAGAACTTTTTCGTTTGCTGGAAGGTCGATTAATCTTTTGTGAATTCGCATTTCGAATCTGTCGAAAGTTGCTGTTCCGTCACCGCATGGCGATTTTCTTGTTGTGACTTTTAGTTTTTGAGTTGGAAGTGGAACTGGTCCGCTTATCATCGTTCCGGCTCGCTTTGCTAAATCTGCAATCATCGCGCAAATTTTGTTTAGCATTTCGATGTCTGTGCTGTTTAGTTTTATTCTTACTTTAGGCATAATAGAATTATTTAATTTTGGTTTAAAAATGCTTTGGTTATTTTTGTTTAATCACATATGTGATAGTTCTGTGGATTGTGTCATAATTTGTTTCAAAATTTGTTTCGGGGTTTAACTTTTGAGACTCTTCAAAAGCTAAAAGAGCCAGTTTTGGATTCGCTGTTCTAAAATCTCCGCTTAAATTTATCTGATAATCTACGCCCAAAATTAATTTAGATTTTCTTTTCATAATTATTTTAAGCTTTTTTTCTTTAAAAAGATTTTTATACTGATTTGCTTTATTATTAAAAAGAGATGGAACAGGTTTTTATTCAACTGGCTTTGATACTTTCGGTGGCGTTTGTCGTGTCATATATAGCTCGGGCTTTTCGGCAACCGATTATTATTGGGTATATTATTGCAGGAATGATTATTAGTCCGTTTATTATTCAGGCCGGAATTTCGCAGGAAATTATTTATTTGTTTTCGCAGTTCGGGATTGCGTTTCTTTTGTTCATCGTTGGTTTGCATTTGAATCCTAAAATTATTAAAGAAATCGGGATTTCGTCGTTGGTGGTTGGGCTTTCTCAAATTATTTTGACTTTTGGTTTTGGGTTTTTGATTTCGTTTTATTTGTTAGGTTTTGGCGGAGTTGCGTCGGCGTATGGGGGTATTGCTTTGGCTTTTAGTAGTACGATTATTATTATGAAATTGCTTTCGGATAAACGGCAATTGGATTCGCTTTACGGAAAACTTTCGATTGGTATTTTGATTATTCAAGACTTGGTTGCCGTCGCTGTTTTGATGTTTATTTCTTCGATGTCAAATGGAACGAGTTTTAGTTCTTTTGCGGTTAGAGGTTTGTTGAGCGGAACTGGTTTGATTCTTATTTTATTTTTTATTGGTTATTTTGCTTTGCCGAGAATTACAAAAAATATTGCGAAGTCTCAGGAATTACTTTTCTTATTTTCAATTTGTTGGTGTTTTGTTATCGCTGCTTTGTTTAGTTATTTAGGATTTTCAATTGAGATTGGGGCTTTGATTGCGGGGGTTGTTTTGTCGATTTCGCCTTACAGCACTGAGATAAGTTCGAAGGTTCGATCGTTGAGGGATTTCTTCCTGATAATTTTCTTTATTATTTTAGGTTTGAATATTCAGGTTTCGAATATAACTTCGATTATTCCCGAGGCGATTATTCTTTCGGTTTTTGTTTTACTTTTCAAACCGATTATTTTAATGACGCTCTTGGCTTTTTTTGGTTATACGAAGAGAACTAATTTTTTGACTGGAACAACTTTGGCACAGATTTCAGAATTTTCTTTAATTGTTTTGGCGTTGGGTGTGACGATGGGACATATTGGGGATAACATTTTGTCGATTTTAATTTTGACCGGAGTTATTACAATGACGCTTTCGACTTATATGATAATTTTTTCAAATAAGTTTTATTCTGTGATGGAGAAATTTATTTTTATGTTTGAGAGAAAGAGAACTAAAAAATTGCGGAGAGAAAAAATTAAGTATAGCGCGATTTTGTTTGGGTATAATAGAATTGGGTTTGGAATTTTGAAATCTTTGAAGATGATAAAGAAAAAATATTTGGTTGTTGATTTTAATCCTGATACGATTGAGACTTTGACAAAGTTTAGAATTCCGTGTTTGTATGGGGACGCTTTTGATTCGGAGTTTTTAGAGGAGCTTGAGTTGGATAAAATTGAGTTGGCGGTTTCGACTATTCCGGATTTTGAGACGAACTTGCTTTTGATTGAGGAAATTAGAAATGTTAATCCTGACGCGATTGTGATTGTTCGGGCGCATCAAATTAATGAGGCGTTGGATTTGTATAAGAAAGGAGCGAGTTATGTTTTGACTCCGCATTTTTTGGGGGGAGAATATGTTTCAAAAATGATTAAAGAATTGAAATTGAAAGATGAAAAATATGCTGATGAGAGAGAGAAACATATTAAAGATTTGAATGAGATTTTGAAAAATGGTCACGAGCATCCAGATGTTGAGCGGAATTGAGTCTTTTAAACATTATGAGGATTTAAAGCTACTTTCGTGATGGGAAAATGTTTTTAAGAAGTGAAATCTTGTATTATTTATGAAGAATTTGTTTGTGTCGGATGTGATGACGCGGGAGCCGGTGACGATTAAGCCGACTGCGAATCTGCTTGATTGCGCGAAGTTGATGGTTAAGCGGAAAGTTGGAAGTTTGCTTTTGGTTAAGGAAAAGAAGTTGGTGGGTTTTATTTCTCAGAAAGATATTCTTTGGGCGTTGGTAAAAAAGTCGCGCATTGATTTGTCAAAGATTAAAGCGATTGATATTTCGGCGAAGAAGATTGCGACTATTCGGCCTTTTGCGACGGTGGAGGATGCTATAACGAAAATGAAGCGTGTTAAGTTTGACCGGTTGCCAGTGATTAAGAAAGGCGAGTTGGTTGGAGTTGTTACGAGAAAAGATATTTTGAGTTTTAATCCAGAATTTTATCCGGAGTTGGACGAGTTCGAGAGAATAAGAGAAGAGACAGAAAAATTGAACAGGATGAAAAACGCTAAGATGAGAAGTTTGGTTGAAGAAGGAATTTGCGAGGAGTGCGGTTCGAGGAGTTCGCTTTACCGATTTAACGGGCTTTTGGTTTGTAATTCTTGTATGGATAGTTTGTAGTTAAATATTTAAATAGAATTTCTTTTTTATAATAAAGAAGATGGCTGAAAAAGACACAATTTATTCGAGCACGATAAAATACAACGGAGTATTTAATTTTCGAGATTTCTATAGTTTTTGTCATGATTGGTTAATTGAAGAAACAGCGATGGATTTTATTACGGAAGAGGAATATTCTGAAAAAATTAAAGGACCCGAAAAAGAGATTAAAGTTGTGTGGGCTGCGTCTAAAAAATTGACTGATTATTTTAAATTTGATTTTAAATTGGAGATGACTATTCGTGGATTGAAAGATGTTGAAATAAATCAAGATGGAAAGAAGATAAAGACGAACAATGGTGATGTTAAGCTTAAGGCAAAGGGAGTTTTAGTTAGAGATTATGCTGGGAAATTTGAGAAGACCGGGTTTTTGAAATTTATTCGAGCTATTTATGAGAAGTGGATTATAACTTCAAGGATTGACCAGTTGGAGGGAAAAGTTGCGGGAGATTCGGATGAGTTTCTTGCGCAGGCTAAGGCTTATTTGGATTTGGAAGGAAGAAAGTAATTTTCTAATACCGAAATCCTTATATAGAATTTAATTGTGTGTTTCTTATGAAAAAATTATTATGTTTGCTTTTGGTGTTGATTGTCGTGCCGAGCGTTTTGGCAATGGATTTGACTGTCACAAAAAAAAGTTCTAATGAAGTTATCCTCGGTGGAATTGAAAAACCAGCGGTTTTTGAATTGGAGTTTGAGAACAACGGCGCGTCGGGAGATTTTACTTTTTATAATCTTGTTGGATTTTCAATAAGTCCCGAAAAAATTCATCTTGATAATGGTGAGAAAAAAACAGTTAATTTGGAAATTTTTCCTTACGGCGATTTTAAGATAAGAGGATTTTATAATTTTAAATATTACATAAAAAATTCTAACTCTGAGATTGAAGAAGCTTTAATGATGAAAGTTATTGATTTGAAGGACGCGTTTGAAGTTGGCTCGAATGTTATTGACCCAGATTCAAGCACCATCGATGTTTATGTTTTTAATAAAGAAAATTTTAATTTTGATGATTTAGAAGTTAAACTTAGTTCGAATTTTTTTGAGATTGAAAAGGATTTTTCTTTGGGGCCTTACGAGAAGAAAGTTTTTTCTGTTGATATTGATAAAGAAGATGTTAAGAAATTGACTGCAGGTTATTACACTATTGATTCGGAAATTACTTTTGAGGAGAAGGTTGCGAAAGTTAGCGGGTTGATTAAATTTGCGGAGAAAGATGTTTTGACAACTACTGATAAAAATTTTGGATTTATTATTAATACTGTTACAATAAGAAATGAGAATGAGGGGAATGTGCCTGCTGTTGCGGAATTCAGCGTCGAGAAAAATATTATTTCGCGATTGTTTACTTCATTTAATGTTGAACCTAATCTTGTTGAACGAAAAGGTTTTGGAGTGAAATATACTTGGGATAAGGAATTGAAACCGGGGGAAATTTTGGAAGTTGTTGCGAAAACTAATTGGACAATTCCGTTTATTATGATTGCTTTGATTATTATTATTTTTGTTTATGCGAAGAAGTCTGCTCGAGGGGATTTGATTTTGAGGAAAAAAGTTCAGTTTGTTCGAGCGAAGGGCGGGGAGTTTGCGTTGAAGGTTTCTATTTTTGTTCAGGCGAATCAATATGTTGAGAATGTTCATTTGATTGATAGGTTGCCTCCGTTGGTTAAAGTTCACGAGCGTTTTGGGGCTTATTCTCCGTCGAGAATTGATGAAAAGTTGAAAAGAATTGAATGGAATTTTGACAGATTGGAGAACGGGGAAGTGCGAAGTGTTTCGTATGTTGTTTATTCTAAAGTCGGGGTTTTGGGAAGATTTGCTTTGCCTTGTGCTACTGCAATTTTCGAGACCGCTGGCAAAATAAAAGAAGTTGTTTCTAATCGTACATTCTTTGTTGCAGAACAGAGAAGAGGCGATGAAAATGATTGATTATAAAACTAAATATATTCTTTATGATTTTGATGGGGTTCTTGCAGATAGTTTGTCTGCACATATAAAATTTTTAAAATTTATGAATGTTGGACTTGAGTTGAAGTTGGAACTTCCAGATGTGAATGATATTGAAGCATGTAGGAAAATTGTTAAATCTCCAATGGAAGAATTTATTCGAGGAGCAGGGTTTCCGGATTATTTAGTAAATTGGATAGATTGGAGATATAAGAAAATATTTAGTGAGGGTGGGGAATTTGAGTTTGGTCTTTTTGAGGGTGTCAGCGAGGGTGTTAAGGAATTAAGAGAGATGGGATTTATTCAGGGAATTGTTTCTTCAAATTATAAAGAAAATATTAGTCATGAACTTGCTAAAAATGATATTGCACATTATTTTGATTGGAGGTTTGGTAGAGAAGAGTTGGAGAGAGGTAGTAAGTTTTTGACTTTGTTAAAACTTAAAAATAGTTTTGAGGGCGGTTTTTGTTATGTGGGAGATATGGAAGGAGATTATGTGGCGGCGAAAAAAGCGGGCATGACTTTTATTGGGACTTCTTATGGTTGGGGATTTGATGAATCTGAAAAGAGATTTCCTGTCGCAAGAAATCCAGAGCATCTTAAGGAATTAATTATGTTTTTGGATTAATAAGAACTTTTAAAAATCCTTTATTATTCATTATTTCATCCTTTCGTAGTTCAGCGGTTAGAACGCTTGGCTGTAGAGATTATCTAAGGTGGAGAGTCGATTTCGACATTCTATGAAACCCCAAAAGCCAATTCTTGGTCACAGAACCCGAGAAATCCCCAGTTCGAATCTGGGCGAAGGGATCTAAGGGGTTGCAAAACCCCTTTTTATTTTTTTATTTTTCTTGCTTCGATTTTAATTACCCATAAGCTTTGTAATAGAATGAAAGGAAAAAAATCATTATCTGAGATAAAGAAACATTTAGGAACACATAAAGTAAAGAAAAGAGTTGTTAAGAAGAAGGTAGCAAAAAAGAAAACTATCAAGAAGAAAGTTCAAAAAAATAATATTTTTAAAATTAGTGATAATTTTTTGGGATGAATTAAAAAATTTCTTGAGTGTTGATTTGTGAGAAAATATTTTATTATTAATCATTCTCTCTCAAACCCTCAAACATCGTCGACGATTATTATAGAAATATTTAAAAAGAGAAAAAATCTAATAGAATTAAATTAAAAAGAGGACATCTAAACAAAAAATGGGTGAGGAATTGGATATTCCGGAAGGAGATAATGAATTCTTCGAGGATGACGTTGATTCATTAGATCTCGATTAAAGATAGTTATTTTTATTTTATTTTTATTCTATCTTTAGAATTATTTTATTGTTTTCTTTATCTAATTCTTCGGAAGGATTTTCAATTTCATATTTTATTTCTTTTATGTTTTCGTTTGGCATTTGTAAATTATTAATTGTTATTGATGTTCCGTAGCTTATCGGGAGCGCGTTTGTTTCAAATCCTTTTATGAATTTGTCCTCGGCGTAAATTGCTAATCTGCTTTTTTGTGCGTCGGCAAGACCTTCATTTTTTATTTGAATTACAGTGTTTAGGTATCGCTTGTTCATTTCTGCGGTTACGTTTCCGAAAATTAAATCTGGTTGGCTCGGGATTGAATATAATTCGTTAATTAATTGCGGGATGTCGTCGCCGATGGTTTGGGAACATTTGCTTATGCTGTACATTATATTGTTTTTGTTTTCTGAATGAGTGAAGCCCAGCACGTGTAATAATTCGTGGATTGCGATATTTGGTCGCTCGCATTTGGAATCTCTTATTAGAAGTATCTTACCGTTGAAAATAACATACATTTTTCCGATGTTCGAGACATTTGTGGGCCCGCCTTCACCCCCCACGAACAAACCTTCTTCCATTTTCGTTTCCCCATCGCAGTCTATCTTTATTTGCTCCCCACTTTCAACAGGATTAAATTTTAAAATTGTTTCATTTTCCATAATCTTGAAAGCATCGAGCATGTCTGTTTGTTTTTGTAAAGGGCAATCATAAATTTTGTAGGTGATGTTTGGGGTTGGAAATCTTAGACTCATATTTTTTTGCATCATGTTTTCTGTAAAATTTCCGAGGGTGAAATTTGAATTGCCTTCAAGAACTTTGAACTTTAAAATTCCTTCAACTGCATCAAGGTCGAAATTATCTGCGGGAATAATTAAATAAAGAATGAGTGTTGAACACACAAATAGTGCAAATAAACTTCCGAAGATTAATTTGTAGTTCATAGAATTAAATATTTTTTATCTATATAAATGTTAATACTTTTCATTTCTTAATTTCATTAACTCTCTCTCTTTCTCGATAATTTCTTGTTTTAACTTTGTTTCTCTATCTTTTCCTTTCAAGCTACTTATTTCTTCTTGTATTTTTTTTAACTTTTCTTCAGCTTCTTTAAGGCTTTGGCTTTTTTCTTCAATTGCTTCATCTTTGTTCTTTCTTTCTTCTGCTTGTTCAGCTCTTAATTCACTTAATTTTTTTATTTTTATTTCTTTATTAAAATATTCTTCTTTTTTCGGTTTGTTTTTTAATTTTAATCCGAATACAATCATTCCTCCTAGAACAATTATTCCCAAAACATAATAAAGAGTATTTTTTACAAATATTTTTTCTGTTATTTTTTCAATTGCTTTTCCAGTTATAGCTAGGATTCCTTCGCCTTCTTCAGTTGTTTCTTCAATAACTTCTTCGGTAGAATTTGTTTCGGTTATGTTTTCAATTGTTTCGTTAGAAGTTTCAGGTTGAGCTGGGAACATCCAAGCTGGTTTTACTACGGGTTCCATTCCATCTGGCATGAGTTCAAAGAAAAGGTCTTCTCCTGCTTCATAATTTTCATCATATTGTTTCTTAATGACTGTTTCTCCTTCATTTTTAATAAATATTTTTAAATTAAAATTTTTTTCAATATCTAAAGTAAAATTTATTTCTCCCCATCGGTTTGAAAAGTTTTTTGCTCTTCCTAAAAGTTCTGCATTTGGATTGCTTGGGTCAAAAGCGATTACTTGTACTTCGTGATGTGGGACAGTTAATATTGCGATTGTTGTTTTTTCTGCACTAATTACTGGAAGTAAAACCAAAACTAACATCAGTGCTAATACAAAATACCTCTTTTTCATGAATTAGTTAATTTTGTTTGCTTTATAAATATTTTTATTTTAAGAAAGTTATGTTCGGAAAAGAAATTATTGAACTATTTTGTAACATTCGCAGAAACATCTTCCCGCAGATTCTGTTTTGAAATCTCCGAATCCGTCGTATCCTTTCTTATCACAATCTAATTCACAAACTTCTTTACAATTTGTGTTTGTAGAATATACTAATTGATTGAAGTACACTCGTCCCTCTTTCATTGTTTCGGGGATTTTATTTTTTATTATAACATACGATGTTATCACCGCGATTAAACTTATTGCGAGGACGATTGTCCCGATGATCACCGAGAATTTTTGGTCTTTGTTCATGAATTATTAAATTGGTTATATTATTTAAATGTTTGGAATAGTAAGTTTTAAAAATCCGTTTGTATGTTTTTAATTACGCCTACGTGGTCTAACGGCTATGACACTTGCCTGTCGCGCAGGTAACCCGGGTTCAACTCCCGGCGTGGGCGTTTGACTTTTTTTTCTCATTTTGTGAAGGTGTTAAATCTTTTATAAAGATATTTAAACTATTTTTGATTTGAGACCATATGAAATCTAAACAACCGATAATTGCCGTTGCGCAGATAAAATATTTTGATGAAAACAAAACGCATAATCTTGATAAAATTAAAAGATACATCAAACTGGCTAAAAAAAGGCACGCGGATATTGTTTGTTTTCCGGAGTCAACAATTCATAAATACAAAGTTTTGACTTTTGATCATAAATCTATAAAAGAAATTCAAGAAGAATGTAAGAAGAATTCTATCTGGTGTATAATAAATGAGGATATAAAAATTAAGAACAAAAAATATAATATGGCTATTTTGATAAATCGGGAGGGAAAAATTGCTGGAAAGTATAAAAAAATTAATTTATATGGGGATAAGGTTTTTGCCGGAAAAGAGGTTTATGTTTTTGAGACTGATTTTGCGAAGATAGGAATTTTGATATGTTGGGATATAGCTTTCCCGGAACTTTTTAAAAAGTTAAAGCAAAAGGGGGCCGAGATTGTTTTTTGTCCTTCTCAATGGTGGTATTATCCCGATACACACGATAAGAACCATATGAAAAGAGAAACTAAAATTCTTGAGTCAATTATAAGAACAAGAGCTTATGAAAATGTTAATTTTGTTGCCCTGTGTAATCCTGTGATGGATTCAGAATATCAAGTTTCATATTCTGCAATTGCTTCTCCAACAAGAATATTAAAAGAAATTGTTAAAAAAGAAGGGCTCATAGTATCTAAAATCAATCTTAGTCGGATTAAAAAATTAGAAAAAATAAATAAATATTAATTTTTCTTTCTTGCAAGTTTAACTAAAAGGTCAACAAGTTCATTTACCATTTTTCTTCTTTCGCATTCAAAAAAATCAAAGGCAGGGGTGGAGTTTACTTCGAGTGCAATCCATTTGTCGTCTTTTTTTAAAAAATCAATACCACAAACATTAATTTTTACAAATTTTGTTATCTTATTTATTATTTTTTTAAGTTCTTCGTCTACGGGAAATCTTTTTATTTTTTTTGCATAAACTCCTGTTGATTTCCAACCATTGTTATTTTTTATCGCTGTCTGAACTATTTTATCTCCAAATATTGTTACTCTATAACTTGGTGAGGGAATATATTCTTGTGCAATTATTGGCAGTTTTTCGCTTCCCTTTTCCCATAATTTTTTCATTATTTTTCCAGCTTCTTCCAGGTTATCTGCTTTTTCTACAAACTGACCCATTGTTCCTGAAACTCTTTTTAAAATTACAGGCCAGTGATTGAATTCTTTTAAACTTTTTTTTGAAAGAGAGATATTTTCTGATAATAAAATAGATTGAGGGGTGGCAATTTTATGTGCCAAGCATTTTAAGAAAAAAATCCATTTATCTTCGCTGTAATAATATGTGCTTGAGGGATCAATAATTTTTTTCCCAAATTCTTCTATTGTTTTTTCCGTTTCTATTGCAAAGTCTTCTGCGCTTGAATTATATAATATGTCGCAGGATTTTATTTTTTCTTTTAATATTTTTTCATCAGACCATTCTGTGGTGCTTATTAAGACCGGTTCGATGTTTTTCTTTTTCGCAATATTTTTAAAAAGAATCTCGTCAGCCCCTAATTCTTTTCCATTATAGATATATCCGATCACCAACTTTTTCATTCTATTCTTTGTATTCTTAGTTATATAAATATTCTTAAGGAGATGAAAAGATTAATTTTTCTGTGTTCGTTTATAAAAATCAAGGATTATTTTTCTTCTGACTTGATTTGCCACATTCGATTTTTAGGACGCATCCGTTGCAAATTCCAGAATTTTCGGACCATTCTTTTGTTCCAAAACAAGATTTTTTCGTTGGTTCAAGTATTTTAGATTTAACCATATAAAACACTCTCAATCTGGCTTTAAATAACCTTATATTAGTGATTAATTCTATAAACCTGGTTTCTTTGTTTGATTTGTGGAAAAGAAATGGTGCGTTTATATTCTTGAATGTGGTGATGGTTCGTTTTATACCGGGGTGACGAATGACGTCGATAAACGGATGAATGCGCATGCAGATGGCAAGGGAAGTAAGTGCGTTCGTTGGAAGGGTTTTGGAAAATTGTTGAAGGTTAAAGAATGTGTTGATAAATCTGATGCGTGTAAGTGCGAGTGTGTGATAAAAAAATTGCCGAGAAATGAAAAATTAGGTTGGTTTGATTAGATTTTTTTAGGTTGGTTCTTTTTGTTTGTTGCTTCGTTTAAAACTTTGTCTGCTTCTCTTCTTTTCTTTTGAACTTCTTTTTGTTCTTTGCTCATTGGTTTTTTACCGACAATTCTACGTTTTAAAACTGATCGTTGTTTATTCTTTTTAACTCGTTTTTTTCTTGGCATAACAATTTTAGAAAATTTGAGTATATATAGTTTTTGTTGGGGAATAATTAGAAATAAAATTAAGTAAAAGAATTTTTTAAAAAATTAATAAAATTTACATTACGAGGTATTTCATTAATTCGTATACGAGGAATGCTGGCCATACTAAGGATTTTAGTACTCCTACAACTCCTGCCCAAAAACTCGTCGCTGTCGAGATGAAGTAGATTGCTGATCCTAAGAATCCCAATCCGTATCCGCATCCTCCGCACGAGCCGTTTCCCATTTTGCAAACGTTTTGTTTCTTTACGCTCGCTCTTTTTTTGGTCACCTTTTTCTTTGCTGTTTTCTTTGGCATGTTTTAGTAAAGAAAAAGGAGTTAATAAGTTTTTTGGAAAATGATGTTTGATGGGTAACAATTTTTATAAAGTAGTTTTAAATAATGGATTAATGGTTGAGAGAAAATTTTGTGGTTGGCAGGATAAGTTAGAAGACGATGGAGAGGGAGAGTTTTCTTGTCTCGCCGATCTTGAAAGTGGGAGAATTTTTTCTTGTAAATATAATGTTAGTGAAATACGAGTTGTTGGTATTCCAAATAGTGAACGAAAAAAGTTAGCATTTGTCCCGTCTGAAGAACAAAAATATGTGTGTAATGATTTTAAGGCTGAACCTTGGGTTTATGGTGAGAAGGGGTTGAGTGAAGATGGAAAATTAATTTCTTAAATATTTGATTTATTCCTTTGATTGTTATAAAGAAAAAATAATCGAACTCGGCTTCGCTTGAGTTCTTGGGAAATTGTAATTAATGTTAAAGTTACTTGCGAATTTATTATTCAAAATTTTTTGAGATATGGAAATGATTAAATAGTTTTGTGCAAAAGGATTATTATGGGAAGTAAAAATAAATTTGAGAAATCTTTAATAATATACTCTTTGCTTTTTGTGGGAGGGATCATTTTTACTTCTTTACTTGTGAAATTTTTTGCTAAAGATTTTAAATGGATTATGTTACTTTGGTCTTTTTTTTCTTTACCTGCTTTTGTTACAAATCTCTTTTTTATTGATTTCTCAATGCTCTTTTCTTTTGATCCTTTTTATCATCTTAGATTTTCAAACGTTTATTGGGTAAGTTTTTTCTCTTTTTTGAATGGATTATTTTTTATGTTTATTTATAACATTTTATTTAGAAAACAAGATAAATTTAAAAGAAATTCAATTTATTTTATGTTGACTTTTTTTGGATTAAGTTTGATAATTAAAATTTTAGAGAAATTTATTAAACTAGTTGGTAATTCCTCGCCTTATAAAATTGTTTATCTTGGACCTAATACTTTATTTTCGGTTTTTTCTATAATTAGTTTAACCATTGGTTTTATTTTTTTCTTAACCATTTTGAAAGGTTGGGCTTTTCTTACAAAACTTCCTAAAGTTCTTTATTTTTATATGATTACTCTTTCTGAGATTTTGACAGCAATTTTTGTTGGTTTTGTATGGGTAATAAATTTTTCGATTGAAGAAGGAGTTAATCCAAATTATGTTCTTTACTATAAAATTTCTATTCTAATTTTAGGTTTTTTCTTATTTTTTATTTTAGAATATTTCAAAAAACTTCAAAAACTTCCACTCATTAATATGTCTAAGATTGCAAAAGGTTTCAAACAAATTCCCTCTCTAAACGACCCTCTTAATTGTTATTCACTTCATATTTCTTAATTTCTTTTTTCTCCAAATAAATAATTTTAAATAACCCCTTTTCCTGTTTTTTTTATGGGATTGTTAAAAGGGGGTTTAATTCGAAGAGGTTTTAATTTACTTATTGCGTTTTTTATAATTTTTATTTCGACGACAGCAATTTATTTTTACATTGCTTTTATGACTAATATTAACGCTATTAATATTTCTTTGAACATTTTGAAGGACTTGGTTTCACAGGGGATTTTGTTTTCGATTCAAGAGAATCTTGCGGGGCTTTATTTTATTTTTGTGGTTGAGTTGGTTATTTTGATAGTGTCGGTGATTTCGCTTTTGATTGCACTAAAACACGTTTCGGAGCTTTATCTTATTCAGAAAAGGAACGCGCACATTGACCCTTTGACGCAGATGTATAATCGTCGGGCTGTTATGTATGGATTGAAAAAAGAAATTGAAAAAGGCGTGCGACTCGGGCATCCGATTTCGATTGCGGTTTTAGATATTGATTATTTTAAGAAATACAACGACACGCTTGGGCACGTTGCGGGAGATAAGTTGTTAATTAGATTTGCGAAGTTGTTAATGGAGTCTATCCGAGAATACGATTTGGTTGGAAGAATTGGGGGCGAGGAATTTTTAGTTGTGTTTCCTGAAACGAAATTAGCCGATGCTGTTGACGTGTGTGAAAGAATTCGAGAGACAATTGAGAAAACAAAGTTCGCCGGCGAGAGTAAGCTTCCGCATAAAAATGTGACTGTTAGTATCGGTGTTGTTGAATATAATTCTAGGAAGATTATTAAGAAAAGGCGATTGATTAATTTCGCGGATGAGTTGTTGTATCAAGCGAAAGAGACTGGAAGGAATAAGGTTGTTTCTAAGAAAGTTAAGTGAGATAAAATTTCAGGAACTCTATTAATGTAAAAATCCCCGGATAATTTCTTAGTGAGAAATGGCTTATTAATTATAAACTAACATTTCTTTGACCGGAGTTTTATGCCCTAAATTAAGAGTTAATGGTATTTGAATATTTACTTCTTTTTCCTTTTTTACGAAGACAATCATAAGTAAAACATAAACATGATTTGTTTTGTAATTAATGGACATTTTTATATTTTTTATCTTTTTCATCTCTTCCTTATTTATTCCTAAATTTTCGGTTGCGTTCATAATTTCCATTCCACAAATAAAATTATTATGATTTACGTCTAAAATAAAATCTCCAATATCTAATGATGCCTTTACTTTTTCTCCATTTGAGATAAAGAAAATATCATTTTCTAAATCGTAATCTATTGTCTCAATTTGTTTTGCCATTTTGTATTACTATTCCAAGCACTTATTACTTTTAAATCTTTGGAGAATTCAATCTCTATTATTAAGATTAAAGAATATTTCTTGCTCATTTTAAACCATAATTTGAACCGATTTTCTCCCTTTCCTTTTTCAATTTTTTCTAATTTATTTATTTGTGAGAAAAAACTTCGGACAAGACTTTCACTTATTGGTCGATCTCTACTTCTTTTATAAAAATGCGGATCAAAAAGAATATTATTTTGATTTAATTTTTCAAGAAAGTTTTTAACTTCTTTTAATTCCATCTTATTTCTTCTTTTCTATCTTCTTTTTTCCGCCCATATATTTTTGAAGAACTGTTGGGATATTAATTGTGCCGTCTTTGTTTTGGTTGTTTTCCATTATTGCTACTAATGCTCTCGAGGTTGCGATTACTGTGTTGTTTAAAGTGTGCGCGTAATACCTTTTGCCTTTGTCTTCGATTTTTATGTTTAGTCTTCGAGCTTGAGATTCTTCCATGTTCGTTAGAGAAGTTATTTCGAAATATTTATTTTGCCTTGGAGACCATGCTTCTAAGTCGCAGGATTTTGCTTTGAGGTCTGCTAAATCTCCTGAACAACATTCTAAAATTCTGAAAGGTATTTCTAAAGCTTTGAATAACTCGACGCTGTGGTTTAGCATTTTGTCATACCATTTGTAAGAATCTTCAGGTTCGCAAATCACAACCATTTCTTGTTTGTTGAATTGGTGCGTTCGGTAAATTCCTTTTTCGTCGATTCCGTGGCTTCCGATTTCTTTTCTGAAACACATACTATAACCTGTTTGTAAAATTGGAATTTCGGATTTGTTAATTGTTTTGTTGATAAATTGCCCGATTAAAGGGTGCTCAGATGTGGCGATTAAATATAAATCTTCATTTTCGACTTTGTATGACATTGCGTCGATTTCTGTGTTGGAGTAAACTCCTGATAGGACTTCTTTTTTTATCATTAAAGGTGGCTCGACATATTCGAATTTTTGTTTGACCATGAAATCTCTTGAGAAATTTATTAGTGCCATATTTAGTAGAGCCAAGTCTCCTTTCATAAAATAAAATCCTGTTCCGGAAGTTTTTGCCGAAGTGTCAAAATCTAAAACTCCTAAATCTTCTCCTAATTCTACGTGACTTTTTACAGGGAAATTAAATTTTTGTGGTTTTCCGAATTTCTTTACTTCAACATTTTCTTTATCATCTTTACCGATTGGAACTGATTTGTGAATTATGTTTGGAATTTTATACATTATCTCTTTTATCTTATCTTCGAGTTTTTTTCTTTTTTGTTCTGATTCTGAGATTTCTTCGGGAATTTTTTTTGCTTTAGTCATCAAAGATTTTGCTTCTTTCTCGTTCTTTGATTTTTTGGCTTCGGCAATTTTTTTAGAAATATCGTTCCTGCTTTTTCTCAATTGTTCTTCTTCAAATTTTAATTTTCTCCATTGCTCGTCTAATTTTTTTACTTTGTCCACAAGAGGTAATTTGTCATCTTGGAATTTCTTTTTGATGTTTTCTTTTACCAAATCTGGGTTTTCACGAATTAAATTTATGTCAATCATGTTTTAGTTAGAGAAATGTTATATTTAAATTTATTTGATTTTGTGGGGGAAAGAAAACAATCCGCCTTAGGGTAGGATTGTTTTTTGGGAGCTTAATTAATGGGAAAAATATTTGAGTTCGTTTGTGAGTTATTCGAGGTTATTTAGAAAAACAAAAATTGTACAAATAAATCCTTTATCGTCTAAATCTTTTTTTAACTCTAACTTAAACCCACATTTTTTGAATAAATCAATATAAAATTTTTCTTCTCGATTGTAATCAATAATTGTTCCGATTTGGGGAATTTCAGAATAATGAAGGACTTCTTCGTATTCTTTTCCTCTAAACTCAATAGTATTTTTCTCAATGAAAAGGTCTCGTTTTGAGTTTAGTTTTTCTTTGAGATATTTTTCATTAGCAACAACTAAAATAAACTTTCCTTCGCTATTTAGCATTGAGGATATTTTCTTCGCTGTCTCTTCTAATTCGTTGGCGGTAAAGTGGGGGAATACATAAATTGAAGTTATGAAATCAAATTTTGTATCTGTGTTAGTTTCAAGAAAAGTTTTATTGAATGTTTTCAATTTTATCTTATTTAGATTGAATTCTTTTGATTTGAAATATTCATAATTTTTAGAGGAAGGTTCACAACCCTCTAAAGTTATTTCCTTGAATGAATTGGGCAAACTTTTTTCTAACATTTTAAGAAAAAATCCGATTCCAAATCCAATATCAAAAATTTTTATTTTATCTCCTTTTTTCTTTAATAAAATATTTTGGAGGAGGAAATTATTTACAAAAGAATTAATCTTTGTCTTTTCCTGATTTTCCCATTTTAGTTTATCATATTGAAGATAAAAAAACTCTTTATTTTTCATAGTATTAGTTATAAATTTTTAAGATTTATTAATTTATTGATTGACATCAACACATTTAAATATTCTTTTTTATTAATCAAATAATGGTAGAGGTGACGACAGGCATTAGTTCGCAGATTTTGGAGAGTTTTAATTACTTGATAGCTTTGTTTCCTGCGTGGATGCAGAATTTTATTAATTTGTTTTTGCTTGTGCTTTTGGTTGTTGCTTATTCTATTTTTATTTGGAAACTTTATCGGTTTGTTGCGAGGAAAAATATTCTTGAATTGAATTTGAATAAATATAATAAGTCGAGTCATCCGACAATTGCGAAGTTTTTTGCGAGTGTGTTTTTCCTAATTGAGTATGTGATTATTTTGCCTTTTTTGATTTTCTTTTGGTTTGCCGTTTTCACTTTCTTTTTGATTTTGCTTACTGATGGTTTGACTGTTGCGACGATTTTGATAATTTCTGCTACGATTATTTCGGCAATTAGAATGACTGCTTATTACAGCGAGGATTTGTCGAGGGATTTGGCGAAGATGTTGCCGTTTACTCTTCTTGCGATTGCAATTACGAAAGCCGGTTTCTTTGATTTTGCTAGGGTGATTGGGCATTTAAGTTCTATTCCGACTTTCTTTTCGAATATACTTATTTATCTAGCGTTCATTGCAGGTTTAGAAATAGTTTTGAGATTGTTTGATTTTATTTTTATTGTTCTAGGAGTTAGCGATTTTGAAGGGGATGAATAACTAAATTATCTCATTAATTCTTTCTTTTAAAGATTCTTCAGGCATGAAACCTACGATTCGTCCGATTTCTTTTCCGTTTTTTAAAATAATCAAACAAGGAATTCCTCTTATGTTGAATCTGCTTGCTAAAACTTCTTGTCTTTGGGTGTCGAGTTTTAAGAATTTTAATTTGCCTTTGTAGTCTTTGCTGACTTCGTCGAAAACTGGCGCCATCATTTTACATGGTCCACACCAATCTGCGAAGAAATCTATTATTACTGGCGTGCTTGATTCTAAGACTTCGTCGTGGAAGTTGTCTGGAGTTAAATTTTTTATTGTCATGTTTATTTATAGAGAAAATGTTATTTAAATGTTATGAAGGTTTTGTTGGACTAAATATTTAAATATTGATAAATTTTAGTTGTTTTATGCGTGGATAGTATAGTGGTTAGTATAGAACGTTGCCAACGTTTTGACCCGGGTTCGAACCCCGGTCCGCGCATTCATAACATATTTAAATATTGTGAATTTGTTTTATCCTGATGGTACATGAATTAGTTTATCCGATTTTTGCGGTTTTTTTGATTAGCTTGATTTCTTTTATTGGGGTCGTGACTATTTTTCTTAATAAGAAAATATTGAATAAGTTAATCTTGGTTTTGGTTGCTTTCGCTGCGGGGGCTTTGCTGGGGGCTACGTTTTTTGAATTGATTCCAGAAAGTTTTGAGGCGATTGGAAATTTGTATTGGGT
>DAIQOR010000001.1:248153-294885 GCA_036787775.1 bacterium | reverse complement strand
TGGAAAGTTATACTGGAGTGATAAGTGTATTGGATTCTTGGGAAATTATTAAAGGGCAATACAAAAATTATTTGAGGTGATAGTACATTGTTAAGTTAGAGGTTGTGAACCTTTTTCTCACCACTAAAAAATTAAAATGAAAAAACAGATAAATATAAATAAGAGTTATACTTTAAATTAATATGAAAAATAAAACTTCTTTATTAACTTGCAATAGATTTTTAAACTACTTTATCTATAATAATTTTATGAAAAGAGGTAACCGAAAGGTTTAAAATTATGGATTCTGAAAATATTATTATGGAAAAGGAAAATTCATATAAAGTTGGAGAAGATTTAGTGGAAGTAGATTTTGCTCAAGAATTTCAAGATGCAATAATTTCAAGTAAAGTTCTAACTTTTACAAATGAAGATTTAAAAAATAAAATTTTAAATGCAAAAAAGGAACAATTAATAGTTGTAACTTCTACAATTAATTCTCCAAAAATAGTAAAGGAAGTTAATTATTACGACGAAGAATTTGTTTTTGAATCCTTATAGGAATTTATTATGGGATGTGAAATAACTTTTCCTGCAAAAATATGTTCTTGATGAATTTTTTATAAAAGATATTTTAAAAGACAAAGTTAATGCTTCAAAAATATTAATGAAATTAAGTTATATTCATTCTAATTCAAAACAATATAGTATGATACATAATAGAATGTTTGATGAATGTTTTAAAAATTCTATAAAGGATAAAAACATAAGAGGATATGCCTTATTAGGAGTAATGAGTCCAGAACCATTTCCTTCTTTTGTCCAGAATGAAACTGATATTGAGTCTAAAATTGTAAGATATGCGATAAATCTTGCTACTAAAAAACCATATACAACAATTATTTTAACCTCTGAAGAACAAAGTAAAAAATATTTTAATAACAAACATTATGTGAATGGAAATGTTAAAAGTAGTGTTCTTGTTGTATTCGGGGAAATTGCTTCAAAGGTCATAGATATCGTTGCAAATCATAAAAATTAATTCTTGCTTAAATTAATCAATTCCAACCATTTATTTTCAGAATTAAGTTTTAATTCAGGAATAGCCAACTCATAAGGACAGCACTTAATCGCTTGATGAACTCTTATAAAATTATAGAAAATAACTAAACCTTTCTATTGTTAATATACTAAATATAATACATCAAAAGGTTTATAAATAAAAGAATACAATGTTTTAGTATGGTACAAGAAAAAGAGGAATACGGACACGAAATAAACATTAAAGGAAATAGATGTTATCGTTGTGGGCATATTTGGATTCAAAGAGAAAAAGATAAACCTTCTGTATGTCCTAAATGTAAAAGCCCTTATTGGGATAGACCTAAAACTAAATTTAATAAGGATGAGAAAAAATGAAGGAAAAGAAAACATTTCATAAAAGTTTAACTAAAGCAAAAACAAGTAAAAAAGACGAATTTTATACTCAACTATCTGATATTGAAAAAGAGTTAGGACATTATAAAGAACACTTTAAAAATAAAGTTATTTTTCTTAATTGTGACGACCCAGAAGAAAGTAATTTTTGGAAATATTTTGAATTGAATTTTAAATATTTGGGATTAAAAAAATTAGTAGCAACACATTTTGGAAATGGCAGACCTGCATATAAACTTGAAATTGTCCGAGATATAAACAATGATGGAAAAATAGATAATCTTGATATTGTGAGAACTCCATTAAAACAAAATGGAGATTTTAGAAGTCCTGAATGTATAGAGATTTTAAAAAAGGCAGACATTATTGTAACAAATCCCCCTTTTTCTTTGTTTAGAGAGTTTGTTATTCAATTAATGGAATATAATAAAAAATTTATAATAATAGGGCACATTAATGCGGTATCGTATAAAGAAATTTTTAAATTAATTCAAGAAAATAAAATTTGGTTAGGGTATAGCATTCATAGTGGAGATAGGGAGTTTAAAGTTCCTGATGATTATCCATTAAATGCCTCGGGTTATAGGGTTGATGAAAAAGGAATTAAGTATATTAGGATTAAAGGGGTTAGATGGTTTACTAATTTAGATTACAAAGAAAGACACGAAGATTTAATCCTCTATAAAACATATAAGGGGAATGAAGACGACTATCCAAAATATGATAATTATAATGCTATAAATGTAGATGTGACAAAAGAAATTCCAATGGACTATAAAGGGAGTATGGGTGTTCCTATTACCTTTATGGATAAATATAATCCTGACCAATTTGAAATTGAGACTCTTGGTATTGGCGAAGCTAATTTTACGCCAACAAAAAAATATGGAAAATTTAGAGATGCCATTACTGGAAAACCCTCTCCTGATAAACGTGATTTCTTGTTATATCTAAAGGATAAAAATGGAAAATATCTAACGACAGAAGGATACAGAGTTAGAAAAGTATATGCTCGTATAATTATAAAGAATAAGAAGATTTAAATAATTCTTTTTTAGTTATTTTCTTATGAAGATTGAACTCAAAGAAATATCTGTTAAGGATGTTATTAAAGAATATAAGAATGATGATGAAGAAGGTGTTGTGGGATATGCGGGGAAATTAAATATCCGTCCAAAATATCAAAGAGAATTTGTGTATAAAGATAAACAGAGAGATGCTGTAATTGAAACAATAAGGAAGAGTTTTCCTCTTAATGTTATGTATTGGGTTAAAAATAAAGATGGGACTTTTGAAGTAATGGATGGGCAACAAAGGACAATAAGTTTTTGTGAATATATTGATGGAAAATTCTCTTTAAATTTCCAATATTTTCATAATCTTGAAGAAGATGAAAAAGAACAAATTCTAAACTATAAACTGATGGTTTATTTTTGTGAGGGAACAGATAAAGAAAAGTTAGATTGGTTTAAGATTATTAATATTGCTGGAGAAAAACTAACCGACCAAGAATTAAGAAATGCGATTTATACAGGAACTTGGCTAACAGATGCAAAAAGGCATTTTAGTAAAACTGGATGTCCCGCTTATAATCTTGCAAGTGATTATATGAAAGGTTCTCCAATTAGACAGGATTATTTAGAAACTGCAATTAGTTGGATTGGTGATGGAAACATAGAAGAATACATGGCTAAAAATCAAACCAAACCCAACGCAAATGAATTATGGCTATACTTTCAAGCAGTTATTAATTGGGTTAAGGCAGTTTTTCCAAAATATCGTAAAGAAATGAGAGGTGTTGATTATGGAATTTTATATAATGAATTTAAGAGTAAGCAGTTTGATTCTAAAAGAATAGAAAAAGAAATTGTTGAATTAATGCAAGATGAAGATGTAACCAAAAAATCAGGCATTTATCCTTATGTTATAACGAGAAATGAAAAATATTTGAGTATTCGTTCTTTTACAGACAAAATGAAAAGAGAAGCATACGAAAGGCAAGAAGGAATATGTCCTAAATGTAAAGAACATTTTGAAATAGAAGAAATGGAAGCAGACCATATAACCCCGTGGCACGAGGGTGGAAAAACAACCGCTGAAAATTGTCAAATGTTATGTAAACACGATAATCGTATTAAGTCAGGAAAATAATTTTTTTATTTATCTACCAACCTTTAAGGTAACAATGTAAGGGGATAGGTAGTTTTATAAACTCAGATTGAGGAAATTTAATATATTATGTGTTGAGTCTTGCACGACAAGGCTCGTGTTCAAGAATATTTCTTGATTAATAATAGATTACAAAATGAAAGAATTTAAGTTACTTGGGTTAAGCGAAAGTTTGATGAACACTTTGAAGACCATCGGTTTTGAAGTGCCTTCTGAAATTCAGAAACAAACGATTCCATTAGCTTTGGCTGGGGAAGATATTATTGGCGGTTCGGCTACTGGAAGTGGAAAGACTTTGGCGTTCGCTTCTTCAATTATTGAAAATTTGGTTCCGAACAAAAAAGTTCAGGCTTTGATTTTAACTCCGACTCGAGAATTGGCGGAGCAGGTTTCAGAATCAATTACGAGTTTTTCAAGAAATAAAAAATTGAAAGTGCTTCCAGTTTATGGTGGTGTTGATATTGAAAGACAGATTAGAAAACTTGGTTCTACTGATGTTGTTGTTGGAACCCCTGGTAGAATTTTGGATCATATGAAAAGAGCGACTTTGGATTTGAGGCATGTTAAGTTTTTGGTTTTGGACGAAGTTGACAGAATGTTTGACATGGGTTTTCATAAAGATGTTGAATGTATAATTGATAAATGCCCTAAAGACCGACAGACAATGTTGTTTTCAGCGACGATATCTCCGGATGTTGACCACTTGGCGAAGAAATATACTCGGAACGCGAAGGAGATTTCGGTTGAGTCTTATATTGATGCTTCGAAATTGAAACAGGTTTATTATGATGTTGATAATCGAATGAAGTTTTCTTTGCTTGTGCATTTTTTAATGAATGATAAGAAAGATTTGTCAATGGTTTTTTGTTCGACTCGAAGTAATGTTGATTTTGTTACGGGAAATTTAATTAGTAATGGAATTCCGGCGAAAGCAATTCACGGTGGAATGGATCAGAAAAAAAGAATTCGAGCGTTGGAAGAATTTAATAATCGAGAAGTTCAGGTTTTGGTTTGCACAGATGTTGCAGCGCGAGGTTTGGATATTAAAGGTGTGAGTCATGTTTATAATTACGATTTGCCGAAGACGAGCGATGATTATATTCATAGAATTGGTCGGACTGCACGTGCTGGTGAAAAGGGTATGGCAATAAATCTTTTGTCGAGCAGAGATTATGAAAACTTTGGAGTTATTACTCATAATAAAAATTTGAATATTGAACAGAAAGAATTGCCTTTTATCAAAAAAGTTTGGGTTGATTTGGATGCTGGGCGAAGATCGAATTCTTCTGAAAGAGGTTTTGGAGGAAGAGATAGAGGTCGAAGTGGTGGAAGTTCGAGACCGCCGAGTAGAAGCGGAAATTTTAGTGCGAGAGATTCTGGAAAAGCTGAAAGAAGTTTTGGGGGACGAGGAGAAAATACTAATCGTGGAAGACAAGGTGCTAGAGATAGTGTGACTCGAGGAAGGCCGAGTGATTCTGGTGCTCGTAGAGGTTCGAGACCGCAAAGTCGTGATGGAAGAGATAGTTCTCCGAGCAGATTTAGTGGAAGTCGGGATAGAAATAGTTCTGGTGCCAGTCGAGGAAGACCTGCAAGTTCTGGAAGAAGTGATTCTCGTGGAGGTTCTCGACCGTCGAGTAGAGGTGGAAATAGACCCGGAGGACGAAGTTCTGGAAGAGATAGTAGGAGTAAGAAACCAACAAGGCGTTGATTATTTTTTTCCCATAATTTCTCTCTGATTCAAAAACATTAAAATTACTGCGCCGATTATAAAAATCCAATCGACCAAAAAAGTCAGCGCTAAAAAAACTAGCGCGATTAAAGAATACGCGACGACTTTTGGATTTTTTAATTTCATAAAAAATAAAAATAAAAATTTATTTAATTACTTTTTGAATAAAGCAATTAATTCCCATATACCTGAAAGTGCAACCAACGCGTAAACGATGCTCACTAAAATAGGTATAGAGCCGAGTGCAAGTGTTACAAGATTTATGTCCCAAATCGCTAGTCCCCAATTAAGAGCACCTACGATTACAAGAATTCTTGCAATCCAATCTATAGTCTTCATATTTATCTCCTCCTTTTATTTATTTTACGAGTAATTTAGGATATTTAAAGTTTAGGTTATCTGAGAAGTTCTGGAAAAATTCCCACATATATTCCGACATAGATAATTAGTCTTGAAATCTCCCCAACGCCCATCATCGCATAAAAAAATGGTTCGCCTTTTTTGTTTTCTGAAGACCAATCATTATTTTTTTCTTGATATTTTATATACGCCCTTCCTTGTCTAAAAAAAGAAGTTGGAATCAAGATTAAATCTGTTACTTTCAAAATCTTTTTCACTAATTCCGATTTTTCCATTAATGAATTGGAATTAAATTGTTTAAAAGAATTATTGTAATAAAAAGTTAAAAAATAAAATAAAATTAGAAGATAATTTAATATCTTCGTGGTGGTCCTCGATCATTACCGAAACTTCTTCGTGGTGGTCCTCGATCATTACCGAAACTCTTTCGAGGTGGTCTGTCTGGGTCCATTGGTTTAGCTTCAGACACTTTAAGGTTTCTGCCTTCAAAGTCTTTTTCACTTAACGCTGCAATTGCTTTTTTAGCTTCTGCGTCGTTTCCCATTGTTACGAATCCGAATCCTTTTGATCTTCCAGAAAACTTGTCCTTGATTATGGATGCTTCTTCAACTGCTCCGTGAGCAGAGAATAACTTCTTCAAAGCTTCATCGTCTATACTGAAAGGTAAATTTCCTACGTAAATTTTCATGTTCTTGTCCTCCTTACATCTAACTAAACTTCTAGGACAAGTGTCCTTTTTAATACTTTCTTTTTACTCAATGGTAAGAAATAAGGGTTATTAGTGTCGTCCTTTCGAGTGGTTATGAAAGTTTAAATAGTATTTGCCATATGGTTTATTAAATTCCACAACTTGTAGGAATAAAAAGGAGAGCGATACACAACATATTGTGTATTAAAGAAATAATGGATTGTTTATATTGTTCAGGCACAAAATCTAGGGTAATGGATAAACGGAGTTCTCCGAACGGGATAAGGCGAAGGAGAGAATGCCTGAAATGTGGAAAAAGATACACGACTTACGAGAAAACCGCGAGAGATGACCTTTGGATTATCAAAAAGGACGGAAGTCGTGAAAGGTTTGACATCGAAAAATTAAAAAAAGGAGTCGAGAAGGCTTTTGAAAAGAGGCCGGTTTCGCACGAAAAAATAAATAAAATGATGAATGAAGTTGAAGAAATGTTGAGGAGAAAAGGAAAAAAAGAGATTCGGAGCACAGTGCTTGGAGAATTAGTGATTAAGAAAATTCGGAAGTTGGACGACATTGCTTACATTCGGTTCGCTTCGGTTTACAAAAATTTTCAGAATATTAATGATTTTAAGGAGGCGATTAAAGAATTATAATGGTTTCAAAAATTCGTAAAAGAGATGGGAGTATTGTTTCATTTAGGCCGGATAAGATAACTAATGTTATTTGGAATGCGGTTAAGGCCGTCGGTGGGACAAATAAAACTCGAACCGAAGAAATTTCAAATGCGATTGTTAAAAAATTGGAAGAGAAACATGGTGATTTTGGAATTCCGGATGTTGAAGAAGTGCAGGATACAATTGAAAAATTTTTGATTGAGGAAAGGCACGCGAAAGTTGCGAAGGCGTTTATACTTTATCGTAAGAGCCACGACGAGTTGAGAAATGTTAAGGGGCTTTTTGACACGATTGAAGTTATCGACGATTATATTGGTTTGAATGATTGGATGGTTAAGGAAAATTCAAACATGGGTTATTCTTTGCAGGGTTTGAATAATTATATTTCTACGAAGATAATTAGTAATTATTGGAATAGGCGGATTTATCCTGAGGCGATTCGGAACGCGCACGAGAATGTTGATTTGCATGTTCATGATTTGGGGACGCTAGGGGCTTATTGTGTTGGTTGGGATATGAGAGATTTATTGATGATGGGATTTAAGGGCGTTCCAGGAAAAGTTGCATGTGCTCCACCGAAACATTTTAGGGTTGCACTTGGACAGGCGGTTAATTTTTTCTATACTTTGCAGGGCGAGACTGCGGGTGCTCAGGCTTTTTCAAATTTTGATACTTTACTCGCGCCGTTTATTCGATACGATAATTTATCTTACAGAGAAGTTAAACAATGCATGCAGGAATTTTTATTTAATCTTGCGGTTCCGACGAGGGTGGGCTTTCAGACGCCGTTTACAAATATTACTATGGATTTAGATGTTCCGAGTTATATGAAGGACGAGCCGGTTGTGATTGGTGGGAAACTTCAGAAAGAAACTTACAAAGAGTTTAAGGATGAGATGGATATGTTGAATCGGGCTTTTGCGGAGTGCATGATTGAGGGCGACGCTGAAGGAAGGATTTTTACTTTTCCGATTCCGACTTATAATATTACGAAAGATTTTGATTGGGATAATCCGAAATATCTTCCTCTTTGGGAAATGACTGCGAAATATGGAATTCCTTATTTTTCTAATTTTATTAATTCGGACATGAAACCTGAGGATGCGAGAAGTATGTGTTGCCGTTTGAGACTTGACCAAAAGGAATTGCGAAAACGTGGCGGTGGTTTGTTCGGTGCGAATCCGCAGACAGGGTCGATTGGAGTTGTTACAATTAACATGCCGAGAATTGGATTTACTTCTAATGACGAAGCTGATTATTTTAGAAAATTAGAAAAGCTGATGGAGTTGGCGAAAGAAAGTTTGGAAATTAAGAGGAAAAATATTGAGCGATTTACTGAAAAAGGTTTGTATCCGTATTCGAAATTTTATTTGAGACAGGTTTATCAAAGGTTTGGGCAATATTGGAAAAATCATTTTGGGACTATTGGTTTGGTTGGAATGAATGAATCGATAATGAATTTTATGCCTGGGGAAAATATTGCGACTCCGATGGGGAAAGATTTTGCGGTTAAGGTTTTGAAATTTATGAGAGAAAAACTTGAGGAATTTCAGCAGGAGACTGGGAACATTTACAATCTTGAGGCGACGCCGGGGGAAGGTGCGACTTACAAATTTGCTCGAGCGGATAAAAAAAGATTTGGTCGGATAATTGTTGCAAACGAGCAAGCGGTTAGGGATGACGGGGCGGAGCCTTATTACACGAATTCGACTCAGCTTCCAGTTACTTATACTTCTGATTTATTCGAAGCGTTGGACCTGCAGGACGATTTACAGACTATGTATACAGGGGGAACTGTTTTGCACGGATTCATTGGAGAGAAGTTGAACGCCGACGGAGTTAAACGAATGGTTCGGAAAATTGCTGAGAATTATCACTTGCCTTACTTTACAATCACTCCGACTTTTTCGATTTGTCCGAAGCATGGTTATCTTGCGGGTGATCATAAATATTGCCCGAAGTGCGACGAGGAAAATGGTTATTTTGAATATAAAACTGAGGCGGAAGTTAATCTTATGAATCAGGATGATTTTTTGAAAAAGGAATCGATGAATGCTCAGGACCCGAGAATGATGGTGCGTCCGAAGGAGATGGAGCTTCCGGTTCCGCGGATGAGTTCATTGGAAAATGAAAACGAAGATTCAAATAAACTAAATTATGTAAAATAGGAGGTGAAAAATGGCTGAAATAAAAAGAACAAAATGTGAAAGGTATTCGAGGGTGGTTGGTTATTATCGACCCGTCGGACAATGGAATGTAGGAAAGCAACAAGAGTTCAGCGATAGAAAAACATTCAAAGTTACTTGTTGATTTTTTTATTTTTATTATTTTTTATTTATTCATATTTTGGTCCAATTGATTTTAATCTTTCTTTGTGATTAATATATCTTGATGTAATTTCTTCGAGACCTTTTTTAGAATGAATATCCTTTATCCCCCCAAATAATAATCTTGCCCCGTCTAAAACTTTTTCAAATTCTGGATTATTTTTTGCATAATCCGGAATATTTTCCGGGTGTATAATTCCTGCGTCTTGTATTGATTGATGAACTTTTTTGACAAGTGAACTCATTTCATTTTCTCTTTTTTCAGGTGTTTCAGAAAGCATGTGATGTGAAATAAATTTATGACATTGATACGGTGGAAAAAAATGCATCCCTCCAAATTTATCTCTTGGTGTGCCGTAAGGACTTCGAACATCTGTTCTGAATCCTATCACAAATTTTCCCATTAATTTTGCATAAGAAATCTCAACAACAACACCTTCATCAAGAGGTTCATCGAGATTTGCTAACACCACATCGCTTTTTGGAATAAAGATTCCCATATCTAGAAAATAAATTATATCTTGAACCGCAGAATCAACTTGATCTTGTTGAAGTTTTCTGGAAAGGACTTCATTTAAATTTCCAAATTCAAATCCGTCTCTTTGGGGGAAATTTGTTTTGTAACCCCTTTTTTCTAAAGCCTCGACTAAAAGGGAATTAAAAGTTGTTTCTCGTGCGTTGAATAATGCTGCCGCAGGATATATTACTATTTTGTCTTCCATGTTATTTAAAAAATATATTTTTTGGTGATTGACCAGAAAACGGACCAAAAAAGCTTAATAATTAGCTAAACTACGACGATAGTAATGATAAGAGGGTATGCACGCAAGTATTTTGAAGGTAAAACCTGTATATATTGTGGTAAATATGGGCTTTACAAATTAAAAGATAAACGAGTTAAATGCAAAAATTGTAATAAAAAATATTCTATTAAAAAACTAAAAAGAGATTTAGAAATTCTTTATTATTTCTATTTAGAAATATCAGCCCGAAGGGCTGCAAATGAATTAAAACTAAATTACAAAACTATTCAATCAAGATTCATGGATTTTAGAAAATCAATTAATGAATATTCTAATCAGGAAATTAAAAAATTAAATGGAGAATTAGAATTAGATGAGACTTACTTTGGAGGTAGAAGAAAAGGCAACAGAGGAAGAGGAGCATTTAACAAAGCAATTGCGTTTGGTATCCTCGAGAGAAACGGAAAAGTACACACAATAATTGTTGAGAATGTTAAGGCAAATACTCTAATGGAAGCTATAAAAAATAAGACCAAAAAAGGTTCAGTTTTTTATACAGACGGCTTCAAAAGTTATGCGAGTTTACATCAATATGGAAAACATAATATCATAAAACATCATAAAGATGAATTTGCAAAAGGTAGAAATCACATTAATGGAATTGAGGGATTCTGGAGTTATGCAAAAGAAAGATTTCATAAATATCACGGAATTAATAGAAAAAATTATCCATTGTATTTGAAAGAAATGGAATTTAGATTTAATCACAGAAACAAAAATGTATTTAAATTGCTAATTGATATTTGTATTAAACGGAGGTGTGATTAGTCCGGAATCTACCTAATCACCATTTTTTTATTAAGTTATCTGTGATTAAGTGCAATAATATTTGGCGAGTGTTTATTATTTTTTATAACTATTTATTTAAAGATAGAGAGGTTTGAAAGTTTATGAAAATTAAAGGAATTCAAAAATTGACTCTGATTGATTATCCTGGTTTGTTGGCGTGCACGGTTTTTTGTTTTGGGTGTGATTTTCGGTGCGGTTTTTGTCATAATCCGGGGTTGGTTTTGAAAGATGTTGGGAATGATATTTCTAATGAAGAGCTTTTGGAATTTTTGAAGATACGAAAAAAAGATTTAGACGGAGTGTGTTTTACTGGAGGCGAGCCGTTGATGAATATTGATGTTGATTTGTTGGTTAAGATAAAAGGGTTGGGATACAAAATTAAGATTGACACCAACGGAAGTTATCCGGAAATTTTGGAAAGGCTGATTGATTTAAATCTTGTAGATTTTGTTGCGATGGATATTAAGTCTGCGCCGGAGAATTATGAAAAACTTACGAATGTAAATGTTGATTTGGAAAAGATTGAGCGGAGTGTTAAGTTGATTGCTCGGCAAGTAGATAATTATGAATTTCGGACTACGGTGTTAGAAAAATTTCATGATGTGATTGAGATTAAAAAAATTGCGGAGTGGTTGAATTCTATTGTTGGAAAAAAGTTGAAGAAGTTTGCGATTCAGGGTTTTAAAAATAATGAGAAATTTGTGGATGATTTTTTTAAGAGTTATCCTGACACGACGGAGAGGCATTTGAGGGAATTGAGATATGAAATTAAAGATTATTTTGATGAAATAGAGATTCGAGTGTAGAAATAGTTTTAAAAGAAATATGATTAAAAAATATATGAAAATTGAGGTCGTTGGTGTTCCAGTTGTTAATTACAAAGCGATTAATGAAATTCTTGAGGAGGATTTTAGTGAGGGGGAAAGACATGAAACAATTCTTGAATTAATGAAATTTTCTCAGGCTTGTGCTCGACAATGTTACTCAGATAAAGATTTTAGTGAACTTTCAGAAGAAGGATATAATCCTGATTTGATTGAAGGAAGAATATTGAAAAGCGGTCACCATAGTGTGTTCGAGCATATTAATTTCAGCATTTATATGAACGGCATTCCGAAAATTTTGGCGATGATTTTCAACAACGAAAAACAATATGCAACTTCAGAAAAATCTGCGAGATACACTAAGATGAAAGATATGGAACCTTTGCAGAGAGAGAAATATGATTTTTGGATGGGCGCACTTATTCCCGAAATTGATAAAATTTTTCCTCAAGGCGGAGATAAAGAAGCTCGAGAATTGAACGTGAGAAAACTTGCGCAAGAGAACGCGAGATATGTTACAAGTGTTTTTACCCCTACAAAAATGGTTCATACAATTAATTGGAGACAATTGAATTTTCTATTAAATGAATTTGAGCGTGGAGAAATTTTTCATAGCGAATTTGATTTAACTGAAAGATTAGTTCCTTACATGAAAGATTTTTTTGAATTGACTAAAGGATTGAAAGTGGAAGGGTTGGAAAATCAAACGGATAGAGGATTATCTTTGTTCAGCGATAGAAATGTTGAAACTCACTTTGGAGATACTTATTCACTTCAATATTTAATGAGTTTTGCGGGTTTAGCTCAGGCACATAGACACCGAACAATAAATTACCACGTCTCAGATGGGACTCAGTTACAATCTCAATTAGGACATTTCATTCCTAAAATATTGAGAGATAAAAAAGATTTGAAAGAAAAATGGTTAGAGGATTTATCTGAAGTTTCAAAGGATGATTTTCCTCAAGCTCAATTATTAAAAGTAAATGAAAGAGGAATTATTGAAGATTTCCGTTCGAAGGCAATTTTGAGAATGTGTGGGCACGCACAGCACGAAATCATGGAGAATACTTTAGAAACTGCAAAAAAATATAGTCAATATCAAAAAGAAAATGAAAATGCTTTGACTCCAAAATGCCAACAAGATTTGAAATGTAGAGGGGCTTGTGTTTGGGGTGGAAAAAATGCTCTTGAGAGATTAGTATGAAAAGGGTTAAGTTGATTGTTCTGGAAGGAATTGATGGAAGTGGGACAACTACTCAAGTAAATCTTTTACATGATTATCTAAAAAGTTTGTCTAAATATAATGATGTTTTGACGACGCACGAACCTTGGAGAAGTGAAGAGATAAAAGAAATTTTGAAAAATGATTCCGACCCATTTTCAAAAGGGAATCGGCTCGTTCATCTATATGTTGATGACAGAAAAAAACATTTGGAAAAATTAATTATTCCGGCGTTAGAACAAGGATGTTTTGTTGTGTGTGACAGATATTCTCTTTCTACTTATGCATATCAAATGGCTCAAGGAGTTTCTTTAGAATTAATTCGAAAATTGCACGCCGAAGTTATTAATCCGGATTTGACTTTTTTTGTTGATGTAGATTATAATGTAGCAAAGAAGAGAATTTTAGCTCGAGGAGAAAAATTAGAGAAATTCGAAAAAGATGAGGAATTCACAAAAAATTTAATAAATAATTATCGGAGATTGGTTCTGGGTTCTGGAGAAAACATTTCACTTCTTGGGGAAGTTGTTAAAGTTAATGGAAATAATTCTATTCGAGAAGTCGGTGATGAGATAATTAAAAATTTACAAGATTATTTATAATGTTTTTAGAACAATAATTAATATAAATCGAAAAGAGGTTTATTTTTTATGACAAAGAAAATGGTGATTGGTTTGACCGGGAGTTTAGCCGCTGGAAAGGGCGTGGTTTCTGATTTTTTGAAACAAAATGGTTTTGTTTATTTGTCTCTTTCTGACGAGTTGAGAGAAATTGTTAAGGAATGTAAAATGGAAATCACTCGAAAAAATCTTCAGGATATGGGAAATAAAATGAGAGAGGAAAAAGGTGCGGGTTATCTTGCTGAAAAAGTTGTAGAAAAAATTAAAAATCAATCAATCGAAAAAGCAATTGTAGATGGAATTAGAAATCCTGCGGAAGTTGAGGTTCTTAAAAAATTAAATAATTTTTTTCTGATTAGCATTGACGCACCTCAGGAAATTAGGTTTAAGAGAATGGTTGAAAGAAATCGTGAGAGCGACCCTAAAAACTGGGAGGAATTTTTGCAAGTCGATAATAAAGATAAAGGAATTGGGGAAATAGCGACGGGACAGGCTTCGGCGAGGTGCATGGAACTTTCGAATTATATATTATTTAATCTGGGTGCTCTTGAAGAACTTCAAGAAAAAATAAAAAAACTTTATGAAGAAATAGAAAGAAAAATTCCTCGACCGACTTGGGATGAATATTTTTTGGAAATTTCTAAAACAGTTGCAAAAAGGGCAACGTGTAATCGTGGAAGGAGTGGATGTGTTATTGCTAAAGATAAACAAATTCTTGTTACAGGTTATGTTGGGTCTCCGAGGGGATTGCCTCATTGTGATGAAATTGGACATCAAATGAAGAGCATGATTCAAGAAGACGGTTCGATTACGCATCATTGTGTTCGAACAACACACGCCGAGCAAAACGCAATTTGTCAGGCGGCAAAATTTGGAATAAGCATTGATGGTGCGACGCTTTATTGTAAAATGACACCTTGTGCTGTGTGCGCAAAAATGATTATTAATTCTGGCATAAAAAGAGTGGTTTGCGAAAAGAAATATCATGCGGGGCAAGAATCTGAAATCATGTTTAAGAAAGTTGGAATCCCGATTGAATTTTTTGAAGATTCGATTGTAAAATATGATAACCAGTAATCAACAAAATTTATAAAAGCTTTTTCTATTTATTTTTATGGCAGAAAATGTTCCTGAATTGACGAATGGAGAATTTGATAAATTCATCGACGATGGTTTGGTGTTGATTGATTTTTTTGCGGAGTGGTGTATGCCGTGTATGATGATGGTTCCTGTAATCGACGACCTTAGCGAGAAATTTAAAGGGAAAATTAAATTTGGAAAAGTTAACGTCGGGGATAATGAAACTATTGCGCAAAAATTTAATGTGAGTTCTATTCCGAATTTTACTTTGCTTAAAGACGGCGAAGTTGTTGAGAGTTTTGTTGGGGCGATGTCGGAAGAAGATTTCGCTGAAAAGTTGGAAAGTTTTCTTTGAGATAATCGTTATCATTCTTAAATAGTTACAAATAGTAACATTTATAAATATTAAAGACTTGTATATTTTATGAAAAACTTAGATAATAATACAATTAGACTTATTGAAGAATATCCTTTAGATTTAGAGAATGAGGTCGGACCTAGAGCGAACATTTTACTTACTTTATTGGGATATAAAAAAGGGTTTATTGAATTTTTAGACTCTTATAATAGAACAGGAAAACAAGAAGATTTTCAAGGAAAAGGATTAAAAAATTTACTTGGAGAATTGGATTTGCCTTATAGGGAGGGGAAAACTAGAACAGAATATAGATTTCCAAATGGAGAAGTAGAAGTAGCGTATAAAGATTTACTTGTAGGAAAAGATAAACCTAGTCTTGAGAGATTACATCAAGCAAGAAATCCTTCAATAGTTAAAAGATTATTGGGAGGGCAAGAATATGATCATGAAGAAATAGGCAGATGCTTAGGATATCCTGAAACAGCAATTGAGGCTTTTGCAGGAAAAAGAGCACGGAAGAAAGAAAAAGAAGAATACATGCCAATATCTTCCGTGGCAAATTTCGTTTTTTCAGAAGGTAATTATACACAGGAACTTGATTTTCTAAGACAAGAAGATGAAGCTATTCGGAAAGTAAGTCCAACAATATACAGAATGTTACAAGATAAATTAGAAAAATATTTTAGTTCAAGACGTGCAAGTTAGTTTTTATCATCTTGTAAATTTATTTTTGAAATATCTTGAAAAATCCTTGTGAGATAATTTTATAAACTAATTCTACTCAAATAATTTATGGCTCTGTAGCTCAGCCTGGCTAGAGCACTGGACTTTTAATCCAGGTGTCGGGGGTTCAAATCCCTCCAGGGCCATTCGGTATTTTTCCAAAAAATACATTTTGGGCAATTTCCCCATTTTGAGTGGTAAAAGGCAAAAATTGCGATTATAGAAAGATTTTTAAACCAATTTTTAGTTTCTTTTATTATTAGATAGTTGTTAAAGTTATTTACGCTATCAATTAAACAAACTCGGCCAACCCTATGCATATTTTACAACCTAAACACACAAAAATAAGTGAGAAAGATTCTGAAAAATTATTGCAAGATTTGAATGTTTCTAAGGCTCAGTTGCCGAAAATATTACTTGATGATCCTGCTCTTCCGGAGGGTTGTGCCGTCGGTGAAATAATTAAAATAGAAAGAAAAGTTGGCGATAAAACTTTTATTTATCATAGGGTGATTGTATAATGAAAAATAGAAATCATTTAATTGTAAAAAAATATTTGAGCGACCACTCGCTGATTGAATCAAATATTATTTCTTTTAATGAATTCATTAATCAACGAATGCAAGAAATAGTTGAAGAAATTAATGAGACTGTTACAAAAGAAGAGGATTTTGAAATTAAGCTTGGAAAAATTAGGGTTGGAAAACCGAAGATTATCGAGGCTGATGGTAGTTCTTCGATAGTTATGCCTTACGAAGCGCGACTTAGAAATTTTACTTATGCGTCTACAATTTCTTTGGAGTTGACTGTTAGAAAAGGCGATCAGATTGATTCGGAAGTTGTTGAGATTGGAAAAATTCCGGTGATGGTAAAAAGTCAGGCGTGTAATACTTTTGGTTTGTCGAAGGAAGAATTAATTGAAAATTATAACGACGGATTGGATACTGGTGGTTATTTTATTATTAATGGAAATGAAAGAGTTATGGTTATGGCCGAGGACTTGGCAGAAAATCAACCTTTTATCGAGAACAATAAAAAAGGCGAGTTGACTTTGAGAATGTTTTCTTTGAAGGGAACTTATAGAATTCCAACAACTTTAAGTGAGAGCAAAGACGGAATTTTTGAATTGACTTTTAGTAGATTGCGAGATATTCCTGCGGTGGTAATTTTGAAAGCTTTGGGTTTGACTCGAGAATCGGACATCGCAAAATATATTGGAAAAGACAAAGATAACGTTATTGTTAACCTTTACGAGTTTGTTGATATTGCGAACTCCGAGGACGCGATGATGTATATTGCGGAAAAAGCAAATCTTCAAGGAACTAAAAAAGAAATTCTTGACCGAGTTAAACAAAGAATTGATTCTTATTTGTTTCCGCACATTGGTGTAAAAAAAGAAGACCGTGTGAAAAAAGCCGTTACAATTTGTAAGTTGATTAAACAATTTATCGTTGCTAAAGATAACCCTCATTTAAGAACTGATAAAGACCATTACTCAAATAAGCGAGTTAGACTTTCTGGTGATTTGCTTTCTACTTTGTTTAGAATTAATTTGGGAATTTTGGTTCGAGACATTCAATATTCTTTACAGAAATCTTCGAAGAGAAAGAAATTTTATTCGATAAAAACAATTGCTAAATCGACTTTGTTTTCTCATAGAGTTGAATCTGCTATCGCGACTGGTAGTTGGACTGGTGAAAGATCGGGTGTTACTCAGAATATGCAGAAGACAAATTATCTTGATACAATTTCTCAATTGCAGAGAGTTTCGTCGATGTTAGCGTCGGATCAAGAGAATTTTATGGCGAGAACTTTGCATCCAACTCACTACGGAAGATTCTGTCCAATTGAAACTCCAGAGGGAACTGAAATTGGTCTTAGAAAAAATCTTGCTATTTTATGTAAAATTTCAAACAAAATAAATTTTGACGAGAAGAAATTTATTCAAGAATTAGATGGGCTTGATAAAGAAGGAATTGAAGGTTCAGATGTTTTCTTAAATGGTATTTTTATTGGAAGTGTTAAATCGCCTGAAGAATTTGTTAAGAATATTAGAGAGAAAAGAAGAGAAGGTAGGCTTCCTCGACAAATGAGTGTGAGATACGATTCTGATTTTGATAATCTTTTGCTTTCTACAGAACCAGGTAGAGCGTTGAGACCGGTTATAATTGCCGACGATGGAGTTTCAAGATTAAAGAATGAACATTTACTTCAACTTGAACAGAATGAAATGAAATGGGAAGATTTAATTGAGAAAAAAGTTATTGAATATATTGATGCTTCGGAAGAAGAGAATGCTTTGGTTGCCTTGTACGAAGATGAATTAACTCAAGATCACACGCATTTGGAAATTGACGCGATGGATTTGTTGGGTGTTGTTACAAGTTTAGTTCCTTACGGAAATCATGATCAGAGTTCGAGATTGAACAGAGGTTCGAAGACGCAGAAGCAGGCACTTGGTTTGTACGCGGCAAATTATCCTTGTCGTCTTGATACAGATGTTTCTATTTTACAATATCCTCAGAAACCAGTTGTGAGAAGTTTTGTTTATGACACTTTGCAAACTTATCCTGCGGGTCAGAATTTAACCGTCGCTATTATGTCTTATGAAGGTTACAACATGGAGGACGCTTTAGTTTTTAACAAAGGTTGTCTTGACCGAGGAGTTGGAAGAAGTTTTTATTTCAGACCTTATTCTGCTGTTGAAATGAATTATGCTGGTGGACTTAAGGACGAAATAGTTGTTCCAGATAAAGATACTTCTGGTTATAGAACTGAATCGAGTTATCAGCATTTGGAGGATGATGGAATAATTTATCCTGAGGCAGAAGTTAAAGAAGGACAAGTTTTGATTGGTAAGACTTCTCCGCCTAAATTTTTATCTGAGGCTCGGGAAATTTCTGTTCGTTCAAAGAAAGAATCAAGCGTTACACTTCGACAAGAAGAAACTGGAACTATCGACGCAGTTTTTGTTACAGAAGATAACGAAGGAAATAAAATTGTTCAGATTAAAACTCGTGACCAGAGAATTCCAGAATTGGGAGATAAGTTTGCAACTGCGCATGGTCAGAAGGGTGTTATTGGGATGATTGTTCCAGAGAATGATGTTCCATTTACTGCGAGTGGAGTTAAACCAAATGTTATTTTCAATCCGCATGGTTTGCCGAGTCGTATGACTGTGGGTTATTTGTTAGAATTACTTGCGGGTAAAGTTGCTTGTTTAAGAGGGGAAGTTGTCGACGGGACTCCTTTCTCGGGTGAAAATAAACGGGAATTGGAAGACCAGTTGAAGAGCTTAGGATTTAGATATGATGGAAAGGAAACTATGTTTAATGGAATTACTGGTAAGAGAATGGATGTTAAAATTTTTATTGGTAATTTGTATTATTTGAAATTGAAACACATGGTCGGAAATAAGATTCATGGAAGAGCTTCTGGAAAGGTTGCACTTTTGACTCGACAGCCTGTTGAAGGTCGGTCTCGTGGTGGTGCTTTGAGATTAGGAGAAATGGAACAGCAAGCTTTGGTTGCTCATGGAGCTTCATTATTATTGAAAGAAAGATATGATTCAGATAAAGTTGTTTTGCCAATCTGTAAAAATTGTGGAACAATTGCCGTCGAGGATACTATAAGAAATAAAACTTATTGTCCAATTTGTAACAGTGAAGAAGTTGAACCTGTTGAAGTTTCGTACGCTTTCAAATTATTGCTGGAAGAATTACAAGGATTACATATTAAAACTAAACTTGAGTTAAAAAATAAATACGAATAAATAAAATGAAAAAACCAATTAGTAAAAAAATCGGAATGATAAGATTCGCTTTGTTCAGTCCTGAACAGATTAAGAAAATTTCTACTGCGAAGATTGTTACTCCGGAACTTTATGATATTGATGGTTATCCCGTCGACGGAGGTTTGATGGATTTGAGACTTGGTGCTGTTGACCCTGGAGTTAGATGTAGAACTTGTGGTGGAAGATTGAAAGAATGTTTAGGACACCCAGGACGAATTGATTTGGCACGGTCTGTGATTCATTTGAAATATGTTCCTTTAATTGAAATGGGTTTGAGATGTTTCTGCCATAAATGTGGAAAGTTGCTTCTTGCTGATAAAGATTTAGAAAAATACACTCCGAGCCAAAGAGCGAAGAAAGCGAAAGACGCGAAAAAATGTCCGCACTGTGAAGAGATTCATGAAAAAGTTAAATTAGACAAGCCGACAAATTTTTACATTGGTAAAAAAAGACTTTTCCCGACGGAAGTTCGAGAAGTTTTGGCTAATCTTCAAGATGATGATTTGAGAAAGATTGGAGTTAATCCGCATTATTGTCGACCTGAGTGGGCAGTTTTGACTTCTTTGCTTGTTCCGCCAGTAACTGTTAGACCGAGTATTATTTTGGAATCAGGTGTTCGAAGTGAAGATGATTTGACTCATAAACTTTCAGATATAATTAGAGCGAACCAAAGACTTTGGGAAAATTTGAACGCGGGTGCGCCGGAAGTTATTATTGAGGACCTTTGGGATTTGTTGCAATTCCACATTACAACTTTTTTCGATAACACTGTTTCGAGGATTCCTCCTGCAAGACATAGAAGTGGTCAACCTTTGAAAACAATTACTGAAAGAATCAAGGGAAAAGAAGGACGAATTAGAAAGAACCTTGCTGGTAAGAGAGTTAATTATTCTGCGAGAACAGTTATTTCGCCAGACCCGTCGATACAAATTAATGAAGTTGGTGTGCCTTTCGAAATTGCAAAGATAGTTACCGTCGCTGAAACAGTTAATGATTTGAATTTGGAGAAGTTGAAAAAACTTGTTGGCATGGCTGAGGAATATCCTGGAGCAAATTATGTTATTCGACCTGATGGAAAGAGAAAGAAAATTGTTGCGGAACTTAAAGAAGAAATAATTAGTGAGTTGGTTCCTGGTTATCAAGTTGAGAGACATCTTCAAGATGGGGACGTTGTTTTGTTCAATCGACATCCGAGTTTGCATAGAGGAAGTTTGATGGCTCATTTTGTGAGAGTGCTTCCTGGAAGGACTTTCCGAATGCATCCAGCAGTTTGTGCACCATATAATGCAGACTTCGATGGTGATGAGATGAATATTCACTCACCTCAAACAGAAGAAGCAAGAGCGGAAGCTAAAATGCTTTTAGATGTTAAAGAAAATTTAATTTCTCCTAAGAATAATTCAAATGCAATTGGTTGTATAAAAGATTCTATTACTGGAAATTATTTAATTGGAAAGAGCGAGTTCACTGGAGATTACGCGAATCAACTTTTGTATCGGTCTGGAATGGAACCTCAATTCACAAAGAAAAATGTTTCTGGTTTTGAATTATTTTCTGCTATTCTTCCAAAGATTGATTTCCAAAATAAATCTATCACAATTAAAGACGGAAAAGTTATTAGCGGTAAAATTGATAAAACAACTTTCAGCGACGAGGATGGAGAATTAGTTAAAGAATTGGATAGAGTTGTTGGAAGATTAGAAACTTTTGAAACAATTAAGAAAGCTTTCAATTTAGGTAAAAATTATTTGACGGATAGAGGAATTACCATTTCGGTTAATGATCTTGATTTAGATGATGATGTTGTTAAAGAGGGAGAAGAAATTATTAGAAAAGCAGAGAAGAAAGCAGAAAGTTTAATTGAAGATTATAAAAATGATACGCTTGAATTAATTCCTGGTAAGACTCGAGAGGAATCTCGTGAAATTCACATGCTTCAAATTTTGAATGGAGTTAGAACAAAGATTGGTGAGATTGTTAAAGAAAGATTCCATGGTGATAACCCAGTTAGTCATATGATTTTGTCGGGTGGTGGAGGAAATATTCTTAATATAACTCAGATGGCGTGTTGTGTTGGACAGCAGGCGATTAGCAGTAAGCGAATTGATTTCGGATATATGAATAGAACTTTGTCATTTTTCAAGCAAGGAGATTTGTCTCCAAAGGCGAGAGGGTTTATCCATAGTCCATTTATGAGAGGACTTAGGCCTGATGAGTTTTTCTTCGGTGCGATTACTGGTCGTGATTCACTTATGGATACTGCTCTTCGAACTCCGAAGTCTGGTTACTTGTATCGAAGATTAGCGAACGCGTTGCAAGATATTAGAGTTGAATACGACGGAACAATTAGAGATAGTAATAATAATGTTATACAATATGAATTTGGTGGAGATGGATTGGATGTTACAAGATTACATTTGAATAAGAAAGTTGACGCTGGTGAGGCTATTGGTTTGATTACTGCGCAATCTTTCGGTGAATCGTCGACGCAGATGGTTTTGAGAACTTTCCATATGGCAGGTGTTCAAGAAATGCAGGTTACGGCTGGGCTTCCAAGAATTATTGAAATTTTTGACGCGAGAAAGAAACCTTCTTCTCCAAAGATGGAAATTTATTTGAATAAAGAATTTGACAATGAAGAATCTGCAAAGAAATTTGCTGAAAGAATTAAGGAAATCACACTTCGGGAAATTTCTTCCGAGGTTAATTTGAATTTTACTGATAAAAAAATTGAGATAAAGATTGATCCTAAATCTTTGAAGATGACGCACACAACTGTTAAGAAAGTTGTTGAAAGATTAAATGAATTGAAATTTAGTGCGAAGGATAAGGGCGACTCGATTGTTTTGAATGCTTCTGATATGAACTTCAGAGAAATTTACAAACTTAAAGAAAAATTAAAGAACACAATTATTTCTGGTGTTAAAGGAATTTCGCAAATTTTAATTGTTAAGAGAGATAAAAATTTTGTTATTATAACTTTGGGAACTAATTTGAAAGATATTATTGAAATGAAAGAAGTTGATAAGAATAAAATTTTGTCGAACGACCTTTACGAAGTTGCGGAGATTCTTGGATTGGAAGCGTCGAGACAATTAATAATTGATGAGTTGGCGAAGGTTCTTGATAGTCAGGGACTTGATATTAATAGAAGGCATTTGGATTTGGCTGCCGATGCTATGACTAATACAGGAGAAGTTAAAGGAATTACAAGAATGGGAATTATTGCACAGAAGGCTTCAATTTTGGCTCGTGCGACTTTTGAAACTCCAGTTAAACAATTCGTTAATGCTTCTTTGAAAGGTAACGGAGATAAGTTAGCCAGCGTCGTGGAAAACATTATTTTGAATCAACCTGTTCCTGTTGGTACTGGTCTTCCAGGATTGTTAGTTAAAGTTGTTGGACCTTTGGTGAAAAAAGATGAAGATAAAAAAACAGCGAAGACAAAAATTGTTGAGAAAACAAATAAGTGATTCTCCTCGACAATCCATAAATTTATAAACAAATTCTTTTTAGAAAATACAATGGCTAATACAATACAAATGCAGGATTTGAGATATCTTAATTTATTTGCAGAAGTAACTCGAATTAATACTCGTCATTTGATTCAGTATAATAATACTTGTATTTTTTGCGTGCCTAAACTGTTGTTGTCGAAGGCTATTGGACGAAACAGCGAGAATATAAAAAGAATTAGTCAGGTAATTAAGAAGAGAGTTAGAATTATTCCGATGCCGTTGGGAATTCAGCACGCGAAGGATTTTCTTCTTGCGGTTGTTGCTCCGAGTTCGTTCAAGGATGTTGAATTTAATGAAACTGAATTAATAATTACTGCGGGAGGCACTCAAACTCGTGCAACTCTTTTTGGAAGAAACAAGACTCGATTTATTGAGTTACAGAAAGTTGTTAGAGATTTTTTTGATAAGGATTTGAAAATTGTGTAGTCGCAAGTTTTAAAAACTAATTTTATCAACAATATTATAGTTAAGATGGGATTAAAATCAGCAATGAAAAAAGTGAACGACCGGAAGAAATTTCGGTGGAAAGATAGGCAGTATAAAGTGCAAACTTTGGACCTTTACGCGAAGTCGGACCCGTTAGGTGGGGCGAATCAGGCGAAGGGAATTGTTTTACAGAAAGTTCAGAAAGAAGCGAAGCAGCCGAATTCAGCGATGAGAAAATGTTGTAAAGTTCAATTGACTAAGAACGGGAAACAAGTTACTGCGTTTATTCCTGGAAATTTGGCACAGAAATTCGTGGATGAGCATGACGAAGTTATGATTGAAAGAATTGGTGGAAAACAGGGACGAAGTAAAGGTGATATTCCCGGGGTTCGATATGCTGTTATTAAAGTAAACGATCAACCACTTTCGAGATTGGTTTCTGGAAAGATTGAGAAGGGTAGAAGATGAATTTAGAACAAAAAGCTCCGATTGCGTTTAAAATTTTTGATTTGTATGATCTTTCTGAAATTGTTATTTCTGATGAAGGTTTGAAAAGTGCTATTAATCTTCAACCGAAGTTGATTTTGAAAAGCCAAGGAAGATTTGTTCAAAAAATGGGGCAGGCGAAGGTTAATGTTGTTGAGAGATTGATGAATAAAATTGCTGTTGCTGGACATCGAGGGAAAAAACATAAAATTGAGAAAGGCGACGCAACTGGAAAATATTCTAAGAATATGAAAATTGTTTTGGATGCTTTGGCAATGGTTGAGAAACGGACTGGGAAAAATCCGGTTCAGGTTTTGGTTAAGGCTGTTGAGAATTCTGCTCCTCGGGATGAGGTTACATTAATTGAGTATGGTGGGGCTAAATATCCGCAAGCTGTCGACGTTTCTCCGTTGAGAAGAGTTAATCTTGCTTTGAAACATATTTGTCATGGTGCGTCTGATAAAGCATTTGCGAAAAAGAAAACTTTGACTCAGGGTTTGGCCGACGAGATTGTTATGGCTTCTGAAGAAAATGGTGAAAGTTTTGCGATTAAGAAAAAGAAAGACGCTGAAGCTCAGGCTGATTCTGCTCGATAGTTATAATCAGTTAATTTTATAAATAATAATTCTGAAATAAAGTAATGGATTTGGGAAAAGATTTAGAGAAATTTAAGAGAAGTTTTGAGCAAGCTGTTTTAATTGGACTTGAGAATAGAGGTTTTGAAAAAGTTTCTGGAATTCATTTAAATGATGAAGGATTAGGTAGAGGATATAGTTGGTATGTACATTCTGCAACGGGTAAAATCGTTGATGTGCATCGTGCTTCGCGGTTTGAAGATTTTCCAAGTTTATCAATTCTTGATGGAAATTCTAAAGAAGCTGAAAGATATATTGGGGGGATTTATTTTACTTCGTGTTGATTATTTCTTTGTTTGAATTTTAATTCCCATTTCTTCGAGTCTTTTGATATGTGCTTGCATAACTAATTCGACATTCTGAATAATTTTGAAAAGCTCTGCTCGCTCGTTGTTCAAAGTTGTCAAAGCTCCTTGATGAAACGCGACTTCTTGTTCTTTTGTCATCTTTGGTGCTTGTGGTTCAGAAGTTTTTTTGCTCAAAGCTTTTTCTAAATTATCTGTGTTTATTTTTGTTGTCATTACTTTTTACCTCCTTGCAATTCTTTGTAAGCAGTTTGCGAAGCGATAGCTCCTTCGGCGCATGCAGTCACAATTTGTTTTAAAGGATTGTTCGTTATGTCTCCCGCTGCGTAAACTCCGTCGACGTTTGTCTTTTGATTTTTGTCAACTTCTATGTATCCATGAGATAATTTTAATTTTAACATTTCTGCAAGTTTTGTGTTCGGCACGCTTCCGACTTCGATGAAAAGTCCATCAACTTTTATTTTTTCTTTTCCGTTAATTTCAATTTCTTCTAAAGAAGATTTTCCGAAGAGATTTGTTATTTCCGAATTGAAAATGAATTCTATGTTTTTTGTTTTTTCCGCTTGATCAACCCAAGTTGGGTCTCCCCTTGAGAATTTGTCTTTTCTATAAATTATGTAAACTTTTTTTGCAAATCTTGAAAGCAATAATGATGCTGTTAAAGCCGCGTCACCCCCGCCGATTACTGCGACAATTTTGTCTTTGTAAAAACCCGAGTCGCAAGTCGCACAATAACTTATTCCTTTTCCTAAAAGTTCTTTTTCCCTCGGTGCGTTCAACTTTCTTCTTTCAGAACCGGTTGCGATTATTAATTTTTTCGCGGTGTAAGAATTCTTTTTTGTTTTTATCTCGAAAGTTTTCCCTTGTTTGATGTTTTCAACTTCTTCGCTTTTTATTTGCACTCCTAAATCTTGAACTTGTTTTACCATTTTCATCATGAGCTCCATTCCGCTTATTTTTCCGTAAGAAGGGAAATTGCAAACTTCGTGGGCTTCTCCGGCGAGTCCTCCGGGCAACGAACCCAGAACTAATGTTTTTATTTTGAATCTTGCGGAATAGACTGCTGCGGTCAATCCTGCGGGTCCGGCGCCGATAATTATCAAATCGTAATTTGTCATAAAGTTTATAACTTATGTTCTTTTTTATAGTTTATGGAACAAGAAGTTGTGAAAGTTCTCCAGAAAGCTTTGAAAGAGGAGGGGATAGAAATTGAGGAAAATGATATTTCTAATTTGATTGAGATTCCGCCGAGTTACGAAATGGGCGATTATGCTTTTCCGTGTTTTTCTTTTTCTAAAGTTTTGAAAGTTAATCCGCATAGCATTGCGATGAGCATTCGAGAAAAAATTGGGACGGCAAAAAAACCTTTTGACGACATTCAAGTTCAGGGCGCTTACATTAATTTCTTTTTGGATAAGAAAATTCTTTCAATTAATTTGATGAAAGAAATTTTAATGAAGAAAGAAAAATATGGCGTGGCGGAAAAAACTGGGACGAAGACTATGATTGAATTTATTTCTCCGAATACAAATAAACCCTTGCATATCGGACATTTAAGGAACATGTCCATAGGTCAAAGTGTAGCAAATATTTTAGAGTTTAATGGAGAAAATGTTATTCGGGCAAATTTGAATAATGACAGAGGGATTCATATTTGTAAATCGATGGCGGCTTATCAAAAATTTGGAAAGGAAAAAAATCCTGAAAAAGAAAAGTCTGATCATTTTGTTGGAAAGTATTATGCAATGTTCGGGGCTAAATCTAAAACGGATGAAAAATTAGAAATTCTTTCTCATAGGATGTTGCAAAAGTGGGAAGAAGGAGATAAGGAAACAATTGCACTTTGGAAAAAAATGAACGAGTGGGCTTTTGAAGGTTGGAAAAAATCTTATAAAAAATTTGGAGTTAAATTTGATAAAGAATATTATGAAAGTGAAATTTATACAAAAGGAAAAGAAATAATTTTGAAAGGATTGAAAGATGGAATTTTTGAAAAGAAAAAAGATGGGGCAGTTTTTATTAATCTCGAAAAAGAAAAATTGGGAGAGAAGATTTTGTTGCGTTCAGATGGAACTTCAGTTTATATGACTCAAGATATTTATTTAGCTCAATTTAAATTTAAAGAATTTAATCTTAACAATTCAATTTATGTTACGGGGAATGAACAAGATTATCATTTTCAAGTTCTGTTTGAAATTTTGAGAAGATTAGGTTTTGAAAATAAAGGATTAAAACATTTGTCTTATGGGATGATTACTTTGCCTACTGGAAAAATTAAATCTCGTGAGGGAACGGAGGGAATTTCTGCTGATGAAGTTTTAGAAAAAGTGCAAAAAATTGTTAAGAAAGAACTTGAGTCTCGAGGGAAAATTTCTAAAAAAGATTTGGAAGATCGAAGTTTGAAAATTTCTTTGGCGTCGATAAGATATTCTATGTTAAAAACAGACATTGGAAAGGGAATGATTTTTGATCCTAAAGAAGCAATAAATTTTGAAGGGAATACAGGCTCTTATTTACTTTATAGTTATGCACGTGCGTCGAGTATTTTGAAAAAAATAAAAAATAATAGCGTTACGAATTTTGAGTCAGGTGATTTGGAAGAACAAGAAATAAAATTGATAAAAAAACTTTTTGATTTTTCTGGGATTGTTAAAAAATCTTATCTGGTTTTGAATCCGTCGTTGATTGCGAATTATTCTTATCAGTTGGCACAAACTTTTAATGAATTTTATCATGCGTGTCCTGTGATTGGTTCTAAGAAAGAAGGTTTTAGAATTGCGTTGGTTGAAAGTTTCAAACATGTTTTGAAAAATAGTTTGAATTTGTTGGGAATTGAAACTTTAGAAAAAATGTAATTAATTTATTTGGAGTAGTAAATCAAAACTTATTTAAATAGGATTTGCGTGAATATTTTACCTAATTAAATAAAAGAGGAGGTTAAAAATGGCAAAAAAAGAACAAGGAAAAAGTGGTGTATTGAAGTTTCTAGCTTGGTTTACTGGTGTTGTGGTTTCATTAGCTGTGGCTTTTGGACTTATTAACGGAACACTTGGTTTACCGTGGTGGCTTGGAGGCGCTAGTTCTGCTGGAGTTTGGATTGTCCAAGCTGTTGGTTGGATTGTTCTAATCACTACACTTGTTGGTGCTATTTTAGCATTAATTAGAAGATAAATTTTCTTTTTTATTTTTTTTATTTTTTATCTTTATTTTTTTATTGATATTTCTTAATTTTGTTTTGGAAAGATTATTAAGTTTGAAAGTTATTTTGAACTTATGAAAAACTTAAAACTCAAAAATAAAATATTTCTCGCACCGATGGAAGAAATAAATGATGTGGCTTTTAGATTACTTTGTAAAGATGCTGGGGCTGGTTTGACTTGGACCGGGATGATTCACCCTCGAGGAAAACAGGAAATTGATTTAGACGATAAGCCTATTTTGCAGTTATTTTGTACCTCTACTGAAGGGATTAAAGAGTTTATGAAAAAACATGATTTGAAAGTTTCGGGATGGGATTTTAATCTTGGTTGCCCTGCTAAAACTGCTAAAAAGCACGGGTTTGGAAGTTATCTGAAAGATTTGGAAGTAATTGAGGAAATTATGAAAACGATTCGGGCGAGCACGAAGAAGCCGTTTAGTGTGAAGATTCGGAAGTCGAAGGATGCGTTTAAGATTTTGAAACTTGCTGAGAAATATTGTGATTGGATTTGTGTTCATCCTCGGACGCAGGGTCAGGGTTATGGGGGCGAGGCAGATTTGAATTATGGTTTGGAGTTTAAGAAGAAGTCAAAGATTCCTGTGATTTATTCTGGAGATGTGAAAAATTTGGAGGAAGCTAAAGAAAGATTGAAGCAGTTTGATTATGTTATGATTGGTCGAGGGGCGATTGGAATTCCGTCGGTTTTTGGTGGTGAGAAAAAAAGTTTTAAAGATTATTTGGAAGTTGCGAAAAAATATAAATTGCCGTTTAGACAGTTGAAGTTTCAGGCGATGAGTTTTAGTAAAGGGATTCGTGGCGGGGCGGAGATTAGAAGAAATATTGCTAAGATGAAAAGTTTGAAGGAGTTGAGAGATTATTTAAATTCTAAAATTTAAAAAATGACATATTATATTTATAAAATTAACTAAAATTGCACTTTTTTTGTAAAAATAGTTAATTTTATAAAGAGAATTATATTGTTTATTTTATGCCTAGTAAATATGATATTTTTGCAAAGATAATTGAAAAATCTCCCTGTAAAATAAAAGACTTGGGATTTAAAAAATCAATATATTCGCATATAAATAATTTAGTTAATTCTGGGTGGGTTAAAAAAACAAAAGAAGGAATTTTAGTTCCGGGAAAAAATAAAGATACTGAAAAAATATTTCAAATTATTAAATGGTCTTTAAAAAATAATCTTGATTACAACATCTGGTTTTCTTCAAATGCCATTCTAATTTTAGATACCCTAAGAGATTCTATTCCAAAAATTTCTCCAAAAAAATTATCTAATAATAGAAGTATAACGGAAATAATACATTTTTTAGAAGAAAATCAATTTTTAATCTTGTGGAAAAATAGTCCTAAATTGGGTACATTACTTAATCATTCTATGTTTAGATTAATAAAATCAAATTATCAAGTTAAAGAAAAGTATCTCTCCTACAAAGAAATTAGCAAAAAAATAATGAAAATTTCCAGAAAAGAAATTAATCCTTTTGATATAAAAATATTTGAATTTCTAGCAGGTTCTGCACAACTTGAAGGTAGTACTGTGAGTATAGGTGAAACTGTTGATTTAATTTTAAAATCTATTTATCCTGATAAACCTAATGAAGATATTCAAATGGTAAAAAATCTTAATGAGGCACTTAATTATGTGATGAATAACATTGATGAAAAATTAACATTAGAACATTTAAAACAGATAAATCGGCTATGCCTCTTTTCCATGCATAAGGGGGCAGGTAATTTAAAAAGGGTGCAAAATAAAATCTTTGGAAATCCAAACTTTAAAACCACTTCCCCAGAAAGAGTTATAGATGAATTAAATAATTTTTTCAAAATATTTAATAGTATTAATTCAAGAGAAGAATGTTTAAAACAAATAGGATTTATTCATAATCAACATCAAAGAATCCATCCATTTATTGATGGAAATAGTAGAACTACCCGATTACTTGTAAATTGGTTATTATTAAAATTTAAACTTCCATTATTGATTATAAAAGTTGGTGCGTTTGAAAAATATATGAATTTAACAAAACTCTCAACAAAAAGAGATGATGACTATTTAAGGGATTTTTTATTACATTTGATTTATCATGAAGAACTTACTAATAAATGACCATTAAAATTAACTAAAATTGCACTTTTTTTATAAAAATAGTTAATTTTGTATAAGTTTTAGTAAAGGAATTCGTGATGGGGCGGAGATTAGAAGAAATATTGCTAAGATGAAAAATTTGAAAGAGTTGGGAGATTATTTATTTGAGATATGAATTTATTAAATTATAACTATTTGCCCAAATCGCGTAAGCTCTCCATCCTTGAAAGAATTCTACAAAGTCTTCTAAAGAAATCTTCTCTCCTCTGAATAAATAAAATTTATTTTTCAAATTTTTTATATTTCTCTTTCTTAGTAGTTTATAATTATAAAAATTTCTAAATCCCACAAAATCGATTCCTCTTGATAAATTAATTATTTTAGATTTTTCTGGGTGAAATTCTAAGTTTAATTGAATGTTTAGGAAATAAGAAATTTCCTTTTTCCAAATTTCTAATTGTAATCTTGATTTATGTATAATAATAAAATCATCAACATAACGAATATAATACTTTGATTTTAAATTATGTTTCACAAAATAATCTAATTCATTGAGATAAATATTCGCGAAAAATTGTGAAGTTAAATTCCCTAATGGCATTCCATTATTGCCTTCAAAATTATCTAAGATTAATTCTACTAATAAAATTGTTTTAGAACATTTAATCTTCTTTCTAATTACTTTCAAAAGAATTTTCCTATTAATCTCTTGAAAATAATGTTTTATGTCTGCTTTCAAACAAAAACCTTCTTTAGATAAATTATGAGTAACCTTTTTTTTAAACTTGTCAAATCTATTAATCGCAAATAAAGTTCCCTTGCCTTTTCTATTTGCACAGGAGTCATAAATAAATGTCTTGTCAAAAATTGGCTCCATAATATTACATAAAGCATGGTGAACAATTCTATCTCTAAAATGCGATTTTGCAATTTTGCGAGTTTTTGGGTCTCTCAAAATAAATGCCTTAAGAGGTTTGGGAAAGTAAGTTTGATTTTTTAGTTCCTCGTGAAGAATTTTCAAATTGTATGCTAAATCTTCTCCAAATTCTATAACATAATCTTTTTTTGTTTTTCCTTTTCTCGCTTTTTTATGTGCAAGAATTAAATTTTTTAAAGAAATAATCTCCCCATAGATATTTTTGTGAGTTTTCATATTCCTAGCCCTAAAATAGACCATTCGACCATTGTCGTTCGAATTCGACAAATCCGAATTGTTCGCATTCAGATTCGAGTTCCTGTTCAAATAGCATCTCGACAATAAAATTAGCCAAATTACCAATTATCAGTTTTATCTGCCACCACTTTTTCAATGTTCGCATTCATGTCATAACTACTAATTGTCAAAGTTGAATTTCATGACTTAAAATAAATCTAAATGATGTGCTAGCAATTTGACTTGTGGCCTAGCCTAAGGCTAGGAATATTGTAAAGAATTAATAATTAATAAATCCTTCTAATTTTTGCGTCGAAGCTCAGCCACTCCGTGGCTTCGCGAGAACCACCCGACCACTGACGATCGAACCCGACAAACCCGAACTGTACGCATTCAGATTCGAGTACCTGCTCAAATAGCAACCCGACAACCCGTTTTGGATTGTCCAAAAAATTCTTGCTCCTTGAGGATTTAATTGAATTGGAAAACCTGTTTGTAAATCTATATCTGAATTGTTGAATTTGCTTTGATTTGGAGAGTTTAAAATTGGTAAATGGAGAATGTTTTCTTGATTTGTAATTTTAAAAGATATTTTTCCGTCTATTAATTCTAAATCATAACTGATTACTGGAATGTAGATTGGAAGTTCTTTGTTGTTTAGTTGGGAAATTAAATCTTTTGCGTGATTTTCATTTGGTTCTGAGATTGTTCTTAAACACATTCCTGTATCTGAATAAACATCTGACAAATTCGATAAGTTATTTTGAAAAATGTATTCTAATTGTGCTTGAGTTACAACTTGGACTCCTTGTTCTCTTAAAGCCATGTTCATCGCTGAATTAATTATTGGGCTTGAACCTTTGAATAAATTATCTTTTAGAATTGGCTTCGCCAATTCTTCTAAAGTTTGTAAACCTGATTTTTGTTGTTTTGGAAAGTTAGTTTCTACAAATTCTTTGTAAGAATTATATTCATTTGTTCCTGCAAAATAATATTCATATTTGTCATGTTCTTGAATTATTAGTGGATTTCCTGTGGGAGGGTCTTTTTTTGGTTCTGGTTCTGTCTCATTCATTATTTCTTCAAAAGCTTCTTTTCCGTCGAATCCTGCGAAGTCTGGTGGGAATATTATTTTTGTCATTTTATTTTTTATTTGTTTGCCTCCTGAACAAAAGGATGATAAGTATTTTTAGTTATATCCACCATTAATTTAGTTAGGTCTTCACCAGAGTTTACGTAAAACACGGGCATTCCCCAATATTTTAAATCTTCCGTCATTGAAGTTCCTGAACCGAGTTGAATATGTGCATAGTAATTTTGTTCTATTAATTTTTTTATTTCTTCTTTTTCTGAATCCCAATTTGAGACATCTCCGTCGGAAATTGAAAGAGCAAAATCTCCTTCTCCACTTAATGCCTGTTTTAAAACACTTGCATCTAAATTAGTCACATTCCAATCAGGGTTTAATCTGAATTTTCTTATTTTGGGTAAGTCGTTATAATCTCCTTTCTTAAATCTTGTTTCACCTGAAAACAAAGCCATCCCAAACTCGATATACGGGGCAATTCCTTGCTTTATTAAAAAGTTTTCAATACCATAACATCCTAAAACTCCAAAATGATATTTTGATTTGTCTCCATAAGGAATGAAAATTTTACTTCCACTATCTCCGTTTATCCCAGAAGCCATACTTCCTGAAGCATCTAACCAAATTAAACTTAAATTTGGGAAAGCTTTTCTTTGGACTTTTTGCTTGTAATCAATTGTTAAAGGTTGATTCGGATATGCAAAATTAAATCCGTTTTCGTCGAAGAAGAATTTTGAAGTTTTTATTTTAAGAGGATTATCTGTTTCTTCGTCAAAGGGTCTGTAATTTAATGGAGAAATCTCCATTGAAGATTCTCTGGTGATTGCTTCAACTTTTACTGGAATGTCTTGGGCTAATTTTTGATATAGTGTGTCTAATTGTTCGAAACTTTCAATATTTGGGGATTGCGTTTCTCCTGCCTTGTATCTTCCGTAAACAATTTCTTCTTTCCCTTCATTGGATTTTGATTTTTCTTCAACCCCGTTTCCGGATTTTTTTTCTTTTGAATCTTCTGGTGAACCTTGCCCTGAATCATAAGCAGACATTCTTTCTTGAGGCATTTCATCCAATAAATTTGACATTGCTCGAGCGTATTGTTCTGCCATTCTTGGCCATTGAGATTTATTAAACAAAGGTGTTGTGTCGTTAATTCCTTCTTCAAGATTTAAATTTTTTATAACTTCATTAACTGCTTTGTCAACTTTTTCATTATTTGTGAAATTTCTCCTAAGAAAAATTTTGTCTAATCTGTCTCCAAACAAGTGCAAGTTTACTTTTACAAATGCTTCATATAAAGGAGTGAAACCTTTTTTGCCAGTTTCTTCTTGAGTTCTTTGTCCCTCTCCATCCCAAAATAAAATAGTTCCAGAGAAATCTCCGAAGTATTCTTTTACTCTTGGATTGATTAAAGTGTCTTCGAATGCGTTTGCGAGATAGCTTGCAAATTGTTGCTTATTTTTGGGTAATCCTTTTTTTATTCCTTCTACAATTTTGTCGTGATTGTAAGTGTCGAAAGGGCAACCTTTCCCTGAACCAAACGGCAATTCCCAATGTGCTACTTCGTGTCCTGAACCCACTTGTAAAACTAATGTTTCTAAAGGGTCTTTGATTTTTTTTAGTTTTGCGTATCTTTCTTGCCTTAAGTCTTGAATAGGATTATATCCTGTTTTGAGAGTCACTTCAATTCCCCAATCGTAGGGATTAATGTGTGCAGAAAAATTGTTTTCTGCATCGTCAAACTCTTGAACTCGTGCAGGTTTAGCTCCGACTAATCCAAACTTATTTTTTTGTTCGTTTAATTTTTGTTCGAGTTCTTGTATTTTGTTTGTCATTTTATTTTTATTTTTTTTATTTTAATTTAATTTTTGTTGCATAGCTCAGCTCCTTCGGAGCTTCGCGAGAACCACCCGACCATAGTCGCTCGAACCCGACAAAACCGAACCGTCCGCATCCAGATTCGAGCCCCTGTTCAAATAGCAACTCGACAACCCGTTTTGGATTGTCCAAAAAATTCTTGCTCCTTGAGGATTTAATTGAATTGGAAAACCTGTTTGTAAATCTATATCTGAATTGTTGAATTTGCTTTGATTTGGAGAGTTTAAAATTGGTAAATGGAGAATGTTTTCTTGATTTGTAATTTTAAAAGATATTTTTCCGTCTATTAATTCTAAATCATAACTGATTACTGGAATGTAGATTGGAAGTTCTTTGTTGTTTAGTTGGGAAATTAAATCTTTTGCGTGATTTTCATTTGGTTCTGAGATTGTTCTTAAACACATTCCTGTATCTGAATAAACATCTGACAAATTCGATAAGTTATTTTGAAAAATGTATTCTAATTGTGCTTGAGTTACAACTTGGACTCCTTGTTCTCTTAAAGCCATGTTCATCGCTGAATTAATTATTGGGCTTGAACCTTTGAATAAATTATCTTTTAGAATTGGCTTCGCCAATTCTTCTAAAGTTTGTAAACCTGATTTTTGTTGTTTTGGAAAGTTAGTTTCTACAAATTCTTTGTAAGAATTATATTCATTTGTTCCCGCGAAGAAATATTCGTATTTATCGTGGTTTTGAATTGAAGTTCCATTTGGCAAAGGGGGGTTAGGATTTGGTTCTGGTTCTTTCTTATTCATTATTTCTTCAAAGGCTTTTTTTCCGTCGATTCCTGCGAAGTTTGTTGGGAATTTTATTTTTGTCATTTTTATTTTATTTATTTTAATTTAATTTTGTTGTATGGCTCAGCCACTCCGTGGCTTCGCGAGAACCACCCGACCATTGACGTACGAAAACGACAAATCCGAATTGTACGCATCCAGATTCGAGACCCAGTTCAAATAGCATCTCGACAACCCATTTTGAATTGTCCAAATTTGTCTGCTTGATTTTTTATTCTTGGATTTTGGTAATCCAAAATTATCTGTTTTTGAATAATTTGTTCCAGATTCCCATTTCAAACATTTAACTTGCTTATGAATTAAAGATTCATCTGTTAAATTAAAATTTTGATTGTCTAATTCTAATCCTCTTAATTGTATGAAGAATGGGAAATCGTCTTCAGTAAACCCTCTTTGCTTTATTTGGTTGAAAAGATATTCTGCTTGAGATTTGTTTGGTTCTGCTAAACTTCTTAGAGCTAAACCTGTGTCGTTGTAAGTGTCTTTTGTGAAAGCTAAATCTTGCTCTAAATCTAATTGTGTTGCTAATCTGTATTCTGGAAGATATTTTTTACAGAACATATCTACGGCAACTGCTAAATAAGGATTTGATTGTTTCATAACTTGGTCTGAGAAAGTTAATGGATTAGGTAAATTTGGAAGTTCGGTTGGAATATATTTTGAAATTTCTTTGTATAAATCTTCTTTATCTACAAAGGTTAAATCTCCTGTCGGTATTGGTAAAGGATTTGAAGTTCCTGTTGGAGGGTCTTTTGGTTCTGGTTCTGTTTCGTTCATTATTCCTTCTAAAGCTTTCTTTCCGTCGATTCCTGCGAAGTTTTTTGGGAATTTTATTTTTGTCATTTTATTTATTTCTTCTCCAGAGAATTTTCTTCTAATATATCTTCTAAAAAACCCCTCATAAAACTCCATCTTCCATTAAATTTATTCAAAACTTTCTGTAATTTTTTCCCTTCATTAACCATATGAAATCCAGCTGAAAGATTTTTTTTCTGAGAATCGTATTGAGTTTGTGTCGTTTGAATAACCGCGTCCATAGCAGAATATTTGTCATTTCCGTAATGTTCTCTAACTTTCAAATCATTCAAAATTCCAGAATACGCCCCCACGAATTTGAATGCCTGCATCATTGAATTAAAATAATTATTTTGTATCTCTTCTTCAGATGCTCCTTTTTCTCTCGCAATATAATCAAAAGATTGGGATAAACGAATAATTGATTTCGCTGCCCTTATAGAAACAGGTAAAATCAAAGCTTCATCTGAACCTGCTCCGTGATTTGTAATTGCATTTGGCCACGTATCTTTTAATCTGGTTTTTGTTGTCTCTCGACTTCCAATTTTTACATAATCTAACCCGTGAATTAAATAATTTGCGAGTAATAATTTTTCGAACGGAATTTCTTGAGAAACTATTTCTCTGTGAGCGGTCAAAATTTTCTCTTCTAAATCTCCTTCTTCCTGTTTTTGAGTGAAATCTATAGAAGGACTCGTATTTCCTGATAAAATATTGAAAGTATTTTTGGCTGTCGGTTTGAAATAATCAACATCTATTGTCACATGCATTCTATCTTTCAAAGCTCGACCTAAATCATTTGAAGATTCTGTAAATTTTTGACCGATGTTTCCTGTTGCGATTCCGACTGAATAACCTTCTCCAATAGAATAAGTTTTACCATTTAATTCAATAAATCCATCAAACAAATTAAAAGCTTGGGCCCTAACTACTGGAACACAATTTGGAAGTTCATCGAAAACTAATAAATGATTATCTATTTTATCGGTAAGTTCCTTCAGTTCCTGACTTGATTTTGCATCTTTTAATTTTCCTAAATTAATTTGCTGAAATAGTTCTCTTGTATCCATATCGTTTCTTCCAAGAATGAACATCGATTTTCCAGGGAAATAATTCATTGCATTTGTTGCAAGATGCGTCTTTCCCATTCCTGAATCTCCTTGTAAAAATAAGTTTAATCTTCCTTTAAGACAGGCCTCTACAAAGTTATCTAAATAAAAGGGAACCTTTCCCAATTTCATTAATTCCGTTGAATTTTGATATTTGTTTAAGTTACTCATTTTTTTCTTGCTCCAAAAGTTTACCTATTGCGACTTCGATTAAATGAGATTTGTTTCTAAATTTATGATTTTTCAGCATTTCATCTAAAATTGTAACCTTCTCTTCATCTATTGAAATGCTCAATTTTGTTTTCATAGTAAAAAAGAGTAAAAACTCCTACTTTATAAATCTTTCGATATTGTTGTAATTTAATAATAGCTACATATTCTAAAAGATTTTATAAATTCTAAAATCTAATTTGGTTTATGAAAACAGGTTTTTCTTTTAGAAAAAGAAAAGCTATGGTGTAAAAGAAAACTATGAATGCAAAATCGGAGAGTTTAATATGAAAAAGCATGGTGAGAAATTGGACTTGAAAAATGGTAATAAAAATATTTATCTTTTAGGGGGTTCGAGTTTTTTTAACGACGCTGGAAGTGAAATGATTACTTCGATTCTTCCGTTTTATATTACTGCCTTGGGTGGTGGCGGAGTTGCGGTTGGATTGATTTCCGGTTTGCGTGAAGGACTTTCGAGTTTGTTTAAACTTCTTGGAGGTTGGGCTTCTGATAGAACTGGGCGACGAATGCCTTTTGTTTTTTTGGGATATTTGATTTCTGTTATTTCGAGGTTTTTGCTAATCTTTGCAAACGCTTGGCAGATGATTATTGCTTTTGTGAGTTTTGAAAGATTGGGGAAGGCGCGGGACGCGCCTCGAGATGCGATTATTTCCGTTTCAATGAAACAGAAAGGAAGGGGTTTTGGAATTCATCAGGCGTTTGATACGGGCGGGGCGATTGTTGGAACTATTTTGGTTTTAATTTTATACTGGTTTTTGTCGTGGGATTTTAAAAAAATTATTTTGATTGCTGCGGGAATTTCTGTTTTGTCGTTGATTCCGCTGAGTTTTGTTAAGGAGCCGAAGTCGAAAAAGTCGAACGAGAGTTTGTTTAAGGGAATAAAACATTTAGATAAAAAGTTGAAGTATTTTATTTTTGTGTCGGCTATTTTTACGATTGCGAATTTTGGGTTGTATATGTTTTTGCTTTTGAGGGCGAGAGATTTATTTGGAGGTATTGGATATGCTCTTGGATTATTTTTGTTGTTTAATATTGTGTGGGCTGGTTTGACGATTCCGTTTGGGAATTTGTCGGATAAGTTTGGGAGAAAAAGTATTTTGATGTTGGGTTATGTTTTGTTGGCTTTTGTGGGAATTGGGTTTGCGTATTTTTCTAATTTCTTTTTGATTGCTTTGTTGTTTGTTTCTTATGGTTTGGTTTACGCGATTACTCAATCAAATCAGAGAGCTTTTGTGGCGGATTTGTCGGGGGAAATGAAAGGAACAGCTATGGGATTTTATCAGGCAGTTATTGGAATTGTGAATATTCCTGCGGGAATTGTTGCTGGATTCTTGTGGAATGTTAGTTATCAGACGATGTTTTTGTATGTTGCGGGAGTTGCTTTAGTTTCAGTTATATTGCTTGTTTTTGTAAGAGAATAGAATTATCTAAATAAAAATAATTATTTAAAAGTTTGTTTTAGAATTACTTAATAGCTTTCATTTCTTTCCAAGCAAGTTCAAACATTTGTTCTAATGCTTGAGCAAAGAATTCCGTGTTTATCCAAACTCCGATATCGTAATTTGGATGGAACTTTTCATCATCTAACAACATGAACATTAATTGATTTCCATCGATGACAACAAATCTTGCTTTTATCTTATCAATATTTTTTACTTCCGCAACTTTCTTTAACTCTCTTGCAATTTTAATATTATTACTATCTATTGGTGCCGCAATTCTTATTTTAACTCCCCTCTTTTTACATTTTTCAAAACTTGGCATTAAAGCTTCTAATTTTCTATTTAATCCTTCTTTTGTTGTAATTATTGTAATTGTTTTTTCTGCGTCTCGAACCATCATATCTAAATGGTTGTAAAGATTTTGTCTTCCTCTTAAACTTCCAGATAAATCAGAAGGTTCAACAAACTTAACACCTTGTGTAAATAAAGAATCTAATTCCTCGAGAACTTCTTCGCCTTTTAATCTTTCTAATCTCTTGGATTTTTCTTGAGCTTCATTTAACATGTTTTTCTTAACTCTTTCTACAACTTCTCCTGGTTTTAGTGCTACGAATTTTATCGGTTTTCCCAATTTCATAATAATAAATCCTTTCTTTTCTAAAGATTCTAAAATATCATAAGTTCTTGAACGTGGAACATCAGAAATATTGCTTAATTCTCCAGCAGTAGAAGTGCCTCGAGAAAGCAAAGCGGTCCATACCTTAACTTCATAAAGATTCAAATCAAAAATTTTTCTTAATCTTCCCAGGAATTCGTCTTTAACAATCATTATATTATACCTCTTTTTTTCTTTTTAAAGTTTATTATGATGAAAGGGTGAAATGGATGGACTACCCTTTGGGGGTTATTATCACTATCTCTCCACTTTTATCTTTTATTTTAAAGTTTGTTTTGTTTTTAAATGTTTCCTTACCAGTTGTAACACTTACCTGTATTTTTTTTGAATTTGTTCTTTCTTGAATGAAATCTTTTTGAGTTTCTAAAATTTTTACGAATTCGTCGTCGGTGAAAATAAATAATTCAATTTTGTCAGATTTATCTAAACCTAATTCTTTTCTGAAGGCTTGAACTTTTCTTGAGATTTCTCTGGCAAAACCTTCTGCTTCCAACTCTGGCGTTAGGTTTGTGTCCAATTTTATTGAGATTTCTTTTCCCTTATTTAGCTGTATTTCCTTGACATTTAGTTCTTCCATAATTAATTCGAAATAATCTTCGGAAATTTTTGTGCCGAAAATATCTACCTTTGCGAGAGGTTGTTTTATCGGTAATTGTGCTCGGTCTCTTTCTTTTAATGCTAAAGAAACTACTTCTCTTGTGAGTTTCATGCTTTCAATTAATTCGGAGTTTACTTTTTTCATGTTTGCTTTTGGAAAATCTTGTAAATGGACTGATTCTTTTTCTCCGTGCAAATTTTGGTAAATTTCTTCTGAGATAAACGGCATTACTGGTGCGCAAACTTTTGATAAATTTTCTAAAACAAAACCTAAAGTTTTTATTGCGTCTTTGTCTCCTGAGTTGAACCGGTCTCTTGTTCTTCTAATATACCAAGTTGATAAATCGTCCACGAATTCTCTTATCTCGTTGCAAGATTTTATTGTGTTGTATTCTTCGAAATATTTTGTGTAGTTATTTATTAATTGATTTAATCTTGCGATTATCCATTTGTCGATTATGTTTTTTGATTTGGGTTCTTCGATTTTTCCTTCCTTGTAGGGCTCATAGAAATTTAAAGTGTTGTTCAATAGTAAGATTACTTTTTTGTAAATTTCTTCAACGCCCTTTTCTGAAAAGTTGAAATTGTCGGCGTTCATTAAAGGCGAGGCTAATAAATAAAATCTCAGTGCGTCAACCCCGAATTTTTCTGAGATAATCATTGGGTCTACGAAATTGTTTTTGCTTTTTGACATTTTTGAGCCGTCTTCAGCGAGGATTGTTCCGGTTGTTAAAACATTTTCGAAGGGAATTTTGTCGAAGAGAATTGCTGAAAGTGCTATCATGTAATAGAACCACGCTCGGACTTGACCGATGTATTCGACGACGAATTGTGCGGGAAAATGTTTTTCGAAGAATTCTTTGTTTTCAAAAGGGTAATGGAATTGTGCGAAAGGCATTGCGCCGGATTCGAACCAGCAATCTAAAACTTCTGGTATTCTTGTGTAAATTGTTCCGTCTTCTCCTTTTAGTTGAACTTGATCTAAATAATCTTTGTGTAAATCAATTTCTCCTTTTGGAAATTTTACTGCGTATTTTTTTAATTCTTCTATGCTTCCTATTACCATTATGTCGCCTTTTTTATTTTTCCAAATTGGAATTGCCGTCGCCCAATATCTATTTCTTGACATATTCCAATCTGGGGCGGTTTGTATTGTGTGAGACACACGACCATCTTTTAAAAATTCTGGATACCAATTTATTTTTTTATTTAGTGAGAGCATTTTCTTTTTTATTTTCTGGATGTTCACGAACCACGCTGGAATTGCTCGGTACATTAACGGGGTTTCACATCGGTAACAGAAAGGATATTCGTGCTCGAACTTTTCTGTTTTTACAATTTTGTTTTGTGCTCTTAGGAAATCAATTATTTTGTCGTTGGTGTCGAAGATGTATTGCCCTGCAAAATCTTTTACTTCTTTTGTGAATTTTCCTTGCGCATCTACGGGTTGCACAAATTCTATTTCGTTTTCTTTGCAAACTGCGTAATCGTCTTCTCCAAATGCTGGGGCGGTGTGAACTATTCCTGTTCCGTCTTTTGCTGTTACGAAATCAGCGACGAGGAATTTGAATGCGTTTTTTAATTTTGAGAAATAAGGGAACAAAGGTTCATATTCTTCTCCTGCTAATTCACTTCCTTTCACTATCTTTTCTATTGAGTATTCTTCTTTGTTTCGAAAATATTTTTCAATTAAATCTTTTGCTAATAAATATGTTGTTCCGTCGGATTTGTCTTTTACGTAAGCGTATTCGATTTTTTTATTTACTGTTAGTGCTAAATTTGATGGTAATGTCCATGGTGTTGTTGTCCACGCTAACGCGTAAACATTTTCTCCTTTTAATTTGAATTTTATTGTTATTGCTTTGTCTTTTACTTTTTTGTAGGAGTTGTCCATTGCGATTTCAGATTTTGATAAAGGTGTTGAGCATCGAGGGCAGTACATTAATATTTTTTCGCCTTCGTAGATGTAGCCTTTTTCGTGGAGTTGTTTGAACGCCCACCACACGCTTTCGATGTAAGATTTGTCCATTGTTTTGTAACCGCCTTTGAAGTCGACCCACCTTGCGATTCGGTCGATTACGTGTTCCCATTCGCCTGTGTATTTTAGAACGCAACTTCTACAGAAATCGTTGAATTTTTTGACGCCCATTTTTTCTATTTCGTCTTTTGATTTTATTTTTAATTCTCTTTCGGCGATGCTTTCAATTGGTAAACCGTGGCAGTCCCAGCCCCAGACTCGATTGACGTGTTTTCCTTGCATTGTGTGGTATCGGGGGAATGCATCTTTTAGAATTGAGGCGAGTAGGTGTCCGTAGTGCGGGAGGCCTGTTGCGAACGGCGGGCCGTCGTAGAAAATGTATTCTTTTTTGCCTTCGGTTTTTTTTAAAGATTTTTTGAAAGTTTTGTCTTTCTTCCAAAACTCTAAAATTTTTAATTCCTTTTCATTTATTGTTGACATGAAATGATAAAAGAAAGGGCGTATTTAAGTTTTATTGAGAAGGAAGTTTATAAAACGAGCAAGTTCTTTCATTGGCAGGGTGGTTATAAGGTGCACGGCAGAACCAAGGTGTTTTTTCAGTTAATTTGTAATACCATTTAGATTCTGCTATTGTGGTTCCTTGGGGAGTTTCTTCAATTTCTCTTAAAACATTTCCTTGAGCGTCATATTCTACGATTGAAATTTCGTCGGCAATTTTATCTCCGTCATAATCTCTTTTTACTGCGCTTCGAATTGGATTGCCTTCGGCGTCATATTCAAAAATATAATTTTCATCTGAATCATTTGGAGAACTTGAATCACTTGTGAAAATTAATCTTGTTGAATTTCCTTGAGAATCGTATTCAGAAATAAATTCGTTATTATCTTGGACTTCGGAGTAATCAAAATTTTGGGCGTAGAGTTTTTTTAGAGAATCTTGAGGAGTTACTTTTCCTGCACATCCTCCGATAGCTAAAGCTGTTGCTAATATTGGTGTAATTATTTTTGTTAATAGTGTTTTTTTCATTTTACTCCTCATCTAATTTATCTTCAACCCAACAAACAGCATCTTTTCCAATTCCGTAGATAAGATAAAGTAGTTTAGATTCAGACACATCAAAGATAATATCTTCTAACTTATTATATATTGGATCTTCATTATCTGGAGATGAATAGAAATATTCTAATCCACGACAACTATCAAACCCATTTGATTTTCTCATTTCATACTCTGTGACACCTGCAGTAATTCCATTAAGAATTAACATTGTCGTTGCTGTTGCCTTCAATAATCTCGATGCTTTTTTTCTAATTGGAGGATAATTTTCATTTATTGCTAGGGCAATATTTTTTTTGAGATCTTCATCTCTGTCTTCACAAATTTCCTTTTTTCTTTCAGCCATCCAATGGTAGGCATTTGTTAATTTTTTACTTGTCATATATTTTTTAGAAAATTAAGATTTATAAATGTTTTGGTTGTTGTTATTTTAAAGAAGTAACAGATTAGTAAGAAAATTTTTCAACAAATTCTTGAAGAATTTCGTTTTCAATAAAATGAAGTTTAGCGGGGATTATAAAACAATAAGGTGGGTGGATTTTCGTGTTCTCTTCAAGTTCTTTGATTGTTTGGTAGATGAATTTTGCTTTGCTTGTGCCGAGTGCTTGACACAAGACTATTTTTCCGAGTTTGAAGTTGTGGTTTTTTGCGGATTGTTTTAATTGTTCTAAAGCGTCGGTTGACCAAAGATTTATGTCAACTAAAAGTAAAGTGTGGGCGTCAATTGATTGGTTTTGTTTTATGATTTCCATAAAAGAATCTGGTGTGAAGTTTTTTGCTGGGTCCCATTTTGGCATGCTTGCAGTTTTTCCGAATTTGTAAAGTTGAAGTCCGGACTCTGCAACAGCGTCGAGAATTGAAGCTGAATAAATAACTTTATATTTAACTCCCAATCTTTTGCATTCTTGAATTAAAGAAATGTGCGTTGTTGCGGTTAAAGGTGAGCCGTAAACCAATAAAGCCACGTCGAGTTTTTTTGCTTCGTCAACTAATTCTAAAGATTCTACTTTTTCTCTGTCGGCGAGAGTTATTGTTTTTTTAATTGCTAATTCTTGGAGGTCGGAAAGCGGGTAAGGGAAGTTCACAGTGTAATTTTCTAAATAAATTTTTTTGCATCTTCCGAGCGCTTCTAGTCCGAATTTTGATATTCCGTCCCTGTTTAATCCTAAACCAATTAAGTATAACATATATTTGAAAGAAGAATTAATGTTATAAAGTTATTGTTCTTTGATATTTTATGGGAAGAGAATTAATAATTGGGGAAATTTATGTGCATTTCAAGAATCCTGAGATGAGGTATAAAGTTCTTGGAATTGCGATTGATTGTGATACTTTAGAAGAAAGAGTTAGTTATGAACAATTATATGATGCGGAGAAATTTCCTAAGGGGACGATTTGGTCGAGAAGAAAAAATAATTTTTTGGGTTTCAAGATTTTGGAGAATGGTGAGAAGGTTGAGCGGTTTAGATTATTGGAAAGTTTGTAAATAAACTTTTTCAGCTTCATCTGTGGTTACATGACAATCTGTGTTTGTGTCCATCTCAGTTAAAATTTCTCTTTTCCCTTCTTGTTTGTTTGATGGATAATATAATTCAGTTAATATTTCAGTGAAATAATCTACTTTTGGGGATTCTGTGTAAGATTTACATTCAGTTGGAGCAGTTATTGTTTGACGAGGTTTTGAAGTTGGGGAGGAAGTGTTTATCTTAGGTATATTTGCTGAGCATCCGCCAAATACAAATGCGGTTGTTAGTGCAATTTTTGTTTTTAAATTTTTCATTTTATTCTATATCCTCGCATCTATCATAATTTTTCTTAACTTTAGCTAAACAAAGTTCCTGTTCTTCCATAACTCGAGCTACTCCCAAAGAAAAATCATCACGACTTGAATCAATGCAGGAATAATCTGTCCCACAAGAATCTAAACAATTGCTATATTTATTCAATAATTTTTTCATTTCATCTTGATAATCTACAGAACAATCCATTATTCCGTCCGCTTTTTGGGATACACATCTCCAATGCTTATCTGCGGGAGATTCAGAATTTGCGGGTTCTCCACTAACATTTCCACCAAAAGCCAAAGCTCCTGCTGTAAATAATGTTCCTAAAAGTCCTAGTTTTTTTGTTGAGGTTTTCATTTTATAATTTATTTGAATCTTTATTTGCCTTTCTTTCTTTTTCTTTTAAAATATCTGAAAAATATTGCTCAAGTTTTGCATTTGCATCTTGCATAAATTTTTGAGCTTGGGGATCCTTGTCATCGGCATGATATTTTATTTTACGTTCTCCAGGACAATCTATTTCTACTTCCCAAAGCTTACGTTCTCCAAATTTAGTTGAAATAAAATAAGGCTTACAATATATTTCGTATTTTGTATTACACCCATTTTGTTTTCTAACTTCTAAAACATATGAACTAAAACTTGAACATTCACCTTCTCTACTTGAACGAGAGCCAAAAAAAACTTCCTCCTTATTAAGGGGGCCATCTTCGTGAGGAAGATAAGTATAATCACGGTAATTTATTGGTTTTGGGAGAAAATAAATCAACCCTCCAAAAGCCAAAGCTCCAGCTGTCAATAAACTTACAAGTCCGATTTTTTTTGGGGTTTTCATTTTCTATACACTTTTTTTAAAAATAAGTAATTTATAAATGTTTCGTTTTGTCGCTACTATAGAATTAATAACCAATATAATCTGGGGCAGAGGTTGTAGGTTTTTTTGTCGGCGTTTCTCCAAGAGGTGTTTGCATTCCTGGTACTTCCCGGCATCTTTGAGGTTCGTAAGGTTCTTCTGTTTTTCTTTCAACTCTTAATCCTCCGCTGAAGCTCCAATCGCACGCTTCATATATTAGATTGTATTTTGGAACTCCATATTGATCACGAGTCACTTTGTCTCTGAATACACATTTTCCGCCGTGATATTGAACTACTTCGGATTTAACTCCTTTATCATAAATATATTCAACAGTACGAGTCTTATCTCCTTCAGCTAAACTATATGATTCAATTCTTTTATCTCCAATCTCAATTGTGCTGTCATAGCCTGCATTAAAACAAGATTCTGCTGGTAAAATCATTACTGTAGAAAGAACTCCTGTTGCAAGGGCTATTCCTGTCTTTCTTTTCGTTTGTTCCCATATTTTTTTTATTAATTCTTTTTTCATTTTATATATAAATTTTTATATAATATGTATATATAAATGTTTCGTTTTGTCGCTACTATAGAATTAATAACCAATATAATCTGGGGCAGAGGTTGTAGGTTTTTTTGTCGGCGTTTCTCCAAGAGGTGTTTGCATTCCTGGTACTTCCCGGCATCTTTGAGGTTCGTAAGGTTCTTCTGTTTTTCTTTCAACTCTTAATCCTCCGCTGAAGCTCCAATCGCACGCTCTTACCTTGTGCTCGGGAAAATATTCACATTTTTTCCAGAAGACAAGAGATTGACGCCCTTCGTCGTTTTCAGTGATTACTCGTTCAGATATTAAATTATTACACTCATCAAACGCTCTTTCAATTCTTGTTTCGTAAGAAGCATTTCCGTCCCGATTTATTGAAATTTGCACTGGCTCGCTTGAGATTCTGTAGTCATAAATTTCTGTGTATTCGTGAGTTCCGTTTCCGCTCATGTCTGCTCTTAGTTCGCTCAAATCTCCACGTGAATCATAAAAAA
>DAIQOR010000001.1:182551-248053 GCA_036787775.1 bacterium | reverse complement strand
TTTCCGCTCATGTCTGCTCTTAGTTCGCTCAAATCTCCACGTGAATCATAAAAAAATTGTTGTGAAGGCGCCATTGATTGTCCTCGGGTTTTTTCCGTGCATTGTTGTAAATATCTTCCACCATCTTTAGATAAATTTTTGGGAAGACAAGTTAAATTTTCCAGGGGAATATTTCTTGCTGATGAACATCCAAGTGCTAAAAGTGTTAGACCTGCGACAATTAATTTTTTCATTGAAGAAGTGGTTAATAATTGTTTTTAAGAATTTGTGTTCTGGAGTTAACGTTTCAAACTTTGGCTTGTTACGATAGCGACGAAGAAAGATGTGAAAAGTAAAATGTCATTGTGAATTATTAGTCCGGTGAATCCTGCGATTAATGAGAGATAAACAATTATTTTGAAATATGGTTTTCCGGATTTTAGTTCTTCTTTTGTGAATTTTGCGAGTAGCATTCCGATTGGTATTCCGAGGATTAAAATGAATGTTGCGATTATTATGTTTATCATTTGAATTTCTTTGCGTGCTTCCACATAAAATCAAAATAAGATTTATATGCTTTTGCTGCAGCGGGGTTTTCGATGATTATTCCTTCGGGTTCGTCGGTCCAAATTATTATTGCTATTTTGTCGCCGTAGATGTTTGTGACTGCAGAGCTTTCGGCAATGTTTGGGGCGTAGGCGTATTGTGTCGTTGTGTCGTCGGCTTCAGTTCTATCTTTTCTTATTAGGACTTTTGTTTTTATTTTCTTTTCTCTTTTCATTCTGTCAAATTGTAAAGCGAACTCCGGCATTCTTTCGGAAAATTGTCCTTCTGAACCAAAAACGAAATTATCTTTGCCTTCTCTTATCATATCTAAAAAAATAGTTCGGATTCCTTTTTCCCCTTTGAATAATCTTACTTGCCCTTCGGAAGTTTTTACTTTTCTTTTTTCTTCAAGTTGGGGGATTATCTCTTTGACATCTTGCTCTTGTGTCTTTATGAAATCGAGAATTTTTCTTGGACCTGTTGATTGAAAATATTTTACGTTGGAAATAATTACGTAACTTACGAGTCCTTTTTCTTGGAGAATTTTTAGAGAATTATAACAACTGCTTCGGTCTATCTTTGCGTGCTTTGCAACTTTTCCTGCAGGTAATGAGCCTTTTTCATTTAATACCAAATACGTTTTTATCTCATTTGGACTGAAGCCGATTTTTTCTAATACTTTTTCTGGGTTCATTTGATTTTAAATTGTCCTACCTATTTAAGTCTTTTGTTGTTGTAGTTCATTCTACAACAGAGTTTTATATAGAATTATTTCTATAAAATATCATGGAAACAAAAGAATACAGATGTAAGGAGGTGAACAAAGATGACAAAAACAATAGAAGAAGTAAGGGGAATAATTAACAACGCACCTGGTCTTGGAGAATATCTGAAGCGATGCACTGGTCCAAGAAAAAGACTAACTGCAATAGAGAGCGACGAAAAATCAGGTTATGTAGCTTATTCAGTTCATTGTGAAACTCAGACCTTGACAATGCCTTCAGGATTAACTACAATTGGTTTATTCAAAGACAATAGATATCAAGAAAAATACTTTTCTTGTGACTCAGTAACATATCTACGTATAGACGACTTCACTGAAGCAAAATCTCTTGGCCACATATCAGTTCAAGCTGGTAACAGGGGAAGCTCAAAATTACTTGAATTTTTACCAAGCGACTTTAAAGATTGTGAATAGGGTTAAACTTAAATCCCTCCAAAAGAATATCTTTTTCTTATTTTAAGAGATTAAGAAATTTAAAAAGAAGCGTGATACCTATTAACGCAGAAAAATGATATAAAACATATTTTAGGAGAAGGTTGATGACGGAATAAATGACTTACTTATATTGTTGTAGTAATTTCTACAACAGAGTTTTATATAGAATTATTTCTTGAATTTTTTAATGGAAAACAAAACACCAGAACAGAGAAAGGAACAGAACCAAAAAATCTGGAAGGTGCAGGCGGAATTGCTTGAGAAGAACCCAAGATGGACTCAAGACAAAGCCATCTGCCTCGCGAAGAGAATGGTACTGGGACTTTACTGAACAAGAAAATGGAAAACAGAACATCACAAATCACACCTCACCAAGCGGGGCTTCGCCCCGCCTCACAATTAAATTATAGGAGGAATAAAGATGACAATTGCAAAAAACAAAACAGGAAAAGTAAGGAAATCAAAAGCACAACCGAAAAAAGCAACAATAGTAATCACCTACAACTCAGTAGAGAACTTCCCTGCTGGGACTTATGAAGGGAAAAATGGCCCAGTAATAATCTACAGCAATGACAACACATATACATGGAGTAGAGAAGCTGAAAATAAGTTAGGCCAAGTACTACATCAAATCTACGGAAAAACTGATGAAAAAGATGTGGGAAAGGTTTACCTATATGTAGGGAGTTATGCAAAAGAAGGAGCACTTAGAGCAGCAAGAAAATACTCGGATGCGGGGAAAAACCTAACACTGGTAGCTTGCTCTTGTGACAGCGGATTAAAGGAAAGAACTGCACAAGAAATCGGAGCACCAATAATCTGGTCAGAATGCGGTGGAAGAAGAAAGTTAAGCGAAATAGTAAAAGGATTAATGTAAAAATCCAGGAAGAAACGAACCACGGCGGGGCTTAGCCCCGCCTTTCTAATTTTAAATTATTGTTAAGATATACTAATATAAACTTGATATGAAACCACACAAAAACTTAAAATCTCTGTTTGTTTTTAATAAAGATGTACAAAAAATATTTGGTTGTTGCGAGTAAGAAAGACCGGGCGGGAATTAATATTACGACTGCCCTTTCGCAGTATAAACGGAATCCGGTTTTTTTAGGAATGCAACCGGATAAGTCTGGTTTTGATTTTTATCTTTGTGACGAGGAAATTATTAGAACTGAAAATTTGGACTTGAATAGAATTAATAAATATGATTTTGTGATTTTTGCGTCGAAGCATCAGTCAGAGAAAAAAGAAAAAAGTTTGTCGATTCATGCTCCTGGAAATTGGAGTGAGAATAGTTTTGGTGGAGAACGAGGCAAAGTTTGTCGGAGTTCGGGGCTTTTTCAGAAACAAATGTTTGATGTTTTGAACAAGTTCGCGAAAGAACATAAATTGAATGAGAAATATAGCGTTACGATGGAGTGCACGCATCATGGGCCGTTGATAAATAAGCCGTGTGTTTTTATTGAGGTGGGTTCGACCGAGGAAGAATGGAATGATAGGCGTGCGTGTTTTGTGATTGCGAAAACTATTTCTAAAATGATTGATGATTTTGAAGAAAATCCTTATAGAGAAGTCGCGATTGGTATCGGTGGTCCGCATTATTGTCCGAATTTTAATAAATTACAATTGAATTCTAACGTGGCATTTTCGCATGTTATTCCGAGTTATGTTTTACCTTTGACGGAAGATATGATTAAAGAAGCGATGGAAAAAACTGAGGAGGATGTTGAGTTTGTTGTTTTGGATTGGAAAGGAATTGGGAATGCAGAAGAGAGACAGAGGATTGTTGAAATTCTTGAGAAAAATTATATTCGTTGGAAGAAAACGGGGGAAGTTGGAAAGTAATTATTTTCTTTTAACAAATTTTTTCTTTTTAGGAAGATCTTTTCTTTGAGTTATTTTTGATTCTGGTTCTTTCCATGCAACAATTCCAATGACTACTAAATAAGCTATGCTTCCGATTCCGCTTCCTGCGATGTCTGCAAGTTGAAGAAGTGCTAACCATCCAGGATAATTTAGAGATTCAAAAATTCTCCAGTGTGAAATTATTAAGAGAACGAAAATTGTAATCCATCCGAGAATTGGAATTAAGTATAAGAAAACCCATGCCCAGTTGAAACCGCCGAGTTGAAGTCTCATCGCTGAACTTGCAAAAGGTATCCAAGCTAACCAAGGTCGCGAATATTTTTTCTTTTTTGCAATTGTGCTCCAAGCCAAAGCGTGGTAAACATAAAATGCTATTAGGAGAATTAAAATTAAACCTACCATCGCTAAAATTAAACCGGTTGTCAAACCTGCGATAACTCCTTCGGTCAAAGCGTTTTCGATTGTTTCGTTAATCATAATTAAATTAAGAAAGAGAAGTTTATAAAATTAAGTAAATCACGATAATTTTTATATAGTCTTGATAACTAATTTGTTTATGGATTTCGGCGAAGATGTGAAAAATTATGGTTTAAGAACGCGTTTGACTTTGGCAGGATACGGGCTTGAAAAAATTATCGGGAAAGAAGATTTGAATGAAGAAGATAAAAAGATGTTGGGCTGGTTCGGAGATTTATGGGGGAGTGTTGATTGGAATTCAAAATATCCTCGAAGAGAATATGACGATTCTGCAGGATTGACACAAGAAATAAGACATTATTTTATTAATTTGTGTCCTAGACTTTTTAAGGATAAAGAATATTCTGAAAGAATTTATAGTTTATTGACTAATCCCTCGAGTGATACTGAAATTGAAGGGGCGGAGATAACTGAAATCAAAAAATTTATTTATGCCTTGGAAAAAGAATTGACTCCCGTGGGAGATACTCCACTTTCTAAAGAAAAGTAAAATAAAAAATAAAAAATAAAAGTTGGCTTATTTCTTAGCCCAAGCCCAAACTCCGAGCATTACTAAATTAACGATTGGAATTATCATTAATAGACTTGTCCATCCAGGGTATTTGATTTTCTCTACGATTAACCAAAACATCCAGATCACAACAGCGCCCATCGCTAAAGCTCCTATGAAAGGAATTATTGGGGCAAGAACTATCAAAGTCCAAAGTCCGTTCACGCCAGCCATTTGAGTTAACAAATAAATGTTCGCGATTGGGATGAAAGCGAGCCATCCGTTTGGAGTTTTTGTTTTCTTTGCAATTGCCATTAAAGCAACAGCAGCGTAAATGTAGATTGCTAAACCAATTATTAAAGCTATTAAGAAGAATCCTGCGATTATCGCCATTATTCCTCCTAATGCTGCAGTTCCTGCTAAAGCTTCTGTTCCAGCAAATTCACTTCCTAAACCTAATGTTTCTAATATCATGTCACACCTCCTTTCATTATGAAATATAATTTGTAAATGAAGAAGAAGTTTATAAGAGTTTTGGGACGCCCCGAGGCAACTCGCACTCTGTGAAATGTTCTTTAAATTCGTTTTGCTCATTTATTCAAAATTTCAAAAGATGCTCGGGAATTGAGACCAGAAATATGTTTTAATTTAGTCCGATATCCTTCGGAGAGTTATTTCGTAAACTCGATAACTAAACGCCCCGAGCAGGAATTGAACCTGCGAGCCCAAAGGGCCCGGTTTAGCAAACCGGCGCAATAACCACTATGCGATCGGGGCGTACAAAGAATAAGATATTTCACAATTTAAAAGTGTTTGTCTTCCTAAAATTTTATAAAAGGTTATTTGTTATGTTTTCTATGGAGATGATGTACATTGTTCTTATTGTTGCTGGGGCGATTTTGTTGCTCGGTTTGATTATGTTTATTATTTCAAAAATGAAAGGTGGAATAAAAATTGAGTTGACGAATTTTAATTTTTCTGCGGGCGACACCATTGAGGGGAAAGTTATTCTTAATTTGAAAAAGCCAGTTAATGCGAAGACGTTGAATGTTGGGCTTGTGGGAGAAATGAAGAGTACGAGTTATGGTTCTGGGCATTCGTCTTCGAGAACTCAAAAAGTTTTTGAATTTTCTCAACCTCTGGATGGAAAGAAAGAATATCAAATTGGGGAGAAAGTTTATGATTTTAAAATGAAAGTTCCGCAAAATGTTAACACGAATCATGAGGGAATGATTGGAAATCTTGTGAAGTCCGCGCAGTTATTGACGGGAAATATGAGAAATGTTAAATGGTATGTTAAAGCGAATTTGGATATTACAGGTTTTGATATTTCTAAAAAAGTTCAGATTAATATTGGTTGAGCGAGCTTATTCTATTTCAGTTAAATTTAAAAGTAATTCAAACTCTCAAATACTATAGCAGGGTAGAGCAGCCTGGAGTGCTCGTCGGGCCCATAACCCGGAGGTCGTGTGGTTCAAATCCCACCCCTGCTATTCTAAAAAAATAAAATGCAAACTTTTTTGCCGTATCCGAATTTGAAGAAGTCATTAAAGGCTTTGGATAGTCGGAGACTTGGGAAGCAGAGGGTCGAGGCGTTTCAGATTTTGAATATTCTTTTGGAGCGGACGGATAAGAAAGGTTGGCAAAATCATCCGGCGGTTAAGATGTGGCGAGGTTACGAGAATGCTTTGAAATTGTATTTTAATAAGTCGGTTAAACTTTGGATTGCGAGAGGTTATAAGAATACTATGAAACTTGAAAAGATTGAGGGAAAGATAATTTTGCCGAAGTGGTTTGGAGATAAAAATTTTCACGATTCGCATAAGAGTAATTTGTTGAGGAAGGACGGAGATTTTTATTTTGAATTTAGTGAAAATGTTAGTGCTGATTTGGGATATGTTTGGCCATAGATAATTTTAAAAGAGAGGACTGATTTTTTATTAGATGGAATTAATTCTTGGAATTGACGATGCGGGACGGGGGCCAGTTATAGGACCGATGATTCTTGCGGGTTGCCTTCTGGATAAAAAACTTGAGAGAGAGTTGGAGATTTTGGGTGTGAAGGATTCGAAGCAGTTGACGGCGAAGAGAAGGGAGCATTTGGCGGAGTTGATACGGGAGAAGGTTGAGGCGTTCGAGGTTGTTGTTATTTTTCCGAAAGAGATTGACGGCGACGGGGGCGAGAGAATAAAGTTGAATGAAGTAGAGGCGATTGCGTGTGCGAAAATAATTGATAAATTAAATAAGGGTTCGGATAAAATTCGGGTTATTGTGGATTGTCCGTCGACGAGCATTGCAAAATGGACTGATTATTTGAAAACTAAAGTGAAGAATCTTTCTAATCTTGAAATTAGTTGTGAGCATAAGGCAGATCAAAATCATATTTCGGTTTCGGCAGCGTCGATTCTTGCGAAGAGTGAAAGAGAAAGACAGATGGATAAACTCAAGAAAAAATATGGTGATGAGATTGGTTCGGGTTATACTTCGGATCCGAATACGCAGAAGTTTGTTTTGAAGAATGCTCGGAAATTTCAGGACGACGGAATTTTTCGGAAGACTTGGATAACTTGGAAGAAAGCTTTTGAAAGTGGTGGGCAGAGGAAGTTGGGGTTTTGATATCTTAATCTTTAAAAATCCCCATTTGTTCTTCTATCTATGACTTATGTTAAAAGATTGGTGATGCAAGGATTTAAGAGTTTTGTTCGGAAAACAGAGTTGCCGTTTACGCCGGGGATTAATGTTATTCTTGGGCCGAATGGTTCTGGAAAAAGTAATGTTACGGATGCGTTGTGTTTTGTGCTTGGGCGTTTGAGTATTAAATCTATGCGGGCAGCGAAGGCGAAGAATTTAATTTTTCTTGGTTCGAAGGCGGCGTCACCGGCGAAGGAAGCAATTGTTGAAATTGTTTTTGATAATTCTGAGAAAACTTTTACATTAGATGCTTCGGAAATTTCTATTAAGAGAATTGTTCGAAGGAACGGGCAGAGTATTTACAAAATTAACGGGGAGACGAAAACGCGTCAGGAAGTTTTGGGTTTGTTGGCGCAGGGAGGGATTGACCCGAACGGATTTAATATTATTCTTCAGGGAGAGATTCAGAATTTTGTTAAAATGCACACGGAGGAAAGAAGAAAAGTTATTGAGGAGGTTGCGGGAATTTCTATTTACGAATCGCGAAAGGAAAAATCTTTGAAGGAATTGGAGAGGACTGAAAGTCGATTGAGTGAAGTTATGGCGACGCTGAGAGAGAGGACATCTTATTTGAATAATCTTGAAAAGGAAAGACAGCAGGCGTTGAAATTTAAAAAATTGGAAAAAGATGTTAGGACTTTCAAGGCGAGTATTATTTTTCACGATTTGAATTTGAAGAGGAAAGATAAAGAAAGAGTTGACGAGGAAATTGGAAAGAAAAATAAAGAAATAGAAAAAGGGAAAAAAGAAATTATGGAAATTAAAAGTTCGATAAATGATAATGAGTCGAAAGTTAGTTCAATTAATGAGACGATGCAGAAGTCGGCGGGTTTTGAGCAGGAAAAATTGAATCGAGAGATTGCGGATTTGCGGGCGGAGTTGGAAGGGTTAAGAGTTAAGTTGGAAAATAGCGAGAGAAAAGTTTCGGAGATTTCTGGGCATAAAGAAGAACTTGAAAATATGATTCGTGAGTCGGACGTTTCGTTGAAGGATTTGCGGAAGGAATCACCGACGATGGATGGGAATAGAAAAGAAATTGAGAGGAAGAAACGGGAGTTGGAAAGACTTGAAGAACAGCGAAAGAAATTTTATATGGTTAAGTCGGATTTGAAAGCGATTGGCGAGAGAATTCAAGATAAAAAATATCTTCTTCAGAATTATACGAACGAGTCGGATTTTTTTATGAAGCAGATTGAGTCTTTGTCTTTGGAGTTGTTTGATAAACGAAGTGACCGAGAGAAGTTGGAGAAGTTGAAATTTATTTTGAAAGAGAAGGAAGAGTTGATTGAGAATCTTGGTCGACGGGAAATTGATTTGGAAAAGATTGCGCACACGAATGAATATGAAATTGATAAGCAGGGAAAATTGATTGAGAATATCGCGAAGATTGATATTTGTCCGCTTTGTAAAAGTAAAATAACGAAGGAGCACATTCACGAAATTAAGCGAGAGGCTTCGCCGAAAATTAATCTTTTGAAAAGTGAGATGGATAAGTCGGATAAGGAGTTGAGTAAAATTTACGAGCAGAGAAAAGTTTTGGGAATTGAGATTTCGCAGATAAGGGAAGAGATTTCTAATCGGGAAAATGATTTGGTTAAAATTAATAATATTAATACAAAGCGAGAACAGGTGAAAAATTTGAGGGAGAAGATTTTTGATTTGACTGGAGAGCTTGAAGGACTTGCAAAGAGGAAGAAAAATCTTGAGGAGAATTTTGATGAGAATTCTGGAATTGAACAAAGGTATGCAACAGCGTCGGTGGAGATTCAGGAAATTTCTTTGAGGACGAAGGAAAATGTGAGTTCGGAGATTTCTTTTAAGATGAAGGAACTTGAGCGGGCGAAGATTTCTTTGAAGCAGTTGGAAAGGAACGAGGACGATTTGGATCAGGAGATAATGTCTTTGCAAAAAATAATTGGAGAGAAAGAAAGTGTTTTGGAGAATAAGAAAAAGCAGGATGAGGAATTGAGTAAGAAATTTAATAAGTTGATTGGCGAGCGGGACGGATATGGACGGAAAATAAAGGAATTGGATTTGGTGCTTTTTTCGAAACAGAACGACGTGCATAAAGTTGAGGGCGATGTAAATAATTTTAAGATTGATTTGGCGAGGGTCGGGGCGGAGATTCAGAATTTAGAAATTGAAATGTTGGATTTTGATAATGTTGAAATAATTAATGGGAACCGGCAGACGCTTGCGGAGAGATTGGCGAATTCGAGTGAGATTCTTTCGCGTATTCGAGGGAATGTTAATTTGCGGTCGTTGGAAGTTTATGATGAGATTAAGGCAGAGTATGAGTTGGTTAAGGGGAAGGTTGATATGATAACGAGTGAGAAAGAAAGTGTGATGAGAATTATTCATGAGATTGATATTAAGAAAAAGAAGACATTTTTGAAGACGCTGAGCGAGTTGAACGAGATTTTTTCGCGTAACTTTTCGCAGTTGAGTTTGAAGGGCGAGGTGACTTTGGAATTGGAAAATAAAAAAGATCCTTTTGAAGGAGGAGTTAATATAATTGTTAAGATGGGGCACGGAAAATATTTTGATGTGACTTCTTTGAGCGGAGGGGAGCAGACGCTGGTTGCGTTGTCTTTGATTTTTGGAATTCAAGAATTGAAACCGTATTATTTTTATATTCTTGACGAAATCGACGCTGCTTTGGATAAAAGAAATTCCGAGAGACTTGCAGGATTATTGAAAAAATATATGCAGAAAGGACAATATTTAGTGATTACGCACAACGACGAAGTTATTTCAAACGCGACGAATCTTTATGGGGTTAGCATGTTTGAGGGCATTAGTAAAGTTATTAGTTTGAAATTGTAGAACTATTTTTCCTTATTGAAACTTTTTAATCCTGGCGTGTGAATTTTTTGACTAACCATCTCAAAATGTGCTTTAAGTGGATTATATCCTCTTTGTTTTATTATGTCTCTGTTTATTTTTTCGAGCCATTTTCTTTGTGCAAAATTTCTTAAGTCTGCTCCATAATTATCTAGCCTAAAATTTAAAGAAGCCTCGTTTGATGGCTGTGCTCCTAGGGTGAATTCTCCCCCTTTATAGGCCATTGTAATTTCTACATTTCTTCTTAATTCGACTTTTTCCAAAGTTGAAAGTGAAATACCCAAATAGCTTTCAGTGATTTTTATCGCCTCTTGAGTTTCTTCATATCTTGTCATCTTGAACCAGGCTTCATCTAAATCTTTGAATTCTAATCCCAATTCAAAAGATGCTTTTCTAAACTCTTCATCCAATATTTCATAAAATATTTTTGAATCTATGTTTAACATTTTCTATCTTGCCTAGGCCGTCGGCCAGGTCTTAAAAAAATAAAAGTTAAAAATAATAAAAATAAAAAAGAAATGGAAAGTTAATAATAACTTTCGCCGAAGTCTTCTGTTTGAGGTTTTCTACCAAGTAATACGATTAATACTACAAGCAATACTAAGAAGATTACTGCTAATACAATTGTCAATACGACGATTGGACTAGATCCAGCTTGGCCTTCTACTTCTGCATTGAATGTAATTGTATCTTCAAGAGTGTTTCCTGATAATACACTTACATCAAAAGAGTAGTCGCCTTCTTCTACAGCGTTTGCAGTTATAGTAACTGTTTTACTTGAACCAGCAGGTACAACGAATACTGAGTCACTCACGCTTGTTGAAATATACTTATTTGAATCTGAAACGATTGTATAAGCTTTCAAAGCATTTGTGGGATTCACAATAATCAAGTCGTAGCTAGCAGTTTCACCAACAGAGAAAGTCTTTGAATTAGATGGTACAACAGTGTTTTCTGCAAAGTCATTTGCAATATTGAATTGCTTAGTCATTGTAGAACTTGTGTCATCGTTTGTTACTTTTACTTCAAGATCGTACAATCCAGCGTCTGCGCTGTAAGGCACGCTCAAGTAAAGTCTTCCGCTAACTGTGTCTTCTTTGTCACAGTCATCTTCACAACTTTCTATGAAAGCTAAGTCACCGAAGTAAGCAGTTTTTGTCAAACCTAATTCAGCAACTTGAACAGTAACATACAAATCTTCTAATTCATTGTATCCCATGTTTTTCAAAACTATGTCTATTGGCATGTTTGATCCAGCTTCCACAGTTTGGCTAGTACTTATTGATTTTATGTCAGCGTTGTATGAAGGTCTTTGTACTCTTAATTCAATATCTTGAACTTCAGTTTCGAAATCGTTTCCGCTTGAAACTTTAACGTTCAATGACAAGTCATCAGAATGATCGTCCTTTAATTCAAAAGGTACGTCAAGAACTAATGTCTTAGAATAAGTGTAACCAGCTTCCACATCGAAAGAATCAGTTCTTTCAATAACGTCAACTTTGTTACCTTCAATTTCTGCTTTAAATCTAACATCAGAAGCGTTAACATCTGAAGTGAATCTAACAGTTATTCTTGTTATTTCGCCAGCAATTACTGCAGGTGTGTTTGAAGCAACATTGAAACCGTCAACAGTCACTCTTAAATCAGATGTAAGTTCTTCAGAAGCACATACAGTAGCTACTAAAGACAAAACGAATACTGCTGAAAGAATAAAAACCATAAAGTTTTTTGTGTTCATTTTTTGTTTTTTATTTGTTTAATTGCCTGGAAACGTTTGTTTTCAGTGATTCTTAAGATGAATGTTCACTTATAAACTTTACGGTGACAACATATTGTAGTAATTTTCAAGGCACTGAGTGTTAGTTACAATTGGTGAAGGATTTTTTAAGATTCACTATTTAGAAAATTTATGCTTATATAAGTTCATTCCAATCACAGAATCTTCTAAAGTGTCTGGGCTTTCATTTATTATAACTATTGATTTTCTCGACGGTAAATTCTCGAAAAGGCGTTTGAACTCTGATTCCTCGGTTTTTTTGTGGTGCTTTTCACCTTTGTCACCATATTCAATTCCGGAAAAATGAACGTGCCATTCATCAAATTTGGAAAATTCTTCTGAGACCTCTTTGAAATTGTAATTTTTGTATCTTGCGAGAATATGTGCGAAATCTATGCAGAATTGACAGCCGGTTTCTTGAGTCAATTTTTTGATTTCTTCGATGCTTCCGAACACATTTATTTTTCCCATTATTTCTGGTGCGAGTTTCGGTGTGTAACCTTTTTCTTTTATTGATTTTTGTAAATCTAAAATTTGATTTTTGATGTTTTCATAAGATTCTTTTCGGTCAATTTTTCCGTAAAATCCTGCGTGGAAAACTACTCTGTAAGCTCCAAGATGAGTTCCGATTTCGCAACATTTTAGAATTCTTTGTTTGCTTTTTTTAATGACTTCCTTATCTGTTGAATTTAGATTAATGTAATAAGGCGCGTGAATGCTGAGCTGTATTCCTAACTCTTTTGCTTTTTTTCCTATTCGTTTTGCGTCCTCTTCTTTCTTGATATATATTCCTCTGGTGAAGGAAACTTCGCAGGCTCGAAGTCCTAATTTGTGGAATTCTTCAAGATTTTTCTCTGCTTCTTTAACTCCACCGAGAGATGCTGGTCCGAATTTAATCATGTTGAGAAAAAGGTGTGAGGGTTTAAAATTACTTCGCTTCGCGAATGGAGATGAAATTAAATGAAAAATATTTATTCCTTTGATTTGCTTTTATTTTGGAGAGCCTCCAAATGTTGAATAGCCTCTTTAAGTTTTGGAGCAACCATGGACCCCCAATCTAAAGGCTCATATTTTATTGGTTCTTTGTGACAATCTTCTGGTTCTATCCAATCTTCTTTTTGGGGATACCAACAAAATTTATCGCCTAAATTTAATCCAATTTCATTTATCACGACCCCTGGAAATTCAACACTAAAGGGTCTATCTGCAAAATATATTATCCCCATATAATTTCCATGGGTTAGCTCTGCTATAAGCGTAACTTCCTTATATCTGTATAAGTTTCTTGGCTTAACAAAACTTCAAAAGCATTGTTTAAAAATATTTGTGTACAAATCCTTAAATTTCTAAAACTTTTCTCTGCTTCTTTTACTCCACCTAAAGAAGCTGGACCGAATTTTATTGGCATGGGAAGGAAATGGGAAAGAGGTTCATAATATTTGAGTCTAATAAACAATCCGCTTTTCTTAGATTGTTTTCTGGAGCAGTAATTAAGTAAAATGAGCAAGCCCAGATAAACTATTCGGAAGGCTGGATTCTCGTAAGACAGATTTCTGCCCACGTCGAGGTTAAGCCCATCATCATCGGCGTCTAACCTGACGACTCTTTAGCCAACTAACCTTTCCTAAAAGGAATCTCCAAGTCAATGAATCTCTACAATTCAAAGGAAGCACCACAACTTCATATTTTCACTCCAAACTGCTACTAATTGTCGTTGTTGAATTTTATGGCTTAAAATAAACCTTAATGACGCGCTAGTTAATTGACGTGTAGTCCATCTGACTCTCCTTGCTCAGGGGAAAATCTCATGGGCAAGAATTAAAATAAAAAAGGGTTTAAATTTTTTTTCATATTGCTCAACTTGACTTCGCGAGCAAAATAGCAAATCTTAATCAACCCGCAATACCCGGAAGGCCGGACCTTTGTAAGACAGATCCCAGCCCACGCAGAGGTAAAACCTATCATCAACGGTGCCTAACCTGACGACTCTTTCAATTTTTTCAGAAGGTTTTAAATCGAATCTCCACAAATACATAAGTTTTTGAGTCATTACTTCAAAGGTTTTATTTATCCTTTTAATTCCCTGTGTCCCTAAAAATAATCTAAGAGGTGTTTTATTTTTTAAATCTTTTATCCAACCATCTTCTCCGACTAAATTTCCGCTTAGAGTGTATTCATCGGAGGTTTGATAATTATGAACTGCTTCATCAAGTTGTGTTGGATTGTAAATCACTCGTGATAAATTGCTTGGATCTCTTCCTAAACCATTCCTGACAAGAGAAACTAAATCTTTTTCTCCTGAATTTGCTACTTGTTCCATAATTGCAAACTGCAAAATAGAATCAATCGGGTGAGGTCTTTCATTGGATTTTTCACGTTCATAAAGTTCTGCAAGTTTATCTTGAGTCATTGGATTAGTCATTTTTTCAAATAATCTATAAGTTCCGATTTCCCCTCGATAATTCACATTAGGAATATCCCAAAATCCTTCGCTTGGCGCAGTGTAAATCACTTTTGATTTTGCTTTCATAATTTTGTGAGAAATAAGGAGTTTTTAAACTTTATGACGATTGGGAATTACTCGATTAAATAGGATTCTTGTTCAAAAATCTCTAAACTTCAATCCTGCCTGCTTTTCAATACTTTTCAAAGTTCCAATAGGCATATTTTCTTTATGAACTGGTACAACAACTGTTTTATTTTCTTTTTTTAAAATTACATGGGTTCCACTTTGTCTTTCGACGCTGAAACCTTCTCTTTGAAGAATTTTAACGACCTCCTTTGATTTTACATTTTGAAGTTTCATTTTATAGAAATAATCTACTTACCATTAGAGGTTCTGGTTTTAGAAGAATTTCTTTTTTCTCTGGTGAAACTTCTAATAAAAGATTAATTCCTTTTTTCAAATTATCTAATGCTTCTTCTATTGTGTCTCCAAAATCGCTGACTCCTAATTCAGCACAATCTACCACAAAAACTTTCTTTCCATCCATTTCTTCTTCATGCATAGAAATATTACAGGATAATTTTTCTTCCATAATTTGTAGAGAATTCAGATGTATTTAATATTTTTGGTTTTGATTTTAAATAGAAGTCTTGTTCAAAGCCTCAGATATTTGACCTAAGTTGCTAACTATGTATTTGTGAAGATTGTCAATTATGAGCTTTTGCATTTCTTCTTTTAAAAGTCCGTGGCACATTGAGATATCTGATTCTGGGTATTTTGTGCTTTTGTAATTTAATTCACAGATCATTGATTTTCCTTCCAAGGATTTTTTGTCTAAAGTTCCCTCTCTTACTTTTATTGCGGTGACTTCAATCTCGCACTTGCCGTCTTCTCTTCCTAATATTCTATATCTCCAATCGACATCCTCGGCTTGATTTACAAAAACTGCCCTTGAACATTTTTCTTGATAAGCTTTGAATGTGCTTATGTCATCTGGCGTGTAGAAAAAAAAGAATGTGAAATAAAGTGCCAAGCTTAGGATGATCATAATTGAGATTATTAAAAATGTGTTTCTTTTTCTGTGAGAAAAGTTTCTTGGTGGTCGGATGCTCAATTTTTTATTTAGATTCATTTCTTTTCTTTTTATTTCTTCTTGTAGCTTTTTGTCATATTCTATAGAAATTTTTTTATCGATATTTATTTCTCTTCCTAAATTATTTTTGAACTTTCTGTCTTGCTCTTTTGAAATTTCTAAATCAATTGATTTTTCTTTATTCAAATTTCTTTTAAACATCGAGGCGAACGAGTCTGCAAATCTCCTTGATAATCCTTTTTCTTTTTCTAAATTTTTCTTAAAATTTTTATTGAATTCTTTACTAATTTTTCTATCTATCTTTTTTTCTTTTTTGATTACATCTCTTTTAGAAATACTTTTATCCCCCTTTTCCATAATAAAGGATAGTAAAAGTATATTTAAATGTTTTTGGATATAAATATTTATTAAAGAAAACGTATAATTTATTTTTATGATAATCGGAAGTTTATATAACACCCCCATAAGATTGGAAGAAGGAGATTTAATTGCTTTTGAGATTGATAAGAAGAAAAATAAGAAAATAAAATTATGGATTAGATGTGGTGAGAATCTTTATGCATCTTGCGAAACAATGAGTGAACTTGACCTTGAAGGAAAGATATATGTTAATTCTGCAGGTTATTATTCAAGAGATAAGGGCATTCTTCCCGACTTAATCTGGAAAACTTATTGTCCATCAGAAAAATAAAAGGAACCCCGAAGGATTCCAGTAAAAATAAAAATAAAAATTTGTCAAATTAGAAACTTAATAATTTCAAATTTGTGTCAGTGTTTGCGAAATTTGACGCAACCATTACAGCGATACCTGCTTCTTCTATAGCTCTCATGATTGCACTTGTTGCGATGCCATCAATCACGACTACTGAAGGTGTTTTGTCAGTTTTTTTCAAAGCGCTGCTGATTCCTTTTGTTGAAACGTTTTTCATTTCAGCTAAGTTTTCATCCAAGAAAATTGCTTTTCCTGAACCTTTGTTTTCTTTAGAAATTTCCTTAAGCTTTTCTTTATCTTCGTCAGTTAACTCAAAAGTTGGTTTCACTTCTGGAGTTTCTGGCGTGCTTCTTCCTGATCTTCTAAAAAATTCTTCTGCTGGAACTCTCTTTCGTAGAATCATCAAAACTTCTTTCCCTGTTAATTCCTCGACTTCTTTTCCGTCGGGAGCCATTACAATGTATTTCACTCTTGCGTTGTCCATAACGTTCCGAGCAATTAAATCTCCTCCTCTGTCTCCGTCGACAAATAGAGTTAATTCTTTAGTTTTGCCAAGTTCTTTTATTGCATCCGGGAGTTTTGTTCCGTTCATAGCAATCGCGTTTTTTACTCCGCTTCTTAACAAATTAAGAACGTCTGCTCTTCCTTCAACAACGATTACTTCATTGCCAGATAAATCTCCGCAGGGAAGTTTTTCGTCGCCGTACTCTTGAACATCGGCTGTTCTTTTTGAATCCTTGATCTCGTTTGAGATTTCTCTTGAGTCAGATGAACCTTGGATTTGACCCATAAGTTTCTTTGCTCTTTCGATGATATAATCTCTTTTGCTTCCTCGAACATCTTCAATTCTTACTACTTCAATGCTCGCGTCGCAGGGACCAATTCTTTCGATAGTTTCCATAGCAGCAGCGATTAAAGTTGTTTCAGATTGATCTAAAGCGGTTGGAATTTTTATGTTTCCAACTGTTCTCTTATCTTTTCTTTCTAATTCAACTTCAATTCTTCCAATTTTTCCTTCTTTTTGTAGTTCTCGCATCTCTAGGTCTGCCCCTAATAATCCTTCAGTCTGTCCGAAAACAGCCCCGATTACGTCGGGTTTTTCTAAAGCGCCTTCAGCTACAAAATTCGCATGTATCATGTATTTTATTGATACCGGACTTACTTTTGCCATTTTTTGTTTTCCATATTTAATTAATTAGAAATATACCTACTCTCAATTAAGAGCCACTCATTCCAGCTTAAAGCTAATATGATTTTGATGTGAATGTGATTAATAATCATCAATGATAATTTCTAATAAGATATTTAGAAAAAAAGAGTATTTAAATTTTTGGGAAAAATAAAAGAATCAAAAAAAAATTACTTTCTTTCTGTAATTTCTGTGCACATTCCTGCAGCAACTGTTGCTCCAGCATCTCTTACAGCAAATCTACTCATGAAAGGGTTTTCCACTTGAGTTTCTAAACATAAATTTCCTTGAGGTTTGATTCTAACTTTTGCAGTATCTCCATTCTTCAAGAAGTCAGGATTTTCCTTTATTACTTGCCCAGATCTTGGATCAATTTGAGCAATTAATTCTACAAATTGGCAAGGAACTTGAGCTGTGTGTATATGGAATACTGGAGTGTATCCTTTAGCTAACACAGTTGGGTGATTAATTACGGTGATTGTAGCGATGAATTCTTTTACAACAGGGATTGGTTTAGATGCGTCGCAAATTACATCTCCTCTTGCGATATCTTTCTTACCTACTCCTCTAATGTTTACTCCAACGTTGTCTCCAGCATCTGCTTGAGGCAAAATTTCGTGATGAGCTTCTATTGTTTTTACTTCTCCAGCAACACCATCCCCAGTTCTACCTGGAAGCACTATAACTTTCATTCCTTGTTTCATAATTCCTGTTTCTACTTTTCCAACTGGAACAGTTCCAATACCTGTAATTTCATAAACGTCTTGAACAGGCATTCTCATTGGAAGATTAGTTGGTGGTACGGGAGCAGGGAATAAATCAAATTGTTCTAATATTGTTGGTCCTTTATACCAAGGCATCTTATCAGATTTCTTTGCAATATTTTCACCTTTCAAACCTGAGCAAGCAACAAAAGCAGTTGTTTCTGGGTTTATTCCAACACCTTTTAATAATACACTAACATCCTCTTTAACTTTTTTATATTTTTCTTCTGAATAATCTACTTCATCCATTTTGTTAATTGCAACTGCGATGTTTTTTACACCCATTGTTCTCAATAACCATAAATGCTCTGTTGTTTGTGGTTGAACTCCACTTTGAGCTGCGATAACTAAGAATGCAGAATCTGCTTGTGAAGCACCTGTAATCATGTTCTTTACGAAGTCTCTGTGACCTGGTGCGTCGATGATCGTGATTTGGAATTTTTGAGTCATAATTTTCTTATAAGCTAAGTCAATTGTAACTCCTCTTTCTCTTTCTTCTTTGATTTTGTCCATAACATAAGCGAACTCGAAACCAGCTTTACCGTTTTTTATAGCTTCTTCTCGAAGTTTTTTCATTTCATTTTCTGGAACCGCGCCTGATTGGAACATTAATTGCCCAACTGTTGTTGATTTTCCTGCATCTACGTGCCCAACGAAAACAACATTCATGTTTGGTTTTTCTTTTGCCATGTGTAGTAATAAAAAAATCAGTTTATAAATTTTTCGCTATTGAAAATTATGAATTATTTTATCGACGGAAAAAATTAAGATTATTGTGCACCATATAAAAAATAGGCAAGTTTTCTCCCGGGAAATTCTAAAGTGTGCTCTGCCTTGCACACGAAATTACTTAGTCCTTTTTTTTCTGAACATTCAGAAATAAGCCTTTCTTCTATTTCAGATGGCGTGTATTTTTTCCTATATTTGAACCAGTCATACAAAACGCCACGATTGTCAATGTAGAATAACCTCCAAAAATTGTAGAATAAAATAAATTTTTGCAAAAGTCCAATTTCTTTTTTGATTATCCATAAATTGATTTGGGAATTAATCTATTTAAGAATTATTGTCCCCAAGTTTTTCTAAATCTTGGAAAAATCTTTGAAGCCAACTTGAATCTTCTCCGTGATAAAGGGGGATTTCTTTTCCTTCACTTCTTAAAAAAAATCTATTAACTACTTCTTCAATTTCTAAACCAGAATTAATTTCATGAACATAATCTGCCATGAGAGGACTATGCTCTTTTCGGAATATTTTCTCAATTCTATTTAATTCTTCACCTTCAGTTTCCTTAAGGATAAATCCTATTTCCCGAAGATAATATTCTGTTTTAGATCTCTTCATAAAAATTATTCAAGAAATATATTTAAAAAACTATTGGTTCTCTGCTAAACCTTTTCTATCTCTTATTTTTCTAATAATCTCGCCTTGTAATCCGGCAGGAACTTTTTCGAATAACTGATCTTTTATTGATGAAGTTCCCCGTCCTTCCGTCGCTGAACGTAAATCTGAAGACCATCCAATCATTTCTGCAACTGGAATCTTTGCTTCTAATTCTGCGTTTGTACCTTCTTGTCCCATGTTCAACATTTGTCCTCTCTTACCGCCGACAAGTTTTGTAACGGCGCCCATAAAATGGTCTGGCATTTCAATTAAATGAATTTGTAAAGGTTCTAATAAAGCAGGGTTTGCGTTTTTCATTGCATTTGTTACACCTTCTCTCACTGCTGGGTAAACTTGTGCTGGACCTCTGTGAATTGCATCTTCGTGAAGCTTAATATCAACTAAAGAAACTTTCATTTTCATGCACGGCTCTCTTGCTAAAGGTCCTGCGTCCATAATCATTTCGAAAGCGTCCAAAACCATTTCAATTACTTCACCGATGTGGACTTCTCCTCGAGTCTCGTCGAAGAAAACACTTCCTTTGTAAACATCTCTTAAGTTTCGAATGTCCTCGCTGTCCCATCCTAAAACTCTTAATTTTTCATCCATTTCTTTACCTTTCTTTTTTATACGGCCTTCAGGAATATCTCCCGATTGAACAGCGTTATAAATTTCATCTTCTAAAGGTGCGACTTTGATGAAGAAACCGTTGTGCTTGTTTGGTGAACGTCCTTCATGAGCTGTTGATTCTTTTCCGACGGTTTCTCGATAAACAATAATTGGTGCCGATGTTCTTACTGCTAACCCTTTTTCTGTTTTGATTCTGTTTTCAATAATTTCCAAATGAAGCTCTCCCATTCCTGACATTAAAGATTCACCTGTTTGGTCATTAATTGAAATTTTTATCGACGGATCTTCCTTTGCTATCTGTTTTAAAATTTCAACCAGCTTCGGTAAATCCGCAGCTTTTGTTGCTTCAATTGATTTTGTAACAACGGGGTCAAATAAATGTTTGATTGCTTCGAATGGTTCAATTGGATTTCTTGAAACTGTTTCTCCAGAGAATACATCTTTTAGTCCTACAACTCCAACAATATTTCCGGCTGAAACTTCGTCGACGATAAATCTTTGAGAACCTTTGTAAACTGAAACTTGTTGAACTCTTGTTTTTCTTTTTGCTAAATTCATGTAAACGTCATCTCCTTGTTTTATTGTTCCAGAGAATAATCTTCCGCAGGCTACTTCCCCCGCGTGTTTATCGACGACGATTTTAATTGGAACGAAAGTTGGTTCTCCTTTAGGATTACAATTGAGTAAATCCTTTCCTAATTGTGAATCAATATCTCCGTGCCAGATTTTTGGGATTCTATATTTTTGAGCATCTACAGGATTTGGGTGATGTTTAACAGACATTGCTAAAACAACTTCGTGTAACGGTGCTTTTTTTGCAAGTTCTTTGTAAGTATCATGTTCATATGCGTCGATAATATCTTTGAAAGTAATTCCTTTTTCTTTCATGTACGGCACGCTTAACGCCCAATTATGAAATGCTGAACCGAACGCGACTGTTCCTTCACCGACGCCAACTTTCCATTTTTCTTTGTAACCTTCTGGTGCGATATTTTCAATCAATTGATTAACGTGGTCGATTATAGAAATGAATTTTGCTTGCATTGCTTCTGGTGTTAATTTTACTTCTTTGATTAATCGGTCAACTTTATTTATGAATAAAACTGGTTTTACCAATTCTTTTAGTGCTTGTCGGACAACTGTTTCTGTTTGGGGCATTACACCTTCGACGGCGCAGGATAAAATAACACATCCGTCGACGGCTCGCATTGCACGAGTAACGTCTCCACCGAAATCAACGTGTCCTGGTGTGTCAATTAAATTAACTAAATAATCTTCTCCACCTACTTTGTGCACCATTGATACCGACGCTGCATCTATTGTGATTCCTCTTGCTGCTTCGTCCTCGTGGAAATCCATGAATCTTTGTTTTCCTGCGGTCTCTTCGGAAAGCATTCCTGCACCTGCTAAAAGATTGTCGGAAAAAGTTGTTTTACCATGATCTATGTGAGCTGCAATTGCAATATTTCTAATTTTTTCTTGACTATGCATCAGCTTAGCGATTCTTTTTGTCATATCTTCTGCCATGATTAGGAATATTAAATTTGGTTTAAAAATCTGTTGGTTAGAAAATTGTTCGCTTCGCGAAGATGGATTTTGAATTAATAATAAACTGGCTTCGCCGAAAAGATTGATTTGAATTTTTCTTTAAGCAAAGTGAAAGAAAAATTTTGAGAAAGGGTTGTTAGCAGAGAAAAGTTTATAAAGGCTATAATCTTTTTTAGAAAATGGTTAGAAAATATGATAAAGGAATTAGAATAAATGAGACAGATATATCTTTTATTAAAGATGTAATTGACAAACCAAGTATAGATATTTGGGAATATGTTAAGGAAAAATACTTCTTTGAGATTAAAAAAATAAAAAAATGTGAAAAGAAAAATTATCTTACAAGTAAATATACTTCTTTAAGAGAAACTGTTAAAAAATTAGAAAAGAAAGGAATTTTAATCAAGGACAAACCGAGACCTTTAACATATCATATTAATTCTAAAAGCGTTATTACGAAAAATTCTTTTCTGAATAAAAAAGGGAAATATATTATTTTATTCTTTGATGAATTTTATCTAGTTTTTTCTCTTAAATGCGAGGGACAGGATTCGAACCTGCGTAAGCACTAAGCTAACAGATCTTGAGTCTGTCCCGTTTGACCACTCCGGCACCCCCGCATTAAATAGTTAGAAATTATCCATATAAAAATGTTTAGAATTAAAATTAATCTTTATTTTATGCGAGGGACAGGACTCGAACCTGCGCAAGCACTAAGCTACTGGATCTTAAGTCCAGCCCGTTTGACCAACTCCGGCACCCCCGCATGAAGTTCATAAATATAATCAACTTATAAAACTTTTCTAAAGACGATTTAAAGAAAATAATTTTAGATTTTTTACAAAAAATTTATAAACACAATCTACTAATAAATAATTGAAATTTTCATTGTTTCTCGACGATCTTGTATTTACTTTGAAATACTCGGAAAAAATTAAAAAGGATAAAAGCTAATAACTTTTTGTAGGAAGCGTTAACTTTGGTTAATGTTTGGGTCTTTCGAGACCCTTTCCTACACTTTTTATGGTTAATAAAAAATTAGATATTTTAATTTTGGTTTTTGCAGTTGTTATTTTGGTTGGAATTAATTATGGAAAATTGGATTCTGCCGTCGTGAATTTTTTTGAAGAAAAAGAAGTTGTGGTTGTCGAGAGGGTTATTGATGGGGACACTTTTGTTGCGAACAATGAATCGGTTCGGCTGTTGGGAATTAATTGTCCAGAGAGAGGAGAAATTTATTATTCTGAGGCGAAGGATTTTTTGGATAATTTAATTTTGGGAAAGAAAGTTGTTTTGAAGTTTGGCGTCGATAAAAAAGACCTGTATGGTCGAAAGCTTGCTTATGTTTTTTATAATAATGAGAATGTGAATAAAAAATTGGTTGAGGAAGGTTATGCGAATATTTATTTTTTGGGAAGAGATCAATATTATTTTGAATTTTTGGAGGCGTGGAAAAATTGTGGAAAAAATCTTTGTGTGAAATCTTTGGACGCTTGTGCGAGTTGTGTTAATTTGAAAAAGTTGGATTACGAAAATGAAATTGTTGTTTTTGAAAATATTTGTGGGATTGATTGCGATTTAGAGAACTGGGAAGTTAAGGACGAGGGTCGGAAAAAATTTATTTTTCCAAATTTTATTTTGGATGGGAAAGGAGAAGTTAGTTTGATTGTTGGGAATAAAACTAATACAGAAAATGAAATTTATTGGGATAGAAAAGATTATGTTTGGACTGATGGCGGGGACACTTTGTTTTTGAGAGATGATTTTGGGAAGTTGGTTTTGTGGAAGAGTTATTGATTCATTGATAAAAAGTGACGACAAAAAGCATTTTCTCGACGACAACAATGCTTTTAAAGAAATTGTTGTTAATTTTAGTAATGAAAAGAAAAAAAGAGAACTTCATAGTCAATAATGACAATTATAGAGCTGAAAGGAGGTTTAAAATATGAAAAAATTTATATTACCTATATTTTTATTGGGGATATTATTAGTGAGTGGTTTGGCGAGTGCCGGATTTGAAGATGTTGAATTTACCACGCCTTTAAGTGGAGAAGTGGTTTCAGGAACATTGGATATTGTTTGGACTGATGAAGGAGTTGGAATTGATTTTCTTACTCTTTGTGAAGCTGATTGTGAAACTGGGTGCAATTCTTTGAGTGCGAGTATTCCTGCTGGAACTCTTTTTAAAAATTGGAATTCTTCTTCTGTAAGTGATGGAGAATTTTGTTTAAAGTTAGAAAAAGGAACTTTGCTTATTGAATCTGGAATATTTTATGTTAATAATTCAAATCCTTCTTGTAATGGTTTTATCTCCCCTACAATAAATGATTCAGCTGTTGGATTGGAAGTTCTTTTCAATTATAACGCAACAATTGTTGGGAGTGAAACTTTGATATATCATTGGGATTTTGGAGATGGAGAAGAAGCAGATGGCAATGGTGTTACACATACATTTGACGAAAGTGATGATTTCACTATCGAGGTTATTGTTGAAGATGGTAATCAAGGTACTTGCACAGATTCTATAATTTTGGAAGTTAAAGATGCAATAATTATCCCGGATCAAGAAGTTGTTGCTTTGAGCAATTTGACTACTGATTTCGATAATGAAACTGAGTCGTATAATGGTGCGAACGTGAATACATTTACTACTAGCTTTATTGCTCCTATTTGTACAGAAATGCTTGCATCAGATATGACAATTGTTGCAAATGGTAACGATTGTGAAGTTACTTGGGACAATGTTGTAAATGCTGATCAAGGAAACAACAATCCAATGTTTGTTAGGGTTATTGCTGGAACTAATGTTGAATATTACTATTTCAATACAATTGTTTATAGTTGGAAAATTGACTTGGTTGAAGGATGGAATTTAATTTCTATTCCTTTAATACCGACTGATCCGAATACCGGAGAAGTTGACACTGCTGTGGATAATGTTTTTGGAAGCATTGTTGATAGTGTTTCATACAGCTCAAGTGAATGGAGTATTTACCAAGCTGGAACATCTTCTCACACGAGACCTTTGTCTGCAAGAACTGGTTACTATGATAGCACTCTTGATAACATAGTTCCTGGATATGCTTATTGGGTTAACATGGATGTTGCTGATTCATTATATGGTTTTGGGGACAAAGTTGGACCTGCTCCTTTTGGAAGCTCTCCTACTGTTGAACTTGAAAGTGGATATAATTGGATTGGTAAATTCGGTTTGAAGAATACCTGGCTTCCTAAAGAAATCAAAAATTTAATGTTTAGTAGTGCTCCAGGATTGAAGAATCTTAAAGATTATCAAGTTGACGACGAGAATGGGAATGATGTGACAACATTGAAATCTGGTAAAGGTTACCAAGTATTCCTTGGAGGAAATGCTGGAGAATCAATCTTATATACCAAATCGGTTACAGATTATAACTTTGCATAAAATTGTTTTTATTTTTTATTTTTTATTTTTATTTAATCGCCCAAAAGGAGAAAGAGGTTTTGCATAAAATTTATAAATGAAAATTCGATGAAAAAACATGAAACAAAAATTAATTTCAATAATTGCTTTTATTTTCTTAGTGGGAGTTTTAGGTTCAATTAATTCTGCCGTGTGTTTAACTGGAATTCCTGCGACTTACTCTGGGAAAGTTAGCGACAGCAACGGGCTTGTTAAGAATACTATTGATTTAGAAATTACAACTAATATTGGAATTATCAAAAGTTCTGGGCCCTTGAACTCTGACGGGACCTATTCAATTGATGTTTTTCCGTGTTTGACTTCAAGTCCTGGCGAAATAGTTTTTTATCTCAATGGTATGATGGCGAATGAGGAGGGATTTTATGCTGGAAGAGATAGTTGGGGGGATGATATTAAATTAGATTTGACATTTGATGGGATTGTTCCGCGAGTTTCAGTTTGTGGGAATGGCGTTTTGGATGCGGGAGAACAATGCGATGGAAATTTGTTTTCTTCTGGAGTAAGTTGCTCTACATTTGGATATGATTTTGGAAATTTAACTTGTAATTCATGCGGTATTAGTCCTTTTGAAAAATGCTATTTACTTTGTGGAAATGGAAAAATAGATCCAGGGGAAACCTGTTCGAATTGTGCTTTGGATGTGGGCGAATGTAAAACTTCTGACAAGAAATCTATCTCAAGCAGTAATAATGATGACGAAGTAATTGTCGTGCTTCCAAATAACGAGGAAGAAGCTGTTATAAAAAATAATGAAAAACCGAGTCTAATTACAGGAAACGTTGTGGGAGATAATAAAGCGGTTAAAGTTGGTTTGGGAATTTCTTTCACACTTTTGGTCTTGGGTCTTGGATTGGTTTTGATTTTGAAGAAGAAAAAAGCTGTAGTTAAATCTGAATAGTTCTGTATAATAATGTTTAAAAATAGGAGAAAATAATATTTGCGATGGGATATAAAGGTAAAATAAAAAAGTGGAGTTTGATTCCAATAGTTCTTCTTTCGCTTTATGGGTGGAATATTAAGTATTACGATTCTTTGGAAAAAAGAGATGCTTATAAAATTGGGGCGTTGAAAAAAGAATATCCTCGATGTGAAGACCGGGAAAGTGAAAAACCCTTGGACGAAGGCGATTGTACGTATTATGAAACTCGGATGGAGAAATTTTCTCAAGACCAACTTTATCATTCTCATAAATGGTATAATCCTTTTTATCCTTGGATTGATTATTAGAAGATTTTAAAAACTCTTGATTCTGTGTTATTTTGTAGACTAGGTTGGCGGGTTAGTCCTCCGCTGTTTGCAAGTGGACTTTAGGCAGACTACGAGTAGGGCGTGATGAGATGTCCAGTGAGTCCTTTTTCGGACGTTGACGTTTTGTCCGTTTTGATTTCGTAATTGCGAATTGGGTCAGGCCTTGATCGGAGCAGCCCTAAACAGCTATTGAAATGCTTAGCGGGTCGCAGAACCGAGAAAGATTAAGGGTTGCTTGTTGGGTTTCTTTGAGCTAACTACTCGGTCTACATTTAGAAAACATTCAAATTAATTTTTCGTATTCTTCTCGCGTTATTTTTATTTGGTTTAATATTTCTCCAATCAAACCTATTCCAAGTTTTTCGTTTGCGTGAATTGGAACAACTGTTCTTCTCCCGTCGGGATGTTTAAATCGGACATGACTTCCTTTTCCGTAAACTTTTTCAAAACCCAATTTCTCAAGAATTTTGCACATATCTTTTCCTGATATTCGTGCGAGTTTGGACATTTTAATTAGAAATAACTTTTGTCTTTAATGTCTTAAAAGGCATAAATGGAATTTGTTGAACGCCCACAAATTTGAGAGGTTTTACTTCTTCGTTATCTCCTTCGATGCAAACTTCAATCGCTTCTTTGATTCTTTCCAGAACTTCAGAAACTGATTTTCCCTGAGTGTGGCACCCTTGAATATCTGGCACGGTTGCTACATAAAGTCCATCTTCATCCTGCTCAATTAATATTGTAATTTTCTGTTCTTCTTCCATGAATTATTGAATTGTCTTTATTTTATAAGTTTTTGTATTTGTTTGAAAAAATTGATTTTAGAAAAATTTATAAGTGTTCTTTTTGAGACTTGGGCATGAAACGAGATAATTTTGGAGTTGTTTTGATAGATATGCAAAAATATTTTTGTAATGGACTTGATAAATCTCGAATGAATTTAATAACTCAAAGTCAGGAAGAAGTTTTGGAGACTTGTGTGAAAAATGATTATCCCGTCGCTGTTTTGGAAATGGTTCTGGAAGGTCGAACTATTCCTCAATTGGAAAGATATTTTTCGGATTTGAAAAGAAAGGAAATTGTTATTAAACCTTGGCAGGACGGGTTTGAAGATACTAAACTTGAAGGGATTTTGAAAAAGTGGGGTTTGGATTATATTTTGTTTATGGGAATTAATGCGAGTCAGTGCGTTTTGGAAACTGCGAAAGGTGGGCGAAAAAAAGGATTTGGAATTTTGACTGCGGAAGATTTGATTGCAGATGCTTCGTTGTGCACGGAGACTAAAGAATCTTTTGAGTGGTATAAAAAGAAGGGCGCTTTGAAAAAATCTTTTAGAGAATATTCTTGGTTCGAGAGATAATTTAATAAACTAATTTTCTCTATAATTTATATGAATAAAAAAAGGGGGCAAGTTTGGATTGAGACTGTGGTTTATACGCTGATTGCGTTCGTGATGATTGCGGCGGTGTTGGCGGTTGCGAAGCCGAGGATTGAGGAAATGCAAGATAAGGCGACGATTACGCAGTCGATTGAAATGATAAAAGAGATTGACGGGATTATTTCTAATGTTGTTCAGGGCGGTCCTGGAAATAAACAGATTATTGAAATAGGAATAAAGAAAGGAAGTTTGATTGTTAATTCTTTGGGGGATGAATTGAGATTTGAAATGGAGAGCAGGTATAAATATAGTGAGTTGGTTTCTGATGAACCACAAGCGGAGAATGATATTGGGGCTGGAATAAAATATAGAACTGAAGCGTTTACAGGGAAAACTTACAGAGTTATTTTTACGAAAGATTATGATAATTATGATCTTCAATTTGGAGGGGATAGTGAAGCTGCTGAAAAAGAAATTGGGACGACGACGACAATTCATAAAATAAGTTTTTTGAATAAAGGAAATGTTGAGGTAGGAACAGGAGTTTCTTGTTCTGATTCTTCTACTTGTACGAGTTATCCAGAGGGATATGATTCAACTACTGCTAAAGCTAAATGTGTAGATAGTTCTTGTGTCTATTTGAGTAATAAGATTTCTATTGATGTTGGTTTCGCCTAACGATAAATTTAAATACTTTTGATTCATTCTAAAGTGATGAATTTAGATGGGCTTTTGAAGTTTGGTAAGAAGACTGGAAGGAAAGTTTTAGCGACTGCTTTGACTCCTATTTTGGCAGCGTCGATGATTTCTTGCGGTAATTCTGATTCGGAGAACAAACCTGTGAGTGAACCAACTCCTGTTGTTGAAGGATTGTCTCCAAATATTTCTGATTATACTCAATTTGATGCTTTGACTGTTGAAGCTGGTAGCGTCGGTAAATGTGTTGAGTTTGATGCTGGTGAGGGGAATGTTGTGTGTCTTATGGATGCTCCTCAAGCACCTGCAGAATTTGAAACTGGAAATTTTAAAGTTCAGAAAGTTTATTCGGCTCCGATGTTGCCTAAGAGTGCAGAGAATGCAGAGGAATATTTTGCTAATGAATGTTTGGAAGTTCATGACCAGGGGATTTTGCCGACTTGCGTTTCTGAGTCGACAACTCTTGCTTTAGAGGCGATGTTGTGTGAAGAGTTAGGGGATTTTAATTCTATTAAGAGACTTAGTGAGCCACATCTTTTATTTAATGGGAAAGGGAACAAAACTTTGGAACAGGCTTTGTCAGGGGGGTGGTATGTTTCGGCGGCGTTTAATAGTTTAATGAATCAATTGATTGTGCCTTTTTCTGTTTGGGAATATTCTAAGAATGTTAAAAATGTGATTGATTCGCAACCTTCTGACGAGGAACTTGTTTACGAGGCGAAATGGGGAACGATGGATTTTTTTTACGTTCCGGGTTATAATGTTGATGCTTTGAAATCGGCACTTTCTGATGATGCGAATGTGGTTTTAACTGTGCCTGTTTACAAAAATGCTAAATGGAATGCTAACAATGGAAACGATGTTGGAGTTATTGAAAATGTTGATGGGGAAATTATTGGTTTCCATTCTGTTTTGGTTACTGGTTACGACGATGACTTGCAAAGATTTACATTTAGAAATTCTTGGGGTAAGTTTTGGGGAAAGAAAGGAGCGGGAAGTTTTAGTTTTGATTTTATTGCGAATAATGATTGTCGGGGATTTTATGCTTTGACACCTCGGGGGTGTATGGATGATGATAACGACGGGCATGCTTATGATGCAAGCGGAGAGTGTGTTCAATCAGATGATTCTTGTGACAATGATTTGAATAATTACACTGAAACTGGGTGTGATTCTTGTGTTGATGGGGATTTAGATGGTTACGGGGAGTCTTGTGATTTGGGGGGTGATTGTGATGACAGCGACGGGGGGAAATGGGAATTTGCTTCTTTAGCTAAGAAAGGGTTTTATACTCTTGGAACAAATGTTTGTGAGGTTGTTGAGACTTGCGAGCCTGCTTGTGAAGAAGGTTATAGTTGTGATTTGGAAAGTTTAGTTTGCTTGGAGAATGTTGTTGTTGGTTGTGATGTGACTGGATGTGATTCAGGTTATACTTGTAATTTGGAAACTTTGCTTTGCGATGCAAATGTTGTTGAAACTTGTGAACCTGATTGTGGAGAGGGTTATTTTTGTAATGTGGATTATGTTTGTGAAATAAATCCTACTGGAGATGACGACGATGATACTGTTTCTGGTTGTGATGTGACAGGGTGTGACGACGGATATATTTGTAATGATGTGACTAATGATTGCGATGTAGACCCTTTTTATTTGACTGGCTCTTGGATGAACTTGGTTTCTCCGACGACAGAAAATCTTACAGGAATTAAAAAAATTGGAAATTCATATTTTGCTTGGGGAGAAAATGGAACTTTGATTCATAGTTTGAATGGAAATTATTGGCACAAGGAAACTTATTTGACAACAACAGCGAATATAAATGATGTTTGTGGAGATGAGAATAGGTTGTTTATTATTCCTAATGTTTTTGATACAATGTACACTTCAAATGGTACCACTCTAGAGAATTTTGTAAATCTCACGGTTAGAAACGAGCAATGGTTGAGTTGTGATGGAAATGCTGAAACAGGTATTTGGTTTGGTGCTACAGATGATTTAATTGCGAGGGTTACTTCTTCTAATCCGAATGCTATGGAAGAAATGAATACTTACTCCATTTTCACAGATATAAGTTACAGAAAAGTTGAAGTCAATTCTGCGAATGATGTTTGGGTGTTTGGAAAGAGTACTTATTTGTATAATTCTCAAAATGGAGGAGAAGATTGGGATGAGAGTTATGTTAGTTCAGAGTTAGAAGACTTGGAAGGTAGTTTTGCAACAGGAAGAATTAATGGATACCCTGGAAATGGTGCTATTTTTGAATATGATGGGAATAATTGGAATAAAAAGACAATTCCTACAAGTTACTGGGTTCATGGAATTTCTGAAGATTCACAAGGAAGAATTTGGGCAGTTGGAGGAAAACAGGATGAAACTGATGGAACAATTTTATATCTTCATGGAGATAATTTTGAGGAAATATCAAACCCTTCCGGAAATGCTTTGTATAGTGTCGAGGGAGAAATTGCTGTTGGAAAAGATGGAACAATAATTAGATATGTTGAATAAATTTTTTTAACTGAAATACAGATCATCACACTCAGGAATTTCTAAATATACATCCGCAATATCACAAGATTCTCCTTCAACTATGGGGGTTATTTCTATTTTGTAAGGATTGTGAATATAAAAAGTATCCATATCAATAAAATATGTTTTACCCGATTCTTTTTCTGGAAGATAAACTTTGTCTCCATATTCTCCATTTTCTTTTGAACTTAAAAAAGATTCACTTGTGCCTTCCTTTGTTAATCTAAAACTTTTTGTTTCTTCAGTTCCTCCAATAGAAACTAAAAGTTCTTCTAAATCAGTAGTTCCAACTTTGATTGAAAGTCTTAAATAAAGATTTTTGTATTCTGGAGGAACAGTATCTGGAATAATTCCTTTTTTCATACAAGTATATTCCCCTATTTTTATTTGGTCAAAAACTTCGAAGCAAGATTCGGCTCCAGCAATTTCATCGGTTACTAAATTATTTACAAAAACCCACACGATTGAAATTGCCGCGACGACGAGGCCAATCATAATTACTGTTGTTACAACTCCAGAAAGTGCTTTATTATTCATTTTCTATTAAAACTTCATATTCAATATTTTTACAAGTGTATTCTTTTGTTCCGGATTTTGTTTCACCAGTTAGGACTGGAGTTAAGAACAATTTTGTGCCACCATCCACAGATAATTCTGATTCTGAAACTCCACCTTTATCTAATTGCTTAAATCCTGAAAGAACTTTGCTTTCGTAATTTCCCTCGCTGTCATAAATTTTAACTTTCATTCCAGAGATTGGGATGTTTCCTAAATTCGAGATTACTAAATTGTTGCCAGAGAAACTTGCTTCGAGATTTATTTTGTTGCAAGCGAGTTCGATGTTTTCTCCGAATTTCATTATTGCTTCTGGGCTCATTCCTCGGAACCATAAAAAAACTATCATTCCTATGACGACGACCATGGCGATTAATAGAACTGTTGCGATGACCGGAGATAAACCTCTTTTCTTTTTCATGTTATAATGATGAGTTTGTTATTTTTAAATTCTTTGGATTAATAAGGAGGTAATTTCTCTCTTGAAAAATCGTTATTCCTAATCCTTAAATCCTAATTCTCTTGCCCGAGTTAAATCAATTTTTAGAAAAATATCCCTCTCAATTAGCTTATCTGCAATTTTTCTTTCTGAATCTCCTAATTTATTGTAAACTAAAAATTTTTTTATCCCAGTAATTAATTTATATTGCTGTCTATTGAGAATTAAAGTTTTTAATTTAAGTTTTGCAACCCCTCCAAAATCCTCTTGCCTAAATCTTAAATTAGGATTTTTAAATATTATAAAGTCTTTATTCATTTTCCATTAAGGGATCGATTGCATTTAATTTTCCGAAATATCCTTGGGCAGATGCACGACATCCCCCTCTACAAATTGAAATATATTGACATCCTCTACATTCCTTGGGAACAAATTTCATTTCTCGAATATTTAACAAAAAATTATTTTTACTCCAGATTTCTTTTAGATCATCTTTTAATATATTTCCTAAATTTTCTCCAAGACAAACACAAGGTCTTAACTCGCCACTTGGACCAATAATGATTTGATTTAAACCTGCATCACAATAATTTCCAACCATCAATAAAACATCTTCATTAATCTCAGGAAGTATACAAAGGGGAAATCCTCCAGAAAAACCAACATGCATATTAAAATCTTTTTTTGTCCTCCTTAATTGACTATAAATTTCTAAAAACATTTTTTTATTTATAACTAAATTTTTATTCTTTTTCATTTCCCCCGTTGCAGAAGGGGTGCCAACACTAAATGAACTAATTCCGATTGAATGCAAAAATTTAGCCATTTTGTAAACGTCCTTATATGTCTCAGGCAAGGCAACCATATTAATATTTATATTTTCAACTCCAAATATTTCCAAAGAATTTTTTATTCCTTTAATTGTTTCATCAAAAGACCCGGGAAGATTGGTTAATTTATCATTTATTTTAGCTTTATAGTGATGGATTGAAATTTGCAAATCATTTAGCCCGGCTTCCTTGAGACTTTTTGCCCGTTCTTTATCCATTAAAACAGCATTGGTGATTATTGTTGTGTACATTTTTGCTTTTGAACATTTTTCAATTAACTCTTCTAACCAGCCTACTAAAAGTGGTTCCCCTCCAGAAAAGATAATATCAAAGATTTCATTTTCGATAAGTTTATCGATAACTTCTAATTGTTCTTCTTTGGATAATATAATTGAATCTTGTTTTGAACAAATCCCTTTCCAGACATTATAACAAAAAATACACTTTTGATTGCACCCCGAAGTTAATTCAAACTGCGTTGCAAGAGGAGATTTTATTTTTAGATACTTGCAATGGGGAATCTCTGTTTCTTGGTAAGCATTCTTAAAATCTTCAACTTCGAGTAATTTCGTGGTATTTGTTTCCATCTTCAATTAATTCTTCAAAAGATTTTTTATAAAACTCCTGAAAAAGATTATTTAATACCTCTCCATTACTTAATCCTTCAATTAATTTTAAAATTTTATCTTCTCCAAACTCCAAAATTAAATATTCAACAAATAAGGTAAATACTTGGTAACTTTCAAAAGTCATTTCCTCGAAAGATTGATTTAAAATTTCTTTTTTTATTTCTAATTTATCTTTATAATTAAATTTTTTCTTTCCATGTTGCATAAATGTTGCTAAACCTTCAGATAACCATAATGGATCATATTCATCATCCCTTAATTCTTGATAAAAAAGATGATTTATTTCATGAATTAATGCTATTTCAAATTCTTCTTTTTCCCATCTAGTTTCTTTCTCAAAAACTCCTCGGGCAAAAATCCCAATATTATCATCTTTAGTAAATGCAGAAATATAATCTTTAGTTTCCATCCCCCAAATTTTGTTAAATTCTTTTCTTGAATAAATAAGTCTAACATCAAATTTTGGAATTTCTATTTTTGCAAATGTTTTGTTTATTTCATATGCTTTAATTAGAATATTTTTTTCATCTTCAATTTCAACATCCTCTGAAGAATATATCAAATTACAAAAGTTTAGATTTAATTTCTTTTCCATAATTTTTATTAAATGTTTCAGAGAAAAACATCAATTTTACGCAGCTAAAAGTTGTTCCAATGCATTTTCAATTTCAGCCTCATTAAAAGTTTCATCTGCTGGCGCTCTTCCCCCAATACAAGTCCTACAATTACATTGGCATGGCTTACACATATTATTGCTTCCAGAAAGAGATAAATCTGCAGATGTATCTATAGTCATTTTTGCATTGAAAACTTCATATGTAGTTGTTTTTGTACTGTAACTTCTCATGTTTTTCTTAACAAAAGGGATTATTTAAAGATTTCTATACTCTATTTTTTTCTTAAGAAGCTGTAGAAGAATCTTCACACACAACCAAACTTCGAACTTGTGCACTTCCGCAAAATGCCTCGGTGTTTTTGTTATTTACCACTTTATATTGCATTGGTGTGACTTCCACATAGAAACCATCTGTTGGATTTGGAATTCCTTTCTTCTCATCTGTGGGAATCATTAATGGAGGGAAATTAATACTTAAAATATTCTCCAAATCAGTGGTTGGAAAAGAATTTGTTTTAGTTGCTGGTGGAACTCCCCCTGATGTTCCATAAAAATAAATTCCATTTTCATTGTCTGTCAAATCCACTGTAGCTATTTTTGCTTCCGTATCTTTCGTTGCTTTGACATAAACTCCTGCAATGCTGAATCTTCCGTTGTTTTTTATTTCTAATTCTAAACTATATCCTGCTTGGAGGCTTCCCACGCAATTTGCACTTTCAATTAAGACTGAGACTCCGTCGTCGCATTTTACTTCGTCGGCTGGGACATATGATTTCATCCATTGATAAACGAGTCCGCCCATTGCGATTGCTCCGACGACGAGGAGTATGTATGCTATCATCGGGCTGACTGCTTTTTTATTTTGTTTTTTTATTTTTTTTAATTTCATTTGCTTTTAATAATTATTCTCTCGTCGCCGATGTCTTGGATAACGACGAAGTAAAAGTTTTCTCCTGGTTTAATTTTAAATTCATAGGGGATTTCTGTTTCTGTTTCGTCTTTATAATAAATTGTTATTTTATTTCCTTGCATATCTACTTCACTATTTATTGGTACTTTTTCTCCAGTAGTTATTTCTGTTCCCGTAATTCCCGTACTCCCCGCAAAAAAAATTCCCCCGGTTACAAGTTGTTCATAAGTATATCCGACAAGAGTATCTTTAGTTCCAAAAATAAAAATTATATCTCGATTTGGGTCATCAGCATATTGAGAATAATCATCTATAAATTTTGTAGTTTGAATGTCACCTTCACTAACTCCATATTCTACAACATTTCCGCCTTCGATTCCGAGTTCTTCGCCGACGTTGTAAACTGTTTCGTGCGACCGGACTTGGGTGTAGTTTGATACTCCTGCGAACCCTACGATGACCGCGATTATTACTATCGCTGCTAACAAATAAAATTGCCCCCTCTTTTGCATTAAGTCTTAAAGAGAAAATGGTTTATTAATATTTCTTTTATGATAATGTTTAAATAAGGGTTTTTGTTGAATTGCTTATGAGTCTCGAGAGAATTTTGCGTAAGGGAAAAAATATTTTATTGGCTGGTGCTATTGCGATGAGTTCATATTGTGGTTCTGGTTCGGGGGATGAAAAAACTGGAAAGGAAATAAATCCAATTACGATTAATAATCCTTCGGGGGAGAATGGGGCTTATAATTTGGAGGATAATTTTTCTAAAGGGGAATGGTCATACAGCGATGGTGTTTTCACGTTTGATAGTTCTACAAATTATCATGTGGGGGATGTGATTAGTGGGCTTAACGATACTGTGCCGAGAGGTGTTTTGAGAAAAGTTGAAAGCGTCAAAGATGAAGGGAAGATTCTTGAAACGTCACAGGCGACTTTGGAAGATGCTTTTGAAAATGCAGAAATTAGAATTAAAATGAAATTGTCCCCCGAGGGTGCTTCAATGCAAAAGTTGAGAAAGGGCGTGACTTTTACTCCGCAAGCAGAACTTTTTAGTTTTGATTTAGTTGACGTCGTGCTTTTTGATTATGATGGAAATAAAAGAACGATTGATGATCAAGTTTTTGCGAATGGCCACATAAAATTTGATTCTGAATTATTATTTGAGGCGGACATTGAATGGGGGAAATTAAATTATGCCTTGATTGGTTTGACTGGAAGTGAGGACTCGGCATTAAGTATTGAATCGACGGCTGAAAGATTTAGAATGAGTGATGGAGTTACTTTGGTAGAGTATGATTTGCCAACTCTTGCTACTTGCGTTCCTAATCCTTGGACTGTTTGTTTTCCAATTTATTTTACTCCCCATATTGAATTGCGAGTTGGTGCTGATGGGGAAGGAAAAGAGTTGAAAGTTGGCGTTTCGCAATTTGCTGAGTTTACTGCAGGAATCGAATATGATAATGGTTGGAAAATTTTAAAAGACTATGATTATAATTATGATTTTAATGCACCAATTATGAATGCAAATGTTGATGTGGAAACTTATTTGGGACTTTGGGCGGATTTTTTACTTTATGGCGTTGTTGGTCCGAACGCGAGCGTGTTTCAATCCTTTAGATTTGATGCGGATATCCCGAACTGGGATTTGTATCTTGGGGCTGAAGCGAGAGTTGGAATGAAAGTAGAAATTCTTGGTAAGACTCTTGTGGATTATGAAGCTACGCCAATTGACTTTGAAGAGATTATTGCGAGCTCTGAAGAAGTTGTTGAAACTTGCGTCGATACTGGTTGCGTTTCAGGTTATGAATGTAATGTTGGGACGGGGAATTGTGAGGTTGAATCTAATCCAGAGATGATTACTTTTGATGGGAAAATAGTTTATTCTTCATATGATGGAAATGATTTGGAAATCAAAATTATGGAGGGGGATAATTCTAACATAGTTCAATTAACAAATAATTCTTTGACAGAGATAGATCCTTCTATTTCTCCGGATGGCGAGAGGATTGCGTTCTCGAGAGAAGGCGATATTTATATTATGGATGTTCATGGTTCTAATTTGGTAAGATTAACTTCTACCTTGAATGATTCTGAACAAAATCCGTCTTGGTCTCAGGATAATAAGATTGTTTATGAAAAAAGAGGAAACCTTTATGTGATAAATGACAATGGAACTGGGTTGACACAATTAACTTTTGAATCGGAAGACGTCGATCCTTCTTGGTCTTCTTTGGGCGAGATTGCTTTTTGTTCTCAAAGAATTGGTCTTGGAAAAATTTGGAAAATGAATTCTGATGGTTCTAATATTACTCAGTTAACAACTTACACTGCTCGAGGGGATACCCCTGAATTTTCGAAAGATGGAACTCAGATAGCATTTTCACAGAGCATGGATAGTAGAATGAATATTTGGAAAATGAATTCTGATGGAAGTAATCCAGCTCGATTGACAAGTAGTAATGAAATAAGTGGAAACCCTTCTTGGTCCCCAAGTGGGCACTCGATAGTTTTTGACGAGGGTGCAAGCGGAGAACCACACCAGTTATATATGATTGACTCAGATGGAAATCATTTATTTAAATTGACAGATAACCCGAACGGGGATTTTAATCCTTCTTGGGGTGTTTCGAATAATTCTTCAGGTCCAAACTGCGTCGATAATGATTTAGATAATTATGGTGAAGGTATTGATTGTTTGGGAAGCGATTGTGATGATTTTGATGTTTCGGCTTATCAAATTTTAGGAGGATTTTTAGATTTTGATAGGGATGGCTACGGAGATAATTCTTCAGTGCTTGAACAAATTTGTTCTGGTGCGACTTTGCCGTCGGGATATTCGGGAAATAATTTAGATTGTGATGATTCTGATGGAAGTGTTTATGATAATTGTTTAGATTGCGTGGATGCAGATTTGGATGGTTACGGCGAGGGTTCAGAATGTTTAGGGACTGATTGTAATGATTCGGATGATTCTGTTTATCAATTTTTAGAAGGGTATATAGATTTTGATGGAGATGGATATGGAGATAACTTTTCTCCGTTGGAACAAATATGTTCTGGGGAAAATTTGCCGTCGGGATATTCTACAAATAATACAGATTGTGACGACGGGGATGAGGAGATTCATTTTGGGTGTATCACAGGATATAATGGAAAAATTGCTTTTGTTTCTTTTAGAGACGGGAACTCTGAAATTTATACTATGTCTCCGAGCGGAGGAAATTTAATGAGAATTACAAATAATTCTTCGGAGGATGTTTTTCCTTTGTGGTTTTCCGACGGTAGCGGGCTTGCTTTTGTATCTAATAGAAGTGGGCGGAGAGAACTTTATACAATGAATTCCAACGGGGGCGATATTGTAAAAATTTCGAGCGGGTATGAGGGAGATGATAATGATCCTCTGTTTTCTTTATCCCCTGTTGATAATATTCTTGTTTATAGTGATGATAAGGATCTTTTTTGTAACGTTGTTAAGATAAATGCCGATGGAACTGAAAGATTTAATATTACGGAAAATACTTCGGAAAATGCTATGTGTGATCTCTTTCCAATCATCTCTCCAAAAGGAGACAAAGTTGTGTTTACACGAGTTAATTCTGACTCGGAAACTTATGACGGGGTTTATTTCTCTTCGGTTAATGGTGGAGAAGAAACAAAAGTAATGGGAGGTATTCTTGGAGATAATGAACCTTATATTTCATTCGGTTGGTCAAATGATGAAAAGACAATCTATCTTGTGCATAGCCAAGAATATGATGAACACATTTATTCGATAAATACTGATGGAACAGGACTTACAAAAATAAGTCTTGAGCCGGTGGAATTTGCTGGAAAAATTAATAATATTATTTCTCCAGATGGTCGTAAACTTATTCTTGAGGGGTTGGATATTATGGATCTCAGCAATGGCGAAACTACACCCTTGCCCTATGGATATGAAGCCTCTTGGTCTCCAGATGGAACTCAGATTGTTTATGAAAAAGGTGGCGTTAGCGAGCCAGGAGTAAGGCCACTTGCAGATATATTTACCAGAGACTCTTCGGGTGTTGAAACTAATTTAACTTATCATAATACAAGTGATGATTCTCCCGACTGGTGCTGTAAAAGATAACAAGCATTAAATTAATAAACTATTTTTATCTTATACTTTAAAGAAGATGGTGACGAAAGTTCAAAACGATATTAGAAATTACCCGAAGGTCGAGATAAATTATAATCCGCAGATTCCGACGATGAAGAAACAATTGGACAAGTCGCGGATTAATGTTCGGTACGCGTTGGTGTCGCCGTTTGCGTTTGCACACGTTTATTGGAATGCAAAAACTTCTGAAGTTATTTATGATGTCGAGGAACCAGCTTTGACAGATGTTGAGAAAAAGCAGAAAGACGAATTAATTATTGCGATTAAGAATATGATTAATTTTGATAAAGTTATTCAGAAAGATATTTCGGAGTTGATGGATTATATTGATAGAATGTTTAAAATTTTGGCGGTGGAGTTAGGGATGAATATTCCTTATGAAAGTTATCGGAAGATTTTTTATTATCTTTGTCGGGATTTTATCGGGTTTAATGAACTTGACCCGTTGCTGAGAGATTATTTCGTCGAGGATATTGAGTGTAACGGCGTCGATACTCCGCTTTATATGATTCATCGTGTTTATAGAAATGTTAAAACGAATTTGATTTTTAATGATATTACGGTTCTTGAAAGTTTTGTTGAAAAGTTGGCGCAGAGAAGTGGAAGATATATTTCTTACGCGAATCCGATTCTTGATGCGAGTTTGCCGGATGGTTCGAGGGTTAATGCGACTTATACGAAAGATATTACGAGTAGAGGTCCGACTTTTACAATTCGTAAATTTACTAAAACGCCGTGGACTCCGCCTCAGCTGATTGAGTTTGGAACTTTGAGTCCTGAAATGTTGGCGTATCTTTGGATGCTTGTACAATATAAAATGAACGTGCTTATCGCTGGTGGAACGGGTTCGGGTAAGACGACTTTGTTGAATGCGTTTGCGTTTTTTATCCCGCCGGAAGATAGAGTTGTTTCAATTGAGGACACTCGTGAGTTGAATTTGCCGAGGGAGAATTGGTTGCCGAGTGTTGTGCGTGGTGCGACTGGAGGCGGGACAGCTGGAGAAGTTACTTTGTTTGATTTGTTGAAAAGTTCTTTTAGACAGATTCCTGATTATGTAATTGTTGGTGAGGTTAGGGGAAAGGAAGCGAATGTTCTTTTTCAGGGTATGGCGTCAGGACACTCGTCGATTGGAACTATTCACGCGGACTCGGTTGAGACTGTTATTCAAAGATTGGAAACTCCGCCGATTGAACTTTCACCGACGCTGTTGAATGTTTTGGATTGTGTTTGTATTATGACTCACGCGATTGTTAAAAAACAAGACACGAGAAAGTTGAAAGAAATTGTTGAGATAATTAATGTTAGTGAAAAAGGGGTTGCAATTACGAACACGCCTTTTGTTTGGAGTCCTGGGGAAGACCAATTTTATTTTAAAAGTAATAGTCATATTTTTAAAAAAATTATGAAACGGTATGGAATTAAAAGAGAAGAATTGGAAAGGGAATTTGCCAGAAGAGTTCAACTTTTGCATAAGATGCAAGTTCAGGGAGTTTTTGGATTTGAAAAAGTTCAGGAAATCATAAATAATTATTATAAAAAACCTTTGGAAGTTTTGAAAGAATACGGGATTCAATAGGAATATTTAATAATCTAATTTGTTTCTATTTTTTATGGTTAAAGGGGTGCGAAAGCTTTCAAAGGTAGAAGTTCGAGAAAAAAAATTGTTGGCGAGGAAGATGGACGAGAAATATCGGCTTACGGATTTTGAAAAGGAAACTTTGAAAAGATTACAGGAGAAAAAAGAGAAAGAGGAAAAAGATGTTGAGGCAAAGCCAAATAATTATGTTCAGTTGGCGAGTAAAATGTTTTACAAAAAATCTTCGGTGCTTGTGGACAATAAAGCTTTTGATTCTATGAAAAGAGATTTAATTAAATCTAATCTGCAATTTCTTCCGGTGAATTATATTTCTTTGATTTTGTTGACGACTTTGATTTCTGCTGGAGTTGGGTTTCTTTTTTTTATTTTCTTTTTGTTTTTTAGTTTTGATCCGTTTCCAATGATTGTTTTTGCGGGAGAAGGATTTTTGAGTCGGATGGTTATGTTTGTTTGGATTATTGTTTTAATTCCTGCGGTGACTTTTATTTCGATGTTTGTTTATCCTTCTTTGGAGAAAAAATCTATTGAAGCACGGATTGACCGAGAACTTCCTTTCGCGACGATTCACATGGCTTCAATTTCGGGTTCGATGATTGAACCGAGTAAAATTTTTAGTATTGTTGTTTCGACGCACGAATATCCTTATACCGAGAAGGAATTGATTAAATTACTTAATGAGACAAATGTTTTGGGTTATGATTTGGTTACAGCGTTGAGGAATCGGGCGTTTAATTGTTCAAGTCGGAAACTTGCGGAGATTTTTAACGGGCTTGCGACTTCGATAAATTCGGGTGGAAATCTTACGGAGTTTTTTAATAAACGGGCGGAGACGCTTATGTTTGAGTATAAACTTGACAGAGAAAAACAGACTCGGGCGTCGGAGACTTTTATGGATATTTATATCAGTGTTGTGATTGCCGCGCCGATGATTTTAATGTTGTTGCTGATGATGATGAAAATTAGTGGGCTTGGAATTTCTTTAAGTACTGGGATGATTAGTTTAATTATGGTTGCGGGAGTTTCGTTGATAAATTTTGTTTTTATAATGTTTTTGCATTTGAAACAGCCGGAGGGGGCGGGTTAGATGGAATTAAATAAATTACATTATTCAGGAATTGGAGCAGGTGTTTTTATCTTGCTTATTTCACTTTTATTTATGAGCTCGAATGCTTTCTTTTTGATAATTGGCGTGGGGATTTTGGTCGGGGCTTTGCCTTTTGTGATTACTTTAATAAATGAAAATCGTGTTGCGGGCGAGAAGGAAGAAATGTTTTTGGAGTTCGCGCGGAATTTGGTTGAGAGTGTTAAAGCCGGGACGCCGATAAGTAAAAGTATTCTTAATGTTAAAAATAAACCTTATGGGGTTTTGAGCGAGAATATTAACAAACTTGCGAATCAGATTAGTATGGGAATTCCGTTGAATGTTGCGTTGGAGACTTTTTCTAAAGATGTAAAAAATAAAACTATTTCGCGGGCGTTGACTTTAATTGGTCAGGCAGAGAGAGCGGGCGGAGATATTGGGGAGATTTTGGAGTCGGTTGCCGAGGCTGTTAGTTTGTCGGATAAATTAAAAAAGGAGAGGAAAGCTGTGATTTCGACTTTAGTTGTTCAAGGTTATATTATCTTTTTTATTTTTATTGTTATTATTTTAGTTATGCAATTTAAAATTTTGCCGATGGTTTCGGGAATTGCGGATTTGAATACTGGGAGCGGTGGGCTTGGCGTTACGGGAGTTACTGCTGGAGGCGGGGGAATAAGTCAGGCGGAAATTTCGAGTTCGTTTTTATATTTGCTTTTGGCTCAGGGATTTTTTAGTGGGCTGGCAATTGGTAAATTGTCCGAGGGAAGTGTGAAGGCAGGTGTTAAACATTCTTTCGCGTTGGTGATTATGGCTTTCATCGTGTCTGCAGGTGCGAGGTTGTTCATTTAAAATGATGAGAAAAAAAGGTTCACATGTTGGAATTGTTTTGTCGTTCGTGGTTTTTGTTACGTTCTTGGTTTTTTTGTATTCGACTTTGCAACCTGTTTTGAAAGTTGATGAAAGTAAAAAAGTTTTGTTGGAAAATTTGAAAGTTAGTTTGGTTCAGAATTTTTCGACGGAGTTGACTAAGGTTATTTTTAAGAATGAGGATGGAAACTGTATAACTTTGGCGAAAACTGATTTGGATATTGGTAGTGAAGATTATGGGTATGTTGCAAAAGCAGGAGATAATTTGGTGGGAATTAGTGTTAATGAAGATATTACTATGATTGGTGTGAAAGAATTGTATTATTCTACTGCTCTTGAAACACTTCAAACTTCTGTGAATTGCGAAGAGGGCTTAACGAATACAGCAATTGGTTCCGTTAGCACGAAGGAATATGTTTTTTATAGTTTGATTAATGAAACAAATAGTTCGTTGGGAACTGATGGTTATTATGAAACTCTGAAGAAAGACACTTTGAAAATTATTGAGGGGGATTTTGATTTTGTTTTTACGCCGGATGATGGCGAGGTTATTAGGTATGAGCAGAAGCCTCCGGAAAGTGTAAATATTTATACTGATGAAATTTTATTAAGTTATATTGATGACAAAGCAAATATAAAGTATGGCGTTTTGTTCATAAGAGTGTGGTAAATGAAAAATAAACGAGGATGGGTGAAAATTGTGGAGGCGTTCATTTCAGTTTTGTTAGTTGCAGGTGCGTTGTTGATTGTGATAAATCAGGGTTACATCGGGAAGAGCAGTAATTCGGAGAAAATTTACGAAGTGCAGAATTCTATTTTGAGAGAGATTGAATTGAATGAAGATTTAAGGACGGAGATTTTGGGAATAACTGATGGGGACGTGCTTACAGATACTAATAAAACGGTAATAAAAATAGATGAAAGACTTCCGGATTATTTGAAGTGTGTTGCAAAAGTTTGTGCGTTGGATGCTATTTGTGAATTAAAAAGCGAGGACAGCGAAGATGTTCCAACAGATAAAAATATTTATGCTCATGCGGTTGCTATTGCTGTCGATGAAACCACATTTAATCCGAAACAATTAAAATTATTTTGTTGGGTTATTTAGATGAATAAACTTAAAATTAAATATAAATTTCTGGAGCATATGGCAGATGTTAAATTTCAGGCGTTTGGAAAAAATAAGGAAGAGGCGTTTTTGAATTCGGCTTTGGCTTTGATGGAAGTTGTTACAGAAAAAGTTAAAATTCAAGATATTTCCAAAAGGAAAATCCGTGTTGGTGGCGAGGACGATGTGAGTTTGCTTTATGCTTTTTTAGAGGAATTTTTGTATTTGCTCGATGCTGAGGATTTTGTTGTGGGGAAAATTGAAAGTCTTGAAATAAAAGATGGGACTTTGAGTGCGATGGTTTTGGGAGATACGGCGTCGAAATATAAATTTAGTAATGATGTTAAAGCGATTACATATAATGAAATGTTTGTTCGGGAAGAGAATGAAAAATGGGTTGCGCAGGTTGTTTTGGATGTTTAGTAAGATTTAAATGATTGTATTTCTTGAAGAATTTATGAAAAAAATATCTGAGAATGTTTATGAAATTCCTATGGAAAATGGGATGAATGTTCCGGCTCGGATTTTTGCTAGCGAGAAGCTTATGAAAAATATTGAGGACGATAAAACTCTTCAACAAATAAAAAATGTTGCGATGTTGCCGGGGATTTTGAAGGCGTCGTTGGCGATGCCGGATGCTCATCAAGGTTATGGTTTTCCGATTGGAGGAGTCGCAGGTTTTGATGTTGACAAAGGTGTTATTTCTCCTGGAGGAGTTGGTTATGATATTAATTGTTCCGTGCGATTGTTAAAAACAAATTTGAAAGAAAAGGATTTGAAAAATAAAGATGAAATTTTGCATTCGGTTTTTAGGGCTGTGCCGTCAGGTGTTGGTCAAGGTGGAAAATTGAAATTGAGTAAAGATGAATTGGATGAAGTTTTGAGAGAAGGTGCGCAGTGGGCTGTGAAAAAAGGTTATGGATTTAAGGAAGATTATGAGCATACCGAGGATAACGGGAAATTGCCGAACGCGAATCCGAAAGATGTTTCGCAAAGAGCACGAGGAAGAGGTATGGGGCAGTTGGGAAGTTTGGGTGCGGGAAATCATTTTTTAGAAATTGGAATCGTCGACGAGGTTTTTGATGAAAAGGTTGCGAAAGTTTTTGGTTTGGAAAAAGGAATGATTACGATTATGATTCATTGCGGTTCGCGTGGTTTGGGTCATCAGGTTGCGTCGGATTATATTAAAGAAATGGAAATTAAATATGGTTATCCGAAATTTGATAGGGAACTTGTTAACGCGCCGATTAAATCTGAGTTGGGAAAAAAATATTTGTCGGCGATGGCGTGTGCGGCTAATTTTGGTTTTGCAAATAAACAATTAATTACACATTGGGTGCGGGAGAATTTGAAACATTATTTTCCTAAAATAAAAATGGACGTTGTTTATGATGTGTGTCACAATATTGCGAAGTTTGAAAAACATAAAATTGAGGGAAAGGAAAAAGAAATTTTGGTTATGAGGAAAGGTGCGACTCGGAGTTTTGGTCCTGGGAGAAAAGAAATTCCGTCGGATTATAGAAAAGTTGGTCAGCCAGTTTTAATTCCTGGTTCGATGGGAACTTCATCTTATGTTTTGGTTGGGACGAAAAAAGCGGAGGAAATTTCTTTTGGTTCGACGGCACACGGAGCAGGAAGAATTTCGAGCCGAGCGTTTGCTTCGAAAAATATTAATGCAGAAGATGTTAAAAAGAAATTAAAATCGAAAGGAATTTTGGTCGAGGCTGGAAGTTTGAAAGGTTTGTCGCAGGAAGCTCCGGAAGTTTACAAAGATGTTGACGAGGTTGTTCGGGTTTCGCACGAGGTTGGAATTGGAAAATTGGTTGTTAGATTGAAACCTTTGCTTGTTGTGAAGGGATAAGAATATTTTTAAACAAAGAATACTATTAATTGTTATGGATTTGAAAAGAGGTTTTTTAGTTTTGGTGTTGGGATTATTTTTAATTGGGTTTGTTAGTTCTGATTGTCGTTTGACTAATGATCCATATGGAGCTTCAAATCCAGAAAAGACTATTGTTAGGTTATCTTCGCCGACAAATGCTCATGGAGAGATTGGTGTTGGAACTGGAGGAGATATATCATTAAATATTTATGATTGGGCTGTTGTTTGTGATGAGGTTCATATTGGAGCTTACGATAACGTTTTAGTTTATCTCAGTAGTCAGGACAATGCTCATGCTTTTACTTCAGATTTTGAACATTATATTAATAATAAATTGGATTTTTCTCAGATGAATTGTGAAGTTGGAACATCTATTCCAATTACAGGGAAAAATATTTTGTTAAGTCTGTCCGATGAAACCAATGCACATATTTCTTATGAAAATGATGCTAATTATCCTGTGAAGATCTGGTGTGATGTTGATGTTGTAGTTGATGATCTTTGTGCAAATGTTAATTGTGAGGTTGGAGAAACTTGTAATCCTTCAACAGGTGGTTGTGAAGATTCAGATGATGATTGTGATCCTGCATGTGCTCCTACAGAAACTTGTGCGGATAGAACTTGTGTTCCTTCTTCTGGAGCTCTAAATGTTTATATCGCTGATCCTAATGGAGCTTTTTTATCTAGTACAAAGACTGCAAGAATTAGTTTGGATGCAGGTTATAAAATGAAATTTGTTTTGGAAAATCCTGAAATAGATTATTATAATAAACAAGTTTATTTTGATTTGTGGGAAGAAGATCCATTCGAAGATAATGTTGTAAAAATTGGTGATGCTCCGGTCGGTCTTGGGCATTTTGTTTTAGGAGAGGGGACAATTAGTGAGGAGATGGAATTAACTCCGGAAATAGTAAATGCGATTGAGTCTGCTGGAGAAGATGGAAAAGTGGAAATTTATTTTAAAGTTGTAGATAAAAATGATAATAATATAGTATATTATCAAAGTCAGGTTGTTTATTTCGATTTTAGTGGCATGGGAAGAGAAATTTTTATGTGCTCTGATTACACTTCTGCAGATGCTTGTGTTGAGGATGAATCATATGTTGGATTCGATGAAGATGTTTACAAGTATGATGATCTTTGTTCAATGGACAGAACTTTTGGATGTGTTTGGGAAAATAACGAATGTAACCAAACAATTACTGAAGCGAGCCCTACGGCAAATTCAAATTGTGACGATTGTTTGGATGGAGATTGCCTTCCCCTTTTTGATGATTGCTCTTGGAGTCAGCAAAAAATAGGAACTTGCGTTAAGCAGGGAGATAGTATTAAGGTTGTTTCTACACCTAATCCTGATGATGGAACTTGTGGAGGAATTTTGAATAAACTTGTGCCGTGCGGTGCTCAGGGAGCGTTGGTTCCTTTCTTTGGATTTTATAATTTCATAATAAGTTTTGTTTGTGTGTTTTTAGTTTATTTTATTTGGAGAAGGAGAAAATAAAATGTTAAAAAGAATTGCGGGATTTGTTTTTGTTTTGATGGTTTTGGTTTTTACGATTGGGAGTGTTAGTGCGGAAGCAGAAATTCTTGTGTACCCCTCGGTAACTTATGTGGGATTTTCTCAACCATTCCGAGTTTTAAATAGTATAGAAACGAATGAAACAACAATAAAAATCTTTAATTGGGATTTTGGAAACGGCGATAAAAAAACTACTTCTGTGGGGAATATAATTTACACATATAATGAAACTGGTGATTACGATTTGAAAATTAATTTTACGGATTCTAAGAATGTGACTTATACTGGGACTTTTGATGTTGAGGTGCTTCCGGCTAAGGCGAAGGCCCAATCTTTGATGACTGAGAAATTAACTCAATTGAAAAATGTTTCTGCTTTTATTTCTGCTCAGAATGTTTTTTATGGCGATTCTTTGAAGAGTGCTTTGGGCTTGGGTGATATTGAACTTGCGATTGCGAATGTTCAGAAAAAGAACGCTTCGGCGAGCAGTGATGCGAATTATGAGGAGCTTTTGTCTTTGCTTTTAGATATTAATATTCCGCAATCAATTTATGTTAGCGAGAGTCTTGCGAATTCGCCGTTTTATTTTGAGGAGTCAAAAATTGATTTGAGTGCTTTGGAAGAACTTGGTTCGGGAACTAAAGAAGGGACGAACGAACAATATGTCGACGCGATTTATTACTGGTATAATAATGATTTTGAATCTACTTTTAGTTACAAGAAATATTCGGCTTACATTGATGGCGAGAAAGTTAATGTGTTAAATGTTTTTGAAATGGGTTTTAATAATAAGGGCGGTTTGGTTCCGTATTTGATTGTTGATGATTTGGAGAATTTGAAATTTGATAAAAGTTACGGGGAAAAGAAAAAATCTGGTTCGGTTGGAATTGAAATTAAGGATTCGGTTAAGAAAATAATTTTTTCTACAACTCAGGATATTGGTTTTGAAAATTTGCCGGTTTTTATTTCTCCTGCTTTAGAAGATTTATCGGTTTCGAGTGGTAGTGGCGGAGAGATTGTTGAAGGAATTTCTAAATGGGTTTGGTTTACTTTAATTTTAATTCTTTTATTGGGAATTGGCGTTGGAGTTTATGTCTTTTTGAAAATTTGGTATGATAAAAAATACGAGGCACATTTGTTTCCGAATAAGAATGATTTGTATAATATGGTTTCTTATGTACATAGTTCAAAGCAAAAGAAAATGAATAATTCGGATATTGAAAAGAATTTGAAAAAGGCGGGCTGGAGTTCTGAGAAAATTAGTTATGTTATGAAGAAGTACGCGGGGAAGAAAACTGGTATGCCGATTTAGAAATATAAGAAAAATTATACAAAACTTAATAAAGCTAAATGACAAATTTATAATATGGTGGTAAAAATATTAAAGAATTTCTTTAGTAGGATGTTCTCGAGTTTGTTTAAGGAGGGAAATAAGGAAATAAAAATGGGTTTTTATGGTCCTCCGAATGCGGGAAAGACGAGTTTGGCTAATAGAATTTGTAAGGATTTTACAGGGGAAGAAATTGGAACAGTGAGTAAAATTCCGCACGAAACTCGAAATGTTCAGTTTAAAGAACAGGTTGAAATAAAATATAAAGGGAAGTCTATGATGTTTAAAATGATTGATACGCCCGGAATTGCGACTAAGATTGATTACGAAGATTTTTTGAAATATAAAGTTAATAAAAATGACGCGAAAAAAAGGGCGAAGGAAGCGACTCAGGGAATTATTGAAAGTATAAAATGGTTGGATGATATGGATGTGGTAGTTGTTGTTTTGGATTCATCGGAAAATCCTTATAATCAAGTTAATATTACTATTATCGGGAATTTGGCTGCGCGGGATATTCCTGTTTTGATTGTCGCAAATAAAATTGATTTAAAAAAGGCAGATTTGAAAAAAATTGAATCGGCTTTTCCAGAATATGAAACTGTTGGAATCAGTGCAAGAACAGGTAAAAATCTTGAAGATTTTTACGAAGCAGTTTTTAGATTAGTTAAAAAGAGGTAAAGTTAAAAAGCGAAAAAGCTTATTTATAAAATGGGAAATAAAAAGGGGGGAAATGATTTGGGAAAGATAAAAGGTTTTTCTATTCAGTTTTTACCCTATTCCGAGATTCGAACTCTTAGTAGCGACGAGAGAATTAGAAAAATTTTGAATATTGTTCTTGGAAATAATATTTTGATTTTGCAGGGAAAATTGAAGGCGGAAGAAGAGACGAGATTAATTGGAGACACTATGGCAATGATTGATCATGTTAAAAATTTTAAGGGAATTGAATTGGCGGTTATTGGTGGAAACGGCGAAGAGAGTGTTTTTTTCAAAATGAAAAAAGGTTTGGCTAACGCGCTTTCTGGAGGAGATATGAGTGCTATAACAATTATTGGTCCTGCTTCGATAGTTAAAGAGATAAAAAGAAACCCTAAGAAGATTGAGTTGTTGCTTAATGGGTGAAATTTATAGATAAATTTATTAAGATAAAGTTCTTTGGTTATTTATGCCTCACCAATGTGTAAAATGTTCGAGAATTCTTCCATCCGCAAATAAGGAATTAATAGAAGGGTGTGGGAATTGTGGTGGGAAGTTTTTTTTCTATATTCGGGATGACCAGCTTGAAAGGATAAAAGAAAAACCTATAGAAATTCTTGAAGAAGATAAAGTTACAATTGAAAAAGATATTCGAGAAATGGCCGGAATTGTCGACGCTGATGCTCCGGTTATTTTGGATTTTGAATCTGTGCGGGCTGTTGGTTCAGGGAAATTCGAGATTGACCTTGTTAATTTATTTAAGAAAGATAGGCCATTAGTTTACAAATTAGAAGAGGGAAAATATATTATTGATTTGTCTACTTCGTTTAAGGGCGACGCGCGGGATTTGAAACAGATTAGAGATCCTGATAAGTGAAGCTTTTTATAGATTGAAATGTTCTTTTTTTAATGGTGAATAAAATTGATTTAATATTAAAACAAGTTTTAGAAAAAGTTAATCCTCCTCATGAAGATTTGAAATTAATTGATGATTCTGTTAAAGATTTTTTGGAGAAGTTTGGAAAAGAATTGCAGAAAGGAAAAGTTGATGCGGAAATTTTTGTTGGAGGAAGTGTTGCTAAAAAAACTATGATAAAAAAAGGGGTTTACGATGTTGATGTTTTTGTGAGATTTGACGCAAAATACGACGATAAAACTAAAGAAGAATTGTTGGAAAAGTTGTTGAAAAATTTTGAGCACGTTTCAAAAGTTCATGGTTCTCGGGATTATTTTCGGATTAGCGTGGCACCTTCGTTTTCTATAGAAATTATTCCTGTTAAAAAAATTAAAAATCCTAAGGAAGCGGACAATATAACTGATTTATCTTATAGCCATGTAAAATATGTGAATAGCAAGGTTAAAGGTAAGATTCTCGACGATATAAAGGTTGCGAAGGCGTTTTGTCATGCGAATAAATGTTACGGGGCGGAGTCTTACATAAATGGTTTTTCGGGTTATGGTTTGGAATTATTAATTTATCATTACGGGAGTTTTTTGAAATTTGTTAAGGAAGTTGCTAAACATAAAAAGGATAAAATAGTTATAGACCTCGAGAAGGATTTCAAAAATAAAAAGGAAATTCTTTTGGATTTGAATGGTTCTAAATTGCTTTCTCCGATTATTTTGATTGACCCGACGCATAAGCAGAGAAATGTTCTGGCGGCTTTGTCCGACGAGACTTTTGAAAAGTTTAAGAAAGATTGCGTAGAGTTTTTGAAGAATCCTTCTTTGAAGAATTTTGAACTTGAGAAAATTGATTTTGAAAAAATGAGGAAAACTGCGAAGAGTGATTTTGTTTTGTTGAAAGTTAGCACGAATAAACAAGAAGGTGACGTCGCTGGCACGAAGTTATTGAAATTTTACAAACATTTGCAGAAGGAGATTGAGAAATTTTTTGATTTGAAGAAAGCGGAATTTGTTTATGAACACGAGCAAAGTGCGGAGTTTGGATTTGTCGGGAAGGCGAAAAAGGAGATTTTGTTTAATGGTCCTTTTTTGAAAGATAAGAAAAATGTTCAGAAATTTAAGAAGGAGCATAAGAAAACTTTTGAGAAGAAAGGGAAACTTTACGCGAAGGAAAAAATTGATTTTGGTTTAGAAGATTTTATTAAAAGTTGGAAAAGGAAGAACGGGAAAAGAATGAATGAGATGTATATTGAGAGTTTGGAGATTATTTTTATTTAGGATACCAAGATTTGTGATTAACTAAAGAAAATCTTAATTGAGGGTATATTCTATCTTGGTCGGGAGTTATTTCTTTTCGTATAAGTGTTTCAGGAAAGAGGTTTAGTTCTGCTTTTCTAATGCCTCGATTAACTAAATTTCTAAGATGTTGTTCCTCTCCAACTCCCACTTGAATCAATTCTATTGATTCCGTCTCTCCTAATCTTCCATATAAAACTCCCGCATCGGGGAAAAAAATTGTTGGTCTTTCACCCTCCATGTTAATGTAAGTATCTACCCTGAGCATATCTCTTGGAAGAACTTTTGGAATATTTTTGGGATCCATTTAAAGACCTCCTTGTTTCATCGCGTTGTCGAAAAGTGAAGCGAAAGCTTCTGCGAAGAATTCCGAATTTAACCAGACTGCAATTTCCTCGTTGTTCTTGTCTTTTGATAAGTAGAATAAAATTTCTTTTCTGTCAATTATGAAGAATTTTGCGTCGATGTTTATTTTTTTGAATTTCATTTCGAATTTTTGTGTTGCTTCTTTTATTAATGCGTCTTCTCCAGATAAAGCTATTTTCAAAGTTATGTTTGATTTTTTTAACTCGCTAAATGTTTGCTGGAAGATTTTTGCTTTAGAAAGTAATTCTTCTACGTTCGCACAGATTATTACTTCTTTTTTTGCTTCGGCGATTATTTCTCTTAAGTAGTTTGAGATGTTTGACTTTCCTTTTAGCGATGCTGAGATGTCTTCTCTTCTTACGGGGTCGATTCCGCCGGTGTAAAGTTCTTCTAATTTTGTGTATTCTTCGGTGTCTTTTACTCTTGATAATTCGATTATTTTTTCTTTTGCTTCGTCTTTGACGTTGTTTTTTAATTTTTCTAGAATTACTTTGGGTTTTACTCCGATGTATTTTACTGGCTTTCCTAATTTAACGATTGCAAATCCTCTCTTGTCTAATGATTCTAAAACATCATATGTTCTTGATCTTGGGACGCCTGAGATTTCTGCTATCTCTCCTGCCGACGCTATTCCTTTTCCAAGCAAAGCTAACCAGACCTTTGTCTCGTAAATATTCAAATCAAAATAGTCTTTGATTTTGTTTATTAAATCTTGTTTTATTAACATTTTGTTACTACTTCCTTTTTGTACTTGAAAATCCAGGTTTATAAATGTTTCTATATTGTTACTTTTTCAGAGTAAGAACAGGATAGAAATGTTTATAAGTGAGAAAAATTTAGGGAAATAATGGATGATGAAAAACCTGATGATAAAATAATAGTACACAACCCATTTGGTTTTACAGGTAGAAAAAATCCTTTAGATGAATATGTGAACAATCCTATTAAAAATATTAATAGATATTTAGGAAAATATATTATTTTATGTGATGAAAAAAATAATCGTCATGCAGGAAAATTAATTGAAATTGCCGGTTTTGATGGAATTTTTAATCCGCACGTTGGCCTGATTGCAGTAAACAACCGAACAATTATGGGAATCAAACATGAAGAGTTTTTGGTTAGCTTGAAACAGTATTCAGAAATTGAAATAATTGAAGAGGGTTGGTTAAAAAGTATTTGTGATGAAATGAATTATAAAAGATATTTGGAACGAATGAGTCTAAGAAAAAATGCCGGATTGCCGGAAATTCTTAAATTTAGTTAAAATATAAGGAATGCTAACGCTATTCCTAAAAACATTCCTGCGGTGATGAAAGGCATTGCGGGGTAGAATTTCTTTTTTTCTGCGAAGAAGAATAAATAAGTTAATCCGAGTGTTGCTCCGGCTGTGACTGAGAGTGCGTGTGCTAATCCGTAGGCGTTGTAGAAAACTCCTGCCGTTATTATTGGAAAAATTACATCGCCCCCGCCGAGGATTGCCATGTTTACTTTTATTTTCTTTTTTATTAATTCTGATTTTGGAAGTGTTTCTTTCCATTTTTGTATTTTGTCTTTTGTTTTCTTTGAAGCGTAGGGCACGAAGAAGCCGGAGAAGATTTGTAATTTTTCAATTTGGTATTTTGCCATTTTTTGCATGAAGCCCGAGTGCCACACTGCCCATGCGTCGTAGATTGAAATTAAGATTAGTAAAATTATCATTGTGTAAATATTTAGTAGGGGGATGAAAACTACCGAGATTCCGGGGTAAACTAAGAGTTCTGTTAAATTGTGGACGAGGAATTGTTTTCGGTAGATTTTCACGAAGGCGAGAGGGATTGCGATGATTAGAGGAATTACTAAAGAATATTTTAATGGAATCATGAATGGGACGAGTTTTTCGAAAGCGTAGAAGCAAAGGAAAAGTGCGACGATTACGACGACGAAGAACCAGAGTTTGAGGAAGAATTCTACTTTGAATTTACTTAGTAAGAACATTAGGAAAATTGCCATCATGAATGCGAGAATTATTTGACCGAACATGCTTGCCGATTGTGTTTGATTTTCTATCTCGGGAGGTTGAATCCAAGAGAGGTAAGGATTTGGAACGGACTCGGTTGTGCCGTCGGGGTTTTGCATTTCAAGATGAAAAATGTCTGCCTTTAGAACGGCTAAACCTATGAACTGCGTTACTAAAAACATTGCAAGAAGTATGAATGTAATTTTTAGATTGTGTTTCATTCTCTTTTAATTAAGAAGAAAAAAGAGTTTATAAATTTTTAAGAGGGTTTGTTGTTATTTCTAAGTTTACAGAGAATTATTTATAGAGATAGATTTTTGGAAAAGTATGAAAGACGAAAAATTTGAAATTCTGAAAACTCCTAATTTTTATTTTCCACTTCTTCATAAAGGTCAAAAATTTGAAATAATTGGAACATATAATTTAAGATTAGATGTTGATGAAAATAAGCATAAAGAAATTTTAAACTTGAATCGAGATAAGATTGCATTTAAGATTTATGCGGATTTAATTTGGGAAGCGGTTAAGAAAGAAAAGTTAAATACAAAATATAAAGATTGTTGGATTGTTCCAATATCTCTTTCCAAATTTAAAGATTATATCAAACTGGAAGTTGATGTTCTTAGACCAATTAAAAAATAAATTTACCCTTTATTTTTAAAAAATTGGTTGTAGAGGGTAAGAAGAATTATGAGGAAAGAAGGAAGTTAATTTTTATATTAATCACATTCAACAACAATTGCACTTTTGTCACCACCATACCTAAAAAAAGTTACCCATTTCCAACCCATATTTGAATCAAAATAGGTACTTGTGTATGAACAAGTACATAAAGATTGATGGTTGTAAAGATTTGCACTATCAAAATACATTTCTCCTGCATGAGATTCGGCACAGAAATATGGTTCATGATCATGTTTTGGTAATTTTATCACATTCCCGTAAACCCCAAAAGAACCTTCTACCCTCAAATCACTATCAATTTTCTTTATTATAACCTCATCTTCAAATACTGCTTTCCCTCGCACATGCAAGGGATATGAAGGATTTCCTCCAATACCTAATTTTTTAATATTAACATATCCGACCGTTCTATGAATATTATCTCCCACTACAATCCACTGACTTCCATCATAATCTGCACACTTCCAATTTCCATAAGGATATCCTGTTCCTCGAACCATTACTTGCCCTTCCGAACAAGATTGGGAAAGTAGATTCCCACTTGCACAAGCCCATTTTGTACCATCATAATTCAAAAATTGTCCTGCTCCACAAGGAGCCAATTCATCCAAACTATGCCCCACTCCTGTAGTTGGATTTGCCCAAACGGCACTAACCCCGACGCCTAAAACAATCACGAAAGCAATACTTACCAAAGTGTAGAAAACTTTATTCGATAAATTAATTTGTATTTTTTTCATTTTAAATTGCAATTGAAACCATCATCAACAAAACCGAAATGGCGGCGGTTAGTAGAAGATAGTTATATTTTTTAGTTATCAACGGGATTAAATTTATAACTATTACGGTTGTTCCAATGATTACATTTTCCATAATTAAATTTTCTATCATTTTACAAACCTCACAATTAATTCTATTAAAAGTCCGATTGTGGTGATTATGGCACCTATTGAAGCTTGACCTAAAATATACAAAGAACCGCCGGCAATAATAATTAAACCAACAATTATATCAATTAAATTAATTGCCCCCTTTTTATTTTTCATATTCAATTAAGTAAATTCTTATTTATAAATTTATCTCAATTCTTGGCTCTGTTCTAAGTCAATAAAAAATATAAAAATGCCAGATGTTCCTTTATCTTTGCGGGTAAGAAAAAATAAAATTCTTGTTGAAGGGGATTTGATTAGATTGCTTCATTAAACTTTAAGAAAAGTTTATAAATAACCATTATTTAGGTTATTATAACTATCATTAGGGTTATAAAATGAATTTGATGCAATTACTTAAAACAAACAAAAATTCGAGAAAAATATTTGGAGAGCGAGAGCTAAAAATAATTGAAAAACAATTAAATGGGATTAATTTGACTCAATCAGAGAAGAATCGGTTGTCTCGAGATATACGGGAGAAGTTTAGATTCATTCGGGAAGTTTCAAAATTTGAAGAAGAATTTGATTTAAAAAAATCAAAACATGTTAAAGAAAAAATTGAACAAGCAAAAGAAGAAATCTTACACGACATTTTAAAAAATAAAATAAAAAGGATTTTGCTATTTGGTTCTGTTGTAAAAAATGAAATTGGTGTGAAATCGGATATTGACATTGCTGTCGAGTTCGATAAAATAAGTTTGAAAGACGCCACTAAATTTAGGATAAGAACTTTAGGAAATCTTCCAGACAAAATTGATATTCAGGTTTATAATTATCTTCCAAAAAAAATAACTAAAGAAATAAATAAAAAACATAGAATATTGTATATTAAATGAATAGAATAAGGGATAAAATCATTGAAATAGAAAAATTTCTCAAGGAATTAGAGGTCTCCATTCCAAAAAGTCTGGAAGATTACAAAAATGACTTTAAACTCAGAGCAATTGGCGAAAGGTATTTTGAAAAAATTGTAGAAGCTATGTCTGACTTGTCTTTTTTAATAATTAAAGAGAAAAAATTAAAACAACCCGAAGAAGAAGAAAATGTTTTTGAAATTTTGATGAACAATAATATTATTTCAAGGGATTTGGCTGAGAGATTTAAAAAAGCGAAAGGAATGCGAAACATTCTTTCTCATCAATACGGAAATATAGACGACGAAGTAGTATTTGATTCAATAACCAAAGAATTACAAAAAGATGTGAATGAATTTATTGAAATAATTTCTAAATTAATTTCTTAACTTATCTCAATCTTAAAGTTTCTAGAATTCTTGGGACGTTTGTTTCGACTCGGTGAAGTTTGTAAATTGCCGACGCTAAATCTAAAGATTTTGAAACTTCTCCGTGGTTTATCATTACTCGTTTTGGTTTTGGTCGCATGTTGTTGAAGAAAGACATTATTTCGTTTCGTCCTGCGTGTGCGGTTAGTCCCGCGATTGTATTTACTTCTAAATTTATTTCGACTTTTTCTTCTTTTCCGTCGACATTCATTCTTGTTTCTTTAATTCCTTCTTGAACTTGTCGTCCTAAAGAGCCCACTCCTTGATAACACACGAAAACTATTGCGTTGTCTTTGTTTGACGCGAACTCTTTGAAATATTCTACGGACGCTCCGCCGACAAGCATTCCTGATGTCGCTAAAACTATGCATGGTCCGCCCTCAATAACTGCTCTTCTTTCTTGGAATGAACCAACTCTGGAGAATACGTCGGAGGTGAATGGATTTTGGTCTTGGAAAACTTGCGTTCGCACTCGTCCGCTTAAAAAATCTGGGTATGCTGTGTGAATTGCGTTAATATCCCAAATCATTCCGTCGATGTAAACGGGGACTTTTTTTAATTTGCCTGAACTCATTGCGTCTTCTAAAATTAACATTGTTTCTTGCGCTCTTCCCAAACCTAATTCTGGGATTAAAACTTTTCCGCCTCGGTTTATTGTTCTGTTTACTGCTTCCAAAAGTTCCTCCTCGGATTTTTGTCTTGGCGGTAAAATGTCTTGCTTCGAACCATAAGTTGATTCAGTCATGATTGATTCCACTCTCGGGAAAACTGAAACTGCTGGGTCTAATAATCTTGACTTTCCGTATTTGTAATCTCCGGTGTAAAGAAAATTATGAAATCCGTTTCCGATATTTAGGTGCACCATCGCCGAGCCTAAGCAGTGTCCTGCGTTGTAAAAAGTTAATCGAACATCCGGCATTACGTCGGTGACTTCATTATAATTTAAACAGATTGAATGTTTTACCATTTCTTTTATGTCCTTGGAACCGAACAACGGTGCGGACGCTTGCTTATATGCAACTCCGATAAAGTCCAACGCTAAAAGTGCGGCGATATCTCTCGTCGGTGGCGTCATGTAAACTGGTCCTTTGTAACCCATTTTGAATAAGTAAGGAAGTAGCCCGATGTGGTCTAAATGTGCATGTGAAATTATTACCGCGTCCAATTGTGCGATGTCGAATTCTGGGACGTCGAGGTAAGGGAATTTGTCTTTTCCTTGGGAAGCCACGTCGATTCCGCAATCTAAAAGTATTTTTGAATTTGGAGTTTGTAAAAGGAAACAGCTTCGTCCTACTTGTCTTCCTCCGCCTAAAACTGTTAATCGCACCCAATCTTCGACTTTGTCTGGCGACCATTCTTTGTAAATTTTAGTTCCGACTTCGTTTAAGAATTTTCTTCGGTAATTATTATTTGCGTAAAGAACTTCTCGAATGCTGTCGGTGATTTGACTTTTTATTGCGGCACTTCTTTGAACTTGGGGCGTCCACATTGTGCTTCTCCGGATTTCGTCTAAAATTGAACCTTGCTTTCCGATAACCATTCCTGGTTTTTTTGCTTCGATGATAACGATGCTACGATGTAAATCAAAAATTATGTTTGTGACTTCGGCTTCTTCAGGGATTATTTTTTTTATTTCTTTTTCAACTTCTTCTTGTTTGTGTAAAATTTTTTGGTCGGCTCGGAGTTCGATTCTTTTTTTTATGTCATTAACTATTTCTTTTATTTGTGACTCGCCGTCTTTGAAAAATCGTTCGTTGTCTGTGTAAATAACTATGTTCGCGCCTTCGAAGCTCGCTTCAGTAATTTTACTTTTCAGTCTTTCAATTATGTTCTTTAGAATATCCATTGTCTATTTTTTAATCGTCCTTGTAATTAGGCTCAATTGTTTGCTCCACCACTTTTTTTATTCCATCTTTGGAAATTGTGAGTATGTCGATTCCGTTGCCTGATGCACTATCTCTTTGAGTTGAAGACTTCAAAGCTTCTTTTGCTAATTCTACTCCCTCATGAAGAGATAAATTTTTTTTGTATTGTCTTTCTAAAAGTCCTAAAACGTACGGCATTCCTGAACCGACACTTGCGGTATAGTCTTCGATTTCGCTGAGATGTCCCCCAAGAATATCATAAAGGGAACATTTTCCGTCCTTATCTAAACCTGCAAGAATAAATGCACTTGCCTCTACTTGGATATTTGATAATAATGAGGCGGATTGCCTGACTGTTGGTTGAATTTTGGATTTTAATTCTTTTAATTTTAACTCGGCCTTTAATAATTGTGCGACTTTCTGAACTTCCGTTGCTGAACCGCATCCTGCAAACACAAGATAATCATTTAACGCTTTAACTTTCTCGCTACTTTTTGAATAAATCATGTGCCCGACATTTGATCTTCTGTCGGCAGCCATTACAACTCCGTCTTTGCAAACAATACCTAAGATTGTAGTTCCGGTTTTCAAAATTGAGTCTTTTAATTCTTGATCCATTTTAGAATAATCTAATTTACATTAGAAAATATATATTATTTTTACAGAATGAGGGTTTATAAAATTTTCGGGTCTCATCTTTTGTAGATGTCATCGTGATGACCTAAATCTTCAAATGAGATTAACCCACTATTTTTTTCATAATTGAAAATCAAAACGAAATGCCCCACATGAACTCTTTTGGAATCTTTCATATCATGCCTTAGATTTTTATAATGTTCAACATTTTCGCAAGTTAATATCTCTTGAATCTTTTTTAAAACCTGTTCATATAATTGATTATTCTTCTTCGACAATTTTTTCAGAATTTTTTGTAATGAAGGTTTTATTTCGTAGGAATACATTTTATTCCTCGATGATTTTTCGCAACTCGTTTACATCTTTGAAAGGAATTCCTTTTTCTTTTTTAATTTTTTCTAATCTTGCTATAAATTCAGGTCTCAATTCTGGTTCAAGAAAACTTTCTGAATAAACATTTAAAATTAACTCAAGAGCTTGGCTTTTATTTTTGAATCCGTGTTGAGCTTTGACTATATTCAGCACTCTATCCAAATTTGAACTTATATCTATTACACTTTGAACCATTTTATTATTAAATATAATGAATTGTAATGTTTATAAAATTTACGTTTTGACGCTAATCCCGTTTTCCTTCTTGAACCTTATTACATTTTCAACGAAACCTTCAATCTTTTGCTCGTGGCTCACTATGATTAATTGCTTAACATTCAATTGTTCCAGAACTTCTCGCATTTTGTCAAGTTGTTGCTCGCTGAATCCGTCGGTCGGCTCGTCCAGAATTACAACATCTTTTGTCTTGATTTTGCTAAGTAAAGAATTGATAACTTGATTTAAGGAAAGTCTGTAGGCGAGGGCGATTGCTGTTCGTTCACCGCCGGAAAGGTAGGCGTAGTCGATTTCGTAATCTTGTTGTTCAATTATTGGAGTGAATTCTTCGTCTAACCGAACATTGAAATTGTCTGACACGAGCATGCAAAACCATTCGTTGAACAGCGTCGAGAATTCTGCTTTTAATTTTACCATAATATTTCTTTCGATGGTTGAAATAATTGAAATGAATTTTTTCGACAACCAATCTTCCAACGCCGAAATGTGATTAAGTTGTAATCTTAGTTCTTCGGTTTTGTTTACGCGGGCTTTCATTTCGTCGATTTGTCTTGAGAAAACTTCAATTTCTCTTCTCAACTCGGCGACTCGAATCTCAGACATTTTCTCTTGCCTTCTGGCTTCTTCCAACTCTTTTTGTTTTTGTTCAAAGATTGCGTCGTATTTTGAATAATTAAAAACCGAGCTTCTCAGAGATTCAATTTGTTGTTTCAAAATTAACAAATCTTTTTCAAAGTACAAATTTGAATTTTCTATTTCGATTATTCTGTTTCTCTTTTCTCGCATGCCTTCATATTTAATTTTGAGCATTTGTAATTCAGTTATTTCTTTATGTTTTTGAGAGATTTTTAAGTCAAGTGAAATTAATTTTTCCATCAAAACTTTCTTTTCTATTTCTAATTCTTGAACCAAATTTTTATTTTGAGAAATTTCATTGTGTGTCTTGTTTAGAACATTCGCTCGATAAATAGCGTCGACATCTTGAAGGCAAGTTGGACAAATTTCTAAGCTTGAAATCTTTTGTTCTAATTTTTTTGCATCTTCTATTTTGATTTTTGAAGAAGTTATTTGTGCGTTGAGAAGGATGTTTTTCTCGCTGAATTTATCTTTCTCTTTTTTTAATGCTTGAACTTCTATTTCAAATTGGGAAATTTTTGATTCGTCGAAAACAATTTGAGATAATTCTTGAATTTGATTTTTTATTTGCTGGGATAAATTTTGATTATTTAATATTGCCTCTTGTTTATTAGAAATCATTATTTTTGTTTTTGCAACTTCTTGTTCTAAATTTCTTTTTTCATCAATCTTTTTTGTGACTTCTGGCATATCCTGCTGAATTTTTTCTCGGATTTTCTTTTTTATTGAAACATCTTCTTCTAATAAAATTGAATCATATTTCTTTATTTGTAAGTCGTCTTCCTTAGAAATAATTTCCGATTTATCTTGGTCCAAAGTTGAAGTTAGGGCGTCCTTTATTCTTTTTTCTTCTCTTAATTTTAGTATTACTACGGCCGAATTTTCTAAAACTTTTTTATATTTGTCAATTCCAAAAACGTGTCTTAAAGTGTTTGTTCTCGTCGCTGAATCTTGTAAAATTATTTGTTTCATTTCTTCTTGAGGCGTGTAAACGGTGAATTTGTAAAGGATATTTTGTTTTTTTGAAAATTCAATTGGATAATTTAATAATCCTAAAACTTTATTTTTTAATTCAGTTACTGCCAATTCTTTTTTTTCTCCATCAATGGTTATCGCACAGAAATCTTGTGAAATTGTTTTCCCTCTTTTCAAAGTTCTTTCTACTAAAACCTTTTTTCCTTCGACTTCAAATTCTAAATTCACACCTCCGCTGTCTTTTCCGTTTCGAAGAAGTGCCGAGCCTCTTTGTCCTGGTTGTAATCCGAATAATCCAAATTCTATTCCTAAAAGAATTGAAGTTTTTCCTGAACCTATGTCTCCAGACAGTAAAGTTGAACCTTCGGAAAATTCTACTTCTTGATTTTCGTAGCTTCGTATGTTGTTTAGAGTTATTTTTTTAAGTAACATTAGAATTTCAAAATCCTCCTTGCCTCGTCGATAATCCTGTTCGTGAAGACTTCTGTTTTTTCATCTTCTTGTTTTTCAATTGAAAGTGAATCCATTAGTTGAGGAATTAAATGATTAAAATTAGAGGGATTTTGTTTAGAATAAACTTTTATTGTTTCCTCTTCGACGTTCTCGTCGTCTTTTATCTTCATGCCCAAATCTATTTGTTTTGTTTTCAAATTGTGCGTGTTTTTCAAAAGAAAATATGCCCCTTTTTGTTTGACAAATTCTTCTATTTGTTGAAATTTAACGTCGGATTGTTTTCCGTTTTCTAATTCACCTCTAACTCTGAGCAAAACAATTTTATTTTCTAAATTTCTTTTTTCAAGTTCGGCAAGAATTTCGCTCGTCGCTGTTGGTGCGTTTTTTACTTCTATTTTTACAGATTCGACTTCTTTTATTTTTAGTTCTATTTTTTTTAAAGGGTTTATTGACTCTGTGTCGACAATGTAAAAGCTTCCGTATTTTAGGTCTTCGAGTTCTTGGAAATTGTTTGGGAAAATCGGGCCGGGGTAGACGAAGTTTTCATGTCGGAAATCAATGTGTAGGTGCCCGAGGGCGTAATAATCCGCTTTGGGTAAAAGTTCTATTTCGATTGAATCTATTGGTAGCGTGCCGATTGCTTTGTCTATTGAGGTGTGGAGTAGGAAAATTTTGAACATCCCAGGGGCGTCGTTTAATTTTATTCTTCGTAGTTCTGGGATTTCCATTCCTGATTTTTTTCCAGGGTATCCGTAGAGTGCGACGTTGTTGTGAATTATTGGGTTGAGTATTATTTTGTCGCCCATTTCTTCGGCGTCGTAAACATTTTTGCAGAATCCTGCTTTTTCTAAAACGTCCAAAAATGTTTTTCCTGAAACGGAATAATCGTGTGAGCCGGCGATGATGAAACATGGCATGTTTGCTTCTTTTAATCTTTTGAATTGGGCGAAGGTTTCTTTTAGGATTTCAATTGGAGGGTAGGCCGAGTCGAAAAGGTCTCCGACAACTAAAACGAAATCCACTTTTTCTTGTAGACAGGTGTCGATTGTTTTTTTGAAGGAATCGGAATTCAATTTAGTCATGGGCTCTTGTTTCCAGCCTCCTAAATGCACGTCAGAAATGTGGGCAAATTTCACCATGTAAAGAAAAAACGGGGTTGTTATTTAAATATAATTGTAGTAAATTATAGGTTCAGTTTCCCAATGAGAAAATCCAAAACATTTTCGTTTAATCTTTTAAAAGAATCTTGAGGTATTTGGTCCAAAGTTATTTTTTCTTCGGCTTCAAATTCTTGTTTTACTTTAGAAAGTTCCACCAGCAAATCTGCTTTTTCCACAAGAGGGTTCTCTATTTTTTCTTTGGAATAAACTAATGTCGCGTAAATCTCTCCGCCTTCCATTGCAGCATCATAAGAAATCATTAAAGAGACTTCATAATTTTTTTCTAACAACAAATCCGAAAGTTTTTTTGCTAAAAATTTTATTCCTTCTCCTCCAGAACCTGTGATAATTAATTTCATTTAAAATTCACTCCGTATTCTTTATCTTTTAATTCTCGGTTTTCTTTAACAATCGTGTAATCTTCTTTGTAGGGTTTTATGATTTCGGGAATTGTTTTTTTGAGAGTTCGTTTTAAGTTTGTTGTGCAGGCCATGTAAATGTCCACAAAAGAAAATCCTTCGTGTTTGAAAGCTTTCTCGATGCACTCGGACAAATGATTCAAGTTATAGGCATTCGTTCTCGCGTAAAAATATTTTTTGTTGGACATCAAAATTTTCTGAATATTTATTGGTTCGAATTCTAAACCTCGAGGAGAAGTTTTTGTTACTTGCCCTTTTGGTGTTGTGGGTGAAGCTTGCCCGCCGGTCATCCCGTAAATATTATTATTCAAACATAGAATTGTTAGGTTTGTGTTTCTTCGTGCACAATGAATTAAATGATTTAAGCCAATTCCTAATAAATCTCCATCTCCAGAAAAAATGAAAACATTCGCTTTGGGATTTGCTCTTTTTATTCCTTCAGCGAGGGGAACCGCTCTTCCGTGTAATGTATTTACAGAATCTAAATTGAAATAACCTGAGGCTCTTCCAGCACATCCGATTCCTGAAACCACCACTGGATTTTTTAGGTTTAACTTTTTTAAAATTTCTGAAGTCTTTGCTAAAGCTGAATACATCCCGCAACCCTTACACCAAATTATTGGATTTTCTTTTCTTAACATTTTAGAATTTTCTCCATTTGTATTACTTTAAATTTTATTCCCTTTTTATTTCTGAAGATAGTTTTTATTTTTTTGAAACCTTTCTTTAAATAAAATCCTTCAGAAGAGATGTTGCTGTCTAAAACTATCTTTTTGAAACCCTTTTTATTACAAATGCCCTCTATTTTGGATAATAATAAACTTCCTATACTTTTTTTGTGTTCTTGGGGAAGAACAAATAATTTGTTTATTGAATTTCCTTCTAAACAGATATATCCAATTATCTTTTTCTTTTCTTCTGCAACATAACAGATTTTTCCTTTAGACAGATTTATTATATATTCTGGGGATAACCCCTTTCCCCAAACTTCAATCAGTTCTTTCGGATAATATTTTGAAGTCACCTCGATATCATTCCTTCTAATTAAATCTGCTACGCTCTTCGCATCCTCTTTTCTGAATCTTCTCAAATTCATTTTAATTTTTCAATTTCCTTTTTTATTTCTTCCAAACTTATTTGTCCGCCCAAAACTGGAATGCTGTGAATTTTTTCGGGTCCGATAATTTTCTTTAATTCAGAAGCGTATTGTCCATCGTTCATTTCAACAACAATTATTTTATCGTGCTTGTCTGCGACTTCTTTGAATTGTTTTTCTAAAACTGGGAACATTCTAATTGGTCTGAAAATTGAATAATTCCCTTTTAATTCATAAATTGGTTTCGAAACTGCACCGAAGCAAACGATTAAAATTTTAGATTTTTTGTTTTCTAAATATTCAAAGTCTTCATAATTTTTTGCGACTTTTGAAATGTCATTTTTGTAATCTTGTAGCCATTTTGAATAATATGCGTAATCTCTCGTCGCTGGTAGGCCGTTCTTGGAAAGTAAACCGGTCACGTGTCTTGTTTGTTCGCCGAAGGGTTTTTCTTTTCTTTCGATTGCTTTGATTTTTTTGTTTAGTTCAACAGATTCATACATTGATGAAATCATTCCGTCGGATAATAAAATTACAGGGGTTCTACTTTGTTCCGACGCGTTGAAAGATTTGATTGTATATTCATAAAGTTCTTGGACGGAGTTTGGGTAAAAAACTATTGGGTAGTAGTCGCCGTGGCTTCCATGAATTGTTTGGATTAAATCGCCTTGGCTTGGTAAAGTGGGCATTCCTGTTGAAGGTCCAACTCTTTGCACATCAACAATCACCATTGGTATTCTCGCCATGTGACCATAGCCGATTCCTTCTTGCATTAAAGAAAATCCCGGTCCGGAAGTTGCAGTCATTGATTTTGCACCTCCTAAAGAAGCTCCCAAACACATATTTACCGACGATATTTCGTCTTCTGCTTGCAAAAATGAAATATTTTCTTGGGCGGATAAAAAATGCATTATTTCTGATGCTGGCGTTATTGGATAGCCCGCGTAAAATTTCATTCCTGCGTCCAAAGCCCCGAGAGCAATTGCTTCATTTCCAAAAATTAATTTTTTCATA
>DAIQOR010000001.1:0-182451 GCA_036787775.1 bacterium | reverse complement strand
TGCGTCCAAAGCCCCGAGAGCAATTGCTTCATTTCCAAAAATTAATTTTTTCATACGTTGGATAATGAGGGAGAGGTTAAAAAGTTTGCTTATTAGAAACATTTAATTTAGATATGGCCTGTTTCCCACCAAATCTTATACCCCGAAAAATCTTGTTCTGGTTCGGAATTTAAATCTGGTCTTTTGGCTAAAATTTCTAAAGGTGTTGGTTTTGGGAGCTGATCAATTTTTATAGCTTCCCCTGAGAAATAAGATTTTTTCTCTCTGTGTCTATGTTTAAAGTAATAGTTAGTCATCAGGCTTTGAATAAAATTGGGATAAAAGGTTTGCTTATTTTATTTGTTTATCTTCTAAATGGAGAATAAGAAGGCGTGTGGACAATATGATCATGATAAAACGCTTTTAATTTATATTTGAGAGTATCCGTACTTAGATAAAATTTTACTCTATAACTTAGAGGCATTCCTGGAAGAGGTTTTGACATCACACGTGCCCTGTACACTTCTCTCAATTTATTAAACTCTGATACTTCCCTCTTCAAAGCAGGAGAAAAAGGAATATGTTGATTGAAGATTCTTTCTCGCTCTTCAGGATCAGGAAAAAGCCTTGAGATTATATCACCCATAATTTAATTAAGAGTTCCGAGTTTATAAGAATTTATATTATTAATTGCCCCGCATTCGCCCTTGGCAGAATACTTGCTAAAACTCTATTAATGAAAAAGAATTTCAAAATATTTTTGTAGATTTATTTAAGTGGCATGTCTCGCTCTTCTTGCCTAATTTTTTCCTGTTCTCCAGTTGTATAAAATTTTCTTGAATAATCTCCAGTATTTTTTCTAATTTGTTCAGTTATTTCTATTATTGGAAAATCCATGTCAATAAATTCTTTCCACTCTTTTGATTCATAATTGCCCATGATTTATTCAAGAGTTCTGAGTTTATAAAAATTTATATTCTCAACTCCCAAACGCAAAGTTGTTCGAAAAATAATTTTTCACAACCAACTTCTTTTTTTTGATAATCTAAAAAATTTATATTCTTAGTTAAATTACTGACAACTAAAAAAATTTTCCCATTTTGTTTCAAATAATTTTTTGCTTGTTTCAAAAATCTATTTATTATTTCGCAACCGGTTTTTCCTCCCGTGGTAGCGAGCTTTGAATCGCAGGGTTCTCTTTTGTCGTCGGGAAGATATGGTGGATTGAAAATAATTATATTGAATTTTCCCTTAATGTTTTGGAATAAATCTGAGTTAACGCAATTAAAACCTAAACTTTTGCAATGTTCTACTGCGTTTTGATTTATGTCGCAAGAAAAAATATTTTGTTCTTTTACCTTGGATTGTCTTGCGGTTTCTAAATGTATTCCTGAGCCTGCTCCAATTTCTAAAAAATTTAAATTTGTATTTTGTTCAAGTAATTTTGGGATTTGTTCTTTAAGAATTTGAGAGAGAAGATAAGAATCTTCGGCGGGTTGGTAGATTGGCATTTTAATTGAATAGGTTGAGAATTTGATCTTTAAATAAAAAAACAGAAACAAGAGCTCCGATTAAAGCGAATAAAATTATTATTAGAAAAATTATTGCTCCGTAACCTTTGGATTGTTTTTTTTCGTAGGCAGAAACTTTTTGAATGACTTTTGGTTTTTGTTGAGTTTTTTGTTGCGATTCGTATGCTGAAACTTGCTGGGCTGGTCTTTGAAGTTTTTGATATTGAGTTTGAGTTGGCTGTTGTGTTTGTTGAGCTGGAGGATTTTGTATTGATTGTATATTTCTCGCAGCGTCGTAGATTTCTTCTTTTTTGTAACCTGCGTTGTAAAAAGTTTGCATTGCGTGTTGAAGAGTTTCGCCTTTTGATATTGCGTGTTGAATTCCTGCTAAAATTTCTTGATTTACCATTTATTTATAACCAAACCTTTTATTATAAGTTTTGTGATTCATGATTTCTAAGACAAAAGATATTATTTCTATTTTTGTTTCTCCCTCAGTTAGACTATACATCATTCTCCAAAAATTTGGAAGTTCTATTCGAAATAAATTTGTTATGCCATATTTTTCGATATATTCCTTTGGAATTAGTTTTTTTGAAATTGGTTCACCATATTGGGGATTTGATTTAATTAAATCGGCTTTTTGATTTATTGCATTTAGGATTGACCTTTCTGTTTTTGAAGTTGGTGCTTGCTCATTAAGATATTTGTAAACTTTTTGGGCTTCTGGAGAAAGCACTATTTCAATTTTTTTCATAATCTCATTCCCCCTTTAATTGCTTTTTTTAAACTTAGGTTGGAATTATGAATCCATGTTATTCCTTTTAATCCTATGGCAATTTTATTGCTTTGATTAAGATATTCTAAAATTACTAAAAGAGTGTTGTGGTTTACCTGCCGAGGAAGATTTCTTTTTAATTCCGCCACACTTACTACGCTATCTCCCATTTTTTTCAAAGTTTCTTCCACCATAATAACTGTGTTCAGCGTCGGCCAATGGGCAACATCTTTTTTTCTAATCTTTTTTTGTTGTGACATTTTTATAATTTATTATTACATATATGTAATTGATTAATATAAGTTAGTATTTAAATTTTTCTAATTAAATTTTCAAAACCTTTCCGTTAGAAGATAAATGAGCTGTTTCTTGGAATTTGTATCCGAGTTCCGTCGCTAAATCAATCATGGGGGTTTCTTGCTGAAGTGAACCGTGCGCTGGAATTATGTGTTTGGGTTTTAACATTTCTACTAAATCTCTTAAGTCTTCTCGTCCCCCGTGTCCTGAAACATGAACGTCTGCTTGGATTCGAACGCCTTTCTTTCTTAATCGTTTGTCCATCATATCTCTTGCATTTATATTTATAGGAACTGGGATTACCGACGAGGAAAAAATTACATTATCTCCTGAACGTAATTTTAAATTAGTTTTGTCGTTTGTTATTCTTTCAAGAATTGAACCTGGTTCGGCTTGATGCCCGGTGCAGACTACTAAATATTCTCCCCGATTTTTTTCGATTGTTTTTAACATTGACTCGACTTGTTTTCTGTAAGTTACTAAATGAACTTGTTTGTAAAATGGGCAGAGTCCGACTTTGTTTGCGGCGTTAACGTATTTGTTTAAACTTCTTCCGATGAAAACTATTTTTCTTTTTGTTTTTTTCCCGAATTCCACGATGCTTTTTAATCTTGCAATGTGCGAGGAAAATGTTGTAATAATTAATGCTGAGTCTTTATCTCTCACGACGGACAATGCATCTTCGATTAAATTTCTTGCGATTCTCTCGCTGGATGTTCTTCGGTCCACGCTTGAATAAAGTGAATCAACGACTAAAGCATAAACTCCTTTTCTTCCTAATTCTTTTAATCTTTTGTAATTTGGCGGGTCTCCGATTACTGGATGCTTGTCAAACTTGAAATCGAGTGCGTAGAAAAAAACTCCTTGGTTTGTGTGGAGTGCGAGGAAGACACATTGTAGCGTCGAGTGAGTTGTGTTTATGAATTCTAATTTGTAGGTTTGACTTTGTCCTTTTATTATATAAGTCGTGTTTGCGTTTATTCTTTTTCTTTTATTTTTTATTGAGATTTTCTCGTCTCTTAAAAGTGTGTCGAGGACTTCCATTGTGAAAGGTGTTGCGAGGATTTCTGCTTTTGGGTAACGATGTGCTAAATATGGGACTCCTCCGACGTGGTCAAGGTGTGCGTGCCCGATTACGATTGCTCGGACTTTGTCTGTCCAACCTAATTTATCTAAAACTAAATCGTCTGGTAAAGCGCCGACGCTTCTTAATTTTTTTTCAGAATATGCTTGTTGTTGCGTTTCTTGTTCTTGTAATTCGATTAATGGCGGAAGGTAAACTCCGGCATCAAAAATAAAAACGTCCTCGCCAACTTTTACAGCGGTCATGTTTTTTCCGACCTCTTCAAATCCTCCAACTGTGCAAATCTCCATATTATAATTATTTCACTTCTTTTTATAAATTTAATTGGGGAGATATATTTAATAATGTTGCTGTTTTGTTAAATTTATGAAAGCTTTGAAGCCATCGATGAAAGAAAACAAAAGATATTTACTTGTTCGTGGAAAAAGTGTTAATGAAATTGAAAAGGCTATTTTGGATTTTGTGGGGGTTTTAGGATTGGGTAAATGTAGGTTGAGTTTTATTTCTTCTAAAAAGGACGAGGTCGTGATTTGTGTTAATCGTGAGGCTGTTGATTCTGTGCGGGCTTCGATTTGCGTGTGGCCGAATAAAATGGAAGTTGTGAAAGTTTCTGGGACTTTGAAAGGTTTGGGAAAGTAATTCTTTAAAATAACAATTTTTATTAAGGAAGAAATCGTGGTGTTAAGATGAGTGCCGTAGGTTTTGTGGAAAAACTTGTTGACCCGTTTAATTTAACGCAAGGCGATATTATTTATGAAAGAAGTTTGGGAAAATTAATGTTTTGGGATTCGATTCTTTTTAAAAATTATGATGAATTTACCGAAATTTATTATCAAAGAGTTGGGAAAGAAATTTTAAAGATGGGCGTGCTTGAATCAAATATAACTATTAGTGAGGATGACCTTTTTTATTTCCGACGGGTTGAATTTAAAAGAAAGTTTAGTAAAAATTTGGAATGTGAGAATTTGTCTTCTTGCCCTCAAACTCGGTTTCAGCTGGAATATGAAACTGCCCTAGAATTTTTTAGGTTGGACGGCATTTTGAGAGCTGGGCGGATGTAGGGAAAAACTTTTAAAGGTCGAATTTATGTATTTCTAGAGATAGAACTGATTATATAAATTCTCTGAAGATAATATGGATATGCCAACAGATATGCAAAATCAAGCGATGGGTTATGACCGAACTGCGACGATGTTTTCTCCCGAAGGTCATCTTTTACAAGTTGAGTACGCCGAAAAGACTGTGCGACTTGGGATTTCGAGCATCGGGATGGTTTGCACCGACGGAGTTTTCATAATCGCGGATAAAAGAGTTCCGGATAAATTAATAATTCCTGAGTCGGCTTATAGAATTCATGAAATTGATGAGCACATTATTGTGAGCACTGCTGGAATTACTTCTGACGCGAGAGTTTTGATTGAGAAGGCACAAGTTCTTGCACAAAGGCACAGAGTTACTTTTGATTCTCCAATTGAACCTGAGACAATAATTAAAGATATTTCAAATATTAAACAGCAATTTACTCAGTACGGCGGGGCGAGACCTTTTGCTGTGTCGATGATGCTTGCTGGACTTAACGACGGGAAACCTGAACTTTTTGCGAGCGATGTTACTGGAAATTATTTTTCTTACTATGCGAACGCGATTGGTGAGAACGATGGGAAGATAAGAGATATGTTGAAAGAAAAATACCGGCACACTTTTAATTTGAAACAAGGAATCAAACTTGCGTTGGAAATTTTTGAGAGCATTCATGGAAACAATTTTAAAATGAATAAGTTTGAATTAAGTTATATGGATAAAGAAGAGAAAAAATTAAAAAGATTAGAAGGCGATAAGATTAAAGAAATATAAAATGGACGAAAACAAAAAATTAGAAGTTTGGGAAGATGGAATGGAATTTCGTAGGTTGGGAGGAATATATATTCATAGTTTTTTTTCTCAGACAGAGGAAATTGGATATCTAAAAAACGGAAATAATACGGCTTTAAAAAAAGAAGAAATTTCTAGAAGGATAAAGGAATTTCTTTTTGAAATAGAAACTTACAAAAATTTTTATGATTCTAATCTGAAATCACTTGAAAACTTATCAACAAAATATGGTTCAAAGTTTGTTTCAGATTACGAAAAAGAACGTATTTTAAAAGTGTTAGAAAGAAATGACGGCGAGATAGAAGTATTCGAAAATGCACTTGAAGAACTTATAGAAACAGGAATTTTGAAAACAGGAGAAAAGATATATGGCTAATACAACAGCAAAAATAAGACGAGGTTCAAAACATTTCGAGATTTTGGTGGATATGGATGATGCTTTGAAATTTAAGAAAGGCGAGACTTCTACAATAATTGCCGAGAGTGATTTTATTTTTACAAATTTGAAGAAAGGGGAGAAAGCATCTTCGGCTGATTTGAATGAGGCTTTTGGAACTGATGACATTCAAGAAGTTGTTGAGAAAATTGTGAAGAGTGGTGATATTGAAGTTAATCAGGAGCATCGAAGTGCGGAGCAGGAATTGAAGTTGAAACAGGTTGTTGATTTCTTGACTACTAATGCGATGGACCCTCAAACTGGAAATCCTATTACAGCTGGAAGAATTAGACGGGCTATTGAAGAAGCAAGAGTTAATATAAAAAATGTTCCGGTTGAAAATCAAATTAGTGAGATTCTTGCGGAAATTAGTAAAGTTATTCCCATAAAGATTGAGACTAAACATGTTAAGATTACGATTCCGGCTATGCACACGGGTCGGGCTTATGGCGTTGTTGCTCAATATAAAGAAAGTGAAAAATGGTTGGACGACGGGAGTTTGGAGGTTAAGGTGAAGGTTCCTTCTGGATTAATTATGGATTTTTATGATAAATTGAATTCTGTTACGCATGGAAGTGCTTTGACTGAGGAGATAAAAGAATGATGGGGAAAGATAGAACTTATTTGGGATTGACTAAACGAACTTGCCCAGATTATGGTTCGTGTGCTTATAAAAATGACAAATATTGCCTTCATCTAACTAATCAAGAGACATGCGAACATAGAAAAAGGAATTCTGGTATTGAAAGCTCTGTGAAAGAAAATTTAGGGGGAACACAATAACTTTTTAAAGGAAGTTTTGAACTTATTATTATGGTTGAGGAAAATAAAAGGCAAGTTGTAATCCCGGGAGAAATTATAAATTCTGGTGTTGATTTTCTTCCTGGAGAAGGAACTGAAAAGCGAGGGGACGATATTGTTTCTTTGCGATATGGTTTATCTGAAGAGAAAAATAATTTAGTGAAGGTTATTCCTTTGTCTGGAACTTATATTCCTCGACGAGGAAATGTGGTTATTGGAAAGGTTGAACTCTTGACATTTAATGGTTGGGTTATTGATATTGGTGCTCCTGAAAATGGGTTCTTGTCTTTAATGGAAGTTCCAAGATATGTTAACAAAAACGCTTTGGACGAGGTTATGGATATCGGGGATATGGTTGTTGCGAATATTTGGTCAATAAATAAACGGGGCGTTGATTTGAGTTTGAAGTCTCGTGGGCTTGGGAAAATTGATGAGGGAATTATTGTGAAAGTTAATCCGAATAAAGTTCCGAGAATTATTGGAAAGGAAGGGAGCATGATAAATTTAATAAAGGACAATACAGGTTGTAGTATGACTGTTGGACAAAACGGATTTGTTTGGATTCAAGGGGATAAAATTGACGACGAAGTTTTAGCGAAAAACGCGGTTGAATTTATTTCGGAAAATTCTTTTGTTTCTGGTTTGACTGAAGAAGTAATTAAATGGTTTGGAGAAAATAAGAGATGAATAGACCTGATGGAAGAAAAGTTGATGAGATGCGACCGATAAAGGCGAAGGTTGGAGTTATTGATAATGCTGACGGGAGTGCGATGTTTCAGTCTGGAAATACAATTGCTATTGCGGCAGTTTATGGTCCGAAAAAAATGCATCCTCAACATCAGCAAGATCCTGGAAAGGGAGTTTTGAGATGTAATTATAATATGTTGAGTTTTTCTGTTGCAGATAGAATTCGTCCTGGGTCTTCTCGAAGAAGCACTGAAATAAGTAAAATTACTGAGTGGGCTTTGGAACCTGTTTTAATGATTGACGATTTTCCGAACACTGTTATTGATGTTCATATTAATATTTTGCAGGCTGACGCTGGGACTCGATGTGCTGGAATTAATGCGGCTGCTATGGCTTTGGCTCACGCTGGAATTCCGATGAGAGGAATGGTTTCGAGTATTTCAGTTGGGAAGTTGGATAAAACTTTAGTTGTTGATTTAACAAAAGAAGAAGAAGATTATCACGAGGGAGAAGGTCCGACTGACATTCCAATTTCTATGACCAGCGACGGTAAATTAACTCATGTTCAATTAGATGGGAAAATTTCTGTTCCACAAATGAAGGAAGCTATGGAGATGGCTAAAAAAGCTTGTAAGCAAGTTTATGAAATTCAAAAGAAAGCTTTGAAAGATAGTTTAGGAGGAGATAAATAATGGATAAATTTTATACAACACCTGCGATAAATGCTGAAAGAATAAAAAAATATTTGAAAGAAGGAAAAAGATTCGACGGAAGAAAGCCTGATGAATTTAGAAATATTGAAGTTGAAATGGACGTTTCAAATAAAGCAGAAGGCTCGGTTAAAGTTAAGATGGGAAAAACTGAAGTTGTGGTTGGTGTTAAGATGGATGTTTCGGCACCTTACGCTGATTCTGCAAATAAGGGAAATTTGATGACGACTTCTGAGTTGCTTCCTTTAAGTTCTCCTCGATTTGAAAATGGTCCTCCAAAATTCTCTGCAATTGAATTGGGAAGAGTTATTGACAGAGGGTTAAGAGAAAGTGGGTTCATTGATTTTGAAAAACTTTGTATTAAAGAAGGTGAAAAAGTTTGGACAGTTTTTGTGGATATTTATTCTATAAACGACGATGGTAATCTTTTGGACGCTGCTGGAATTGGGGCATTAATTGCTTTGAAGAATGCGAAAATGCCGAAGTATGATAAAGAAACCGGGAAAGTTCTTTTTGGTGAGTGGACTAATGTGAAGTTTCCTACAACAAATGTGCTTCCGCTTTCTTTGACTGCTTACAAAATTGGCGATAGCATTATTGTTGACCCGACTCGAGAGGAAGAAGATATTCTTGACACGCGAGTTACTATTGGAATCTCTAAAGGAATTATTTCGTCTATGCAAAAGGGGGACGCGAAGGAATTATCTATCGAAGAAATGTATCGTGCTTTGGATTTGATTGAAAAGACAGAAAAAGAAGTTTTAAAAAAGATAGGAGCGTATATTAAATAAAATGAACGTTAATGATTTTACAAAATATGAGAAAGCGAGGATTCTTGGTGCTCGGGCTTTGCAGATTGCGATGAACGCTCCGTTGCTGATTAAGATTACTCCAGAAGATTTAGAGAAAATAAAATATGATGCTTTGAAAATTGCTGAAGTGGAATTGAATTCAAATGTGCTTCCAATTAATGTTAAGAAACCTTTCCCTGAAAGAAAAGAGGAAGCTTTGAAGAGAGTTAAAAAAGTTGTTGTCAGCGATGCTAAAAAAGAAGAGCTTGAAGAACTTGAAGAAAAAGATATTGAAGCAGAAAGTGAAATTATGGAACTTGCTAATCCTTCTGAAGAAGATGATTTTGAAAGTGACGGCGAAGTTAATGAGGTTGAATAATTCTTTTAATCAATTTATTTTTTAACCAATAATTATTTGACCAATCTGAATAAGCACTCCAACCTTGAAAAGTTTCTGAAAATTTTTCATTAGATAATTTGTGTTTATGGAATAAAATTATTTTCCTTTGGATATTTTTTATATTTCTTTTTCTTAAAAGTTTGAAATAATAAAAATTTCTAAATCCCACAAAATCAACTCCTTTTGATAGATTGATTATTTTTGATTTATCTGGATGAATTTCAAGTTTTAATTTATCTTTGAGAAAAATTTCTATTTCTTTTTTCCATTTATCAAGTTGGGACTTTGATTTATGTAAAATTACAAAGTCATCAACATAACGAATATAATATTTTGCTTTTAATTTATGTTTAATGAAATAATCTAATTCATTTAGATAAATGTTAGCAAAGAATTGCGAGGTTAGATTGCCGAGGGGCAATCCTTTATTATTAAAGCTCGTTCGTGCGTCTCTCTCTCTCTCTCTCTCTCTCTCTATGACTCGTTTGAGCAACTCGACAACCTTTTCATCTCTTACTTTTCTTTTTAAAATTTCCAATAAAATTTCATGATTAATTTCCGGAAAATAATGTTTAATATCTGCTTTTAGACAATACCCTTTGGAGGAAAAGTTTGAAGTTATTTTTCTTCTGAATCTTTCAAATCTTTTAATTGCAAATAAAGTTCCTTTTTGTTTTCTGCCTGCACAATTATCATAAATAAAAGCCCTATCGAAAATTGGCTCAAGAATATTACAAATTGCATGATGAATTATCCTATCTCGAAAATGTGCCTTGCTTATTTTACGAGTTTTTGGGTCTCGTAAGATAAAGGTTTTCAAAGGTTTTGGGTTATATGTTTGATTTTTCAATTCTTCGTGAAGAATTTTTAAATTGTAAGCCAAATCTTCTTCAAAATTAATCACATAATCTTTCTTGGTTTTACCTTTTCTTGCTTTTCTCCAAGCAAGAATTAAATTTTTCAAATCATAAATTTTTGGATAAAGAGTTTTGTGAGATTTCATTTTAAAAAATATCCTGAAAATATAGACTATTCCGATGTCGGAATTCCGATTCGAAGGGTCCCTGTTGCAATTCAGGTTACGCCTGTCCGAATTCGCATTGAACCTCGCGACTCTAAATAGCCAATTTACCAATTACCACCACAACTTCAGATTTTCGCATAAGTTACTAATTGTCGTTGTTGAATTTTACCAAATAAACTGGCGTGTAGTCCATCTTCTTATTTCCTGCTCAAGAAAATAAAAAGTTCTCAGGACATTTACATTAATTAAAAAGCATTTAAAAAATTTTCGCGAACTCGTTTGAGCAACTCGACTTCGCGAGCAAAACCTTACTCTCGTTGCTTCGCAACTCGTACCCCGATGTCGGAATACCGACACGAAGGGCCCCTGTCGCAATACAGGTAACGCCTCCCCGAACCCGCATTGAACCCCGCGACTGAATTATTATCGCTTCGAGGAAAATAAGAATATAAATCTCCTTCTTGAATATCTTTTGAAGGAAGTCCTTGTGCCGTGCTTCCTCTTTCTCCTACGCTTTGAACATAATCTGCTAAAGAGATTCTTCTATCTTCCATCAAAGTATTTTTTGTTAAAGGTCTTGAATATTTTGGTTTTAGAACTCCATTTTCCAATTTATGTTTTGCATTTAAATGTAAAGCTCCATCTTTCATTTTAAAATCCGCATCAAGCCATTCTCCCCTCCAAGGATTTCTTATTTCTGTAATCTCTTTATAAATTTGAGCATTTTCTTGAGTTGGATTTTCTACTAAATATTTTAGAAATTTCCTAAACTCTGAAAGAGATAACATCTCCTCTCCGTTTTCTTGAAGTGCTTCATGAGATTCAAACCAATTTTTTCCGAGATGGCTTCTTTCCTTAGCAACATAAAGTTTTATTGAAGGAACATAAATAAAATCGCTTGAAGGTTCTTGAGGTTGAGGTTTTGTTTGAGGGATTGAATACTCTATCCCTAAATCATCTAAACCTTTCAAAACTTTTTCACTTACTTCTATAATTGGTGCCATGCTTTCTTTAGAAATATCTCCTTTAAAAACTTTTCTATTGTGTAACTTCTTTCAAGAAGTTACAAGAATTTCAATATACATCATCATGATGCCCAAAATCTGCGAAGAGAATAAAATTATTTTTTAAATCAACTTTGAATGTCAAAACAAAACTTCTGTCAATATGAACTCTTTTTAATTCTTTCATATCTTTTCTTAAATTCTTATAATGATTTATTGTTTCCTCGTCACAAGAGATAATTTGTTTTATTTTTTTATTAATTATTTCTACTCTCTTTCTGTCCTTTTTTGCAAGTTTTTTTATAATAATTTTTAACTCGTCAGAAAGATTGAAGTCAAACATTTACATTTCACAGAGGTTATTTAATTCCTGCAAACTCATTTTTTTATTGCCGTATTTCTTGAAATGTTGATTTGTAATTTCAATTATTTTTTTTGCATATTCTTCGCTTGCTTCTCTTTCAAGAATCTCGTCTCCATAAATCATAACAAATTTATTTATTGCTTGAGATTTATCTTTAAGTCCGTATTTTGCTTTTACCATCGAGAGAATTTTATTTGAATAATCATCTAGTTCGACTCTGGCAGATATTTTTTGTGATTCCATGTGTATGTCATATGCACAATGATATATAAATGTTTTGTTGGAGTTTTTGGAATAATTAATTATTTAAAGGGCTTGTGTTTTCTTGTTTTATGGTTATGATTAAAGGGGTGAGTGGAAAGTCTATTTTGGATTCTCGAAAAGATAAGACGATTCTTGTTACGATAAAAACTGATGTTGGGACTTTTTCTGCGTCGTCTCCTACGGGGAAATCTACTGGGAAATATGAAAAGAAATGTTACAAAAAGAATTTGGATGGGGACATAAAGGCGTTGAAGGGACATTCGGATTATTTTTCTGAAGAGCATCTTGATAGTTTTGATGACTTGCGAAGAGTTGAAGATATTATTGCCGACAGCGTCGGTGCAAATACCTTATTTGCTTTTGAGGGTGCGGTTTTGAAAGCGATGGCGAAGGAAAAGAAAAAAGAAGTTTGGCAATTAATTAATCCGGACGCGAAAAACATGCCTCGACTTTTGGGGAATTGTGTTGGCGGGGGAAAGCATTCTACTACTGATAGAAAACCCGATTTTCAAGAATTTATTTTAATTCCAAATTTGAAATCTGTTGAGAAATCTTATGAAAAAAATAAGAATGCGAAAAAACAGGTTGAGAAATTATTGGAAAAAAAGGATGCTAAATTTACTGGAAAGAGGACGGATGAGAGTGCATGGATGACTTCGCTTAACGAAAAAGAAGTTTTGGAGGTTTTGAAAGAAACGGGTTTGGATTTGGGGGTTGATATTGCTGCTTCAGGTTTTTACAAACGAAAAAAATATCTTTATCAAAATCCGATGTTGAAGCGAACTCCCGAGGAGCAAATGGGTTATTTGACAAATTTAATTAAGAACTTTAATATTTATTTTAATGAAGACCCGTTTGAAGAAGAGGATTTTGAAAGCTTTGCGAAGCTGTTGGCGAAGTTTCCAGATAGTTTGATTGTAGGAGATGATTTAATTGTTACTAATTATAAGCGATTGAAAAAAGCAGTTGAAAAAAAGAGTGTTAATGCAATAATTGTTAAGCCGAATCAGTGTGGGTCGCTTTTGGAGGTCAAGAGAGTTTGTAAATTAGCGAAGGAGAATAATATTAAATTGGCGTTTTCTCATCGGAGTGGCGAGACTGATGAAACTATTTTGGCGGATTTGGCTTTTGGTTTTGGAGCTGATTTTTTTAAGTGCGGAATTGAAGGAGATGTTCGGGAAGGGAAAATTTTGAGATTGATTGAGATTGAGAGGGGTTTGAAGAATTAATCCATCTCCAAATCTATTTGTTCTTCATTTGTGTAAAAGGGTTTTAGGAGGGAGACTAAAGATTTTCTTATTGATTCTTTTGAGTTTTCTTTCATTTTCTCCATTTCAGAGAGTTCCAAAAATTGATTAACAATTTCTGGAGGTAATTCATAAATATCTACATAGTTTCCTGAATTATTATAAAACACTGCAGGAGATTCTCCTTCATTTTGTTTAGTTACGAAAAAACTCTTTGTGCATTCGGGTGTATCAGTAGTCAATACAAATAGATAATATTTATCTGCCATGTTTGTTTTGAATAATTCTGCTTTTTAAATTTTATTGTTATATAAATCTCGTCTCACGGCGACATTAATAACTCCGCATCCTACTTCGTTTGGATGCTTCGAGGGAAATTTAATTAACAAAAAAATTCTAAGTCGTTTGTAATTATAGATTTAAATAATTATTTTATAACTCGCGATTTTGAGCGAGCAATTTATTTTTGAGGTTGAGATAATTCTTTTTCTAATTTAGATAAGCCCGCAAAAAAATCTTTAACTTTTTGGTATCCACTTTCTTCTTCACGTTCATCATCTAATTGGACAGCATTTACTGGTTGGAAAATCGGAGGTAATTCTCCCTGTTCTCGTAATTTCTCATCCGTACGAGGAGTTTCATATTCTAATCGTCTATAACAATAATCACAAATATTTTCCTCTTCATTTAGTTTTTTATGCCCTCCCTCATTACATTCTTCATACCTTTTAATTAAAATACTTACAACTTTATTCAAAGCATCCTTTTTTCCCATTTATTAATTAGAATTAATCAGATTAAAAAGATTATTATTATTGAAGATATATTAATTTCCCATTCAGATAATTTTATAAACCAAAATCCCCGTGATTTCTTATGGTTGAAGATATTATTGAGGAAATTGAAGATAATGTTGAGGAAGGATTGGAAGCAGTTGAGGAAATAATTGAAGACATTGAAGATGCTGTGGAAAAGAAAGTTTCTAAGAAAAAGGTTTCTAAAAAGAATTTGGAAAAGGACGCTGAACTTGAATCTACAACTGAAGAAAAATCTTTGGAAGAAAAGAAAAAGGCTTTGATGGAGAAAGTTAAAAAGTTGAAGGGAAAGATTGACGAGACAGCGACTGAGGATTTGAAGGATTTGGTTAAGGCGAAGAAGCGAGCTGATATGTTGATTCCTTTGGAAGAATATGTTAAGGTTGGAATTTATCTTGGGACTCGGGTTGTTACTCCGTCGATGAAGAAATATGTTTACCGAAGAAGGGCGGACGGGATTGCGATTTTTAATACGGACATTATCGACGAGAAATTAAAAGAGGGTATTGATTATTTGAGTAAGTTCGACGCTAAAGATGTTATTCTTTGTTGTAAAAGACAGGCTGGTTGGAAGGCTGCAGAGAAATTTTCGCAGTTGACAGGAATTAGAGTTTTTACAAAAAAATATCCTGCAGGAGTTTTGACTAACACACAACTTGCGGATTTCTTCGAGACTGAATTGACAATTGTGTCTGACGCTTGGTTGGATAAGAACGCTTTGAAAGATACTTTGGACGTCGGTAAAAAAGTTTTGATGATTTGCGATACTAATAATTTTGCTAAAGGCGCGGACCAAATTATAATTGGAAATAATAAAAGTGCTAAAAGCTTGGGCGTTATTTTCTATTTGCTGGCGAGAGGATACATGAAAGTTAAAGACATGGATACTACAAAAGTTCCAGATTTAGATTGGTGGATTGAAGAAACTGACGAAGTTAAACAAGCTAAGAAAAGAAAGTTGAGAATTGTTGCACGAGCTGGTGCGAAGTTTGGTGTTTAGGGAAACTGCAAATTAATTCTAAAATAATTTTATAATTTAAAAAACAACCAATTTTTTTCATCGCCTCCGAGTTTGGCGTGAATCAAAACATATTTTCCTTTTAATTTTATTCCATCTAATTCGAATTCGATTTTGTTGTCTGTCTTTTCAATTAATTTGTATTTGCCTTTGTCCCAAATTTTTACTTTTCCTTTTCCGTAACCTTCTTTTATTTCTCCCTCGAAATCCGCGTAGCTTCGGAGATGATCTGGAACTTGAATTGCGAGACGGCGAATACCTTTTGTCCTCGGTGGTTGTTTCGGAACTGCCCAAGATTTCAGGACTCCTCCCATTTCTAATCTTAAATCCCAATGAAGATTTGTTGCGTCGTGCTCGTGAATTACGAAAATCGGCATGAAAATAGATCATAACAATAAATATAAATCTTTCATTTATCGATTGATTATGAAATGTCTACTAACGGACAAAGTTATGAAAAAAGTTTTAGACATTCGATTGAAAATTCCGAGCGATTGCTTGATGGCTGAACAGTTGGACAGATACATTATACTTTTTCGTGATAGAAAATTAACTCGAGAATCATATAATCTTTTGGAGAGATTTACCGAGAGAGGAATGTTAGAATATGTTTTTAAAAAAGAGACGACATATCAAATTAATAATTTTGAATATGAAAATATTGATGAAAGTTTGAATTGAATTTTATTACATAAATTATTAAAAAGCGTGATTGGTTAGAAAAGTTATGAATAATTTTTGTCCAGATTATGTTGGATTATGGAAATCGGAAACTAATTTTCGTTTATTTTGTATGATTACTAAAAACGAAGATGGAACTGGAAAAATTTTCGAAAGATCTAAAGGAGGAATACTTACAGCGAAGGCGACTGAATTATCTGGTGTAGGGAGTGAAAAAATATTTTTTATTAAAGAGTATGACTCTCCTAATGGAGATTTATTTAGGGGTCCAATAAAATATGAAGGAAAAAGAAACCGAAAATCTGGATTAATTGAGGGAGATTGGGAAGCTCTCAATATTGAAAAAAAATTAGTTGGTGGAAAATTTTATTTGGTGGAACCTTGTGAAGAAACCATCGGGAAATTGGGAAAAATTTTATTGGAATTGGAATATAGAAAACTTTTCAAAGATATTTCTGAACTGCAAAAAGAATCTCCTTATGTTTTAATAATTTAATTTCCCTCGACAAATTTATTTTTTTATGACGAAAGATTTAAATACCTAATTTTCTCAAAGTTAATAACTAAGATGAGTGCCTTAATGAAAAAACATTATAGTAACATAATAAATGTTAGGGTATGATGTAGTAGAAGCAGTCATAGTTGTAAGTTCTAACCATAATATTTAATGGAAACAGCCAATAGATAGGATTTGTGTGAAGTGATTTGTTATCTTATATATACAAATTGCGCAATGGAAATTTTTTGTTTTAACGACGATAAATTTATGAAATTGTTTAATTCCAGTTGATCCTGCTGGCGGCTGCGGCTCTCTGGTTTGCGATTAGACATGCAAGTCTTTTTGTTGATTCTTTGAATTAGTGAAAGGCAAACTGCTCAGTAACACGTAGCTAACCTACCCTTAGGTCAGGGATACCGTCGGGAAACTGACGTTAATACCTGATAAGAGATATACCCTGGAATGATTTATCTCTGAAACTCGAGCCTAAGGATGGGGCTGCGGCGGATTAGGTTGTTGGCGGGGTAACTGCCCACCAAGCCTAAGATCCGTAAGGGCTCTTAGCGGAGAGGCCCTGAGAGGGAATCTGAGACACTATTCCCAGCCCCACGGGGTGCAGCAGTTAGGAATAATCTACAATGCGCGCAAGCGTGATAGTTTGAGCCAGAGTGCGTTCCAATTGGAATGCTTTTGCCAAATGTAAAAAGTTTGGCGAATAAGGACTGGGTAAGACGAGTGCCAGCCGCCGCGGTAATACTCGCGGTCCAAGTCGCAGCCATTTTTATTGGGTCTAAAACATCCGTAGCTTGCTTCGTAAGTCCCTTGTGAAATTCTGTGTCTCAAGCACAGAGCGGGCAAGGGGTACTGCGGAGCTAGAGATTGGAAGACGTAAGAAGTACATCTAAAGTAGCGGTTGAATGTGTTAATCTTAGATGGACTAACAATAGCGAAGGCATCTTACGAGGACAGTTCTGACAGTAAGGGATGAAGGCTAGGGGCGCAAAACGGATTAGATACCCGTGTAGTCCTAGCAGTAAACACTGCACACTAAACATTAGTGCCTCTTCGAGAGGCATTGGTGCTGTAGGGAAGCCGTAGAGTGTGCTACCTGGGAAGTATAGTCGCAAGGCCGAAACTTAAAGGAATTGGCGGGGAGACACTACAACGGGTGACGCGTGCGGTTCAATTAGATTCTACACCGTGAACCTCACCAGGAGCGACAGCAGAATGAAGGTCAGTCTGAAGGGCTTACCTGACACGCTGAGAGGAGTTGCATGGCCGACGTCAGCCTGTGCCGTGAGGTGACCTGTTAAATCAGGTAACAGGCAAGACCCACATCTATATTTAAATTCAATATAGAGATTGCCTTGGTAACAAGGATGAAAGTGTGGGCTACGTTAGGTGAGTACAGCCTGAATCCCCTGGGCAACACGCGCGCGTCAAAGGTGGATACAACGGGACGCGACTCCGAAAGGAGAAGCTAATCTCTTAAAGTCCATCTCAGTCTAGATCGAGGTTTGTAACTCAGCCTCGTGACACTGGAATCCGTAGTAATCGTTTGTTATCAACGAACGGTGAATATGTCACTGTCTCTTGCACACACTGCCCGTCAAACCAACCGAGTTTATTTAGGATGAAACTTTTCGAAGGAGAATCTTGGGTAGACAAGGTAGGTTAAGTCGTCACAAGGTATCTGTAGGGGAACCTGCAGATGGATCACCTCCTATATTATTTTTTAAAAAATAAAATGTGCTTAATTTATGATTAGATTGCTTCTACACTCATCTTGTTTAGAAAAAATTATAAACCATTACGGGTTAATTTAATTTGAGGGCCCGTGGTTCAACGGTACGATACTTCGCTTGCACCGAAGAGATCCGCGTTCAATTCGCGGCGGGTCCATAATTTTTTCTTAGATGAGACTTAGTTATTAAATTTACAAAATAAACAAAATGGAAGAAACAGAAGATGGCTCCAGTTACGGGAAAATTAGAAAAGAAAATATTAGAAATATTCATAGATGGAGCTCGGGAAAAAGTTTATGAAGTGTTAGGAACTGAAGGAAAATATCAAGTGCGAGTAAAAACAAATGAAGGCATAAGGATTTGGACGCCAAGATATTTGATGGCAATGTATAAAATATCCAACAAGGGTAAAAAAGTGACTGCACGAATTTACCAATCATAAATCACATTCACTCACGTGAAAAAATCACCGACGGTGAGAGAATAAAATTCTCTTATCGCTTTGAGAACAGCGACGGAAGTCGTTTTATGTTCAATGAAATAAGCACTAGAATTTTTCCCACTGAAATATTTTCAGAAAAAAATATACTACTATATATACTGTTAAACGGATAGCTTGGTTTTGGTTTTGATGAAGGACGCGGCAAGCTGCGAAAATTTTGGGCGAGTTGCACGTAAACTTTGAACCCGAAGTGTCCGAATCATGCCGAGAGGCAAAAATACGCTGGGAATTGAAACATCTTAGTACCAGCAGGAAGAGAAAACAATATGTGATTCCCCTATTAGCAGAGAGCGAAAAGGGAAGAGGGCAATCCGAATCTGCTTTTGAAAAGAAGTTAGAGATGTGGTGAGGGTAAATGGCTAAGTCGACGAATCAAAGTTCTTTGGAACAAGATACCTTAGAGGGTGATAGTCCCGTAGATGAAGTTGATATGTCGTTCCTCGACGAGTAGGGCTTCCTGGATTGGAGGTCTGAATATGGCAGGATTAACTGCTAACCCTAAATATAACCAAAGTCCGATAGTGAACAAGTACCGCGAGGGAAAGCTGAAAAGTACTCTTAATAGAGGGTTAAAAGACTTGAAATTTAACAGTTACAGTTTGTTACTGCTCTTAATTATAAGGGTTGTAACGTACGTTTCGAAAAACGGGCCAGGGAGTTTTCTTATGTGGCGAGGCTAATCAACTTTGTTGAGTAACCGAAGCGAGAGCAAGTATGAAAATGCGTTAGTCACATGGGGCAGACCTGAAGCCGGATGATCTATCCATGGGCAAGCTGAAGTCTGGCGAAAGCCGGATGGAGGGCTGAACCGGTGTTGTGAACATGCACTCGAATGACCTGTGGTTAGGGGTGAAAAGCCTATCTAATTCGGCAATGGCTGGTTCCTACTGAAATATGCCTTCGTATAGTCTCATTTAGTTTGTCAGCGGCGTAAAGTACGGATAAAATTTGCAGGGTCTAATGACTACGGAATTTTTTCCAACTCAGAATCTGTTGACTGCGTAAAATGAGAATCAGGGGCGGTATGTAAGATACCGTTCCGAGACCCTAACAAGGGAGACCAAAGTTAAGGTCCCAAAATTCGTACTAAGTGTAACAAAGGGAGTTTTGAACCTGAGACACTGGGGATGTAAGCCCAGAAGCAGCTATCATTTAAAGAAAGCGTAACAGCTCACCTATTGAGGTTCAAAGCCCCGAAAATGGACGGGGCTAAGTACGATACCGATACTTTGGAGGCGTTCAAGATTGAACGTTCTGGTAAGTAGGCGTGGTTTCTGCGTAGAAGTTTTTCCGAGAGGAAGGATGGAGCGGATACCAACGAGAATCCTGGCAATAGTAGGATGTGATTTTCCTGAGAATGGAAAAGGTCGAAAGGGTAAGGTTTCCTCGGCAATATATGTTAGCCGAGGGTTAGTCAGGACCTAAGTTTTGTCTTAACTGCGCATGACGATGGATAGCAGGTTAATATTCCTGCACCAGTTGAACTTTTTGTAATATATTGCTTTCGGATAAATGTGCATCTTACGGGATGTGCGGGTAAAGAATCTCGTCGAGGGTAATCCATAGACGCGAGAGAATTTGCTAGCTGAAAATTGTTGATTCCAAGAGCCAGTGAAAAGTGTATTGCTTAACGAGTTTAACTGCCTGTACCCACAACCGACACTGGTGCCCTAGCTTAGTAGGCTAAGACCTGAAGGGTAAAACTGATTGAGGGAATTCGGCAAGTTAGTCCTGTATCTTCGGATTAAGGGATGTCTATTTTTGTGGTTTCCAGAAATGTGATTGCATTAATAGATCTCAGTAACAAGGACGGCCCGACTGTTTACCAAAAACGTAGCCACGTGCTAATCCGAAAGGACTTGTATACGTGGTGAGACCTGCCCAGTGGTGGTGTCTAAAACTCTTTTACAAGGGAGCTAAGGTCCATCAAACGGCGGGGGTAACTATGACCCTTGGCTAAAAGGGGGTCAATAAATCTGACTGTATGCTGGAACATCTTGACAGGTTTTCGGTACTCGTTTTCATGATTTTATCGTCGTGAATTCAGTAAAAATTCGAAAAATAGAGACAATCAGCAGGAAACTAAAGATTTAAATATCTAACCTTCGTATGAGGGTTATGAAATCAGAACAATTAATTTATTACTTAACTGGCTTTGCAGATGGAGAGAGTTGCTTTTGTATTGCTCTTAAAAAACAAAAATCTGCAAAAGTTAAATGGGTCCTTGATCCGGTTTTTCACGTAACACAACATTCAAAAGACAAAGATATTCTTTATGAATTTCAAAAACTCTTGAATTGTGGAACAGTGATTAAAAAATACGGACAGGAAAATACTTCACAATTTATTGTGCAAAGTAGAAAAGAATTAATTGAAAAAGTTATTCCTTTTTTTAAAAAATATCCTTTGTGGACAAAACAAAAAGATTTTCAAATTTTTGCAGAAGTTGTTGAATCATTAAATCAACATAAACACAAAGATATAAACGAATTTAAAAAACTTTTAAAAAAAGTATTTAAAATGAATGGAGAAGGAAAACAAAGAAGATACAATCTTAATGAAGTCTTAGAATCTTTAGGATCCTCAGAGACTATACGTCAGAATTAGAATTTATTTTAATAAGAGATAGTCCGAACTGCATGGAGACATGTAGAGATTTGCTCGCGCAAATCCGCTTCAATTTTTTTGAAGTCAATATTCTTTTTGAATATTAAAGTAACAGAAAGCTTAAGGTAGCGTAATGCCTTGTCATCTGAATGGTGACGTGCATGAATGGTTTAACGAGGTTGTTACTGTCCCCAATCAGAGCCCTCTGAAAATATTGTCCGGTGCAAAGACCGGAGACACCCAGTGGGAAGCGAAGACCTTGTGGAACTTTACTACAACTTGTTGTTGTGAGTTCAGATTAAATGCATAGCATAAGTAGGAGCGTCGAGGCCATGATCTCGGTCATGGTGGAGCAACCGTGTAATACTACTCATTTGATTTGGGCTTGCTTACTATTTATAGGACATCAGCAGGCGGGTAGTTTGGCTGGGGCGGCGCCCTGCCGAAAAGATATCGGTAGGACTCAAAGATAAACTCATCTAGCTTGGAAATCTAGAGTTGAGTGCGAGGGCAAAAGTTTATCTGACTGTATTTTGAAAAGCAAGAAATGCAGGAACGAAAGTTGGACCTAGTGAACCCACGAACATTTTTAATAGATGTCGTGTCTGATAGAAAAGTTACCCCAAGGGTAATAAGCTTGTCGCGCCCGATAGTCCGAATTGACGGCGCGGTTTGGTATTTCGCTGTCGGCTCTTCCTATCCTGCGTGTGCAGAAGCACGCAAGGGTGCCGGAGTTCACGTATTAAAAGGGATCGTTAGCTGGGTTAAGAACGTCGTGAGACAGTTTGTATGATATCTACTGGGTGTGTTGTTGTCTGAGTGGAACAAGTTTCTAGTACGAGAGGAACGGAACTTGGATGCCTCTGGTGAGCAGTTGTCAATTGGCAGGCTGCATAGCTACGCATTGTGTGAATAAGAGCTGAAAGCATCTAAGCTCGAAGTCATCCGCAAAACGAGACAACTAAGGCCGCGAAAGAAGATCGCGTTGATAGAGTTATTATGTAATATTCAAGGTTCGCCGAGAATTTCAGTATATAACTACTAAAAGCCTCAAATTGTATATTTAATTTGTAACAGCGACGGTAAAACGTTAAAGTTATGAATGTGAAAATATTCAGATAAAAATTCTAGTGCTTATTTCGTTATTTTTTTATAATTTAATTTTAAATATATTACCAAAAATATGAAGATCTGTTGGATTTAAAAGAATTATTAATGATAAAAAAATCGTAAGTATTAGCGCTGAGAGAACCAAAATTTCTTTTAAAAAATTTCTTCCTATCTCTCCTAAAAAAATAAAAAATGCTATAACTGCTCCAGTAAATAACCCCATTGCGATTTGTTCTTTAATTGTATTGTTCATTTCCTCCATAACAAAATCTTTTTTTTAATTACTTCTATACTCAAAAATATATTTTCGCCCCTTTCGAAAGAATTAATTTATTTTTAAAATTCTAAAGGAGATTTTTTTATCTTCTTGCTCTGAAGAGTTACCTTATCTTGTAATCCGTTAACGGTTTCTGCCAGTAATTCTAAATTACTATGAGGTATTGGTTTCCTAGCGGTATTAACATTTTTTATTAAAGAAGGCACAGAAACAAGAATTAATCCAGAAGTTCCTACTTCTCTTAAATATTTTGAAAGTGTTCTGCATGCTACAATAAAATCTCCCCCCAAGATATCAATGCCTATTTTTTCCTTGTCTTTATTAATAGAAGGACATGCATATTCTACAACATATTCTCCATTATCATACCTTGTAACTGAAATGTAATATTTATTTAATGGGATTACCACAAAAATGGGGGTTTGTATATGTATTTAAATTTTATGGTGATGAGGCTCTGCCTTCCTCCAAAAAATCAAATCCTACTTTCTAAAGAACCAAATAAACCAAAGGAACCACAACAGCCACAGACTTCCAAACCAATCTTGTGTTAAAAGTTCTGGAATTCCATTGAACCCGAGGAAACCGAGAAATCCGAGATACCAATTTTTGTTTGTTTTGTTTTTCATCTAAATCTTCTTTTCATTTTCCATTTCAAAATAAAAAATATTATTATAATTAAAATTCCCACTCCGACCCCAAGTTCCCAAAAATCATTCCAAATTGATTTATTGAAAAAATCTCTTTTTATTTTTGGAAGCAAGATTATTGTTTTTACTATTTCTATAAAAGGAAATTCTTCGATTTTACCGACGGCTAAAGAATATTTTCCTTGGTTGTTCGGATTTGAAACTTTGATTAAATATTTTCCTGGTTCGACTTGAAGTTCTGCTTCTGGTCCTCGCAAATAATAATCTCTTCCGAATTCTTCATAAAATTCTTCCCATTCTCCGCCCTCTAATTCTAAAACAAATTCTCCGTCTTTCAAAACTTCTACGACAAAATCGGTTCGGCTATCGTTTAATTTTGGTGAGAGGATGTTTAAATAAAGTAAAAATTCTTTGTCGCTTTCGATTGAAAAATAATCCGCGTCGCCGTTTAAGTTTCCGTAATATGCTTTTGAAATTTCTTGTTGTTCAATTATTACTGGGTTGTTCAAAGTGCTTTGGGTGTCGAAAACTATTCTTGGTTGGTGAGCGGAGACTAATGCTAAAGAAAAAATTAAAATTAGGGATAGGATTTTTTTATTCATCATCTTGCATTTCTACGACGAGTTCTCCTCTTTTGTCTTTGTCTAAGTGGAAGAATCTTTGGGATATGTAGCTTACTAAAAATACTGGGATGAAAACGAATGCGAAAGTTTTTGTGATTTCTTTCCAGTCCCAGAGTTCGCATCCGAGCGGGTAGCACCTCAAAATTATTCCGACTAAAATAAATGCTAAGAAAGAAATTATAAAACTTATTTTTAGGTGTTTGTTCATTTGAATTGTTCGGGTTTACCTCTTTTCCATCTTGCGAATTTTAATTTTTCGCCTTTGTAGTAATCCTCATAAGCTTTGAAGGAATCAATGTTTTTATACTTTTCAGGCATTGCTTGGACGAAAGATGTTCTTCGTTTCTTTTCTAATTTTGGGATTTTTGTTTTGCACCATTCAATTACTTTTTTTGTTTTGTGTTCTCGATTGTACCTTTTTGTGTATTCTTTGCAAAGCTCGTCGGCGTGTGCAACTAACCAATTGTAATTTCCTTCGGAAGTTCTTGTCCAGATTGAGCAGGGATGATTCACGTGTGTTTTTTTGTAGGGTGCTTTTGATTTTGGATTTGTGCAATGGTGGGCGGTGCAGAGAAGTTGCGCACTCTCGAGTATCATTTTCACAACGTGCTGGTCGCATAAAATTCTTGCCGACTTTTTTGGGTCTTTATCTAATACAAAAATGTTCATAGTTATTTTCCAAATTTAGTGTTAATAAAGTTTTAGAAAGCCATTAAGTAATTTAGATATCCGGCGAAGGTTACCCAAAGGAAATAGGGAATTAGTAAATAGGACGAAGTCTTGTCTATTTTATTGGTTGTGTAAATTAGGAAAAATATTGAAATGTCTAAAAGGATTAATTCAAAAAATGCTAGGGGAGGATTTTTCATTGTGAAAAATATTAGGCTCCAAAGTGCGTTGAGGAATAAATTAATTCCGAATGCCCAGGCTAATTTTGTTTTTTGTTTTTTCTTTGCGCTCGTCCATGAAAGATAAATTGAAATTGTTATTAGTAAAAATAAAATATTCCATACGATTGGGAAGACATAGTTTGGGGGAGTGATTGCGGGTTTGATTGATTCGTACCATTCGGAGTTTGTTACAGGAGTTGTGAAAAGGCTTCCTAAAAATGCTACTCCAAAAACTATTACAAATGATAACGCTAAAATTTTCCACCTGATTTTCATGTTTGATTTAAGAGAAAGGAGTTTAAATTATTAACTCAATTGGGCTCGGGAATTGCTCCGCCACACATCCACTGGACTTCCGCAGTTTTTGTTTCAACATTAACGACACAACTTACTCCGAAACAATACTCTGGAATTTCAGCGTCGATTCCGAACCACCACGTTCCGGTTTCAGAATTGCAGTAAGGGGTTTCGGTTATTTTTCCTTCTGCAGAACACTCGCTATTTTCTGCGATTTGTTTTGCGGTGGATAATCTCATTTTGTTTCCATTTTTTGAAACACATTTTTCTTCTTTAAAGTTTGAAATGTAGGTGAAAGAAATTATTATTACAATTAAAATTATTAAGATAATTCCTAAAAGTTTGACTTTATTTTTCATTATTTAGTAAATGAATCATTCTTTTTATAATTAACGAAATAAAATGATTGGGGCTTTCGCCCCAAATTGAAAAATATTTATCTTCTTAATGTAAGGCTTACTCCGTCACATAAAAACTTCTCTGAAACGACTTCTCCGCCAACAATGTCGGCAATTTGCATCACTTCGTTTGAAGCCTTGTACACGTCTTCGAGAGTCGACCTCTCGCCCTTACCGGTTAAAACGGTTATTGTAGTTTTCATAGTATTACATTCACTAAATTATATTTAAACATTCATGACCACTTTAGAAATTGAACTTCATAGTGCCTCGGTTGGGGAGTAAAAGACGAAATTATAAACCGAAATTCTCGACTAAGTTTTCGATTACTCTGTATTCTTGTAGAAAATCTTGTCCTTTTTTTGTGAGAGAAAATGTCTTTTTGTCTTCTTTGTCTACTTCGATGGTGAGGAATTTTTTGCTGACTAATTCGTTTATGTATTCCTTAAACATTTGGGGCGAAAGGTTAGAAGAGTATAGTAATCTCGTAGGCTTGATGTTTCTAGTTTTACGAACCGATTCAAGTATGTCCTTTATGACTTCGAGTCTTTCCCTTTTCCTTGCCATTTTATTTTTTTGTTACCTTATTTACGCCGTACCAAATTAAAAAGAAAACTATTAAGTTAATTGCGTAAATATTTGTGAGCACGCCTTGGTTCCAGTTAATAAAGAAGACCATTGCGAAATTTAATGCCCATGTTATGAGAATTAGGAACATTGCGACGACGTAGAATTTTAAGAATCTGTGTGCTTTGCCTTTTGCAGAATAATTGATTAAACTGATTATAAATGCTACAAAGAAAATAATTATTTGCGAGGCGAACATGAAGGAATTTGTTTTCCAGAAATAATCGAGTAGAACTACGACTAAAGTCATCAAATAGAAAATTCCGATTTTTAGATTTACTAGAGAACTGAACTCGCCTTCTTTTGAGGTTTCGACTTTTTTCCAGATTAAACTATAAAGTAAAAAGAATCCTGCCATCACGAGGAAGAACTCGAAGATTGGGGAAATTATTTGGGACGAATTTGGAATTGCATAGATTAAAAAATATCTTGTTAAAAAACCGAGTCCGTAAAAGAAGAACGCGTTTCGGAAATATCGGATTCCTTGGTGGTCGCTTAATTTGAAGAGCCTGTTTGTTTTTAGGACTATTAGAAAGCACACTAATCCTATTATTAAGGCGTAGAATATTTTCAGTAGTTCTTTGTTTTGAATTATCCAGTCTAACATAAAAGTTCATCAGTTTTTGGTTATTTAAAGGTTTATGTAGGAGAAAATTAAACAATTATATACTGCAATATATATTTTACATCATTACAATCGTTACTTAGTTTTCTTTCTTTTGTTTTAAAAAGAATTTTTCTTTTAGATTGTTATCAAAGGAGATGAAATGGAAGACGAAGAACCACCCTAATATATGAATTAAACTCGAGGAAAATTCGAGACTAATTCTATTGAAATGAAAACGAGGTAAATTAGGATTAAGGCGATTCCTTCTTTTATTGTGAACTCGTTATCTATTTTCATAAAAATTGTAAATAAAATTCCTGCGAATAATAAAAATGACATCGAGATGATGAAAGGTAGGAACGCGACTTTTATCGGGTTTATGATGCTCACAATTCCTAAAATTAAACAAGTGTTTGAAAAAATGGTTCCGGTCTGGTCGCCGATTGACATTTCTTTTCTGTTTGCTAAAACTGCGTTAATTCCAAAAACTAATTCCGGCAAAGTTGTCGCTATTGAAATTAAAAATAATCCTATAAGTATTTGAGGCACGTTCAAATCTATTGCTAAAAGGCTTCCGTATTTTACAAGATATCTCGAAGAGAAAATTAAAACGGCTACGAGAAAAATAAAGAAGAACGAATTGTAAACTCCTTCTTTTCTTTCCAAACGAGTTCCATTTATTTTCGCTCGGTATTTTTTTCTTTTTATCAACAATCTTGTGGTATTAATTATAAAAAATGCCAAAAGAATTATTCCGTCGATTCTGGATAATTCGTTCCCAACTAAATAAAGTGCGAATAATAACGCGATTGAGAAAAGCATAAAATAAACATTGTTTTCGTTTTTCTTTGATTTGAATTTTATTCCTCTTCCTAAAACTATGAATATTCCCGTGATTAAAGTGAGGTTAATTATGTTCGCACCGATTACATTTCCCATACTCAAGGATGAATTTTTTTGAATTGCCGAAGTTATGCCTACGATTAATTCGGGTAGGGATGTCGCAACCGCCATAATTATAAATGCTGCTGTGAATCTACTTATCCCGAGGTGCTTTGCTATCTTTTCTAAGGATTTAACTAAATAAATTCCGGAGAGAATTATCCCGAGACATGCAATTAAAAAATAAATTAAATTTGTTATCATTTTCTTTTAAAATATTTTGCCCCTTCAAAAATTATTAGCCCTGAAAATGCGAAAGGTAAAATTAAAGCCCAGTCGCTCAATCCTAACGGCACGACTCCAAAGGCAATTCCTAAAGGAGTGTAGATTAAAACCAAGTGAATTAATATTGAGCTTATGACTGCGAGGTTCATCCATTTGTTTGAAAAGATTCCTATTTTTAAAAGCGGTTTGTCGGAACGGCAAGCGTAAACGAAAATTAATTCGAAAAATATTGCCCCTGTTAAAACTAATGTTCGCGTTCGTTCAATTGCGTATGAATTATTTATTCCTATAAAATAAATTATTATCTCTACCATGAAAGCTACAATTCCAGCGACGATAATAAATTTCCAAATTCCTCCGAGCATGCTTTTTTCTGTTCTCGGTTTTGATTTCATTACTGATTCTTCTTTTTCAAAAATAAAAGTTAGTGCTGGAAAGGAATCGGTGACAAGATTCATCCATAAAATTTGGAGTGGAAGAAGAGGTAGAGGTAACCCCATTGCCAAGGTTGTTAGAACCAAAGCGATTGCACTAAAGTTAACTGCCAAAAGATATTTTGTGAATTTTTTTATGTTGTCGTAAGTTGTTCGCCCTTGTTTGACTCCTTCGACGATTGAGGCGAAGTTGTCATCGATTAAAACAATATCCGATACATCTCGAGAAACATCCGTTCCTCTTTTTCCCATTGCGATACCAATGTCCGCCGATTTTAAAGCCAACGCGTCATTCACTCCGTCGCCAGTTATCGCTACAACTTCTCCGAGAGATTGTAAGACTTGGGTTATTCTTAGTTTTTGAGTTGGACTTGTTCTTGCGAAAACTGCGAAAGAATCAATTGAATTTTTTAATTCTTCATCACTCATTTTTTCTAACTCGCTTTCAGTAATTGTTTTTCCAATAATTCCTATTTGTTTTGCGATTGCCGTCGCTGTTAAAGGAGAATCGCCTGTAATCATTTTAACTTTTATTCCCGCGTCCTTACATTGTCTTATGGCCTCTTTTACTTCTTTTCTTGGAGGGTCAATCATTCCAACAAACCCTAAGAATGTTAAACCTTTTTCTTCGGGTTTTGATTTATTTGAAATTGTTTTATATGCGAAAGCTAAAACTCTCAAGGCTTGGTCTTCCATTTTCTTTGCGTCATTTAAAATTTCTGTTTTTCTTTTTTCAGATAATGGTTTAACCAGTCCATTAACTAACTCTTCGCTCGAGGCGTGGAGAATTTTTTCGATTGCTCCTTTTGTATATAAAGTGCTGTTTCTTCCGTTGGTTCTCAAAACAGACATCATTTTTCTTTTGGAATCGAACTCTAATTTTTTTACGCTCGGTTCTTGTTCAATTAATAATTTTTTGTTGAACCCTAAATCTAAAGATGCAGAAACCAAAGCTTGTTCCGTCGGGTCTCCAATTATTTCATATTTGTCTTTTACCATTTCAAATCGGGCATTATTACAAAGCACGCTTGTTTTTATTAAATTGAAAATAGTTTTGTCTTCCTTGAAATTTATTTTTTTGTTTTTGAATAATATTTCTTTTCCTTTTCTTTCATAGAATTGATTGTTTGCGTATATCTCTTTTATTGTCATTTTCTCCTCGGTGATTGTGCCTGTTTTGTCTGAGCAAATTACTGTTACGCTTCCTAAACTTTCTACGGCTGGGAGCCTTCTAATAATTACATTTTTTTTGGACATTGCTAAAGAAGAAATTGCGAAGGAAATTGTTAGCACGGCTGGGAGTCCTTCTGGAATTGCCGAGACTGCTAATGCGACTGCTGTAAGGAACATTTCAAATGCGTCGAAATGTTCGAGCACGCCGAGCAAAAGAACTATTGCTACGAAAATTAAAATGAAAATTCCGACTTGCTTTGAGAATACGTCTAATCTTTTTTGCATCGGTGTTTTTTGCGTGTCCAGTTCTTGAAGTGTTTCCGCGATTTTTCCGAACTCTGTTTGCATTCCGGTTGAAACAACTAAAGCTTTCGTGCTTCCTCGAACAACTTGGGTTCCCATGAATAACATGTTTTTTCTTTCTGCGAGAGAAATTTTTTCTGACAGAGTTTTAACATCTTTCTCGATGGGTAAACTTTCTCCGGTGAGAATTGCTTCGTTAGTCTGAAGATTTTCCGTTTCGATTATTCTGCAATCTGCGTTGATTTTATCACCGACGCTTAAAACTACAATGTCTCCAGGAACTAATTCTGACGAAGAAATTTCAATCATCATGCCTTCACGAATTACTTTTGATTTGGGGATTAGGAATTTTCTTAAATTAATTATTGCTCTTTCTGCTTTGTATTGTTGGAAGAATCCGATTCCTGCGTTCAAAATTATTATCGCACTGATGACTCCTCCGTCTAAGTTGTGTTTTATGAAAAACGAAATTGCGGCGGCGATTATTAGAATGTAAATTAAAAAAGAATTAAATTGTTGGAGGAAAATTTTTAGAGGTTTTAATCTGTGTGTTTGTTTGATTTCGTTTTTGCCGTATTTTTTTAATCTTTCTTCTGCTTGCTTTTGAGTTATTCCTTTTTCAGAAGTTTGCAGTTCTTTGAATAGTTCCTCTTTTGATTTTGCGTGGGGGTTCATGGTTTTTCCAAAAGCATTTTAATTGTTGACACAAATATCTTTGCATTCTTAATTGACTGTTCTGCAAAAGGAAGATTTGCATTAGCATTAAGATTATAGGTAAATCTTCCCCTGTTTCTTTTTTCAGAAAAAAAGATGTTTAGAAGGGTCTCCGCTTTTTCAGATTCTAATTCATATATCTCTTTTAATTGCCTATCTAGTTTTTTTGATTCTACAATTTTTTTGAATTCTTCGTAAGTTCTTCTATGTTCTTCTGGAGCTTCTGTTTTTACCCCCTGTGAAAACAAGTAGGCCTTTGCTGAATAAAATATTGAATAATATGCTTCTGAAATAACATTATTAAAAAAAGTTTTTCCAGAAGGAATCTTTAGCATTTGTTTTGCTTCTTCTTTAATTGACAATTCGAAATTAGCTCTTGCTAAAATTAGCTCATTCTCAGCTCGTTCAAGATAACCTTTAACTTTTAAATCCATGCTCAATTGCCTCGTTTATCAACTCATAATATATTTGCGCATTTTTAAGGAGAATGTGGTTTCTGAATATTTCTTTGCCATAAGTTTCTTTTTTATCCTTTAACATTTCAATAAAATCTTTTTTCCTGAAGACATAAAGATGAATTTCTGGAATAAATAACGTTGTAAGATTTTCCGATAGCTTTTGTATATGGACAACATCTTCTTTGTCTGGGATAATAATTACTAAATCCATATCTGATTTTTTATTAGCATTGCCTTTTGCATAACTCCCAGTTACCAGAATTAAATAATCTGTAATCTCCTTTAATGCGATTATTTTTTGTGCATTGGGAATATTTTCGGTCTCCTGTTCGTCTAAGAAGGATAGGGTTAGAAAAGTATTTCTTGACATTTTCAAGCTAATCAAATTTGTATTTCCCATTTTTTCAGAATTTAATATTTGTCTTTTTTCCAAACTTTCAATCGCTTCATAAACTCTTTGATAGGATTTACTCTTTATTTTGCCCGTAATTTCCCTTATACTTGATTTCAAGAAGATATTTTTTCTGAACAAATCCAGCACTTTCAATTCGTTTTTATTTAGTGTTTCCATTTTGAGATAGTATTATCTCTTTTTTGAGATATTTAAATGTTTTGATTTCAAAGGAGTCAGGGGGTTTTAAGATTAGGAAAGAACGGATGATTGGGAATTGGGTTTAACGAACAGATAATTGGATTGGAATTTTTTGACGTTTCAAATTATTTTCCCCCTAAAAAAATATACTTCATAAACCCTTTAATAAATAATTATTTATAAAATAAACTAAATTTTTTCTTTCTGCAAAGATTTTTAAATTCGGGGAAATAGATTTTACTATGAATAAAAAAATAAAATATCTTTTGTTGGGGGTTTTTATTTTGTTAGTTTTATCTTTGGGAGTTTACAAAATGAATCAGAATTCTAACATCAAAAAGGCGAACATTAACACTTATGATTATTTAGAGGATGTTTTGGATTGTAAGACAATTGTTAATCTTAAAATGGGGACGGGAGAGATTGTTTCGGAGTTTAAGGATGCTGATTGTTTTGCGGGTGCTTTTGAAAATTTGAAGGGGATTCCTTTTGAAGTCGGTGAGCTGAAGCCAGGAAAATTGATTTTGGAATCGGAAGAATTTGGTTATTGTAATTCTCTTTATCAAGAAGGCGGTGCGATTGATTATCAAAATTGTATCAAGGATATTCTTCCGGTTTTGAGAGAAAAGTATCCTGAAATTGCTTGAGGTAAAAATTTAAAAACCCTTGTTTCTGTCAATTATTGTAAGTCGGGTAGTTAACTTCGGGAGTCGGTCATTGGATTGGCGAATTTTGGAATATCAAAATTGATTCTTGAGGAAGGTCCGCCCACTGCGAAAAGTCACTTTGTGAAAACATTGATGTCGTGAGGCATGGCTCTGTCACAGAAACGGCACAGCTTCGGTTGAGTAATGAAACTTGCGTTGAACGTCGACGCCGAAGATTTGATGAAACGAACACCCTGACTGGTGCAAGGCTTTAAGTCGCTTAGTTGAATGTTAACACATTCCGTTTGTCTTCGCTGATAAAGCAATATGGAGAAACAAGGAATGACAGAAGGTGGCCTATTCCCGACTTACATTATTTTTTAAGAATCATAATGCAGTTTACAACTGCATATGGGGCTCCGGTGCTCCCAATCCGTGAAATGCTCTTTAAATTCGCTTGTTAAATTTTCTCACTCATTTATTCGAAATTTCAGAATTGCTCGGGCCTATAAACCCGACTTACAATTTTACAACCTTCATTTCAAAACTTACTTTTTTTCTTTTCTAAAACTTTAAAAACAACTTCTTACTAATTTTTGTATGGGGCTCTAGCTCAGCGGGAGAGCACATGACTGAAGATCATGGTGTGCCGGGTTCGACTCCCGGGAGCCCCATTTTTTAAAAACATTTATAAAATCAAATTTCCTAAATTAAATATAAAAGATGGTTGACGCAAAAAATACTCACGATAGCACTCCTTACACTTTAGGAATTGTTAGTATAGTTTTATCTTTCTTTCAGCCGTTGGCAGCTTTGATTATAGGAATTGTTGGATTTTATCAAAGTAAAAAAATAAAAGATGGTAAAGCTCGAAAGTTAAATATTTGGGGAATTGTGTTAAGTGTGATTGTTTTAATTGTGACCCTCATCATAACTTATTACGCTTTTACTAAAGGGTTGACAAACCTACCTGCACTTTCTTAAAATGAAAAACAAAAAAGTAAAATCAAAGATTTTTCATTACGACTTTATTAAAAGTCGTAAAGCAGCAATGGAGATGAGCATGGGAACAATTGTTACTATTGTTCTTCTTATGACAGTTTTAATTATGGGAATGATTTTTACACGAAATATAATGTGTTCTGGAATTCAAATGACAGACGATATTACTGCAGGAATGTCTAATGAAATTAAAGGTTTGTTCCAAGTTGGAGAATCTGGAGTTGAGTGTGTTGGTGAAGGCGACCAAGAAGTTGTTATTGCTATTGATGGTGGAACAAAAAAGTTAGGTTGTATTGCAGTTAGTGATACTTCTAAAACATATGATTTTAAGGTTGTTAGCACAAAGGTTTTAGAGGGAGATATTAGAGAGGATGATATTGAAAGATGGATTTCTGTTAGTGGAAGAGAGGGTGTTCGAGTTGCTGCAGGAAATGATGATCCAATTAATATTTTTTCAATTAAAATTCCTGAAGGAACAGATGCTTTTGATTTAGAAATTGAACTTCTTGTAACAGACACCGAGGGAAGTAGCCAAGGTGAATCACATTACATGGACGTTAGTTTCAGTTCACTTGGGGCAGTTACTTCAACTATTTGTTAATTGCTTAAATTTAAATAATAATTTTTCTTAATTAAAACATGGTTTTGAAATTGTATAATACTTTGACGCGAAAGAGAGAAACTTTTAAGTCCATAAAAAAAGGTGAAGTTGGAATTTATGTTTGTGGTCCGACGGTGAATGGTGTTCCTCATTTGGGTCATGCTCGTTCTCAAATTACTTTTGATGTGCTTAGAAGATATTTAATTTATTCGAATTACAAAGTTAAATTTGTTTCAAATATTACGGATATCGACGATAAAATAATTAACAAAGCGAATGAGTTGGGAATTGATATAAAAGAATTGACGAGGAAAAATCTTCTGGAGCACCTGCAGGATTATTCTGCTTTGGGGGTTATGAAGCCAGATTTTCAACCGAAAGCGACGGAATATGTTAAACAAATGATTGAGTTGATAAAATTGCTTGACTCAAAAGGTTACGCTTATGTTGGCGACGACGGGGTTTATTTTGATATTTCTAAATTTAAAAAATACGGAAAATTGAGTGGACAGAAAATTGAGAATCTTCAGATGGGAAAAAGAATTGCTGGGAAAAGTAATCATGATTTTGTGCTTTGGAAATTTTCGAAAGAGGGCGAGCCGTCGTGGAATTCGCCTTGGGAAAAAGGTCGACCCGGTTGGCATATCGAATGTTCGGCGATGTCGAATTCAATTTTAGGAATGCCGTTTGATATTCATGGTGGCGGGCAAGATTTAATTTTTCCTCATCATGAAGATGAGATTGCACAAAGCGAAGCAGGATATGGGACAAAGTTTGCAAATTATTGGGTGCATAATGGAATGGTTAACGTCGATAAAATTAAAATGTCTAAAAGTCTTGGAAATTTTAAGACGATAAAAGATTTATTGAAAGAATATTCTGGAGAGATAATTAGATATTTTGTTATCTCGAATCATTATAGGAAGCCGGTTGATTTTTCTAGGAAGACTTTGGAGAATGCGAAAGTTGCTTATCAGAGATTGAAGAATATTATTTCTGAGTTGGAGGAAGATAAAGTTGCTAATAAGATTTATTTGAAAGCGTTTGAGGATGCGATGAATGATGATTTGAATACACCGAAGGCTTTGCAGGTTTTGTGGAAATTGGTTCGTGATAAAAATGCGAAGGGAAAATATTCGACGATAAAAAAGATGGATGAGGTTTTAGGTTTGAAACTTTTAGAAAAGGAAGAAATTGGTGTTCCCGACGACATTTTGGAAATTGTAAAGTTGAGGGAAGTTGCGAGAGCTAAAAAAGATTGGAAAGAGTCGGACGCTTTGAGAGAAGTTTTGAAAAAGGAAGGTTATTTGGTTGATGATACTGACGAGGGTAGTAAGGTGAAGTTGGGATAATTTTAAAAAGATAAAGAGATTGTTAATTAAAAGAAGATGGTGAAAACAGTTACTGGTTACAAGAGTTTTATTGACATGAAGTATCGTCCTAAAAAGACTGATGTGGTTTGTCAGTTCAAGGTTACGCCGGCGAAGGGTTATAGTTTTAGAGATGTTGTGAGCATGGTTGCGGGCGAGAGTTCCGTCGGCACTTGGACAGATATTAAGACGATGAAACCTCGAATTGGAAAATTGTTGGCTCCGAAAGTTTATTATCTCGACGCTAAAAATAAAAGGTGTCGAATCGCTTATCCTCTTGAACTTTTTGAATTGGGAAATCTTCCGGAAGTAATGTCTTCGATTGGAGGAAATATTTATGGAATGAAATCTGCGAAAGGTTTGCTTTGGGAAGATATTAAAATTCCTAAGAAAATGTTGAAATCGTTCAAAGGTCCGCAATTTGGAATTAAAGGAATTAGAAAATATTTGAAAGTTTTTGATAGGCCGTTGGTTGGAACAATTGTTAAACCGAAAGTTGGATTGGATGAAAAAGAGCACGCGAAGGTTGCTTATGATTCTTGGATTGGTGGATGTGATGTTGTTAAGGACGACGAGAATTTGACTTCGCAAACTTTTAATAAATTTAAGAAAAGATTTTTGTTGACAATTAAAGCTTTGAAAAAGGCGGAAGAAGAAACTGGTGAGAAAAAAGTTTATTTGGTTAATTGTACGGCGGAGACGGAGGAAATGTTGAGGCGGATTAAATTTGTCGAGCAGAACGGCGGGAATTATATTATGTTGGATATTATTACTTTGGGTTGGGCTGGTTTACAGACCGCAAGGAATCACACGAAGCTTCCGATTCACGCGCATCGAGCTGGGCATGCAATGTTCGATAGAAATCCTGAACACGGAATGTCAATGGAAGTTATTGCACAATTAGCGAGGATGGTTGGCATTGACACATTGCATATTGGAACTGCTTACGGAAAAATGACTGGAGGGAAGGATGAGGTTTTGCATATTGAACAAGAAATTGAAAGTGAGTTTACTAAACAAACAAAAGAACATTTATCTCAGAAATGGTTTGGAGTTAAGCCTGTTTTTGGTGTGGCATCAGGAGGAGTGCATCCTGGAATCGTCGATAAGATTATGCAGTTTATGGGTAAAGATGTTGTGATACAAGCTGGTGGAGGAATTCATGGGCATCCTCAAGGAACAATTGCTGGAGCAAAGGCGATGAGGCAGGCCGTTGATGCGACGATGAATAAGATTTCTTTGAAAAATTATGCGAAGAGTCACAGGGAACTTCGAGAAGCTTTGGAGAAATGGGTTAAATAGAAACGTTTTTAACGCAAAGTAAATTAATTCTAAGATGAATAAGAAATTTAATAAACCGATTAAGAAAAATTTTAAACAAGATGATACACCCATTAAGATTAAATTGATAAAAGATGTTGACTCGAATTCTAAGAAAGTTCAATTGACTGTTGAAGTTTCGCGAATTGTTCAGACTGGAGGGCCGACTGTTTTTGTTGTCAGCGACGGGACTGCTTCACTTTCTTTGAAAGGATTTATTTCTCCAGGGGCGAGGGCGTTTCCAGAAGTTGAGGAAGGCGATTGTATTAAAGCGATTGTGAACATGGGCGAGTTTCAGGGAGAGCTCGAGGGAGACATTGTAAAAATTTCTAAATTGAGTCCAGATGAAAAATATAAATTTTTGGAGAGTTTGAAAAAAATTGAATTAGATAGAGCACATATTGAATCTCCCGGTTTTTTAGTTAAAGGAAAAATTTTGGAAAAGTTGGAAAAAAGATTCGTGGACGCGGCAATTCAAATTCGATTGGCTGTTATTCGTGGAAGGCCGATTATTGTTAGACATCATAATGATACCGACGGATATTGTTCTGGTTACGCTTTGGAAAAAGCAATTTTGCCGTTAATAAAAAACCAGCACGGGTCGGAAAAAGCGGCTTGGGAATTTTTCACTAGAGCACCTTGTCAGGCTCCGTTTTACGAACTTGATGATTCTATCAGGGACACTGCAAATTCTTTGAGGAATGTTGCGAAGTTTTCGAATAAAATGCCTTTGATAATTATTGCAGATAATGGTTCGAGCCCGCAGGATTTGATGGCGATAAAACAAGGTAAAATTCATGGTGCAGATTTTATAGTTGTGGACCATCATCAATTCGACGAGGATGTTATTTCTGATGAAGTGCTTGTTCATATAAATCCTTTTTTGGTTGCTGAAAATGGTTCGCACTTTTCTGCGGGAATGCTTTGTGCAGAACTTGCGCGATTTGTGAATATTGATGTTCAAAATATTAAACAGATTCCTGCCCTCGCTGGTTATGCAGATAGAATTGACCTGGGAGATAAGGTTATTATGGGAAAATATTTGAAGGTCGCGGAAGAGGAAGGTTACTCTCAAAATTTACTTCACAATATAATGTTGGTTATTGATTACACTTCTACGAAATTGAGATTTATGGAAGCACGTGAATATATTGAGGTGCTTTTTGGAGAGCCGAGAGATAAGCAGAAGGCTTTGGTTGATTTGATGGCGCCTTACATTAAAGATTTGGATGAGAAAGGTTTGGAGATTGGGAAGTTGAATGCGATTAAAGAAAAAATTGGGAAGACAACTTTGCAGATGCTTTACATTAACGATGTTTTTCCTGGCTTCGGTTTTTTCCCGAAGACTGGAAGAGCTGTTGGACTTGTGCATGACGATTTACAAAAACATGGAATTACAAATTTAATTTCGATAGGAATAATGCCGACGGCAATAACTATGCGTGCGACCGACGAAGCAGATTTTTCGGTTCATGATTTAATAAAAATGTTAATTTCTAAATTGCCTAATGCTTTTGTCGAGGGTGGCGGACACAAAAACGCTGGCTCTATTTCATTCTTGCCAAATCAGAGGGAAGAAGTTTTGAAGTTGTTAAAAGAATTTATTAAAAAATAATTATTTTTTTCTATTAAATTTATATTTCTGAATCTTGTATTTCACATATCTATCTTTTATCTTTTCTTTGAATGCGAAAGCTACAAGACTTAACACTAAGAAGATTGTGAAGATAATTCCGCCTGTTGATTTTACGAAGTCCGTTACTCCACCGATTGCTCCTCCTGTGATAGAAGCCACAAATCCTTCTTCAGGTATTTCTTCTGAAACTTCTTCTTCATTATTTTCTGTGCTCAATTCTTCAACTGGAGGCATGATACAACTCTTTGATTGTTCTGGTCTCTTTGCAACTTTGAAACAATTTGGTTCTGAGATTGTACAATAACTAACTTGCTCGCAAGTTCTTGTTTGCTCGCTACTTGCACATGAGCCCCATCCCGAACATTCATAATATATTGTTGAACTACTTCCTCCGCCACTTCCTCCTCCGGGAGATCCTGGTGGTGCAGGTACAACATATTCTCTAATTGTGTAAACTCCTGCTTGAGAAACTTCGAAAGATAAAATCAAAGAAGTTGAATTGTAATTCCAATTATTGTAGGCTGTGAAAACTACCCCATCTTTCAAAACTTCTGGAGTTGTTAAGTTTATGTTATAGAAAGTCAAAGTTGTGTTTTTATTTAGGTCTAAATTTGCGTCGGATTTTGTTTCAATTCTGTCTTGTGATATGTTTATGTATTGTGTCCAATCTACTCCTTCAGAGAAATCAACAGCCTCGTTGAATAATACATTTCCTAATGAATTGTTTACGAAGAAATTTGGTACACTTGAGATATCTGGTTCTGCTGAAAGGTTTGTGTATTCTGTGAACTCTGAAACTTCTGATGGATTTGCGAGGATTGTGAAAGTTTGTGTTAATGAGAAGTTTGAGTTTGAAGAACCATCTGTGCATGAAACGCTGTAAGTATATTTTCCTGAAGTTAGATTTGTTATTATGAAAGATGTTCCCAAGTTAGTGTAGTTAAACACATTGTTTAAAGTTAAGTTGCAAGAAGTGATATTATTTGATGTGTCTGTTGCGGTGTAATTTATTTCTACGATTGTTGTTCCTTCTACAAAATGGATTCCATCAGTTGGCGAGTCTAAAGTTACAACAGGTGAAATTGTATCGATAACATTTACTATTCTTGTTACTTGGACTGCGTCGTTTCCGTTTCCATCATTTGTATCATAAGTTACTAAATAAGTTCCGACTATAGAAGTGTTTACTGCAGAATCGTCGATAACTAAAACTAAACTTGTGTTGTAATTATCTGTTGCTGTTGCGTTTAATTCGTTGTAAGTAGTTCCTACTTCGATTATTTGAGGATTCGCTCCTGTCAAAGTTATGTTTGGAATAATTGTGTCGTTTACAAGAACTAATCTTGTTGTTGTGTTTGTGTTTCCAAGAGAATCTGAAACTGAATAATTAATTGTGTATGTTCCTAGAAGTGAAGTATTTACTGAACCTGTTATTACAATATTTGAGGTTCTGTCTCCGTCGAATGTGTCTACTGCTGTTGCGTTGTATTCTATGTAATCAGCATAAACTTCTAAATATAACGTTTCATTTTCTATTAATGTTAAGTTTGGTGCTGTTGTGTCCCATCTTAAACTCATTATGCTTACATTTGAGTTTCCTGCATTATCTGTTGCATTTAAACTAATCACATAATCATCGTCTGCATCAGCACTAATGTTTGTGTCTTCAATAGCATTATTTCCAAAAGTTATATTTCCTAAACCACTTATTTTACTCCATAACCACGAGACGATTCCTGAAAGAACATCTGATGTTGTTGCATTTTGGAAAAAGATAGAATTATTGTGAGCATCACTTCCTGCGTTTACATCTGGGGCAGTTTTATCTATTAAAATATAAATTGAGTAGTTTATTCCTTCAGCGTTTCCTGCTTTGTCAACTGCGTAATATTCTAATGTTAAGTTTCCTTCTAATGCTACATTCACAACCACATTGTCTCCTACAGATTTATTCCATGTTGCAGAATTATTATAGTTCCACATTATATAATCAACACCTGAAGTTAAATCACTTGCGTTCAAAGTTATATCAAAAGCGGAATTTTTCCATGCCAAGTCATAATTATTAGATGTTGTTGGAGGTGTTGTGTCCCACGTTAAATTGAAAACGTCAGTGTTTGAGTTTCCTGCTTTGTCAACTGCGATTAATTGAATTGTATATAATCCATCTTGTGTTGCGTTAATTTCTGTGGTTAAATTTGAAGCATCGGAGAAAGAGATATTTCCCGTTGCTGTTTCGCTCCAGAAAGTGTAATTTAATCCACTTAAAGAATCTGTCGCGGTTGCGGTTTTTGCGATTGTAGAATTGGTAATATTATTTTCTCCAGCATTTACTTCAGGTGCAGTTTTATCAATTATTAATTCTACTACAGGAGAAGTTTGGTTTGTGTTCCCGAAAGTATCATTTGCCCAAGCCCATAAAGAATATTCTCCTTCGTTTTCTAAAAGAATTATTGATTCTAAGAAAGTTGAGGAGGCGATTGTTGTGTTTAAACTTGTTGAAGCATTCATTAATATTAAATTGCTAAGATGTGCGTCTGATGCGCTAATATTTATTGAAATGCTTTCGTTTGTTGTTAAGTTTGATAAGGGGAAATTAAGGAAAACATTGGGATTTGTGTTGTCTATGTCGAAGAAAACTTGTAAAGGTGTTGAAGGGTTTGTTGCTTTGTCCACTGCTGTTGCAAGAATGTAATAAAGTCCGTCGTCAAATAAAGAGGAGTCCCATTGGTAAGAACAAATTTTAGCTGAACAAGAAGTTGAATTAAATAAATCATCTGAAGCGTTGTAAATTTCATTTGTTATTGAATCTATATCTGAAACATCTGTTGTTTGCGATAGATCATCTGAGGCATTTGAATTAATTGATACTGAACTTCTCCACTTTGATCCGTTTGTAGGAGAGGTTATTGTTACAAAAGGCGATAGTGTGTCAATTAAAATTTGTCCCGGGGTTGAACTAATATGTCCAATTGTATCTTCACTTGTCAAATTATAATTATAGATTCCTTCTCCTTCATAAATAGAATTATAAATTTGGGAAGAAAGATTTGTATTTTTATCTATTGCTGGAGAAATCATCCCAAGAGTTCCATCTAAATCCCATGTCCAAAAAGTTATCGGATTATTTGCATTTTTCCAATTTTTTTCAAATAATTGTGCAATGATTGTAAAAGAAGTTTGATTTGTAAATTGTAAAGGATAATTTAAATTTATGATATTTATTACAGGAGCGATGCTGTCAACCCAGAAAGTTGAGCTTGATAAAACTTCATTACCTAAAGAATCATTTGCATAAATAGTCCAAGTGTTCCACCCTTCATTTGAAAAAATGGAATCTGTTTTTAACAAATCATTACAACCAATTGTAATATTTGAAACTCCTTCATTTAAACTATACCAACAATCAATCATATCTGAAGAGTTAGTCCACGAAAATTCCTTGACTTGTTGATTATAATCAGAACTATCAACAGGCGAATCTAAATTTATTGATAATGCACTAACAAATCCTATTAAAAACAGCACGAAAACTAACGCGAATAATAACCTCTCTTTCCTCATCTAATAATTTAATCAGACATGTTTATAAATATTTCTTAATTGGGAAGTATATGAGAGGAAAATATAGACGGGCGGTTTTTATTGTGACGTATTCGATAAATAAAAATAAGGTTGAATTTTTGATTCTTAGGCGAAAACTTCACTGGAAAGGTTGGGAGTTTCCGAAGGGAGGAATTGAGTTTTTTGAAATGAAGAGGCGGGCGGTTGAGAGAGAGTTGAATGAAGAGACGGGTTTGTCGCCGGTGAGGATTAAAAAATTTAATGTTGAGGGGAAATATAAATATAATAAAAAATTTGTTGATAGGAAAAATCTGGCGGGGCAAACTTTTTCACTTTATTCTGTCGAGGTGAGAAAAGGAAAAGTGCGGTTGGATGAGATGGAGCACAGCGATTACAAATGGGTTTCGTTTGATGAGGCGATTAAAAAATTGACGTGGCCGAATCAGAGAAAGTGTTTGAAAATTGTTGATGAGTTTTTGAGAAAAGAATAAAAACTTGTTTTTCTAATTTAGTTTATGGTTTTTCAAAACGAGGGGATTGGTGTTATGTTGAATTTTTTGGAGCAGGCTGGTTTTTTTAGTCTTGTACTTCCGTTTTTGTTTCTTCTTGTTTTGGTTTATGCTTTGTTGAAGAAGTCGAAGATGTTCGAGGATAAAAAAATTAATTTGTATACGGCGATTGTGATTGGGCTGATGGGTGCGCTTGCGAATGCGAGTTGCATTTCTAGTATGATGGCGTGGTTCGGGCTTTTTGCGGGGGTTTTTTTGGTTGTGCTTATTCTCTTGGGACTTTTTATTGCAAAGGAAAGTAATCTTTACAAAGTTATTATGGTTTACCTAATTGATGCGAGTTTTATTGCGATTATTTATCAATCTCAGACGGCGTGCAGGATTGTGCCGTGGGTGTTTTGGACAATTGCGATTGTGTTGACCGTCGGTAAAACTATTTATCTTTTAGCTACTTGGAGTGGAAAAAAAGAAAATAAAAAATCTCTTAGGCCTGAGAAACCTGAGCCGGCGGGGGTCGATTAATGGGAAAGGAAAAATTTAGAGAATTGGTGACGGGGAAGGGGACTTTAATTCTTGCGGGGCGAAGTGAAAATAATAATGAGGATTTAGTTAAGCAGGTTGAGCCGAGTGAAGAAGTTTTTCACACCGTCGCTGTTGGTAGTCCGTTTGTTAATATTAAGGGAAAGCCGAAGTTGGGGGATGTTAAGAAGGCGGCGATTTTTTGTGCGAGATATTCGAAGGTGTGGAGAGATAATAAGACGGATGTTTTAGTTCATCGATTTAAGGGAAAAGATATTTACAAAAGTAAAGGAATGAAGACTGGGACTTTTGGGGTGCGGAACACGAAGACGATTAGAGTTAAGAAAAAATGGATTGAGGGGTTTGGAGTTTAGTCATTTATCAAAACCCTTATAACCTTATTTTCTTTTAATAATTCATGAAACATTTACAACTTGGAAAGGCGGGCGTGACGGATAATTTTATCGAGACTTTGAAAACTTATTTTAAGAAAAATCAGAATGTCAAGATTTCGGTTTTGAGTTCGGCGCGGTCTGAGGGTTCTGAGGGAAAGAAAGAAGTTAAGAAATATTCTGAGAAGATTTTGAAAGAGCTGGGCGACCACTATACTTCGAAAATTATTGGATTTACGATTGCGTTGAAAAAGTGGCGACGGGCTCGGGCTTAACGAACATTTTATAAACCCAATTTATTCTCTATTATTGACTAAATAGCACTGCTATCTAATTCCGAAAGGAATGGTCTTATAAAAAATGACAACTGTATTTGAAATGAACGCTCAGGAATATAATTTGAAATTAGCTGAGGCTTTGAAGAGCGTCGAGGAATTTGCGGAGCCGGAGTGGGCGAGGTTTGTGAAGTCGAGTGCGTCGAAGGAACGGCCAATTGATGATATTGATTTTTGGTTGAAAAGAAGTGCGAGTGTTTTGAGGCAAATTTATAAGAAAAAAGTTTTGGGCGTTTCTCGTTTGAGGACAAAATACGGAAGTAAGAAAGATCGAGGAATGCAACCGGATAAATTTGTTCGAGCGTCGGGAAAAATTCTTAGAACGATTCTTCAGCAGGCTGATGCAGCTGGATTTACTCAAATGGTTAAACCTATGAAAGGCGTTAGGAGTATTAAGCCTGGAAGGAAATTGACAGAAAAAGGAATTAAATTTTTAGAGGCAATAAAGTAATGGGAATTAAATATAAGGGTAAAAAAGAGAAACTCGCTGTGCAAGGTCGTAGAACAAAGTGGGCACCGATTTGGGTTGTGCTTAAAAAATTCGGTCTTGGAAAAAAAGTTCATCCGTCGGCAATCACAAAACATAGACGTTCATGGAGAAGAACTAAACTTCATATTAAACCTGGAAAAAGGAGGAAGTCACACTTTGGTTAAAATGATAAATCAATGTAAATATACTCAAGATTTGATTAGGGCAATTGCTGAAGAAAGAGCTTTGCCTTTGGATGTAAATTTTTTGGATGAATATGAACAATCAATTTTAGAAATTCGGGCTTCTCCAGAAAATTTGGAAAGATTAGCTCGAGAGAGAAAACCAATTGTGCATAAACATCCAGGAATTGATTATTTTCAGAGAATATGGGATAGCTTTTTGGAAGAAGTTGTTGAATCTCCCGTAGGAAAAGTTTTTGATATATTGAGAAGAGATTATTCCGATGTCCCAAATGAAAGGGAGCTTATGGAAAAAGCATTTTCTCCAGTATATGTAAAATTGTCTGATGAAGACGGGGCAGTGTTTAGAGAAACTAGGCAAGTTGTTCAAGAAGCTGGGGCAAAACAAGTAAGAGCAGATAAATATTTAGGAAAACAAAATGGCAGATAAAAAAATTAAAATCGAAAAAAGTGCGGAGCAAGTTTACACGATTCCGCTTAGAGAGAAATGTCGGTCGGCTGTGAGATATAAGAAGACGCCGAAGGCTGTTAAGAGCGTTAAGGAATTTTTGGTTCGGCACATGAAAGTTTATGATAGAGATTTGAAGAAAATTAAAATTGATAGAGCTTTGAATGAGTTTTTGTGGGGACGTGGAATTAAGCGACCGCCTCATAAAGTGAAGGTTAAAGTTTTCCGAGAAGGAGAGATTATTCGTGTTGAACTTTTCGAATTGACAAAGAAATTGAGTGTTAAAAAAGCTCAAGAAGAGAAGAGAGAAATTAAAGGTCAAGCGAAAAAATCTAAGAAACCGAAGGCAGTTGAAGAAAAACCAAAGGAAGATGCTGATGCTGATGGTGTAGCGGATAAAGTTGAAGAAAAGGAAAAGAAATCTGCGATTGTTGACGCGGGGCAAGATTTTGCGAAAGCCGAGGCGAAAAAAATGAAACATTCTACAACAGAAAATAATTTAACTCCAAAGAGACCGGTTAGACAAGCTTTGCAGAAATAGTATTACTTTCTAATTACTACAAATAGTAAAGTTTAAATAAGATTATTTTGTGAGATTTCTATGGAAGCAATTAAAGAAAAAGCTCGGATTTTTTCAGAACAAGATTTAGTTAGAATCTTGACCGATGCAGGTAAAGAACAAGAAGTTACAAAGATTCGAGCAAACAACAAAAGAGAAGAAAAAGTTGCAGAAAATCTTACGAGGAGATTTGGAATTGATAATTTAGAAGGTATTACTCAAGAAATAATTTATGAATTAGCAGATACTTTAGAAATTGAAAGAGGTCATATTGATGAAATTTTAAGAACAAGGTATCCTACAATTGAAGAACAAAAAACTGCGATTGAACGATATGGTGCGGAACCTACAAAAGAATTGAAACGGAAAATGAATATAATTGATGGAATAGCGGAGTGCAATAAACAAAGTGTTCTCGTTAGAGATTATAAAGAGACATTAAAAAAATTAATTGAGGAGTATTCTTATTTGGAAAAATTTGGAACGAAAAGCGAAAGAGATTTCTGGGCTTTAAACCATTATCCTTGCACTAGTTTTTTTTCTATTTACCGTTGGATAGAAAAAGAAAAAGGAATCTTCATAAAAAAGAAAAAAATATTTGAAGGAGAGCAAGTTCTTCGTGTAGATTTTAAATTTTATTCGGCCCCTAATTCCGAGGACAATTCAGAGAGAATCTATTCTTCAAAAGTTTTAATCGATACCCCTCAAAGGTTAGTAGTTTGCGGAGAGACTTTAGAAACTCTTGCTAAAAAATATGAACTTAAACAAGAAATAGCTTACTGTGAGATTCCTTCACAATAACTATTTCTTTTCCCATCTATCTTTGTCTCTTCCGTAGCACTTGTCCATTTTCTTTTTCCAGAATTCTTCTAAATTAATATTGTGCGAGTTCGCCATGCAAATCATTGCGAAAATTACGTCGCAGATTTCTTCTCCGATGTCTGCCGTGTCCTTGGGAGATTTTTTTACTCGTGGACCATAACGATTATTTATTTCTCGAGAAAGTTCGCCGAGTTCTTCGGACGCCTGAGCAATAATCGCCAACGGCGGAAAATAACCAATCTTATACTGCTCAATCCATTTATCTACTTCGAATTGGATATCTTTAAGGGCCATATTATTAAATAATAACATAATTATATAAAATTATGTGGGGTCAAATAATTATGATAGAAGATTTAATTAAAGAAATGTTTTCGTTGGCGGATTCGGAGCAGGCGAAGATTCTTCAGGGATTTTTTAAGACGGGCGTTGGAGAGTATGGCGAGGGCGATGTTTTTCTTGGAATTAAAGTTCCGGTTCAACGAAAGTTTGCGCAAAAATATTCGGGTTTGAACTTTTTGAGTATTCAGAAATTGTTGAATAGCAAGGTTCATGAGCATAGGTTGGTTGGGCTTTTGATTCTTCTTGAAAAATTTAAGAAAGGCTCGGAGACGGATAAGGGAACTGTTTTTAATTTATATTTGAAAAATACGCATAAAATTAATAATTGGGATTTGGTTGATTTGACTGCACCGAATATCGTGGGGGAATTTTTATTTGAGAAAGAAAGGAAAATAATTTATGATTTGGCGAGGTCGAAGAATTTGTGGGAGAAACGGATTGCGATGATTTCGACTTTTTATTTTATTCGGAAAGAAGATTTTGACGACGCGTTGATGATTGCAGAGATGTTGTTGAATGACGAGCACGATTTGATTCATAAAGCTGTGGGTTGGATGTTGCGAGAGGTTGGAAAAAAAGATGTTGAGGTTTTGGAAAAGTTTTTGAAGTTTCATTACAAGAAAATGCCGAGGACAATGTTGCGTTACGCGATTGAGAAATTTGAGGAAGGAAAGAGGAAAATGTATTTGAGGGGAGAAATATGAACATAGAAAAATTAAAACAAAACAAATCGACTGAAGAACTTTTGGAGTTTGGAATTATAAATATAGATAAGTGTTCTGGACCTACGTCGTTTAATGTTTCTGAATTTGTTAAGAAGAAATTGGGAATCAGAAAAACTTCGCACTTTGGAACTCTTGACCCGAAGGTTACGGGGGTTTTGCCGGTTGCGTTAAATCGTGCTTGTAAGTTGACTGGTTTTTTTCTGGGTGAAGATAAAGAATATGTCGGGGTTATGAGAATTCATGAGGATGTTGAGATGAAAAAAATTCAGAAGATAATTAACGAAAAATTTTTGGGAAAAATTCTTCAAACCCCTCCAGTTAAGTCGCGAGTTAAAAGGCAAGAACGAGAGAGGGAGATAAAAAGTTTTGATTTGATTGAGCAGGAGGGGAAAGATATTTTATTTCGTGCGGAAGTTCAGGGCGGAACTTATATTCGGAAGTTGTTGGACGATTTGGGGACAGAGATGGGAATTGGAGCGCACATGTTGGAGTTGAGGAGAGTGCGGGCAGGGATTTTTACCGAGGACACAATCGTTAATCTTTATGATTTTGAAAAAGCCGTCGACGAATATAAAAATGGAAATGATAAATTGTTGCGGGCAATGATTATTCCTGGAGAAATTGTTTCGGAAGTTTATCCTATTTTGAAAGTTGAAGAAAAAGAAATTAAAAGATTGTGGACGGGAAAACCAATTTTCAAAGATGATGTTATTGGGAAAACAGATTTCAAAAAAGACGAAGTCGTTAGCGTGTTCGCCGAGGACAAATTCCTCGGAATGTACAAAATTATAGATGGGAAGGATATTTTTGCGAAGGGCGAGTTTGTTTTTCAACCAATTTAATCTTCGTCATCGCAATTATAATGCTTGTGAGATATTTTTCTTAAATGGTAATATTTGTCTAGGAGAGAGTTTTTTATTTTTGAAGGAAATGCCAGCAAAGAAATCGGCAGAAAATAAAGATCATTTTTTCTCAACAAAAATTCTAAATCTCCAACATTTATTATTGGAATTTCGCAAGAACATCTTCTTTCAATATCTTCGCATTCCTTTCCAAAAGAATGTTTCTCCATAAAATTATTAGGAAAAATGGATATTAAAACATTTATATAACTAAAAAATATATAACTTTATGAGAGAATTTATTTACTTTTCTTCGAGCGCGCCCACCTCTGGAAATTTCGGGGACGATTTGATGAAGGCCGGGCGGATGGACATCGCAATTCATAGTTTTATTCAGGGCGTTTTTTTGTCGCACGATTTTAGGCGAGATGCGAAATTTCATTTTGTTTTTTATGGGATGCCGGACCCTCCGAAGCACATCGAGATTCAAGTTACGGACGAGTTGGGTTTGAATAAGAAAGATGTTTCTAAGATAATTAAAAAGATTTTGTATAAATATAAGAAGGACGAGAAGAACGAGGTTTTTCCTGGGTCGTTTGTTGAGAAGAAGAGTTTTTTGAAATTGATTGATGAAATGATTGAGGAGGGGAAGGAGATTTTTATTTTAGATAAGCGGGGTGATGATATTCGAAAGGTTGAGATTCCAAATGATTGTGTTTTTGTTGTTGGAGACCACGAGGGTTTGCCGAAGAAAGAATTGAAAAGATTGAAAGATGTGGCGACTAAAGTTACTATTGGAGATAAAATGTATTTTGCGTCGCAAACTATTGCGGTTGTGAATAATGAGTTGGATTATAGGGGAATTTAGTAAAGTTTATAGTCAGGAATTGTTTGTGCACTTAGGGCTTGAAGCATTTCTCTATATGCTTCCATTCTACTAACTTTCGTGCCTGTTCCAGAAATTTTTATGTCGACTAATCCTTTAGCTATTTCCCGTTCGTTCCATTCTTTTAATTTTTTTTCTAATTTCTTTTCCTTTTCTGACATGTGTTAATTAAAGATTGAATCTATTTAAACTTTTATATGAAATTTCGTATCAAAATATTTAATAACCTCTTATCATTTTTTAAAGTATGAAGAAATCTGTGAGATTGTATATTGACGGAACGGTTCAGGGCGTTTTTTTTCGGGCGTTCGTGAAGGAGAATGCTGAACGGCACAATGTTAAAGGGTTCGTGAGGAATCTTGAGGACGGGCGTGTTGAGGCGTTTCTTGAAGGGGATTTGAATGATGTTAATAAAATGATTGAGTTGTGCGAGAAGGGACCGAAGCATTCGATGATAAAAAAAGTTGAAGTCAAGCCAGAAAGATTTCAGGATTTTAAAGTTTTCAAAAATTTGCATATATGATCAAAGAAATAATAAAAAAGAGGCAATCAATTAGGAAATACAAACCTAAAGAAATTTCTAAAAAAATTATTGATGATTTGATTGATGTTGCTCGGCTTTCGCCTTCTTCGAAGAATACTCAGCCTTGGAAATTTAAAATCGTTGATGATGAGAAAACTAAAGAATTGTTGAGGAAGGAAAATGTGTTTAAGCAAGATTTTGTTTATTCTGCGCCTGTGATTTTGGTTTGCTGTTCGGATTTGAAGGCGTATGATGAAAAGCGGAATAAAAAATATAAGAAGGCGAAGAAAAAGTGGGCGTTGATTGATTTGTCGATTGCTTGTTATGGGTTGGTTTTGCGGGCGACGGAGTTGGGGCTTGGAAGTTGTTTTATTGGTTTGATGGAAGAAAAGAAAATGAAAAAGATTTTGGGAATTCCTAAGAATTATGTTATTCCGTATTCGATTGTTTTGGGTTATCCAGAAAAAGATGATGAGCAAATTGTGATGGATAGAAAAAATATCGGGGAGATTATTTTATGATATTCACAAATTCTGACGGAGGTGCAAGAGGAAATCCTGGACCTGGTGCGATTGGAGTTATAGTTCGAAGAAATGACGAAATTCTTACTAAATACAGTCAAATGGTCGGGGGACATGTCACGAATAATATTGCGGAGTACGAGGGCGTGATAAAGGCTTTGGAATTGGCGTCGAAGTTTGATAAAGAAGTTACTTGTTTTTTGGATTCGGAATTGGTTGTTAATCAGCTTTTGGGAAAATATAAAGTGCGGAACGAGAAATTGTTTCCGTTATTTTTGAAGGTGCAAAAATTAATTGACGGCTTCTATAAAGTGCAATTCAAATATGTTTCGCGTTGGGATAAATTTCAAATTCTTGTAGATGAATTGCTAAATGAAGAATTGGCGAATCACGGGTTTGAAAAAAAGATTCCTAAGCGAAGAAGTTAATTATTTAATAATTTTCAAATGTTTTTTCTTTTTTTCTCGTGGCCAAAGAAGGTGTGCGATTTCATTATGCTTTTTCCAATATTTTTCTTTTGTTTCTTCAGATGCCAGATTATAGAGATGAGTAAAAGGTCGCTCTAATTGATATTGTTTTCTTAAATCCATGAGCAGATATTTTTCCTCGGATGTCAAAAAAATTTCCGGAATATTTGTTAGCACTCTTGCTATATTTTCATCGCTCGGAAATGTTATTTCAAAAATGTGGTCGAGACAAGTTCTCCCCCTTTCATCTAAATATCTTTCATGTTTTAATTTTTCCGATAGATAACTATATGCAATAGACGTTGATACAATTGCTATAAATCCATAATTAACAAATTCTCCCAATTCAAATTCCATGAAATTGCTAAAAGTTAAATATATAAAAGTATTTTGGTATTAAATTGCATGGGAAGAGAAGAACAAATTATTAACGAGAGGTTGAAGAAACTTAACGAGTTGAAGAGTTTGGGTGTCGAGGCTTACGCGCATCGATATGATAAAAAGCAGACTTGTTTGGAGTGTTCGAATTCTAAGATTGGCGCGAAGGTTAAAACTGCTGGGAGAGTTATGACTAATCGTGACTTGGGAAAAATTGCGTTTGCGACTTTGAGAGATGGCACGGGAGATGTTCAGTTGGTTTTGCAAGAAAGCGAGATTGCCGACGAGAAAAAAAAGTTTTTCAAAAGATATGTTGATTCTGGAGATTTTATTGGAGTGCAGGGAGAAATTATTAAAACAAAAACTGGACAGAAATCTTTGTTAGTTAAGAGTTTTGAATTTTTGACTAAATCAATTTTGCCTTTGCCGGAAAAATTTCATGGGTTGAAAGATGACGAGGAAAGATATAGAAAAAGATATTTAGATATTTTGATGAATCCAGATGTTCGAGATTTGTTTGCCAAGAAATCTAAGTTTTGGAATGCTATGAGAAGTTTTTTGTTGAGTAAAGATTTTATGGAAGTTGAAACTCCGGTTTTAGAAAATAGTGCGGGCGGTGCTTCGGCGACTCCTTTTTCAACTCACCATAATGCTTTAGATTTAGATGTTTATTTGAGAATTTCTATGGGGGAACTTTGGCAGAAAAAGTTGATGGTTGCGGGTTACGAAAAAACTTTTGAGATAGGTCGGCAATTTAGAAACGAAGGAATGGATATGGAGCATTTGCAGGATTACACTCAGATGGAATTTTATTGGGCTTACGCGAATCACGAGGATGGGATGAAGTTGGTTCAGGAAATGTATAAGAAAATTGCGAAGGAAGTTTTTGGGACGACGAAGTTTGAGAATAATGGGCATAAGTTTGATTTGGCCGACGAGTGGAAGATTTATGATTTTGAGAAAATTATTAAGAAATATACTGGGATGGATATTTATGAGGCCAGCGTCGAGGATTTGATTAATAAACTTATTAAATTGAAAGTAGAGTATGAGGACACGGCGAGTAAGTGGCGACTTGTTGATGTGCTTTGGAAATATTGCCGGAAGAATCTTGCGGGTCCTGGATTTTTGGTTGGGCAACCTGTTGAGGTTTCGCCTTTGGCTAAGAGAATGATTGATGATAAAAGAAAGGTTGAGCAGTTTCAAGTTATTATTGCGGGGAGCGAAGTTGGAAATGGTTATTCAGAATTGAACGACCCGATTGATCAGGAAAAAAGATTTGAACATCAGATGGAAATGAAAAATGCTGGAGACAGCGAGGCGCAGGATCATGATAAAGATTTTGTTGAGGCTTTGAAATATGGAATGCCTCCGACTTGCGGGTTTGGAGTTTCGGAAAGATTATTTGGATTTTTAGTTGGGAAGCCTTTGAGAGAATGTGTTATTTTTCCATTGATGCGACCTAAAGATGGGAAGAAGGGGAAGAAATAATGGCGAAAGGTGGTTTGATAATTCGGAGTAATATTAAAAAAATTGTTAGGGAGTTAGATAAAGATAATTCTGTTCCGAATGTTGCCGAAGAAGTTGGGCGAGCATTGGAAAGAAAAACTGAAGAGATTTTGATTGAGGCGATTAAGAGGGCAAAGGAAAATGGGCGACGGACTTTGCAAGCACGAGACCTTTAGGTCTCGTTCATTCATTCGCCGAAGCGTCGTCAAATGAAGGCACGTGATTTGTGAATTATTGAGTTTTAAATTTTTCTAAAATAATTACAAAAGAATATCTCAATCTTGATAATATCATTTAGAATCTTGTTTTTTGGGTTCACTTTTTTAGAAAATTCTTTGATTAAGTGTCATTTTAAAATTACATTGGAATAGAAACATTTAAGAATTAGGTTTTAAATAAGATTTGATGAACAAATTAAGTTTAGCAGTATTTAGTATTTTTTTCTTGCTGATTTCTGTATCAGGAATTTTAGCTGTAGGAAATATTTATGGTAATCAAACTAATTTAGAAATTGGTGATAATTCAGATAGCGAAGATGTTTTTGTTAATGGAAATAATATATTTTATGCAAATTATACTAATTTGACAAATGGCTCTAACATAAACACAGGTGTTTGCGAGATTGCATTTGATATGGATGGTGCTGTGACTCTCGATGAACCAAGTTCATGGCAAATTTCCAAAACTTTTTTCTCTTATACTTATCCTGGTTTGCCAACTACTAATTATAATGATGGTTCATGGTTTATTTCAGGTGATTCTACACCAATTCAACACATTACATCTAATGGTCAAAAAATAACTAGTGATATTTTAGGAAGAGATGATTTGGGAGTGATTTTGGTAAATGTTGCTGGTGGTCCAAATGCTGGGTACCATACAATTTTCTTTGATACATCACTTTGGACAAGTATAGACAGCTTAACTAATTATATAACTACTCAATTAGATGCAACTACTTCGACTAGAAATGGTCTTCAACCGGTTCAATTAATTGCTAAGGGCATTGATGCTGATTATACTTGGGATGATACACTTGCGGTTTTCTGGGGTTACGCTCCAGGTTCAGATCCTGCGGGCGCAGGTTATCTTAATTACGTTCCTGCAATTCCAAGTACAGATATATTTGGAACATCCAATCTAATGCCTTACAATTCAACTTCAAAACTTTTTGAGTATACAGATAAATTTTCAAATGCTGGAACTTTTAAATTCAATGTTCAATGTACAGATAGTTCCCAAGTTTATGAAACTTTGACAAGTACTGACGATTTTGTTATTAAAAATAACGATGATGAACCTAACGATGATGACGAGGATAATGAAGATGATAGACTAAATATTAATCAGATTAATCAATATTGCGAACCAAATTGGGAATGCGGGAGTTGGAGTGCTTGTTTTGATGGTGTGCAATCAAGAACGTGTACTGATACAAACTATTGCGGGGAATTTTATGGTTACGGAAAACCTTCAGAAATAACTGGATGCAATATTCCAACCGAAGAAAAAGTGTTAGTCCAATCGGAAGGATTTAATTGGTTGTTTTGGACATTATTAGTTATTACTTTGCTATTAGTTTTATTAATTATATTTCTTTTAATTATGATCTAATATAAAAAGTTGTAAAGGCTTGATAAAGATAATTCAGTTCCGAATGTTGCCGAAGAAGATGGGCGGGCTTTGGAAGCGAGAGATTTGTAAAATTTAAATAGTTCTTTAATTATTTATTATTATGAAAAAAGAGCGAAGAGAAAAAATAATGGATTTGGTTAGGAAAGCTGGAGATCCAGATAATTATGAAGTTTCCCATGACGAGCGGGGAATTCCTCAGGTTAAAGAAAAGGCTAAAATTAAAATGGGCGGAAAGTCCAGAGCAAAAGGTTCGCAGTTTGAGTTGAAGGTTCGAAGAGATTTGGAAGAGCAGGGGAGAGTTGTGGATAAGTGGAATAATAATGTTGATTTGGAAACTGACAAATTAATTATTGCGAAGAGAAAGTTTAATCCGTTTTCAAAAGTTATGACAATTGGGACGGGGTTTCCGGATTTTATTTCTATTAAGCATATCCATGACGGAGTTTATAGTGTGATTGGCGTCGAGGTTAAAACTAACGGGACTCTTTCGAAAATTGAAAAGCAAAAATGCGCATGGTGTTTGAAAAATAAAATTTTCTCACAAATTTGGATTGCAAAAATTGGGGGGGAAAGAGGGCAGATAATTTATGAGGATTTTTCTGAGAAGTATGGGGATAAATACGACAAAGCTTAAAATTATATCTCTCTTCCTTTGTTGATGAAAAAGCTAATTGTTATTTTATTATTTTTCTTTTTGGTTTCTTTTGTTTCCGCTAATTGTATTAATATTAATTCGGCTTCGTTGGAAAGGCTTGATGAATTGTCAGGTATTGGGGAGACTCTTGCGCAAAGAATAATTGACGCGCGTCCTTTTTTTTCAGTAGAGAATTTGACTGATGTGGAGAGAATTGGCGAGGTGACTTTGGAGAAAATAAAGACACAGGGTTTGGCTTGTGTTGATTGTGATTGCGAGGACAAAGTTAAAAAAGAGCCGGAGGAAGATAAAGAACCAAAAATTGATACCCTAAAGGGCACAAGTAAAGAGGTGCAAATTGTTGAGGCGAGTGCGGTGCAGAAAATTTCTTATGACGCTGAGCCTTCGGTGATTAGTCTTGTTCCAAAAGATATAAAAATGGAGAATAATTTTGAAAATGGAGAAGAAAACAATTTTATGAAATACGGGCTTTTTGGCTTTGGTGTTTTGATTTGTTTTTTGTTCGGATTAAAATATTATAAAAGGAAAAATAAAAATGAATTCAGATGAAATAAAAGAAACTCGAGGAATCGGCGTGAACATGATTATAGAAGTTATTGGACGACCGCCGGAGCATTTGGTTGAGACAATGGAAAATATTGTTGGGCAGATTGGAGAGGAAAAGGGCGTGAGAATAATTGAAAAAAAAATTCATGAGCCGGTTTTGATGAAAGACCAGAAGGATTTTTTTTCGGCGTTTGTGGACGTTGAATTTGAGGCGGAAGAAATAATTGATATTGCAATGATAATGTTCAAGTATATGCCAGCACACATCGAGATTAACAATCCTGAATTAATTGTTTTGACAAATAATGGCTGGTCAGATATTTTGAATCAGTTGACTCGAGCTTTGCATGGCTACGACGAAATTGCAAGAGTTATGCAAACTGAGAAAGCTATTCTTGAAAAAAAATTGAAAGATTTGATGCCGAAGAAGGATTAATTATTTCTTCCTCAAAAATCCTAAAAGACTTACACTTCTTGTTCCGGTTTTAGAATATTTTGTTTTGAAGAACCAGACTAGGAAAAAAACAATTATGAAAAGGATTGCCCAACCGTATACTTTCAAATTTGATGTGCTTTCTTGTTTTATCGCGCACTCACTTAAACAACACTTTCCGTCTTTTGCTAATTTTGTTTTGTCGTCGACGCAGATTTGAGTTTCGTTACAGAAATTTCCTTGAAGTTGGGAACAGGTTTTTGTGATTGATTCTGCTTCGGTGAGATTGGAAACATTTTTTACAATGTCTTCTGATTTGTTGGAATTGTCAAGAATTATTGGTTTGTCATCGGGAATAATTTCATTTTCGTCTCCTGCAAAAACATAAATTTGTATTTCATATTCTGTTCTATTTGAAGATAATTTTAATTTTGCCCATGTTGGTTCGGAGACGGCCAAGGGTTCAATTTGTATTGTTTTTATTTCTCCTGATTTCAAAACTATTTCTTTATCATAGGTTATTGTTTCTTCGGTTGTGGTAGTTTCATTAATTGTTTCGTTCTCGTCCATTCCAAAAAGTGCTTCGGTTATGCTAATTTCTCTTTCTTGAGTTGTTGTGGTTGTTGCTTCTGTTGTGTCTTTGTTTAAATAAATTGTGAGAGATTCTTCATTTAGATTTTGTAAAATTATTGAGAAAGATTTGTTTGTTGTTACAACTGATTTGTCGAGGGTGAATTCTGCTTGCGAATCGAGGATTTCAAATGTTTTTGCGATTGGGTCGTCTGAAACTTCAATTCCTTTTGCATATCGCACGTTCTCAATTGAGATTGAATAATTTCCTGAAGGTTTATCTTCAATCATCGCGGTTATATAAAAATCTCCGTTTATTTTTTGTAAGGTGAATTGCATTGGTGTTCTGACATGTGTTCTGTAAAAGAAAACGTTTTCTTCTTTTATGTTATCAATAAAATTTCCTGAGAATTTCGCAGTTAGAATTTCGTATCTCTCATAAGAAGGTTTTACTAAATCAACTTGGACTGCTGAAACGAATTGTAAAACTAATAAGATAATTATAAAACTGAATAACACTCTTTTCATAATTAATTAAGAAAAAAAGAGTTAATAAAGTTTATTCAAAAAACTATTGCCCCATTTTTTTGAGCTTGTTCAAAACGTCGTCCATTTCTTCGTTCGGAGCACCCATTGGTTTTCTCGGAGAAGGTCTTGGTCTTGAAGGTGGAAGAACTGTTCTTGGAGGTCTTCTCATTCCAGGTGGAGATGCAGGGGGAAATCCTCTTGGTGATGTTGATGAAGAACTTGTCTCTGAAGAGCCTTTTCTAAATTTATCAATTAAAGGTTTTAATTTATCTCTGAAAATGATTCCTAAAACAACTAACACAATTAATATTAATAAAACCCAAATCCACCATGTGCTTCCTCCAGTTGCTGGTTTATCTGGTGTTCCAGCAACACAACAAATTTTTCCTGAATCACAACTTGAAGATAAAGTGGTGTCTTCTTTTTCATCGTCGTAACAACTTGCATAACATCCGCCTTCTGCTTGCTCGCAAGCGTTTTCTGTTGAAGGAGGAGTTGGTCCTTGGGTGCAAGTTCCAATACAACAAAGTTGACTTGAGGTTATGTCTGATGCTGAATTATCTTCCGTGCCCGTGCAATCGTCAGTGTAACTACAAGTTATTCCGCCTAACTCTGAACATGTTTGAGAGGGGTCTGTGTCACAACAATCTTGTCCCCATCCACAATCATAACTTGATAAAATTGAACCTCCAACATCATCACAGTTAGATAGAGTTGAACAGAAATATCCTGAATCTTCACAATCATCTGCAGGAATATCACATGAATCGGTGTCTTCACATTCAAGGTTTCCTGAAGAACCTGTTCCCCACATTGAGTAAATTAAGAATGCTGTGTCTCGAACATTTTTGTCGTTCCAGTCTCCAGCTGTTCCTTGAATTGCTTCAACCCAGCTTTCTACATCGTCGGGTGCAGAACCTGGATAAAGTAAATAAATTCCTAAAGCAGTGTTATAAAATTTATTATTTACTGGGCTTGTTCCGTCCCAGTATGTACCGGTTTGGGAAGACACTTGTCTAGCTATTGCTTGATTAGAATAACTTACATAACCGGTTAATCTTGATAAGAATACTTCGGGCATTAATAGGCTGTTGTCCTCAGCACTTACAATTAAGTAAGGCATGAAAGCAGAGAGATCTTCTCCTAAAACATTTAATGTGTGAGTTGCCCAAAGAGACGCTTCATAATCGCAGGCTCGAGCGTTGTTTGAAAAACATAATGAGTTTACTCTTTCAACTGTTGGTGATGTTGTGGAACTTGATGCTGACGATTCTGAAATGTAAATTGTGTCGCCTCCAACTTTTTGGAAAAGTAAAGTTGTTCCGAAAGCTTGGTCGCATGATATTGTTAAGTCTTGGTCGAAACAAGTTGGCGCGATAGAGAATTTGTATCCTGTTGAGTCTACGCTTAGGCAAGTTCCTCCTCCCGCAACAGTGTAATCAGCGTTGATAATTAAATTTTCGGTTGAGCCTGCTCTTTTTGCTGTGCATGTCGAGGCTACTCCTTCAGTTTCAATTTGTAAATACCAATTTAAATTATTTGGTTGAACCGTTTTTGTTAATAACCAGTCTCGAGAACCGTCGGTGTTTTTGCTGGATTCTTCTAATGCTAAAATTGCTTGAGAGGTTACGATTATGTTATTTGAGATTTCTGAGCCGACCCAATAGTTGTCAGTGTTTTTTTTGCTAATTAATTCATCGAGACAATCTCCTATTGCCATTGTTACGAATGCGTTTGTCTCGGTTGATAAACCTGAACAAGGATTGTCAGCGAGGTAATCTTCTAACCATTGCACTCCTTTTTCTTGAGAAGTTAAAGTTTCATTTGCTGCAAATGCTAAAGACGTTAACAAAATTACTGAGATAAATAATGTAAGTAACAACACGCTCTTCTTTTTCATTATTGAGATAGTTAATTCTTGTTTATAAATATTTCTTTACAAAATTATTTCTTTGGATTTTTATTTGCTCCGAAATTTTTTCTCACAACATAATTTACGGGATTTTTTATCGCGGAGCAGGTATTGTCTGGTTGGCACACTCCAATTCCTTGATAAAATTCTTTGCAGTTTTGGGGCATGATTGGTTTTCGTCTATAAGCCCAAGTTAATTGGGACTTTATGTAGCCGTCTTTTAGCGGGACTTCGTTTTTTTGATTCCATTCATAGATTTTTTTTTCGAGTTCTTCTTTGTCCATTCCGATTGAACGAAATAAATTTATCAAAATAAATAGTGCTCGTTTTTTTCCGTCGGCAATTCCTTTTAGAATATTTAAAACACAGGGAGGGAAATCTTTTTCGGTTATGTTTTTTAATTCAAGTGGTTTGTAATCGGCGTATTTTCCTGTTGGTTTTTCTGAGAATTCTTGGGGTTTGTTTTGGGAATACCAATCTAAAGCTTGCAAAACGAATTCTCTGGCTTCGGCTTCTTCACAAGAAGGCATGAAATTTTTTATTTTAACTTTCATTGGCTCAGCGTCGGTCATGTCGAATTTTTCTAAATCTTCTAAATCAATAACCATGCTTGCTAAAGCTGTTTTTTCGTGGAGGGAATATGGCATTCTGAATAAATGTCTTGGGGAAACCAGAACTAAATCAAGCCCCATTAATTCGTATAAATCAATTTGTTCGGATTGTGAGAAATTTATCGGGAGTTCTTTTGAAGAGATGTTGCACTTTTGACAAATGTAAAGCGGTTCGGATTTTTCGATGTCGAATTCTTTACGGCAGTTTGAACATTTGAGTTTTTTGTCAAATTCTTTTTCTATTTTTCTTTGTTCTTGTATGTTGCACCTACTGCAAAATAAAGTTTTCCAGATATATTCGTTTACGATTTCTCCGCAGGTGTTGCATTTTATTCCTTTTTTTATTTTTACGTCTTTGAATTGTTGGAAGAAATCTTCGGGGAGAATTTTTTTCATTTCTTCTTGGGATTGATGTCTTAGATATGCGACGAGTTTTCTTGGGAATTCTGGGAAGAGATCTTTTATGTTTTCGCCGGCGATGTCTTTTGGGAAAGCTTTGAATGGGACAAGCACGTGGAAACCTTTTGAGCCAGAGAATTTTAAGGAGACGGCTTTTATTCCGTGGTTTTGTAAAACATTTATTATTGCTCGGGCGGCGAGTTTTGAGTATTCAATCCATTTGCAATCTATGTCTATTAATAGGTCCCAGCCAATTCTTATTTCGTTTAGTTCTCTTTCTGACATTCCTGTTACTATTTTTAGTGGGTCTTCCCAGATTTCTTCAGAACAGTGAAAAGATGTTGCGCCTTTTTTTACTAATTGGAAAACGTCACCGGGATATTGAAATGAGTCTGGGCGTTTTCCGAAACCTTCAAAATATCTTGGGCATACTTCTCGATTTTTCGCGAATTCGAAAATTGCATTTTGAATTTCTGGCCTGGAGTAATAAAGATGCGTCATTTTCCTTATTCTCTGTTCTTTGTGAGAAATAGGTTCGTCCATAAAATAAGAGCGGGATAAGAATTTAAATAAATATCTTATCTTTTAGTATAGTAATTAATTTAAAGGGAGAAATTATTTTTATATCATGCTTGTTAAATTAGATAATCCTACTGCACTTTCAAAGGCTATTGAAATTATTTCGGAATTGGTGACCGACGTTCGAATTAAAGTTGGTGAATATGGTATGAGTATTACAGCGATGGACCCCGCGAATGTTGCGATGGTAGGGTTTCGTCTTCCGAAGAGTGCGTTTTCACAATTTGAAGTTGGGACTGAAGTTCTTGGAGTTAATTTAGATAGTTTGAAAAAGATTTTGAAAAGATGTGGGACTAAAAGTAATTTGATTTTTGAGACGAGCGAGAATACTTTGTTAATTAATATTCATGACCGAGTAAAGAGAAATTTTTCTTTGGCGTTGATTGAGATTGAAAGCGAGGATAAAGATATGCCGAGTTTGGATTATAGTTCGAAAGTTATTATTAGTTCGGTTGATTTGGTTGATTCGATTGAGGATTGCTCGGTTGTTGCAGATTCGTGTTCGTTTATTGTTAAAGATAGCAAGTTCGTTATAGAATCGAAAGGTTTGAATTCTGCGCGTTCGGAGTTTTCTGGGGATGAGGCGAATATCGAGGCTGAGAATTGCAAATCCAAATATAGTTTGGAATATCTGAAGAAGTTCGCGAAGGGTGCGAAACTTTCGGAAAAAACTATTTTGAGATTTGCAAATGATCATCCTTTGAAAGTGGAAATTAGAACTGAAGGCATGGAATTGGATTTTGTTCTTGCTCCACGAGTTGAGATGGATGATTAAATAATTTTATAAGCTTCTATTTTCTATATAAGTCATGAATAATAAAAAGGGGCAGATTACAATTTTTGTTATTATTGCAGTTATAATAATTGCTGTCGTTGTTTTGTTTTTTTTAATTGGACCTGGAGATACTTTGATAAATCCTGAAGGAAGAGTTGAAAATCCGAATAATCTTTTGAGTTTGTGTTTGAAAGATGCTGTAAAAGAGAAGGCACAGGAAATTTCTTCGAAGGGGGGCTACATTGAAAATCCTTTTAATCGAACTTTTAAATTTACCGACGAGGATGAAACATACGATGTTGCTTTTTTATGTTACACTAAAGAATTTTATAATCCGTGCGTTACTCAGCAACCTATGATGATAAGTCATCTTGAAGATGAATTAAAAAATGCTCTTGGAAAAAAAGTTGAAGATTGTGTTGAAGAGATTGGGAGAAATTATGAGGCACAGGGTTATACAGTTGATGTGAATTATAAAGATTTTAATGTTGAGTTAATTCCGGATGAAATAAAGTTGGATGTTGATGTTCGTATTGGTTTGAGTAAAGTGGAAACTTCTGTTCAAGAAGGACTTAATGCAAATATTCAAAGTAAACTTTACAATAATGCGATTGTTGCTCAACAAATTGTTTTTCAAAATGCGAAGTTTTGTAATTTTGATTATTTTGGGTACATGATGACTTACCCTGAATTTGAGATTGATTATTTTAGGACGAGCGATTCGATTAAGATTTATACAATCAAAGAATTAAATAGCGAGGAATGGTTTAGGTTGGCGATAAGAACTTGCGTGATACCCCAAGGAATATGAGAAAGAAAATTAATTTATTATTTTTAGTTGTGGTTTTGGTTCAGATTTGTTTATTAGTTAATATGGTTACGGCGGAAAGTTATTCGATAAGTCAAACAAATGTTGTAAAATATGAAAATGATTTTGGGGAAAGAATATTAAAAGTTTTTGAAAAAGTTTCGGGAGTATTGGTTGGTTTGGTTTCAATAAAAGAAATTGGAATTGTTTCTGCTCAGAGTTTGCAAAAGTGTTGTCTTCGAGGAGAATTTGGGGTTTGTCAGAATTTTGTCGAGGGGGAAAATTTAATTTGTGAAGAAGTTGTTGACACTGCTTGTGAAAATACTCCTGCCTGTGAATTGGGTTGTTGCGTTGATGATGAGGAGGGAACTTGTGATGCAAATCAGCCGGAAGGAGAATGCGACGGGACTTGGGAACCTGATGCACAATGTAATGTTGCGCAATGTGAAATGGGTTGTTGTTTAATTGATAACCGAGCGGGATTTTATACTGAAAAAATGTGTAGCAATTTGGCAGATATTCAGGGAAAAGAATATGAATTTTTATCGGGCATTTTGGAATTGAGCTGTTTGTCTATTCCGCAATTTGGGGAAGACGGAGCTTGTGTTAGTCCGGACGGAAGTTGTCAAAGAACGACCGATGATAAATGTGATAATACTTTTTACAAAGGTTATTTATGTTCGGCAGAAGAAGTTGGTTCGAATTGTGAACGACAAGCCAGCGTCGGCCTTGAAGAAGATTTTTATGAGATTTATTGGTTTGATTCTTGTGGTAATCGGGAGAATATTTATTCTTCAAATAAAGATGCGAGTTGGGCAAATGGAAAAATTTTGAGTAAAGAGGAAAGTTGTGGGGCGGATTCTAAAAATGGAAATTCTGCGAGCACCAGTTGTGGAAATTGTAATCGAAATGCGGGAAGTGTTGGGGTTGAAACAACTGGTATTGAAAAGCATATTGCTGGGGGAAATTTTGTTTGTAGAAATATTGATTGTCCGAATGCTCCATTAAATGGTGGAAGAACTGGATTGAAAAAACATCAGGAAACTTGGTGCTTGTATGACGGTGCTCTTGGAAATGGAATCGATCCTGTTGGAAGTGAGCATTGGGTTGCGAGTTGCATAAATGGAAAAGTTGAAGTTGATAAATGTGGTGAGGCTCGAAGTGAGATTTGTGAAGAAGGGGAAATTTATCAGCAGAGCACTGGCGAGGGAAGAGCACTTGCTCGATGTGTGGTTAATCAAGCCCAATTGTGTAAAGCGTATAATGAAAATTTACAAAATGACCCCGCAGGCGTTCAGGAAACTTGTGAAGCAAATTCGCATTGTGAATTTAGATATCTTAATGTTGATAGCGGTTTTAAATTTGGAATATGTTTGCCGAAATATCCGCAGGGTTTTGATTTGCGACCTTTCGATGATGCGATTTATGGAGATGAAACTCCTGACTTCGCGTCGATGACTTGCTCGGTTGCGAGTATGTCTTGCACAATTATTAAAAAAAGAAAAACTTCCACTGAATCCGATTTTGGAATGGAAACTTTTTGGAGCGACCAGTTAAATAGTGATTGCCGAGAAATTGAATTTGTTGACCAGATGAATAATTTTTGTGTTTCTCTTGGGGATTGTGGGAGTTATACTAATTACATTGGAAAGACGACTGATAATCTTCGGGTTCAGGGAGTGAAGGAAGAAGTTTATAAAAAATCTTGGGCAGAACATTTTGGTTATTCCGCAAATGCCAAGGCTGTTGAAGGACAACATGTTGATTCTCAAAATTTAGAAAATCTTGAAGCATTTATGGCGGGGACTTCTGAAATTAATGCTCCGGGAACGGGGGATGATTATCATATTAAAAGAGCTTATGAGAGTTGGCTTACTATTGCATCAGGAGTTAGTGGGGGTTTGGGATTTACTTGGTTAAAATATGGTAGCCCTTATTTTTTCCCAGCAGATCCGAAAGCGATAACTTCAGCAGGAGGTCTTCCGGAAGCCGGTGTAGGAGCAGTTTTAGGAGCTTCTGCTTATGCTTTAATTGGTGCATCCATTGGTGCAACCGTTAGCTCGACTATGGCTAGCACGTATAATATCGAAGGAAAAGAAGCTAGTGGGATGGTCTTTTCTGGCGCTACAGGTGGAGCAGCTGCAGGATTTTTAATTTATTTTGGAATTGTTGCAGAAGGTGCAGGTTGGAGTTTAATCTTAGCTACATTGGGCCCAATGGGTGCAGGAATTGCAATCGCACTCGTAGCAATCGCGATAATTGTAAATTCATACATGGCTAGCATGCGTATTGGTGAAGTTGGAAAAGATACTGTTAATTTTTATTGTTATCCTTGGGAAGCTCCTCGTGGTGGCGATGATTGTCATGTTTGTAATGAGGATCCTTTGAAACCTTGCACGCGTTATAGATGTGAGAGTTTGGGACAGCTTTGTCAAATTGTTAATGAAGGTGGCGACGAGAATCCTCCTTGTATTAGTGTTCCTCTTGAAACAAATGTTCCGGAAGTTGTTGATTATAGAATTTTGACAAATGGTTATAAATTGACTCAAGTTGAAGGAAATAAATTTAAGTTGAGAACTAATCGGGATAATTGCATTCCGGAATATGAGCAGGTTGATTTTGTTATTGAGACTGACGAGTATTCGCAATGTTCTTGGGATTGGAAAAGGCCAGAAGATTATTTATCTACTCAAGCTAATTCGGCGGATGAAGGAAGATATAGATTAAATCACATTTTCAGCGTCGAGGAATTCCCGAGTGTCGCGAGTTTGGACCCGCAATATATTGAAGGAAATATTGATACGGGTTATGTTGGGGAACAAATAATGTATATAACTTGCTCGGACTTTAATGGTAACCCGACTTTTGAACCGATAATGGTTGATGTTTGTATAGATTCGGAAGCGAACCCGACTCCTGCTTACATAAAAGCGTTTACGCATCCTGAAGGATATAGATTGAAATTCGGAGAAACTAAATTGGAAAATTGGGGACTTTGGTTAAATCGTCCTGCCGAATGTAAATGGGATAAAATTGCAGAAAAGAAATATGAAGACATGGCAAATGAAATGAGATGTGAATTGGACCCGTTAAATGGGAATGATGGAATTAATGGTTATCCTTGCGACGGGACTTTGACTGATTTAACTGCGGGGAAAAATAATATTTTTATTAAATGTAAAAATTTGCAGGATAATATTAATACGAATGATTTTGAATATAGTGTTTTTGTTACAGAAAATAATCTTGAGATAACTTCTTTGGAACCTGCGGGATATTTTGAAGAGGCTTCTCAGCCGGTTGAGTTTGAGTTGAAAGTTTCTACTTCGAAAGGAGCTAATGACGGGAAAAGTAAATGTGAGTTTTTTAATAATGGGCAATGGATTGTTTTTAAGGAAACTTCGAGCACAAGCCATCGTCAGTTTTTGAATTTCTGGGCGGGAAGTCATTCTATGAAAGTGCGATGCACCGACGATGCTGGAAATGTTGCTGAAGGAAATATAGATTTTGAATTAAAAGTTGATGATGTTGCTCCAAAGATTGTAGAGTTTTATTATGAGGCGGGAAAAATTATTTTCTTTACAAATGAGGAATCAAGATGCGCTTATGAACTTGATACTTGTAATTTTGAAGTTGCTTCTGGGCAAGATGCTTATAGTAATAATGGAATTAAACATGAAATTATTTGGTCGCCGGGGGAAACGCATTATATTAAATGTAGAGATTTGAAAGATAATGAGAATGTTGGGTGTGCACAAAAAATTGCAGTTTTAGATTAGAAGAAATTTTATAAACTTGTTTTAATTATTTAAAGCATGTCAAAAAGAGGTCAACTTACAATATTTATTATAATTGCGATTGTTATCGTGGTTGTTGTCGCTTTGTTTTTTATTTTTAAGGGCGAATCTTTGATAACTCCGAATGCAAGAGCGGGTGCGAAAAATATTGATTACATGATGAAAACTTGTATTGAAGATTCTGTTAAAGACGCTGAGGAATTAATAATTCAGAATGGCGGATATGTGGAATCAATTATTTTAAGAAAACCGTTCAAGTTCAGCGATGAGGATGAAATAAATTATTACACTTATCTTTGTTATGATATTAATCGGGAAAATTGCGTGAATCAACAACCAGATTTATTTGGACATGTTTCTGAAGAAATTAAAAATTATATTGAAGAAGATTTGAATACTTGTTTTGAGGAAGTTTTGAACGATTTAGAAAAAGAAAATTATGTTATTAACGAGGAGAATCTAAAAGGATTTGATGTTAAAGTTAGAGATGGGCAAATTGAACTCTCGGTGGAAGCTGAAATTTCTATGAGCTCTGGTGAAGAAAGTTTTACGCAGAATGATTTTGCGATGATTTTTAAAAGTAATCTTTATGAAATTTTGGAAGTTGTTAGAAAAATAATAAATGCTGAAACTACTCAATGTGAGTTTGATGAAATTAAGTTTATAATTAAAAATCCAGAAATTGATGTGAAAAAATTTGTTGCGGAAGATGGCGCAAAAGTTTATACAATTAAACACGCGGAGGAAACAGATAAATTTAGATTTGCTGTGTTAGGTTGTTGAATATAAATTATTAAAAACTTGGGAAGATGGAAAAAAATATGAAAAGAGGAATTTTATTGGGGATTTTATTTTTAGTTATTATTTTGAATTTTGTTTCTGCAGAAGGAGAAGTTTGTTGTGAGAAACTTATTTCTGGAGCGTCTTGTCAAGATGCTTCAATTGATTTGTGTGATAGAAATTTTGGAATAGATTTTAACCCTTGTAGTGACTTTGATGTTTGTAAAAATACTGGATGTTGTTTTAATGAAGGCGAGTCAAGTTGTTCAAATGGGGCATATAAATCTGGTTGCGTTGGCGAGGGATTAATTTGGAAACAGGGTGTTTGCGAAAATGTTGTAGATGATTGTGAAGAAGTGTGTTGTTGGTTAGGAGGGGGTAGCACGGAGAGGATGGAAAAAGGAAAATGTAGGATTGCTTCTGAGAAAAAAAATATAGACATGAAAACGACTAATGATGGAGAAGAAACTTGTAGAGACCTTTCCGAAGATGTTGGGGCTTGTGTTACTGGAGAAAGCTGTTCGCAAGTTTCAGAAAAAGAATGTAAGGGAAATCTTAATGGAGATTTTTTAAAAAATAAATTTTGTTCGGATAACGAAATAAAAGAAAAATATGATATTGATTATGTAGTCAAAGACCATCTTGGTTGTGCGATTGAAGATGATTTAACTGATGTTTATTATTTTGATTCCGCAGGAAATAGAGAAGGGGTTAAAGAAGAATGTAAATTAGAAGATGGATATATTTGTTCTGAAGAAACGGGGGAAGCAGAATGTAAATTTCTTGGATGTGCGGAATCGGAGGAAACTTTGAATAAAAAAAGAGTCCACGGAGAGACTTGGTGTTTATGGGATGGATATACTGGAAATAGTAGGGATGCCGTTGGAAGTGAACATTTTAGGGCAGCTTGTGTTGCTGGAGAAGTTAGAATTGAAAGATGTGGAGAATATAGAACCGGAATTTGTGCAGAATCAAAAAGAATAATTGGAAAGGATACAACTATTTCTCAAGCACAATGCAGAGACAATCTTGGGGGTTTGTGTTATGGAATTGATAATGTTGAAGATTGTTTAAAAAATGTTGATTGCCGTGTTGAAAAAGTTGCGATAACAGAAAGACACGGGGGAGATTCTGAACATATTCTTTATGATGTTTGTGTTGCAAAAGTTCCAATAGGATTTGATATAACTCCTGAGAGGGTTGAAAGTTTGGATGAAGCAGTGACAGAAGTTAGCGGACAAATAACAAAAGAAAACGTTTGTGGAATGGTTTACGAAAGTTGTCCATTATATGTGCAAGATGGAACCTCTAAAGAAAAAAATAAGTTTTGTTCAAACTGGATTTACCCTTATGAATTTAATAACTTGTGCACAGCGTTTGGAGATTGCGGAAGATGGATTAATACAGAATTAGAAAAAGGATATAATGAAGATTTAATTTTTATTAGTGGTCCAGGAGATAAATTATCTCCTTCGTTTAAAAGTGTAGCTACAAGTGGTTCAATCTATGATTATGAAAGTTTTTTTAAGGGGATAAAAAATAATAATGAAGGAGATAGTTTAGAGTTAGATAATGACCTAATTGAAAATTTTGTTGGAAGGGGGGCAGAAGAGTATGCTGAAAAAAATACTCCTGACTTTCAAACTCCAGAACCAACTGCGGGGATTTTTTATCCGACAGAATTGATTAAAATTAATCCAAACATTGATTTAGATCGAGGAGCAAGCCACCAGGAAGGATATAGCACTTGGACTACTAATCCGAAGGGATATTATCCTCAACCTGTAAAAGCTTATTGTTACCCTTGGAGCCCGCCTATTGCTGAAGATTCTGATTGTAAAAAATGTAATGAAGAAATTATTCCTTGCACGGAATATAAATGTGAAAGCTTGGGGGCAAATTGTGTGATTCTTCCAGAAGTTAGTATTGATGAATTTGCGGAGAGTGAGGAGATTGAAATTGTTGGAGACTTGGCGAATTATTTAGAGGTTGGAGGTCTTGGTCCGGAATATCAAGAAAAAATTTGTGTTTTGAATACAGAATTAAATAGAAATGAGGAACCAATTGTTAAACTTACAAAAGAAGGCGGAGATGCCTGTGTTGAGGGTGGTGCTGAATTAACTTTTAATGTGGAGATTACAAATGAGCAGGAACTTCGTTCTATTTGTAAATATGATTTTGAGGAATATATTTCTTATGAAAATATGGAATTTTATGCTACGCCTCAAGCTTGGGAAACTGAATTTAAAATAAAAATGAATGCGCTTCCTCCAGAAAGTGAAGAAAAAATATATTCTGTTTATGTGAAATGTATGGGGGCAAACCAAATTTCCAATTATGATGCCAAAGAAATTACATATTGCGTTAAACCCGAAGCTGAAACAAGAGCTCCAAAAATTCAAAAAGTTGAAATTGATACTGGCTCGGCGGAAAAATTTGACGTTTTAAAAAATAATTATTTTTTGAAATTTGGAGAAGATGGAGTTTTGGAAGATAGTGTTACTTTGGAAATTACCTTGGATGAAATTGGAAAGCAATGCCGTTATAGTTTAAATCCCGATGCAATTTTTGAAGATTTGCCTGATGAAAATATTTTTGGATGTGAAGATGATTCCTTTTCTTGCCCAAATATATTAATTCAAGGATTGGCGAATGCAGAAAATAAAGTTTATTTGAAATGTTCAGATAAAAATGGAAATGTTCAGGATAAAGAAACTATTGTTACAATTAAACAAAGTGCTTCTCCTCTTTTAATTGATTCTATGAAAATTGATTCGACTGAAATTCTTGGGACGCCTTTTGTGAGATATTCTCCAGTTAATTCGGAAAATCCTTTGGTGATTAGCGTCGATACTTCTGGTGGGGCTTATGGAGGAAAGAGCGATTGTATATATGGATTGTTGGAAAATTTTTATGGTAATTCTTTGGGAAATGCAGACTCAATTTCTCATGTTAAAACTTTAAGCCAGATCCCTGAGGGAAATTATATTTTGAAAGTTGGTTGTAGCGACGATGCAGGAAATTCTGTTAGTGCGGAAGGTAGTTTTTCTCTTGACACTGACGATGATGCACCAATTATTTTGATAAAATATACTGAAGCGAATAGTTTAAAGATGATTACTAATGAACTAGCTCAATGTGCTTATAGTACAGATGATTGTAATTTTAATTTTGATAATGCTCAGAAAATGGGTTCGGTTTATGACGTGAATCATCAACTTTCTTTTACAGAAGGATTTACATATCATATAATTTGTAGAGACATTTGGGATAACGAAAGAACTTGTGAAAAGATATCTATCGTTCGTTAATTTATTTTTCTGAGGTGAAATATTTATAAATGAGAATATCGTATAAAAATAATGAAAGAGTGTGAATTAGGTTTTGGAAAAAAAGGACAGGTTGCAATATTTATTATAATTGGTTTAGTTATTGTTATTGCGGGTGTTTTGATTTTCGTTATTTCTCCCGGGGAACTTTCAAATTTAATTGTTGGTGGAGGTGGTTTGGAAAATCCACAAATAGAACTTAAAAATTGTATTCAAGAAGATTTAGCGCAAACGATTGTAACTATTTCTGCTCAGGGAGGAGATGTTAATCCTCAACATTATATTTTATACGACGATAATAAAGTTAGATATTTAAGTTATACAAATAATTATTATGATTTAGGAGTTAATCAAGAACCGTTATTAATTAATCACGTCGAGGGTGAAATTGAAAGTTTGATTTCTGAAAAAGCTGAATCGTGTTTTGAAGATTTAGTTTCGGAGTTTGAATCTAAAGGTTATGTTATTGAATCTGGAAGAGGAGATATAACTGTTGAATTGGTTCCTGAAAATGTTGTGGTAAATTTTGATAGAAGTTTGTCGGTTTCAAAAGGTGATGAGGATAGAACTTATGAAGGATTTGATATAGTTGTGGACAATAATATTTATGAACTCTTGGAGATTGCTAATAAAATATTGGATGATGAAGCGAAGTATGGAAACACTGAAACTACTTTCTTGATGGACCGATATCATGATGTGAAAGTTGAGAAAGATTTGAAAACTGACGGCTCGGCAATTTACACTTTAACTAATAGAAAAACTGGGGAGAAGTTTTTGTTCGCTTCGCGAAGTTTGGTTTTGCCTCCAGGATATGGAATAATACAATGAAAATAAAAAGAGAAATAATGATTGGATTGTTTTTGTTAGTGGGAATGTTCTTAATTAGTTTTGTTTCTTCGGTAACTATTGGAACAAGTTATTGTTGTGAAAAAACCGTCGATGGAGATTGGTGTCAGGATGTTGCGTCAGCTGACCAATGTGACGACGGCGGAGAATACACTGCTGCTCAACCAACTGCTTGTGCTTCTACTTCTTATTGTTCTTTGGGAACTTGTTTGGATATGGATGAAGGAATTTGCACTCGTAACACTGCGAAAAGATCTTGTGTTGATAGTGCAGGTTTATGGAGACAGGAATCTCCCGAAGATATTGAACAGTGTCAATTAGGTTGTTGTTTTATTGGAAATCAAGCGAGTTTTGTTACAGGGATAAAATGTAATAAAATGTCGACGCTGTATGGATTAAATATTGATTTTAGACAGGATATTCAGGATGAAGTTCAATGTATTTTGAGTTCGCGTTCGGAGGCGAAGGGTGCGTGTGTTTTCGATAAAGAATTTTCTCGAACTTGTGAAATGAAAACTCGAGAAGAATGTAATGAGTTAATGACTTCTTCGGAAGTTACTGAAGTTAGTTTCCATGAGGGATATTTATGCACTGCAGAAGAATTGCAAACAAATTGTAATCCAACTTCCGAAACAACTTGTGTCGAAGGGAAAGATGAAGTTTATTTTTTAGATAGTTGTGGAAACTTGGCGAATATTTATGATAATAGTTTTTTACCTCCCGAAGGTTCTAATTCTGAATATTGGAAACAAATTTATTCTAAATCGGAAAGTTGTTTGTATGGTGGAAATGATGATTGTGGAAATTGTGATTATTACGAGGGAAGCACTTGTGGTGAAGAGAGAGGAGTTAATAGTTGTGTTGATTTGAATTGTGAGTTTGAAGGTGAGACTTATTTGCACGGGGAAACTTGGTGTGCGTTTTCAAATCCTGTGAGTAAAAATAAAGGTGTGAATATAATAAAAGTTAATAATCTTGGAGAAATTACTCCTAAAACTTTTGAACCTGAAAAATATAATCTTCCTGGAAGTAGATATTTTAGAATGGTGTGTTATAATGGTGATGTTACCGTCGAGCCTTGCGCGGATTTTAGACAAGAGGTTTGTATACAATCAAGCATAACAAATGAAAGAACTGAAGCGAAGAGTGGGATTACTGATAGGGATTATTATTTGACTGCAGGATGTAGAGTTAATAGATGGCAAGATTGTGTTTTGCAAAATAATGAAGACGATTGTGAGAATACAGATAGAAGAGATTGTTATTGGTTGGGGGAAGATAGAGATTTAATGTGTGCTCCGCTTTTTGCTCCTGGTTTGCAATTTTGGTCAGATACAGCGACGAGTCAAGGAACTGATGAAGTAGCGGTTCAACCTGCGGAAGAAAAAGCCCTTGATGCACCAAATGAAGCTGAACAAATTTGTTCTTTAGTGAATGGGCAATGCACTGCGAATTATGTTGGAAAGATTTGGGATATTGTTCAAGGAGATTATGGGAGAAGAACTTCTGGAACTGAATGTTTTGATAAGGAAGGCGTTTTGAAAGATGATTGGTTAAAAGATAAAAGAGCTAATACTGAAATGTTAGGAGACTGTGGAAATAAAAATAATTATATTGGGCAAGAAGGTTTTGGTAAGAATATTAAGGATCATACTACTTCAAAAGAAGAGAGAGTAAAGGGGATGGGATTTTAAATGAATAATCAATTAAAAATGAAAGTAAATTCAAAGAATTTTCATTTATCTTTTTGTGTTCACAAAAAAATGAAAGGAGGTAAACTTTAAATATCTTCAAAGGTTAAAAGAAATATGGAACAAATTAGTTTAGAAATTGTTAATCAGAATATAATGAATCTTACAAAAGTCGTAGAAGAGATGAAAAAGGTTCTTATGAAAGAGCACTCTAAGGATTTAACTTTTGAAGAAGAGATTGGTCAGTGGGAACTTTTGAGTGATCAAGCTCTTGAAGATTTTGAAGATTCATTGAAATGAAAAAAGGAGAAATTTGTTTAATTGAGTTTATTTCGTTTAAAGGACATGAACAGAAAGGTTTTCGTCCAGCAATTATAATGACTGATGAAACTGTAAATTTAGTTTTAGTTATTCCGTTTACCTCTAAGACCGAAGCATTGAATTATAATTACACGAAGGAAATAAGTGCTTCAAAAAAAAATGGATTAGAGAATAATTCAATTGCATTAATTTTTCAGTTAAGAGTGGTTGATAAGAAAAAAATTAAGAAAAAAATTGGAGAGTTGGAGAAAGATATTTTAAGCGAGATTGATTTAAAAATTAAGGAGATGTTGAAATTAAAATGAATAATAGAGGAACAATCGCAATAAGTCAGATTTTAATTTTGATAGTTGGAACTTTCGCGAGGGGGGAATATTTTTAAGATGATAGAAAAATTAACTTCGAAAGATATTTTGAAAATGATTAGAAAAGAGGCAGATAAATTGAAAAAGGAAGGAGTTAAAAAAATTGGCCTTTTTGGAAGTTATTCGAAGAATCAGCAGAAGCAAAAAAGTGATATTGATTTTTTAGTTGAATTTGATAAAATTGATGTTGATAATTATTTTAATGTTTTATTTTTGTTGGAAAAAACTTTTAAGAAAAAGATTGATTTGGTAATTGAAAAAAATCTTGTTCCAGAATTAAAATATATAAAAAACGAGGTGGAATATGTTGAATTATAATCTTTACATCAGAAATATTATTGAATCTATTGAGAAGATTAAAAAAACTTGTAAAAGTAAGGCGTCTTTGAAAGATGTTGATATTTTGGATATGACTTTGACGAGGTTGCAAACTATTGGAGAGAATTCTGTGAAACTTCCGCGAGAGATAAAATCAAAACATAAAAATATAAAATGGAGAAACCTTAGAAAGTTAAGAAACGTTATTAGTCATAGATATGAAATAATTGATAAAGATTTGATATGGAATTTTATTGAAGTGAAAATTCCGGAATTGGAAAAAACAATGTTGGAAATAAAAGAGGAATTAAAATGAATAATCGAGGACAAATTGCACTTTCTGAAATAATGATTTTGATAGTTGGAACTTTCGCAATTGCTTGGGCTCTTGGAGGAGGAATTGGATTTGTTAGTGGTGCTGAAAATCCTTCTCCAGTTCAATCCGATTCTTGTACTGCGGCAGGGGGTATTTGTAAAGATAACTCCAAAAGCGAGTTTACTCAAACAATTGAGGATTTGTGCCCCGATGTTGAGGGTTTGAATACTATTTGTGTTTGTAATGCGGCAACTCCTTGGGCAGATAAAGATGACGGAAAGTGTTTTGAATGCACCACCGATTCTGAATGTCCTTCAGCGAAAAAATGTGTTGATAGAAAATGTGTTGAAAAAGAAGTTGTACCCCCTCCTGCTGAAACTGGTCCTGCGGAAACATGTGTTGATGGGAAAAAAGGCGGAGTTTCTTGTCCAAGTGGAAAATGTACGGCAGATGGAAAAGGATGTGAAGAAAAAACGAGTACGAATCCAGCTGACTCATGTAGTTATGATGATTTCAAAAAAACAGGAAAAAGCAATTGTGCAGAAAATTTTAGGTGTATTGAGGGAAATACGTGTGAAGAAACACATTATGGAACCGTTGCTGCTGTTGGAGGAGGTATTGCTCTTGTATCGGGAATTGCTGCAACAGCTGCACCAGATGATCAAAAAGGATTATGGACTGCTATAACCACTTCTGTTGGAGCTGGAACTGGACTTACAGAGTTAATTCATGGAGCTGGCGTTGCTGACCCTTACTGGTTAGGGGGAATTGGTATTGTTACAACTGCTTTAGCGTTCGCAATTCTTTACAAAGAAGATACAAAAAGAAGTGTTAATTATGAGGGTCGAGTTTGGCAACCGCCTGTTGATGGAAAGTTTTGTGATGAATGTAATAAGATGGGAATTCTTCCGTGTAGCGAATATCAATGTAGAAGTTTGGGACAGGCTTGTGAACTTGTGAATCCTGGATCTTCTGACGAGGCTTGCGTTTGGATAAATCCTCTAGATGTTAATCCCCCTCAATTAAGACCTTGGGATGGAGCACTTCTTGCTAACTTTAGATATGAATTCGACGAGGGTGAAATGATTTCTCCTCCAGATAGAGGTGTTGAAGTTAAAATAATAAATGAAGATTCTACAACTGGATGTATTCCTGCCTTCGAGGAATTCTCTTTTGGATTGAATGCTTCTGAACCTGCACAATGTAAAATAGATTATGTTAGAAGCGCTGATTTCGAGGGGATGGAGTATTTCTTCGGTGGAAGTAATTTATTCAAATGGCAACACAAACAAACAATGAGAGCTGCTCAATTAGCTACGGAGGATGGCGAAGGAATTGATTTAGAGAACGACCAAGAGTATGAAATGGCTGTGAGATGTCAAGATAAGAATGGAAATTCAAATAAGGCAGAAATTGTTTTTAAATTCTGTGTCGAGGCTGCTTTGGACACGACACCGCCTTTAGTTGTTTTCACCGACCCTGCGAACGGCTTGCCTTTTGCATATAATCAAACTTCTATTTTAGTAAATGTTTATACCGACGAGCCAGCAGATTGTAGTTGGAGTAATATTGACCAAAGTTATGCGGACATGCCTAATGTGTTTGATTGCCCGTCGAGAAATCCGCAGGACTTCAATGCCCAAATGCTTTACCGATGTTCTGGCAATGTTGATAATTTGAAAAGTAGAGATGATAATGAGATTTTCATAAGATGTAAAGACCAGCCCAACGCTGTCGAAGAAGATAGAAATGCTAATCAAAATTCTCACGTTTTGACTTTGATAGGAACGCAACCTTTGGATATAAAAGATGTTTCTCCCGAGGCTGGAGATGTGATAAGTGATAATACTGAGAGAATAGAAGTTAAATTAGAAGCTGTGACTTCTGCTGGTTACAAAGATGGTTTGGCGACTTGTTATTATTCTGATGAAGGATTTGATGGTCCTTGGGCATTTTTCCAAAACACCGTTTCACATACTCATTCAAACTCAGAATTACTTGACGAGGGAACTTATACTTATTATATTAGATGTGTGGACTTAGGAGGAAACTCAGTTACTACTTCAACAACTTTTGATGTTGAGACAGATTTCGAAAGTCCCGTCGCTGTGAGAGTTTATCATTCAGGAAGTCAATTGAAACTTATTACAAATGAAGAAGCAGAATGTAGATATGGAAATAAGGACGAGGATAAATGTGACTGGGCTTTTGATTTAGGATTAAGAATGAGAGATGTTGAAGGAGTTGAGCACGTTGCAACTTGGGAAGCTGATAAAACTTTCTATGTTAAATGTAAAGACGGCTACGGAACTCTTCCTACAATGCAAGACGAGTGTACTACAATTGTTCAACCTTTCGAAACTCATTTGTAAATTACTATGAAAAATAAAGGGCAGACTGAATTATCTTTTGGAATGATTTTTTCTATAATGTTAATAATTGTTTTTTTAGTTTTAGGATTTTATATTATTTACAAATTTGTTGGTATGAGTGGGGATTTAAATATTGAAACTTTCACAAAAAATTTGCAGGAAGATATTGATAGAATGTGGAGTTCCCCTGCGGGTTCGTGGAGTCCGCCTGAAGGTTATCTTGCCGACGCCAAAGTTGAAAAAATATGTTTTATTGATTTAAATGGCTCAGCAACGGGAACGAACAAAGATTTATTTAGAGAGATAGATAGTTCTAAGGCTGGGAGAAAACCTCAATCAATGGTTTTTCTTCCTTTGAAAGAATTAAATTATTTGACAAGAGAATTGGAGCATTTGAATTTTGAGAAAACCACTGCAGTAGAAAATCCTTATTGTATCGACGGTAGAAGCGGGAGATTTTTCTTGACTGTCGAAAAAGAGATTTATGCGAATAACGTGATAATTAAACGGCAGTGATTAGAAAGGCAAAATTTAAAAAGTCGAAATATTCACGAATTCTATGGTAAACTTGAAAAAATTGTTACTTCCTGCTTTGGCAGTTGGAGCTTTCTTTGCAGAAGGTTGTTGTGTGACTCCGAGAAGACCAGATGCTAAATTTTTTACTTGTCAAGCTCTTGTAGATTATGACCGAAATGGAGAAATATGTTATCCGAATGAATATGTTGGGATAAAAAATGATTTTTGCCAAGATGAATCTCTTACAATTGTTTCCCATGATGAAGGAAATTTGGAAAGGTATGAAAGTAAAATAGAAATTTATGTACCTAATGGAAGATGTTTTGCGAGTAATCCGAAGATAACATCTAGCAATCATTATTATGCAATTCCTTATAATTCTGCATCGGAGTTATCAAATGTTGGCGGATTCGGGCAATATTGTATTGAGTGGAAAGTTGATGGAAAAACTGAAGCGACTAATTGTTTTAGAATAAATAATTGTGCGCCCGTGGGTAAAAAGAAAAGAGGCAAATAATTTATAAGTGGTGTTTACTTTTTTAATTAATGAAAAATAAGGGGTTACAAGTTTCTTTCGCGTGGCTGTTTTCTATAATTGTTGGTGCGATGATTTTATTTTTAGCGATTTATATGGTGACTCAGTTTATGGGGCCTTCACAACAGGCGAGCAATATTGAAGTTGCAAAAAAAGTTGAAAATTTATTGAGCCCGTTAGAAACTGGTTTTGAATCTGCGGTTAAAACTAAAATGGAATTTAATGTTGAAACGAGAATTGAAAATGGTTGCGATTTGAAAGGCGATTTCGGAAATCAAATTTTGACGGTTAGCCAAAAATATTTTGAAGAGTGGTCTGATTCTAAAGATGTTAATGAAATAAAAATAAAGAACAAATATATTTTTTCTGAGCGAAGGATTGAAGGAGAGAATTTCGTTATTTTTTTGAAGCCGTTTGAATTTCCATTTAAAGTTGCGGATTTGACTTATGTTTTTCCCCTCGACAAATGGTATTGTTTTAAGGATGCTCCGGAAAAAGTAGAAAATGAAATTTCTTCTTTGGGTTTTGAAAATATTCTTTTTGATGAGTCTGAATGCGGAAGACATTCGGAAATAATTGATGTTTGTTTTGAAGGGGTTTGTGATATTACGGTTGATTATGATGAGGAAGAAGATAAAGGCGTTGTGAATCATGATGTTAATTTTTATGGGACTGCTTTAATGTATGCTGCGATTTTTTCTGATAAGGATACTTATGAATGTCAATTAGCGAGGCTGATGAAAAGGGCGGAGATTTTGAACAAAATTTATCTGGATAAAATTGAATTGACTGGATGTAGCGAAAATTTGAAACCGGAATTATTAAGTTTGTCTGGAAGTCTTAGAAGTTTTAGTGGTTCTGAAAATTTGAATTCTTTAGCAGGATTAGTTGAAAGTATTGATGAAAAAAATGAGGACAATCGGGTGTGTAGCATATGGTAATGAAAAATAATAGAGGGCAACCAAATGTCGCAAGAACCCTAAATGAATTAAAAAATAATAGAGGGCAACTAAAAATCCAGCAGATGGCGTTTATGTTAATTGCTGTGACGATATTTTTTGTAATGGTTGGGTTGTTGATTGTGACGCTTTGGATTTCTGGATTAAAGGGAAAGGCAATTGACCTTCAACGAGAGCAGGCTTTACTTTTGGGTTCTAAACTCGCGAATGCACCGGAATTTTCTTGTGGGGAATATTTTGGAAATAAAAGAACAAATTGTGTTGATTTAGATAAAGTTATTTTATTAAAAGAGGACATAGATAAATATAAAGATTTCTGGGGAATTTCAAATGTGGAGATTCGGAAAGTTTATCCGATTGAAGAGGACATTGAATGCACTCGACAGAATTATCCGAATTGTAACGTGATTAATTTGTTTGACGAGGAGCTCGAGGCTTCGGAGAGTAATTTCATTTCGATATGTAGTAAATTAAAACAGGGGACGGAGATTTATGACAATTGTGATATTGGAATAATGTCTTTGGTTTACGAGGCAAAATGATGAAAAAAAGAGGACAAGAGGAAATGATCGGGTTCGTGATAATTGTGGTCATAGTGGCCGTTATATTGCTCGTATTTCTCAGATTTTCGCTGAACAATGATGTTGTCTCGGAAAACAATTTTGAGGTCGAAACTTTTCTTCAGGTTTATTTAGAATACACGACAGATTGCTCGAATTTGGAAGAAAGACTTACTATGCGAAATTTAATTGTGGCTTGTAATAAAGATGAAGAATGCACGGACGGGATTGATGCTTGTGAGGTTTTGGAAAAAGAAACGGAGGAAATTTTGAAAAGGGTTTGGCAAGATTTGAAACCAGACACAGTTGGATATAGTCTTTTAATAACTACTGAAACTTCTCAAATTTTCGATACAGGATTGGTGGGAAATTCTACAAATAATTACAAATCTGGGATGACTACTTTGACTGGGAAAGGAATTGATATTTTTATGAATGTTTACAAATAATTATATTTTTAGATGAATTATGATTGTGTCCACGGCGATTTCGGGCCTTAATCTTTTTCGCTTTTTTGTCTTTTCTTCGACTAATTCTATGAAACCCCACCTCTTCAAAAGTCGGACGTCATCATTCACGGATTTGAAACCTCTTTCTAAAATTTTGGACAATTCATAGATAGATTTAGGTTTTTTTGTTTTGATTATGTGTAGAATTCTTGCCTTTTCATTGCTCAAAAGTTGCCTTAAAGCGAGCATTCCAGAGAAATCATAATCCTTTTTTAGGGTTCCTGCTTTCTTGAAAATTGAAAAGGTTCCCTTGGATTCCGTTATTGTTATTTCTCTTGTTTTTGTTTTTGGCATTTTCCGACGCTGTTGTATGTGGTATATTTTCTGAGTATATGTTTAATATATACTATTATATTATCTACTTAATTTTAATATATATTAAACTTAATTACCCTATGTTAATAAATGTTTCGTTTTTTGGTTCTTGAATATGGAGGATAAATATATATTAATGCTTTAGTGACACCATAAGCTTTATATACCAAAACGGGACTATTCTTCTCTTTATCGACGACAACCGAAAAAATTGGTTAAAGCTTTTTAAAGAAAAGCGTATATTCCTTATTACACCTTTAGAGGTGAATAGGGATTAAAGACCCGCGTCTTGACACATAGTTTCCCTATGCTAGAACGTCGAGATGTGAGTTGTCTTAGACAACATAATTAGACAGATGAAAGGAGGTTTAAAAAAACGAAAAATGAAATTAAATATTAAAAAAATATCGGCTGTATTAACAAGTGGATTGATGTTTGGTTTAACTTTAGGTGTTGCTGCTGCTGCTAGTATGCCTGCTCCTTTTTCTAGTAGTACCGCTTCTGGCGTTGCTATTGTAACTGGTACAGGTTCTGGAGTTGACGACACTGTAGCTGCTCAAAGTATTAATACTTATTTAGCTACTAAGGTTAAAGCTACAACAAGCACTCCTACAGGAGAAAGTGTTTTGTTTGAAAAATCTTCAACAAAGTTCCAATTAGGAAATGGTGTTGTTGATGTGGTTGCAACTGCTGTTACAGATAGCAATCCAAATGGGGGATTACCTACTCTTTTAGCTGACGGAAAATACATTGATGATGATAATGATGAGTTTGACTATACTCAAAGTATAGACATGGCTAATTTATCTTTAGTAATGTTTGACGATAGCGATTATGCAGAGGATGCTCCAACAATTGGATTTAAAATTTCGAGTGGAGCTAATGTTTTAAACTATACATTAGATTTTACTGATGAGCCTCTGTGGGCAGATTTGACTACTACTGATTTAAAGTTGATGGGTAAAGAGTATTATGTGTTAAGTTACATTAATGGAACTACACTGAATTTACTTGATGCTGCTTCAGCTACTACGTTAGAACAAGGCGAATCTACAACACTTCTTGTTGATGGAGTTTCTTATGAAATTATTTGTGATTTTGTTGGAAGTTCTAATGCAAGATTTACTGTTAACGGAGAAACTACTAACTCTTTGGCTGCTGGAGAAACACAAAAAGTCTCAGGCGCATACATTGGAATTAAATCAATTGATTCACAACAATATGCAGAAGGTTTAAAGCAAGTACAATTTGCTATTGGAACTGGTAAATTGAAATTAGTTGGAGAATCAGATGTAGAATTAAATGATAATACTATAACTGGTCTTTCTGCTAACTTTACAATTGGTTCAGAAAAACTTAAGAAGATAAGATTAATTTGGGATGCAGATGATGATTTATTTATCACCCCCGATTCTGAAATTTCTATGCCTGGATTTGAAGCAATCAAGCTTTCTTATACTGGAATGGAATATCCTGCTGAAGAAGTTATAAAAGTAGAAGGTGGTTCAACATATGTAACATTGAAGAACTTCCCTTTGAAGAGTGGTGCTACAGATATTAGCATCCTTTACGGAAATAATTCTGTTTGGAATGGTATTGGAAAAGATTCTGATAACATTTTGAGAACAAGCAACAATAGTCTTATGACTTTTGATGGAGACACAGATGATTACTTTGTTGCATCATATAATGATGGAAGTAATGCTGAATCTTATTTAGTTAAGGCAGATAGTTTTAAGATAGAAGATGCTGTTAACAAAACAGACTTCACATATAGGACTGGAGCTACTTGGACTACTGTTGCTTCAGAGGCTGTTGATGGAGAAGTTGTAACAATTGGAAATGTTGAATTTACTGTTGGTACAATTGAAAAGGCTCAAAAGACAGTTAATATTACTGCCGGAACAAATGTAAATTTCCATGAGCTTTATTCTGCTGAAGGCATGCAGATATATTTGCCATATTTCAATGAATCAGATTCTTTCCTTGCAGGTTCAAAAGGTGTTATAAATAGCTCGGCTAAAACATCTACTGGAGGTAACCCAACCACTTTTTCACTAGTCTTTGATGAAGAAGATAAAAATGAAAATATTGGTAGTGGAGAAACTTTCAATGCAACTCTTGGATGGGATAGTTCATCTACTCCTGAAGCGGAAGTTTCAGATGTTGTTGATGAAACTGTTACTTTTGAAGAAATTGGAACTACAGATGTGTACAGAAGCTTTATCTATAGTGCTCTTGCTACAGAATTACTTTGGAATAAGCCAAGTGGAAGTCAAAAATCACTTGATGTTATGTACCACGGAGCTGAATCATATGGTAAATTTTATATAACTGCTAGTGATGCTGTGTCTAGTAGTGCTGGAAGTATGATTTTCAAAGACAATGAAAAATCATCTTGGGAAACCCGAGATGTTGTTCTTGTTGGTGGAAGTTGTATTAACTCGGCTACTGCTGAGGCATTAGGTGTTCCTGAGAATACTTGTGAAGCTGCTTTCACAGCTGCTACATCAGTTGGAGAGGGTCAATACTTGATTGAAAGTGTTGAAGGATTTATGACAGGTAAAATTGCATTAGTTGTTGCAGGATATAGCGAAGCTGATACTGCTGCTGCTGCAAGTAAACTTGTAAATCAACCTGAATCAATTGATACTGCTGTTGGAAACAAATACATTGGTATTGTTGGTGTTGGAACTGAATCTACTTTAAGTAAACAATAAGTTTATTCTTTCTTTTTTTTTCTTTTTTTTTCTTTTTTTTTCTTTTTTTTAACCTCTTGTCTTGGGACTAAGGGAAAGTTTTTATACTACATTTATTATTTTAGATTATGGAAATAAAAAGAATTTCTTCAAAGCACACTGATAAAAAAAAGCAGAGAAGAACGCAGTTTATCATCGGGGGAATTTTAATTTTTATAATGATATTTAGCGTTATCGCTGGAGGGATTCAATATTTTGGGCAGGAAGAGGATTCGAATAAAGTTGAATATAATGGATATGATTTTGTTGGGATGAATAGTTATTGGGTTGTGACTCTTGGGAATTTTCAGTTTGCGATAAGGAATAATCCGAATGAGTTGCAGAAAACATTGGGAGTTGTGAAAGGTTTTAATCTTTATCAGAGTCAGCCACTTTATATTTCTTCAGAAGATGATTATGTTTCTCAAATTATTTCTATGAATTTTGGGCAGATTGCGAGTAGAATGCAAAATGCTTGCTTTGGAGATTGTGAAGAGGATTATCCTGTTAAAGATTGTAATAATAATTTAATTGTTATCAGAGAAGCGGAATTTAATAAGATAGAACAAAATGAAAGTTGTGTTTTTATCGAGGGTAAAAGTGAAGATTTGGAAAAATTAGTTGATGAATTTATTTTGAAAACTATTGGAATAAATTAGTATAATAAACCTTAAAAAGATTGAATTGGGAATATAAATATGGTAAAAAAGAAAAAAGTTGGGAAGGAAGTTTGTGAAACTTTTGAAATTGAAAAAGATGGAAAGGAGAAGATTGAAAAAGTTTGTGGAACTGAAGAAATAAAACACGCGAGTAAAAAAGAAATTGAAAGACAGAATAAAACTCTTTATGGATTTTTCTTATTTATGGGGATTGTTATTGTTGCCATTTTTGCTTGGTATGGGATTAGTTATTATTTGAATCATTTTGAATATGGGGGGGTTAAATTTGATATTGTTAAAACTCCTGAGGTTACTTTTTACCACACTTCATTTCCAATATATCAAAAAAATCAGAAAGTTGATTACAATGTTTACCTAAGAAAAGATCCTCGAAAAAATATTCTAGATTTTGAAGGAGATTCCAAAAGTCAAGAAATGGTTGTTTTAAAAAGTGATGAGAATCTTTCTTGTGCTGGAGATGGAGGAATTTCTATTTTGAATATGCAACAAATTTTTAGAGCAATGGGAATGCAGATAATTGCTGATCCTAACGCGACATGTGATTCTGAAGGAAGATATATGCATATTACTTTGCTTGGAGGCGAGGAAAATAAAATTGTTGAATATGGTCCTTCTTGTTATGAACTTCAAGTAAAAGATTGTGAAATTTTGGATGTTACTGAAAGATTTATTTTAGAATTTGTTAGAAAGCAAGTTTAGACTTTCTTCTTTTTCTTCTAACTAAAATATAAATTAATAAAATTATTAGAACAACTGCTCCTAAAATCCAAGTTATTAAATTCATGTTTTGTTGAATTAATTCTGAATTGTCTCCAAGGAAATATCCTAATAGAATTAAAATCAAAGACCAAATTCCTGCTCCCAGCGACGTGAAAAATATAAACTTTGGAAGTTTCATTTTTGAAAAACCTGCGGGAAGAGAAATTAATTGTCTTACTCCAGGGATTAATCTTCCTATAAAAGTTGTGACTTCTCCATTTTTTTGAAAAAATTCGTCTGACTTTTGCAAATTATTCTTACTTAAGAAAAGAATCTTTCCGTATTTATCTAAAAGTAAATCTACTGCTGTTCTTCCTAAAAACAAAGCGAGGAAATAATTTATTAGTGCTCCGGCAATGCTTCCTAAAATTCCTGCAAAAAGAACTATCAAAAAAGACATTTGACCTTTTGCAATTAGAGCTCCGGCTGGAATCATTATTATTTCACTTGGAAACGGAAAAAAAGAACTTTCAATTGTCATGCCGAGAAAAATTCCAAAATAGCCCAGTTGATGGATAATTGAAATAATTACCGACGCTGATTGATTAATTAATTCGCCTATCATTTTATTTCTTTAATTATATTTTTTATGTCTGAATAGAAAGGAATGGTCTTTATGTTATATAAATTTACTTGTGCAAACCAAATCGCTACAACGAATATCGTGCTTCCGAGATACCAGAAGATTTTGTGTGTGATTTCGAAAAAGGCAGAGTTTGATGCGAGAAGGAAAGTTATGAAGACTATTCTTAAAATGTTTATTAGTAGGAGAATTAGGAAGGAAGTTAAGAGTAGGTTTATTCTTTTTTTTATTTTTATGTTCGGGGTCGATAAATTTAGGATTAGTAGAAAATAATAGGCCGAACCTGCCACGCAGGCTTCGATAATTTGTATTGAAAAAGTTTCTGAGAAAATGAAATTTTGAATTAGCGAAACGTCGAAGAATATTTTTAGAATTTGGTAAACGGGGTAGATAGTTAGAGGGGTGAAAATTAGGTAGAATATGGCGAGGTTTGAAAGTCCGACTAAGATTAAAATTAGGTATCTTGTGAACATGTCGGCGTATTTTTTCATGTTTTAATGAGCAGAAATATATTTAAGTAGTTTAAGGTTAGAAAAAGGATGAAGAGAGATATTGTGATTGGTGTTGTGCTTGTTCTGGTAATAGTTAGCTTTATTTTTGATGCTTTTATCGTCGGGGGAGTTTCGCTTATTAGGAATGGTTTATTGGATGATTTTTTTCTTGGTTTGACTTTTGTGAGCTCGGAAATAATTATGTTTTTCTTTTTGACGAGTTTGTTTTTGTGGAATGAGAGAAAACGGAAATGGATTTTGCCTTTGTGGATTACTTTAGGTTTGTCAGCAGTTGTTGCATTTGCTCTGAAATATTTGGTTCAAAGGCCGAGACCTTATCAAGCTGGAGTCATTTCTATTTTACCCATCTTGGAGAAAGCAAGCCACACAGTTTGGAATTATTCATTTCCTTCTTTTCAATCAATGTTAGTTTTTTGTGCGATTCCAATTTTGTCGAAGGAGTTTCCTAAATTAAAATATTATTGGATTGTTTTTGCAGGATTAGTAGCTTTCTCGAGAGTTTATTTCGGATTGCATTATATGAGTGATGTTTTGGTTGGGGGATTGATTGGGTATTTGATTGGTTTTGGAATAATAAAAATTAAAGAGAAATATTTTAAGAGAACTTTAAATCTTTAAAAATAAAAATAAAATTATTCGCTAGAAACTCGAAGAGCAACTACGATGATTATTACAATCAAAAGGATGTTTACAGCTCCGATTAACCATAAGTACCAGTTGTCACCCATTACACCTGAAAGGTTGAAAAGTGATTTTTGTATTTCTACTTCTACTGGTTGGTTTGCTACAACAGTGTCTTCTGAAATAACCTCAAGGTTGAAAGTTTGAGTTCCTTCAATTCCTTTGTTAACATTCAATGTGATTAATATTTCTGCTGTTTTACCTGCTTCTACAATTGTTGGGTTCACTAAAGTCGCTGTTGAAGCCCATGAGTCGTAACTTGTTGGGTTTACAGTGTAAGTAGCAGTTTGAGTTCCAGTGTTTGTGATGCTTGCTTTAATAACCATAGGTTGCCCAGCTTTTCCGCCGTTTTCCAAAGTTGCTCCAACTGTAGCTGGAATTGCAATCTTACAATTTCCTTCTACTTCGAATAAAATTATATAGTTTGCTAAGACACTTGTATCACTTTCATAAATATCACTATCTTCATTGTAAACATCAATTGAAATTTCATAAGTTCCTTCTTTTATATCTTGGGGAATAACTGCTGTGTAACTGAATCCTTCGCTTTCTAAAGAATCAATGTCTCCAAGTTCAATTTTTTGATCAATCTTTAATTCAGTATTGTAAATTCTTAAGTAAACATTGTCTTGGTCATCTGCTCCGATGTTCCATGCTTTTCCATCGATAATTAAATCTCCACCGCAAGCAACTGTTTCTGGGTTTGCTTTTAATTCATCTAAAGCGATTAAATCGTCGTTGTCTGTGAAAGAAACCATTGTAGCTTCGATTGTTTCGCTTGAGCATGTATCGTCGCCATCATTGTCTCCGCTGTCCATTTCTCCATTTGCTACAACATAAAGAGTGTAATCTTCGAAATCCCCTTCTAAATCTTTAGGGTTTATATCGAATGTGAAAGTTACTGTGTCTTCGTCTCCAGAATCTAATTTTATTTCTTTTACTTTCTTTTCTTTGATTATTTCATTTCCGTCTGAATCTAATAAGTAATATCCGATTTGTAATTTTTTAACATCTTCATCACCATCGTTAGAGATATCTACTGTAACTTCAATAGTATCAGTTGGGTACCATGCAGTTTCTTCGCCGTCTCCAAGAACACCTTTGTTCTCTAATTCAATATCTAAAGTAATTTCTCCGATGTTTGAAACTTCACAATAATCTGTTGCTTCTGGTGTTGGGTCTATAACAACAATTGCTGTTCCTTCTACTACAAAATTATCTAAATTACAAGATTCAGATGCTGCATCAGTTGAGCATTCGAATTTAACTTGTAAATTAGCTATGTTATTTGCTGATGTTGGAAGAGAATATTGCTTTGAAATGAAACCATCTTCACTTGGGATTGTATTTCCAGATACACCTGAACCAAGAACTTCTTCTAATGTTGTGAAGGTAACTCCATCTACAGACCAAGAAGCTTGGAAATTGTTATCTGATTCCCAATTATCTTCTAATTGTCTATCATATTTTAAAATTATAGTTTGATAACCAGCTGTGCTTACAGATTTAGATAAAGAAGCACCATCAACAGTTGAAGATTTAGCTACTCCCTCAACAGCAGTCCATCCAGTTGTAGTCCATCCGCTTAAATCTGTAAAAGAACTTGAACTAATTGTAACAGCAGAAGCAAAACTTAGGCATAAAACTAATGCGAAAAGTCCCGCGAAAATTGTTTGAAATGATTTTGTTTTCATTTTTTGTTGTAATCGGGGAGTTACGTTGGTTTATAAAGTTTTCCGTGATTAAAAATATAGATTTGATAAGTTATTTCGGAAGATTTAAATAGTTTTAAGGGTTGGTTTTGTCGTCTATAAAACTGAAATTCTATAAAATGGGAATAACATCAAGAGATAATGAAATTGGAGCATGGGCATTTTTGATAGGTGTGATTTTGGCTGTGATAATTGGGCTTTCTACAGCAAAATTTATCCCTTTGGACACGTTTGCAAAGTCAAGTTCTACAATTTATGGAATTTTAGTTGTGCTTGGTTTGTTGGTTGGTTTTTTTATTAAAGTTACAGGAAAAGATTCGCACACATTTATGATAACTGGAACTATCTTGGTTATTGTAAGTAAATTTGGTATGGATAGTATTAGAGGTTCTTTGATTGGTGTGGGAATAGGTGAGCTTGTTGTTTCGGTTTTCGGGGCGTTGTTGGTGCTTTTTGTTCCGGCTACAATAGTTGTTGCTTTGAAAACTGTTTTTGGTTTGACTAAGGTTTAAATTTTGTTTAGATTTATTATTCTTGAATCGTTCATGTCTAATCTTGGGCAGGAAGTGTTTATCCAGCCTTGAATTTGAGGGAAATTTTCAAATTCTGACGCGTTTATATTGTTACATATAAATAGGTAGGATTTTTTTTGCTTCTGGGAGTTTTTGAAATTTATTGCTTTGCGTAGGTTTTGTTGGCCGGGTTTTGTTGAAATTAGGATTCCTAAGTTGTCTGCATGAAGGTATTTTAGTTTTGAGGCCTTTTGATTTTTTTCGAGCAATTCTAAATCTTTTTGGGAAATTTTCTCGAGTGTGCTATTATTGTATATGTAAGTTTGGAGTTTTGTTTCGAATGCTAAAGCGGTTGCGTGGAATTTTCCATTACTTATTAATAGGATTGCTTTGGTGTTTTTTGGGAATTTTGGTTTTGAACAACCTAATACTTGAATGAGTGCTAAAGGTTTTAGAATTTTTTTTATTTGTTCGGCTTGTTCTTTGTATTGAATAGAATATGCAATTGCTAAATCTTTGGGGAGATTTTTTAATGGAGAAGTTTCTAATTTTATTTTAGATTTTGCAGGGATGAAAATTGTTTTCATGTTAAAAATGAGATTTCTTTAGTTGTGAATATCTTTATTTTTCTTTGTTGTTTAAAATTCTTTTCATCTGACCATATTGGACAGCCGAGATATAATGCAAGTGCAAAATAAGAATTGTCTTTTGTGTGCGGAGCAAATGATTCTGCTTCAGTTAAAAATTTAGAATATGAAGATTTTGGGAGAGTAATTATTTCTTTATTTAATAAGTAAAATAAAAATGCAAATTCTGGTTCAGATATTTGTGAGAATTTTTTAATTTTCTCTTTGTTATTTAGTATTTCTTCTAAAACAAAATCAGGAGAAAGTAATTTATAATTATCCCTTAGTAATTTCTTGATTAATTGTCTTCTCATTGAATCTTTTTTAAAGAAGGAAAAAATAATATTCGCATCTAAAATTAATGATTTTGAATTATTTGTCATGTTTCTCAGATGTTTGATTTTAATCCATCTGTTAACTTGCTAATTTGTTCGTCAGTTAATTTGCTTTTGGATAAAATTTCGTCAGCCATAGCAAACTCAAGTTCTCGAACAAATTGTTTCATAGCTTTCTCCAATGATAATTCAAACTTTTCTTTAAATTCTTCTGGAACATTTACTTTGAGGATTACTTCTGCCATGATTAATATAAATTTTTAGATTATTTAAATATTTCTGAATTTATACGCAAAGCCATTTTTAGAATTTAGTAAGTGTTGAACTTGTCTCGGCTGTCGTTTGCAGGCCTTTCAGCTTGTTTTTCAATCTTTGCGAAAGAAGGTGTGATTATAACTGTGTTCTCGCCGAATCCTGCGATGTTTCCTTCAAGAGCGTCGGCTGTTTTCTTTATTTTAGAAATTGCTCTTTTTAATTCGATTGAATCTCTTTTTCTTAAATTTTGAATATCTACTATTGCGATAGTGTAACCTTCTCTTAAAGCACTAAGAATTTCGTTAACATCATCATATTGTTTTAATGTGAATAATTTTACAAGAACTTTTTTGCTTTTTTCTTCGTGCCCTAAATCAATCTCCAAGTACTCTTCGGTGAACTCTTTATCTCCTTTATCGGAGAACGCCTTTTTTATTTTATCGAAAACCATGGTAAATTTAAATGTGGTATATTTATAAAGATTTCGGGGTTAGATTGTATGTATTAAAATATTATTTCTTCTTCGTTTGAGATTTAAATATCTCGTTTCTTAAAGTTTCCAACTCTTTAGTTAGAGTTTTTTCTTGAGAATCCATCGCGTTTAATCTTGTTTGAATAATTTTTTGTTTGTCTTTTAATTCTTTTTTTATTTTTATTTTGTCAGATTTAATCATTAATTGTCCAACAATTTTGAAAACCTCGTCGCCAGATTTTTCAATTTCTGTCAACGCTGATTCAGTTTCAGAAAGTTCCATTTGGAAAGCTTGCTTCTGGTAAAGAATGTTTTGCAAACTTTGTTCTACCATTTGCATTTCTTGAAAAGTATTATTGTTAGAATCCATTTTACTCTGCCTTTAATATTTTTACTTTTGTTCGTGGTTTGTAGAAAATTTTACTACCACAAAAAGGGCAGACGAATCTTTTGTCCAAATCAGTGTTCTTGATTGGCTTTCCACATTTGAAACATTTATATTTTGTCATTTTAATCTAGATGGTAAACGCTCGAGGCGAATTTTTTATTACATTTTGAACATTCCCAAATTCCTTTTGAAACTCTTTTTGCTCCAGGTCTTTCGCAGAACGGACATTTTTGTTTTACTCTTTGTTTTTCTTCTACTTTAGATAATCTTGCTCTTACTGTTCCACCGTATCTTGCTCCAAATCTTCCTGATGCTTTTGCTTTTTTTGTTTTTGTTGTCATTTTCTCGAATGTAAAGTGGGGATACCCGGATTTGAACCGGGGTCGTCAGGTCCCAAACCTGAAAGGCTACCAGGCTACCCCATATCCCCTTATGAAAAAGAGAGCAATAGTAATTTATAAAACTATTTCTTTGGAGCAGGTGCTGAAACCTTTTCAGCTTTTTTACTTGCCTTCTCGTCCGCAACTTTTTTAGCTACTTGTTCTTGTTTAAGAAGGTTGTCCTGTTGAGTTTTAATCTTTGTGAAATATTCTTCTAATTCTTTTTTCTTTTCTTCTGGAGTTTCTGTAATCTCTTCGTTTATTTGTTTATCGTATTTTCCTGAATCTATTTCTTCTTCAATTTCTTTCGCAGGTTTATTTTCAACTAAAACTCCTAAACTTTGACAAGTTCCAGCGACGTTCTTTACTGCTGTTTTCAAATTGTTGCAAAGTAAATTTGGTAATTTTATTCTTGCTACTGATATTACTTGTTCAATTGATGCGTTGCCTACATAAAAAGTTCCTTGCCTTCCAGAACCTTTGGTAATTTTTAATTCGCTTTTTACTAATTCCGAAACTGGTGGGGAGAAAACTCTTACTTCGAATGTTTTTGTCGACGGGTTTACATCTAATTCTATTGGAACTTTCATTCCCTTGAAATTTTTTGTTGCTTCGTTAACTCTTTGAATAACTTGCGGTATTGGAATTCCTGCTGGTCCCAACTTTTGACTTAATGCTGGCCCTGGCGCCATGTTTCCACCGTCTGCTAAAATTTTAATTATCATTTTCGTCTCCTAATTCATCTCTTCGGATTACTTTAACATTGTCGATTTTTACCGTTACTGGTAATGGAACAACTGCTCCTAATAAAGACACAACAACTTCTTCTTTTTGTTTGTCTATTCTTACTACTTTTGCTTTCTCCTTTTTAAAAGGTTCGGCGATTAATTCTACGATGTCACCTTCCTTGATTGAGATTGCAGCAACAGAAGGTTCGAGCATGTTTTTAACTTCTTCGTAGGCGATTGTCTTTCCGATAATTCCTTTGATGTAAGGTAAATTGAAAACTGCTTCTTCTGCCGAGTCTCGGTCTTCAGCTTCTAAAAGAATGTATCCTCGAAGTCCGTGCGGTCGTGAAACTGAAAAAATATTTATTCCTTTTTTCTGAGCTCTCTCGCTGATCATGTCGACTGCTCGCTCTTCTTTGTTTGTTATTACTTTTATGATAAATATCATCTTGTTCGCTCTACCCTTAAAATCTAAGAAGTAGATAGTATTATTTAAAATTGATGGTTTATAAAATTATCTGAAAACATCTAAAATTATATAAATTAGTTTTATTTCGAATGAAGATGGTTAGTAATGGCGCTATTGTTTTGAAATTGGTTGTTGACGAATTAGGCGTGCTTACAAACTGGAATCGAAAAGAAGTTGTTAAAAAAAGAAATCTTTTGAGAAAAATTATGGGGGATATTTACCGACAGGAAGATATAGGCGGGTTGGGTTATACACTTTCTCCTTGTGCAAGTGTGGACATTCACGGACCAAACTTTGATGAAGACTTGGAAGAAATAGTTTATTTGATGGAAAGAAAGGAATTTCCCCAAAAGGAATTAATCCTTCCCATTATAAATGCATTACGAGAATATATGACGAGAGAATCATTTAAAGATATTTTAGATAAATATAAAACTTCTTAGAAGAACATCTTCATAATTATTGAAATTAAGAAACCGAAGGCACCCAAAAGTAAAATTCCGATTGCTGAGACTTTTGTAATTTGCTCAAATTCTTTTCTCGACGGCTTTTTCAAAATGTGCCACACTCTTTTGCATTTTACTAAAAATGATTTTGTTGACGTCCAAACTTTCATAGAATTAATATGGATGAGGGGTTTTTAAAATATTTGTTAATAAGAATATTTGGATTCTCTATTCTCAATCTTAATTCCTGCAAATTCTGCTCTCCTTAAATTTTCTGGATTCATAAATTGTTCTGACATTCTTTTAAAATTATATTCTTGTGGAAGTTGATTTGCGTGAATAGATAATCTTGTCTCAGTTTCGACGGGCATTCCTGGAAGTGTGTTTAGTATTTCTCCAACACTATACATTGGATTAAACATAAATCTATTGTGGTGAGGATAGAGAATTAATTCATTGTTCCGTCTAACAACTTCGAAAACTCTTTGGAGTTCATCATTTGTAATTTCTACATCTCTTCTATAATCTCTAAATTTAATTATTCTATCAACAACTCTCGAAGACATGTTCGGTTGAGGTGCCCTCACTGATTCTGATTTCATTAATTTATTATCTAATGCTATTAAAAATTCTAAATCATTTTGTTTTTCAATTCTCATTGTTCAAAAAATTCAATTCCCAATTCGTCCTCGATTTCGCGATGTTTTATGTCTTTCATTGATTCTCCGTGTCCGAGGATTTGAGAACTTTTAACTCCAGTAACAATTAATAAAACTCTGATTGATTTTTCCATATCTGGAGAAATTTTTGCTCCCCAAATCATTTTTGCGTTCGGGCTTAATCTGTTTCCTACGGTTTCCATTACAACTTTACATTCGTCAAGGCTCATGTCGGCTCCGCCGATAATATTTACTAACGCGCCTGTTGCTCCTGAAATGTCGACGTCTAATAAAGGATTGTCTATTGCTTTTTCTACTGCGTCCAAAGCTCGGTTCGCGGTATCTGACTCGCCCATTCCAATTAAAGAAACTCCTCCGTCGACCATTACTGCTCTTATGTCTGCAAAATCTAAGTTTACTAAACCTGGAGTTGTTACCAATTCTGTGACTCCTTTTACTGCGTTTGTTAAAATCTCGTCAGATATTTTGAAAGCTGTGTGCAGAGGTAATTCTGGTGCAAGTTCCAATAATTTGTCGTTGGGAATTACAATTAAAGTGTCGACGTTTGCTTCCATTCTTTCTAAACCTTCCATTGCGTTTTCGATTCTTTTTCTTCCTTCAATTGTGAAAGGTAATGTTACGACTCCGATTGTTAATGCTCCTTGTTTTTTTGCTATCTTTGCTATTTCTGGCGCGGCTCCTGTACCTGTTCCTCCACCTAAACCACAAGTTATGAAAACCATGTCGGCTCCGTTTAATTTCTTTTTTATTTCAGAAGCTGATTCTTTTGCTGCCTCTCTACCTACAGAGGGATTACTTCCTGCACCTAAACCTGAAGTTAATTCTTTTCCGATTAAAATTTTCTGGTCCGCGTTTGTATAAAGTAAATCTTGGGCGTCGGTGTTTACTGCGATTAACTCTCCGCCTTTTATTCCTATCTCCCTCATTCTTCCTAAAGAATTATTTCCTCCTCCACCAACACCTACAACTTTTATTTTTGCGGATTGTTTTTTTAGAAGTTCTTCAAGTTCTCTATCAATTGCTTTAACGTCCGATGAAACATCTGAATCATATTCTCTCATAGAATCTTCACCACTTTGACTATACATCTCATTCATTATAAAAATACTCCATCTTTCTTTTTAAGGATTATTATGATACATAATAATACTCGAAACTTCGTTTCTTCAAATTGTTCCAATTTGAATAAAGGATTATTGTGGTAAATTAACTTCTTTGGAAATTTCATTGATTTCTTTTCCAACTTCTTTTACAGTCATAGTAACTCCAAATATGTCTTTGAATTTTTCCGCGAATAGTTCTACAAATTGTCTCATTTCTTTTTCTACTTCAAGAATTAGTTCTTTTTCTTTTAATTCGAATTTTAGGTCTCTTCGGAAAATGAATTGAATGAAAGATTTTATTTTTTCGTTGAGGTCTTCTATTTTTCTTAAAACATTTACTTCATATGTTACAGCTTTTCCTGATACGGGGTTATTGAAGTCCACTATTACTCTTCCACCTGAAACCGAGAGTATTTTTGCGATTCTGCCGTCGAAGTTGAACATTGCACCTTGAATTGGTCGAACATTTTGTTGTCTGAAAACTTTCATTGGAACAATTTGAACTAATCTTGAATCCCTTTTTCCGAAAGCTTGTTCTGGTTCCAAGTCAATTTTATATTTTCCAATTTCTTTTCCGAGTAAAAAATCTTCTACACCTTTTAGAAACATGTTTTCCCCTAATGCAAAAATGAAAGGTTTTGTGTCTGTTTCTAAATTTGAGTTCTCTAAATCTTTCTTTATATTTGAATCGAAAACTTCTTGAGTGTCTCTTACCCTCGCTGTGAATTCTATTTCAATGAAATCTTTTTTATTTAGTGCCATTTGTTATCCAAAATTGTAATCAAAAACTTTTATAAACATATCTTTTTTAAAGAATATATGGTTTTAAAAATTATCAGCGCGACAGATGCAAAGGTGGGCACAAATATTATTGTTGATGGAACACCTTGTGTTGTGAAAAGTATGGATGTTTCTAAGACTGGAAAACATGGTCACGCGAAGTGCCGAATCGAGGCTATGCCGTTGATAAGTGGTTCTAAAAAAGTTTTTGTTATTCCTGGGCACGATAGGTTGGAAGTTCCAATTGTTGATAAGAGAAAAGGCCAAGTTCTTTCTAAAACTGAAGGGAGAGCGAATGTTATGGATTTAGAAACTTTCGAGACTTTGGAGATTTTAGTTCCGGAGCAAGAAGTTTTTGATACTCTTGAAGAAAGTGGAAATTGCGAATATTGGGATGTTGAAGGAACTAAGATTGTTAAGCGAAGATTGTAAGAGAGAAAGGTTTAAAAGATAATTTTTTCTAATCTAATTATGTCAACCAGAATACAAGAAGCAATAAACAGAATGTTTAAGAATGTTTTCGTTTGTAAAAATTGTCGGAGTAAAATTAGATCGCGTCCGCTTAAAATTCTTGAAGGAAAAGTTAAATGCCGAAAATGTGGAAAGAAGGCGTTTAGACCCTTGAAGAAAAAATAGGTGAAAATGAGTTTTATATTTTATGACATAGGTTTGCTAATAGCTTTTGCTATTTTCGTTTCTATATTTTTATATCGAGGTAAGCAGAATATTAAGAAAGAGGGCTGGTTGCTTTTGTATAAAACGAGTTGGGGAATAAAATTAATTGATTATATTGGTAATAAATACAAACGAACTTTGAAATTTTTTAGTTATGTTTCTATTGGAATTGGTTATTGCCTTATGGCGACGATGATTTATTTTTTCTACACAATTATTAAAATTTATTTATTTAGACCCGACGTGGTTAGTGCGGTGAAAGTTCCGCCGATTATGCCGTTGATTCCTTATCTTCCGCAAATGTTTCACTTGAATTTTTTGCCGCCGTTTTATTTTTTCTATTGGATTGTAATCTTGGCTGTGATTGCGATTACTCACGAGTTTGCTCACGGAATTTTTGCGGCTTATAATAAAGTTAGAATAAAGAAAACTGGTTTTGGATTTTTTCCTTTTTTCCTTCCTGTGTTCTTAGCGGCTTTTGTTGAATTAGATGAAGAGCAGATGGCGAAGAAAAGTAAGTTTGGTCAGTTGGCGGTTTTGTCTGCTGGGACTTTTGCTAATGTGATTACTGCAATAATTGGTTTCGCGACGTTGTGGCTTTTCTTTTCTATGGCTTTTGCTCCTGCAGGTGTTGTGTTTGATACTTATCCTTATGCAGTTGTGGGCGTTGGAGATATTTCAATGGTGAATGGAATTCCGTTAGATAATCCTTCTTATTCTGAAGCGATGGCTTTGATGAATGGAGGTTTGAATGAGATTGGAGTTTCTGGATTTTATTTTGTTGCCGAGACGGATTTCTTGAAAGGGCAAAACAGCGAGGAGTATATGATGCTATTTTATGATTCGCCTGCGTTGAGAAATAATCTGGAGGGAGCAATATTGAGCATTGACGGAGTTGCTATGACTGGAATTGAAAGTTTGAAATATGAGTTGGAACAGAAATCTCCTGGAGATGTTGTTGAGATAATTACTTTTGATGGGGAGAAAAATTTGGAATATCAAATTGAATTGACCGAGCATCCTGGCGAGGAAGGTTACGCGTGGTTAGGAGTTGGATTTTCGGACAAAACAAGAACAGGCATTGCAGGGAAACTTTACATGCTTATGGCTTCTTTCAAAGATAGTAATGTTTATTATCAATCTAAGATTGGGAATGTTGGTTTGTTTATTTATAATTTGCTTTGGTGGGTTGTTTTGATTAGTGTGAGTGTTGCTTTGGTTAATATGTTGCCTGTTGGAATTTTCGACGGAGGAAGGTTCTTCTATTTAACAATTTGGGGAATTACAGGAAAAGAAAAATTTGCTAAGAAAGTATTTGGGTTTATGACTTATTTGTTTTTGTTTTTGTTGTTGGTGTTGATGGTGTTTTGGGCTTTGAGTTTTTTCTAAAGGTTTAAATTAGTTCTTGATTATTTTATTTTTATGATTCCTGAAAAAGTTAAGAAAGTTTTGAAAAAACAACATTATGAAATTGTTGGAAAACATTCGGCGGTGCAGGTTTGTCGTTGGACGAAGAGGTCGCTGAAGGATGAGGGTGTGTGTTACAAAGAAAAATTTTATGGAATTAAATCGCATCTTTGCTGTCAGATGACGCCGTCGGTGATGTGGTGTCCGAATAAATGTGTGCATTGTTGGCGGGCGATTGAATTAACTTTGGGAAGTGAGTTAAAAGGGAAGTTGGATTCTCCGTCGGAGATTATTGATGGTTGTATTCTTGCACAGAGAAAATTGTTGAAAGGGTTTAAGATTGATTCGCGAAGTAAGAAAAAGCAGATGAGTCGGGCGAACCAGAAGAAATATTTGGAGGCACAGGAGCCGATGCAGTTTGCGATTAGTTTGAGTGGTGAGCCGACGCTTTATGAAAATATTGGAGGATTAATTGAGGAACTGAGAAAAAGAGGGAAGACTTCTTTTTTGGTTACTAATGGGCTTTATCCTGAGAAGTTGAAAGAGTTGGTGAAGAAGAATCAGTTGCCGACGCAGTTGTATATTTCTGTTAATGCTCCGAATGAGAAATTGTATAACGAATTTCATAGAAGCGAGTTTAAGGATGCGTGGGCGAAGTTGAATGAGAGTTTGAAAATTATGTCTGGTTTAAAGTGTCGAACGGTATTTAGGATGAATCTTGTTAGAGATTTGAATATGAATGATGAGCATGTTAAAGAATATTCTGAGATGATTGGAAAAGCTAAACCACTTTTTGTTGAAATAAAAGGATTTATGTCCGTTGGGTTTGCTCGGGAGAGATTGGGTTATGATAAAATGCCCACAGATAAAGAGATGTTGGAGTTTGTTAAAAAGTTGGCTAAAGAGACTGGTTTGAAAATTTTAGATTCGCACGAAAGAAGTCGAGCTTATGTTTTGGGAAAGAGGAAAGAGGGATTGAAGATTAAGATTAACTAAGTAAATCAACATATTCCGCACTTAATCCTGCAGGATAATTGGAAGGAAAAAATTCGACTAAATCGAAAAATTCTAATGCTAAAAGATACTCTATTTGTTTTGTATTTCCGAATTCTAATTTATTTTTTTCAAAATATTCTCTAATCTTATATTTACTAATCCATTCTCCAGAAGGTAATTTTACTTGCTCTTCTATATAATAAATAATTCTCCCTCATTCACCTCTCCATTCTGAATAACCCACATTCCATTCAAGACCTTTTGCTTTAAACTCTTTTATTTTCCTTTCTATTTCACTTATATCCATCTTACAAATCTAAAATTCCTTCTTTTGTTAGTGCGGCGAATCGGATTCCCATTGGGAGATTTATTATTGCCGAGATTAGTGCCATGTGCTCTTTTCCCGTGCCTGATGCGATTGAACAGGCTACTTCCATCCCTTCAAATTTGCCTTTTAGTTTTTGCGTGAATTCTTCTCTTAGTTCTTTTATTTTTTTAGTTGTGTCAACTTGGATGAATTGAAAAGGTCTTTCGTGTTGAAATTGTTTTCCTGATTCGTCTCCGACAAGGACGACTTTGTCCCACACTCCATGCGTCATGAGTCCAGAGATTTGTGGCCATGTTTCTGTGTCTGAAGAGATTAAACAAATTAATTCCATGATGGAAAGAACAAAAGATTATTTTTAAGGATTGTTGTGGGAAATTGCTTGTGTTTTTGGAAAAGAATTAATCGCAGGTTGAATCTATTTGCTTTCCCCAAGTTCTTTTAGACAAAGTTCCAGACTCATCTTCATAATTTTTATATTGTAAAGTAACTTTCCAATAATTTGAAATTCCATAATCCCAAGTAAAATCTTTAACATCTTCATAGCCAGCACTTGCTCTTAAATAATTTGGGGCTGTAAATAAAACTCTTGAAATTTTTCCCTTCAACATCTCGTCTGAATATAAATTTTTCATGACTTCATATAACTCTTCTTTTGCTTGAAAACAATTATTAAATTGGCTGAATCCCCCATTAACAATAATCTCATAAGGTATTGAATCTTCCGTTGCAAAATTTCCACTTGAATCAAAAACTATAACCTCATACCTCCCAACATCTCCAACAATTTCCTCTATTCTTTGGAGAGAAGAAGTTGGGAGCGCGGTTATTTTATTCTCGCTGGGAGAAGTTTTAAAAATCTCTTCAGGAAATTTCTCGCTAGTGTCTTCGTAATTAAGAGAATTTGAAACAATCAAAATGCTTCCAATAATTGAAAGAAAAATCAAAACAAAAAATCCTAAAACACCTGCACTAATAAGGATTATCACCTTATTTTTTGAATAAAATTGTTTTAGATTCATTTTGTTCTTCCTCAATTAAGATTTAAGATATTTTAAACTTTGCTAAAAAACTAAGAAAAATGTGGGGGCTCAGAAATCGCGTGTGGATTTCTTAGAGGAGAAAAGTTAGCAAATCGAATAAAAGATACAAAGGGAATTTCTATGTAGAAGATAAATTAAATTCCCAAAATAAATTATCGGAGTTAATCAATTTACCTAAATCTAAAAATAGCGGTGATGATAGTTTTTGAGTGATTTATTCTTTTTTCAATAGTTATTGTTTCGTCATTTTTGTATTCCTCAATTATCTTTAATGATTTATCCACATTATCTTTCCCAAGTGCGTGTATTTTTAGTTTCTCGGTTCCATATTTTTTTAACCTATCAATCTTAAATTTAACTTCTCCACTAAATTCTTCGTAAGATTTATGTCTATTAATAAAAACCATATAAGGCAATGATTCAACAATTCTCTCAACCTCTTGTTGATAATTAATAATGCTAAAATCATCTTGCTCTAACATCTTCTCATATAATTCTTTAAAATATTCCTCAAAATAATTTCTTGTAACTAAATTACAAAGATTATTTCCAAAAGAGGGATATTTCCAAGCAATATCTCTTTTTAATTCAGATATATCTTCTCCTTTTTTCCAAGAATTTCTAACAACCATCGATGTTTCTAATGATTTAAACATCTCTGGATTTAATTTATCTTTATAAAACTTTAATAATTCTTCGTCGGTGTTAATTGGCAAGTTTCTTTTTATTTGATTAGTTTTTTGTTCTGATTTATCTAAAAAGAATGTTTCATCTTGATTCTGAACAATTACATCAATTATTTCTTTTTTAATTTGTTTCTTTTCTTCAGGGGTTGCTTTACTAACATCTAAACTTAATTTTTGCCCATCTTTTAATTCTAATATATTACTAATATTTTTAGAAAAATCAAAAAGTTTTATTGTATTATTAGCGAAAAGGTCTCCAAATTTTCCTTCAAACAAAGTTCTTAATTTGTCAAGAATAATCACTCTATTTTCTTTGCTATTTCCATTAAAGAAAATGTATCTGATTTTACAAATGCTTCAGAACCTTTCATAACTCCGGCCCATTCAGAAATATGTATCTCTTCTCCTTTTGGAGTTAATACTCTTTGTTCAACATTTTCAATTTCAACAATATAACCTTCTTCATCAATAGTTTTTCCAAAAAGTTCAAGAATATCTGGTTTTGATTCTTCGTTAAAAGTTATCTGACTTAATTTCATAGTAAAGTTCCTCCATTGTATAAATACAACGAAATTATAGATTTATTAATATTTCGGCATTTATTAATTTTTGTATAAAAAACCTTATTCTCACAAACCAACCTCTTTTTCATATTAGTATTTTGTTTTTTATTCTTTAAATTCCTTTCCATTTTTTGATTTTACAACCTTTAACTTAACCATGTACCCAAAACAAACTTTTATAAACCCAACTCATCTTGAGAAATCAATCGATAGAACCACATCGTTGCGAGATAAAATCTATGCTCGTGGCGCGTTATGTGGGAGATTAAAATAAAATGGAACTAAGAGAAGAATTACAAAACGCTTTGAATGAATTGCGAAAAGGCAAGGAAAGAAAGTTTGACCAGACGGTTGACTTAATGATTAATTTGCAAAAATTTAATGTTAAGAAAACTCCTTTGAATCTTTTTATTACTGTTCCGCATAAAATGAAAAAGAAAGTAATCGGTGCTTTTTTGGAAGTTGCTCGTAAAGATATTGAGACTATTACTCCAGACCAGTTCAAGAAATATAATGATAAAAAAGTTATTAAAAAATTTGTTAGGAAATTTGATTTCTTTATTGCACAGGCAAGTGTGATGCCGAAGGTTGCGACAACTTTCGGTAAGATTTTGGGTCCCGCTGGAAAAATGCCGTCGCCACAATTAGGAATTATAATTAATGTCGATGATAAAACTATTGAAGAATTGAAAACTAAGATTGCTACTAATATTAAAATTAAAGTTAAGGAGCCGAGTATTAAAGTTGCGATTGCAAAACAGAGCATGAAAGATTCTGAAATTATTGAAAATGTTCTGGCTGTTTATAATAATCTTGTGAAAGTTCTTCCTCGAGAAAAAGAGAATATCAAGAACATTGAATTGAAATTCACTATGACTAAACCTCAAAAGATTATATTAAAATGAACACTAAAAAAGTTGTAAAAGATATTCCAGAAAGAAAAATTAATTCAGTAAAAGTTTTGAAAAATTTGATAAAAAGTAAAGCTACAATTTTAATTGCTTCTATAAAAGACCTTCCAGCGTCGCAGTTTCAGGAAATTGGTAAAAAATTAAGAGGAAAGGCAATTGTTAAAGTTCCAAAAAAGAATTTAATTTTTAGGGCGATTGATGAATCTGGAACTAAAGAATTTGAGAAATTGAAAGATCAGATTAAAGCAGACAGTGCGATTTTATTTTCTGACTTGGATAGTTTTGATTTGGCTGGAGAATTATTGAAAAGTAAAATTCCTGCAAAGGCTAAGCCGGGGCAAATTGCTCCTTACGATATTGAAGTTTCCGAGGGTCCTACTGATTTAGTTCCTGGTCCTGCAATTAGTGAGTTGGGAGCTTTGGGAATTGAAATAAAAATCGAGAAGGGAAAAATTAATATTGCAAAATCAAAAGTTATTGTTAAAGAGGGCGCGAAAATTTCCCAGAAAGCTTCGGACTTGATGGCAAAGTTGGACATTAAACCTTTCTCTATTGGATTTACTCCCTTGAGTTCATTTGATACTAAAGAAGGTAAATTCTATATGAATATTAAAATTAATCCTGAAGAGGCCGTTGCAAATTTGAAGTCGGCTTATGGGAAAGCTTTGCCTTTCGCGGTGAATGTTGGTTATGCTTCGAAGGACACAATCAAACACTTGCTTGGTAAGGCAAACGCTCATGGAACAAAGGTTAACAGAATTTGGACTGGGGAACCTGAACCAGTTGCCGAGGCTGTTGTTGTGAAAGAAGAAGTTAAGCAAAAAGTAAAGGGGGAACCGAAAGCGGACGCGGGTGCGGGTCTTGCTAGTCTGTTTGGATAAAATGGAAAATAATAATCATACTCTTGTAATAAAATCAGGAGAGGAAAAATAAATGGAAAACGTATACGCTGCACTATTGTTGCATAAGCTTGAAAAAGCGATTAATGAAGCTAGTTTGAAAAGTGTGCTTGCGGCTGCTGGTGCTGAGATAGACGAATCGAAGATTAAGTCTCTTATTGCTAGTTTGAAAGGCGTTGATATCGCTAGCGAATTAGAAAGCGCTAGTTTGGCTGTGGCTGCTCCTGTTGGAGTTGCTAAAGAAGTTAAGAAAGAAGAAAAGCCAAAAGAAGAGCCTAAAGCTGCTGCTGCTGAAGGACTTGGTGCACTCTTTGGTTAAATTGATTTGATGAGTGCCCAAGTTCTTGCTTCTATAGTTCTAACTGGGGTTTAAAATTTTTAGAAAATTAATTACAAAATCTTTATAACTGAAGAAATTTTGGAGTTCGTGTTCTAATTGAAAAGATGTGGAATTTATATAAAGATAACGAATTTTTGAAGCCGCTTGTTTTTTCTAGTGGGAAATCTCAGGAGGAAGTTGTGAAAGAAGTTTTAGACGCGATTAAAGAAGGAGAAAAAATAATTTTTATTCACGGAGTTTGTGGAACTGGAAAAAGTGCGATTGCTTTGAACATTGGGCGGAAGTTGGGAAAAACCTCTGTAGTGGTGCCCATAAGAAATTTGCAAGAACAATATAAAAAAGATTATGGAAGTGAAGATAGTAAATATTTGTTGAAGGACGACGGAAGTAAGTTAAATATTAGCGTCATAACTGGGAGAGGCAATCACAAGTGTAAATTCCTAGAAGATAATAAAAATGCTGTGCCGGTCTTTAAGAAAGAAATTAATTCTCGCTTAAGTGATATTTTTGCGGACAAAAAAGATGAGGTGATGAGTATGATTGGCGACGACATTTCTGCGAACAATCAAAATATTCCGTGTAAAATTGAAATAAGAGAGAAAAATTGGAATCGTTTGAAAAGTTATTTGAAGCAAAATAAAAATGTGGATATGAGAAATTATGATGAAATCAGCGACGTGAAAAGAATTCCTGTGGCGAGCGTTTGTCCTTATTGGTGTCCGGTGCTTCCAGAGAAATTTGATTTGGGAAAAGGTTTTGAGGAAACAAAGAAAAAAACTTATGTTGGAATGGGTGGGGCGAATTTTGTGTTTTATCAGAGAAAAAAAGGTTGTGCTTTTTATGACCAATTTCATTCGTTTATTGATTCGGATATAATTGTTTTTAATTCTATGAAATATAAACTTGAATCTGCGTTGGGAAGAAAACCACTTACGGAGGTGGAGATTATCGACGAGTGCGACGAGTTTTTGGATAGTTTTTCGAATCAGCGAACTTTGAATATTGATAGACTACAGAATTCTTTGATTCATGTTTTGGGAGTTAGTAAGGAAACTTACGAGGTTGTGGACGAATTGCAGGAATATTTGAAGCAAATAAAAAGAGACGAAAGGATTCAGAAATCCTTGGACAATAATGAAATTCTCCCTTTGAAAACTACGAGTATTTTTGATTTGTTGCAAAAAATTTTGAAGGCGAAAGATAATTTATTTGAAATTGACGACGAGAATTATCTGGCAGAGGTTATTGAAACTGCTCGAATTTTTGAGGGATTTTTTGCGGATTCTTATGTGACTTTTGAGAAGCGTGAAAATAATTTGATTGCTAGCATTGTTACAACTAATCTTGAAAAAAGATTTAAGGATATGGTTGATAAAAATAAAGTTATTGTTTTGATGTCGGGGACGATTCATTCAGAGGAGGTCTTGAGGAATATTTTTGGATTGACTAAATTTAAAATGATTGAAGCTGAAACACAGGATCAGGGAAATATAATTGTTAAAAAAGTTGGTTCGGAGATGGATTGTAAGTATGCGAATTTTTCGAGTGGGAATTTTACTCGGGAAGATTACTTGAAGACCTTGAATGAGTGCGTTGAAGTTGCGAAGCGTCCGACGTTGGTTCATGTTAATGCGTTTATTGATTTGCCGACGCAGGATGAGATTAGGGAATTTAAATTGAATAAATTAATGAGTCGTGAGAAACTGAGGGAAATTCAATCGGAAGATAAAACGGGAAATCTTATTGAGGAATTTAAGTCGGGAAATCGTACTGTTTTGTTTTCGACTCGGGCGTCGCGGGGTATGGATTTTCCGGGTGAGCAGTGTAATAGTATTGTGTTTACGAAATATCCTAATCCGAATGTGCAGGATGCGTTTTGGAAAATTTTGATGAAGACAAAGCCACAGCATTATTGGAGTTTTTACAAAGATAAAGCACGAAGAGAATTGTTACAAAAAGTTTATCGTGGACTTAGGAGTAAAGATGATAAAGTTGAATTGTTGAGCCCCGATACTCGGGTTTTGGATTGTTTTGGAAAGCGTTAATCCACTATTATTTTTTTTCCATGCTCAAAAGAAAGCCATCTATTTTCCTCAAATCTTTTGAAAGATTCCAATAAATCTTTTCTGACTGAAATTTCTGCTTCAGATATTTCTGCTCGAGCATTTTCCATTGCTAAATCCTGAACTCCATCGTGATGATATTCCCACGTTTTTAGTGCCTGAATTAATTTTGAATTTTTTCTTTTTTCAGAATCTGTTAAATCTCTGAATTCCCCTTCTCTTAAATTTATTAATAAATAACTTAAAGTTCTCAAACCCCTTGGAAAAGATTCTTCATAGACGAGGATTGGAATTTTATCGGGGGAAGAATGATAAAAAATTGAACCTAATCCCCATTCCATTCTATGAACTACTTGGTGGGAAGAAGGAAATCCTGCTAAGTTAAAAATTGATTTTCTTGATGGTTTGCACTTTCTTAGATTTTCTTTGAGATTGGAATAAAAATCTACAATCTCGGGATCAATTAATCCTATTTCTCCTTTTCTGTATTGGAAAGGACGTTTTGAAACTTCACAAGAAAAATGGTCATCAATTAAAGAATATCTTACAGCATCTTCTATTATTATAGGTATCTTTTTTGACATGCTGAATTTAAGAAATTGAAGTTTTTAAAAATTGTTGTGTTGTTTTAAAAAGGATTAAAATCCGTGTTTTAGTAAAATATTTTCGAGATATTCTTTTTCATATCTATTTGTTGAAACCGAACGAGATTCTTTTATAATTAATTGCTCTTCTTTGGAAAAATTATATTTTTGACTGTTAAATTTTCTTAGGACAGGTTTTCCTTGATGAAAATAAGTATAATAGCCCCAGCGTAAATGCATTCTCTTTTTCTGTATTGAACCTATGTAAAGTATTTTTCTATTTGAACTAACATCTTTTCTTTCTCTTCTTCGAGTTATGTTTGCGTTATAAGTTTCTCCATATCTTAACTCTGGCATGAAGTTTATTATTTGAGATGTTTTTTAAGAATTGTTGTGATTGTTTTAAAAAAGTTAGATTTAAAAGTATTAGATTTATTTAGTAATTACGCCTCCGTCGCATAACGGTATTGCACCGGACTTGAGATCCGGGCCCTTGTGGCTCGCAGGTTCGACTCCTGCCGGGGGCGTTTATTGGATTGTAAATCCAATTACTCCAAGAGTCTTAACAAAATTCCAAGATTATTTTTATTAGTTCGACCGAGCTATCTGATTTTATGCAATATCTAAAAGTTGAAGTAAATTTGAGAAATCAAAATAAGGTTGTGAGACTGGCGGGGGCGATGAGGGCGTCGAACTTTCTATTGTACGCCTCTACTCTAGTACGTTTTTTTCAAAAACAAAGCATTTAAAAACTATTATTACAATTATAACAATATGGTCAAGAATATATCCAAATGGTCATTTTTAGAACCATTGCTTTATCAGAAAGAATCTAAGCATTTGGCTGAAATATCTCGAGAGTTAAATAAACCTCATGCAACAGTTAGAAAATATCTTAATGAGTTTGAAAAGCAGGGATTAGTTACCAAGCAAATCAAGGGTAGAATGACCATGTATAAACTCCAATTAAAAAATCCAAGCATAATTGTTTATCTCACTTGGATTGAGAAAGAAAGATTAGCTAAAGTAATCCATAAGGATTTGCTGATGAAGGAGATAGTTTATTTTCTTGGAGAAGCTTCGGGAAAAATCTTAATTTTTGGATCTTCAGTAGAAGGAACAAAAAAGGCAAATGATATTGATGTTATTCTTGAGGGTAAGATAAGCTCAAAAAGTGTAAAAGAATTTGAAAAAAAGTTTGGAGTTAAATTTCATATTATCAATTTAAAGAGCTTATCGGACATAAGCGAAACTCTAAAAGAAGAAATAATAAATAAACATTTAATAGTTCAGAACTCTGAAGAAATTATAAAATGGATGCTGAAAAATTAAAGTGGTGCTGTCAACAAAAGAACGGGATAAAAATTGTCAAACCCAATGAAAATTTGGCAAATGATTATATCAAAAGTTCTGAAGAAACCTTGATGATTTTACAGGATATAAAAGGCAAGTCAAATATGTGGCTGGCAACAACAAAATATTACTGCGAGTATTTTGTGATTTATGCTCTTCTTCAAAAGTTAGGAATTAAATGTGAGATACATGACTGCACAATTGGAGTTTGTGGATTTCTTGAAGGAAGAGGAATTGTTCCTAAGGGCTTCACAAAAATATTATCTAAAGATAAAGATTTGAGAATAGATAATCAATATTACCTGAAGAATAAAAAAGTAGATGTTGACATTACAAAACTTAGAGAATTTATTCTGGAAATAAAAAATAAGATTAATACAATAACCCTTGAAGAAATAACAAAGATAAGAGGGGAATTTGAGAAGATGTATGGGCTTGATTGAGTAAAAATTCATTCCTTACAATTATCCCACATAAATTGAAAAAACTTTCTGTATCCATCAGCAAGTTTTCTGCTTTTCATTACAAACATTAATGGCTCTTCTTGAAGTTGTCCCGGTTTTACTCCTACAAATGTTACAACATATGGACCAAAAATATCAATAGCAGTATTGGAAGAGTATTCTTTTGGCAAGAATCTATAAGGTTTACCAACCATTTTTAATATTTTTAGTTTTTCTTTTTTAATCTCGTAATCAAATAGATGCATAAATTTTATTCCTAATTTCTTTCTTTCTTTTTCAAAATGAGGCATAAAATATTGCAATCTCTCATCAAGCCAAAAAGCTTTTGCCCCTATAAAATAAACTATTTCCTTTGTCTCTAGAATTGCCTTAAGATAATTCTTGAATCCTTCAATGCCTCTATAAAGATATGCTTCTTCTTTCTCTTCAACAGATTCATATTTTGATTTTAAATCAGGAAGAACTTTACTTATCTTTTCCTCTTTTTCTTTTAATAAATCCAGCAATCTATCAGGGTTTGTCGCCTTGAAATTTTTCTCTCCTTTAATAAACACCTCTGAAGCAAGTCCCTTTTCCATTAGTTTGCTCAAGGAATCATAAACATTTCTTCTGTGAACTTTTGATTTCAGTGAAATAGTTTGTACAGATGATTCTCCAATTTGCAATAAGGCTTCGTAAACTTTTGCTTCATTTAAACTCAATCCAAGCTCTCCAAACAATTCTTCATGCATACAAAAACATAACAAAATTGACTATAAAAATCTTTACTTTATTGGTGGTAATAACCACCACAATATATTAAATACCATCCATAACTGATACTATTAACAAGTTAATACAAATTAGCCATTAGTTAATTTAACTTGACAATAAAAATAAAAAACAAGAAAATGACAAAAGAAATAACAGAAATATTGAAAGAAGATATTGAAATTGGAAAGAGAGTTGTAGCAGAGCGATTCAGCTATGATAAGGAGATTGGTCCCGCTAATTTTGAACTGGAAAGAATCTGTTTTGAAGCAGGATTACCCCCATGTATAATTTATTCATGTTCAGGGCTAAAGGGTAGTGTTTTGGAAGAGGATTTTCAAGTATTGATTTCTGATCCTTACTTTCAAGGATTCAAGGCAGGATATAAGAGAGAATATCTTCCCCTTAGCGTACCATTTATGCCTGAAGGGGCAGATGAATCTGTCGAATATTTCTATAAAAGTCAATTTTGGGAAGGACGTGGTAGTGGGGGATATGTAAGAGCACAGGAGGAAAAACAAAAATGACAAATGAGGATGAAACATACAAACATCTTTCAGCAGATATTTATGAATGGATGAATCGTAAAGATGCTTGGGGAGCAAGAGAAGCTCAAGCCCTAATTTTAAAAAAAATAGATTATAGTGGAAAAATTGAAACAGATAAACCATTAGAGAGCGTATTAGCTATTGTTGAAAAACATAAAGAAGATGCACTGAAAAGAAATATTGATTTAGATGGGTTAAATGCTTTTTATCATGATGATGAAGGATATAGAACTAAATGGGAATCTTCACCAGAGTATCAAGCATTCACGCAGGAATTACTTAAATCGCCAGATTTTCCATACACACAAAAAGAAACTTCTCTTATTGGAATATACCAAAGAGAAAATAATTGTAAAGATTATGCGGATATAATAATTGATAGAATATTGCTTAGAAAGATATTAAGTGAGGTGAAAAATCCAGTAATGCGTGAAAGTATATGGTATACTCTTACATTAAATAATAAAACTACAGATTTAAAAAAATATTTGAATGAGAAACATCATGGAGAAGCAACCAGAGATATTCTTGCAGAGATAAAATCGGTGGTTCTTCCAGAGTATTCTAAATTCTTAGATAAACTTAGAGAGATACCAAATACAAAACAAGATAGGGGAATTAAATCTCATGGAATAATTGCATATGTTAGGCAAAAACTACTCGAGGGAATACTTGAATATAGTTCGAGAGATTGGAAACCCATAGAGAAACAAAGATAATGATTGAATTGTTTAAAAAAAGAAGCTTTTAAAAACGCCGTTATCATCTATAATTCAACTAAAAACAGGGCGTTTTATCCAAAAACTTTTTTCCAAAAAGGTTTCTTAATTGTTATTGGTTGGTCGTTTTCGTCGATGATGTAGTGTTTGATTATTGGTTTGTCTTTTAGAATTGGTGCTGTCCTCGCGAGGTCTTGGTGAAGTTGTTCAGCCGCTCGCTCTATCATTGTCCTTGAATATCCTTGATTCATTAAAGCCACTTTCAGAGATTCCTCGGTATATCCTTTCTCCAGATTTTTTTTAAAATAAATTACAAGTTTTCTTATTGGATTACTCTCTTCCATATTTAATTATAAAATCACTCATTTAAAAAATTAGTTGTGTTGAATTAATTAATTGGCTTGACTTCATTATAGAACTTTACCGCATCCAATAATCTTGCATTGGATTCTGAGTAAATTGTGAGAAGCTTTTCTCCTTTCTTGACTTTGTCTCCAACGTGGTTGTAGAGATATATTCCAGAGAATTTGTCCACTGGACAACCTACAACTCTTGCGAGAGAATTAATTTTTTTATTGTGAATGGATTTTATTATCATATTCTTTTTTGCAAATATATCTTTCTTGAATTTGCCGTTCTCTTTTAATTTCAAACTCCCATTTTGGGCTTTGATGATTTGTTTGAATTTTTCAAAAGCTTTTCCTGAAACAAGAATCTTCCTCGCCAATTCTTCTCCTTTTCCTTTCTTTGCTTTTCCAGTTAATTCTAAAAGTTGTCCGGAGAGAAAAATTGACTTTTCTTCTAAATCTAAAGGTCCGCTTTCTTCTGGATTTAAAACTTTAATCACATCAATTAATTCTAATCGTGGGCCAATTCCATTTCCGATTGGTTGAGAACCATCCGTTAAAACAACTTTCATTTTTTTCTTAAAATATTTTGCTAACTTCTCAAAATCTTTTTTTAATTCCAAAGCTTTTTTCTTATCGAATTTGGCACTTTTTCCGTAGGGTATATCAATCAAAATATGATTACTTCCAACTGAAAGTTTTTTGGACATTATCGATGCTAAAAGTTGTGCTTTTGGGTCTATCTTAAGTTGTTTTTCAATTTTAATTATTTTTGAATCTGCTGGAACCATTCCTAATCCTCCGCACCAGACGATGCAAGCATTTGTTTTTTTTACTATTGATTTAATTTCTTTCATGTTAAAATTTACTTTGGCCGCTACTTCCATTACATCCGCGGTTCCGGCAGCACTCGTTATTGCTCTTGAAGAAGTTTTTGGAATTGTTAAGCCAGCCGCCGCACAAATTGAAACAACTATTGGCGTTGTCCGATTTCCTGCAACTCCTCCAATACAATGTTTATCCGCAATTAATTTTTTGCCCCAACTTATCATTTGCCCTGAATTTAAAATTGCCTCAATTAAATAAGTTATTTCTTTAAAATTCATTCCATGTATGTGCATTGCAGAAATAAAAAGTGCGACTTCAGCTTCGGATAAAGAATTATTTACAATGTCTTCAATTATTTCAAAAATCTTTTTTTTGGAAAGTTCTTTTTTATCTAATTTTTCTTTAATGAAAATTAAACTTCTTGGAGTTTCTGCGATGTTCACGTCCACGATTTGTCCTTCTCTTAATCCTAAAATTTCTTTTATCTCAAAAGAGATTGCGAGTTCATTCTTTTTTACAAAGACTCCAATCGTGTCTACCACTGTGGAAAATTCCATAGAATTTTTTTCAAAGGTTTTTATTGAAATCCTATCTGTCGCGTGAACGCCCATTTCCTGGGCTATTTTGCTATTGAGCATAGCTACTGGAACTCCTGCCGACCACCTCCATAGTTTTACTTTTAGCTTCATTTAGAATTACTTCACCTCTTCATTAATGAAAATTCCTGGAGATTTTTTGTCCCGATAAATTTCCAAGATTATTAGAAGATATGCTAATATTAACGGACCTAAAATAAAACCTAAGATTCCGAATAAGAAGAAACCGCCAATCATTCCTATCATAATTACCGCTGAAGAAATATTGACTCTTTTTGATACAATCATCGGTCTTAGGATGTTGTCAATATTCGAGGAAATTAGTCCTACAATTATTACTCCTGTCGCAGAAAAACTATCTCCGGCGAGGAAAAGGAAAATTACGACAGGAATCCAAACTATCGCTGTTCCAATAATTGGAAAAATACCTGCCAAAGTTGCGAGGAGGGTTAGAAGTAAAGCGTTTGACACTCCAAATACAAAAAATGCTATACCAACTAATACTCCTTGCAATATTCCAACTACAACTTGTCCGTAAAGAACTGAGAAAGTTATTCCCTTGGTATAGTGGAAAATTTTATTTTCTACCTCTTTTGAGTAGGGGAGTAAACTTTTTATGTAATCAATTAATTTTTCTTTATCTCGTAATACAAAAAAGAAAGTGACGAAAACAACCAATAATTGTAAACAGATTGTTGGAAAGTTCAATATTACATTTGCAAAAGAATTAACCAGAGAATTTGTGGATTTTACTACAAACGAATTTAAAATTGAACCAACCTCGGCAGAGAATTCCTCCGACGCAAAAAAAGAAGGAAATATTTTTTGCAGAGGTTCAATAAAATTTACTTGTTGCGACGCTGAATAAAATTTTAACGACTGACTAAGAACTATTGGGGTAAAAAACCAAAGAGATAGAAAAATAATTAAAATTAAAGTTACGCAAATAAATATCGCCGAGAAATTTTCCATCTTTGTTCTTTTGAAAATAAAATTATATATTGGCATAAAAACAAACGCGAGAATTACTCCATAAACCATTGCGAGAAGAATTGGTCTTATAATAAAAAATGAAAGCGTGGCTAACCCGAGGATTATCACTGCCGACATAACTTGTTTAAAAGATGTTTGATCCATTTTCACTTATGAAAAGTAGTTATCGAAATTTATAAAGTTTTGTAAGAAAGATTTATAAGTAAAATTGAATAAATGAAATTATGAATTTCATAAAAAAAATTGTTGAAGGTGTTATTGACGATTCTGTGCACGCGCAATTCACCAAATTTAGTAAAGGGGAGTTTCGGGACAGGGCCGTGATTAATGCTAAACAATCGAAAGGAAAATTTACAATCGTTACTTCTTCGGAATTTTCTAATGAGTTGGTTAGGAACATGGCGGAGAAATTAGGAAGCGATAAAACTAATATTACTGGAGCGATTGTTTCGACCTCGGATTTGAAAGACAAAATTGATTTTAAAGAGATTAAACAATTTCAGGGTGTTAAAAGATATTTGATTGATAAAGAAATGAGTGGGAACGAGATTATCAAATTGCTTGACGAATTTCCGAAAACTTTTTTTGCTTTGACTTTTGATGTTGGAGAAGACAAATTGAAAATTAAGCCGAAGGCACCGAAATCAGGGAAGCCTGGAAAAGACGGGGAAAATCCTAAAGCAGATTTTTGTAAATTAATTACTGCTGATGCTAAGTTGGGACAGAGTTTTGTTTTTGAGAGGCCGGATTTCAAGAAGGCAGAGATTGTTCATCATTATTTTATTAGCGAAATGGTTATTCCAAAAACTGACGAGAAAGATTTTGCTAAGATTCGTGAAATGACTAAAAGAAAAGGAAAGATTGTTCGAGAAGCTAAAATTGATGATAAAGAGACGATTCAAGAAATTCCTTTTGAGGCTTAGAGTTCTGAAATTTAGAGTTAGATTACTACCGAACAATTTATAAACCGATTTTTTCTTCATACCATATTCCAGGGCTAAAATGATATCCGCAAATATTAACTATGCCATCAAGAAAATCACCAAGAAAAGGAAGTTTACAGTTTTGGCCGCGTAAACGTGCAGAAAAACATTTACCGAGTGTGAACTGGGATGCAATAAAATCTGGAAAAAATTTGAAAGGGTTTATTTGTTATAAAGCTGGAATGGTTTCTGTTGAGGTTTTGGATAATTCTGCTAACTCCATGACTAAAGGTAAAAAAATAATTATCCCTGCTACCGTTCTTGAGTGCCCTTCTATGAAGATTTTTTCAGTTAGATTCTATAAAGATGGAAAAGTTGCTAAAGAAGTTCTCGCGGGAAAACTTGACAAGGAATTAAAAAGAAAGGTGAAAGTTCCGAAAACTTATTCGAAAAAAATTGAGGATGTTAAATCAGATGAATATGATGATTTGAGAGTTATTTGTTATTCTGTTGCAAAACAAACTGGATTTAGGAAGAAGCCAGATTTATCTGAATTGGGACTGAAAGGAACTATTGAAGAGAAACTTAATTTTATTAAAGAAAATTTGGATAAAGAAATTTCCGTTACAAATGTTTTTGCTAAAGACGAATTGGTTGATTTGAGAGGTTTGACAAGAGGAAAGGGTTTCCAAGGTCCTGTAAGAAGATTTGGGATTAATCTTAAGGCACACAAGTCAGAGAAGGGAGTTAGACGGCCTGGTAGTCTTGGTCCGTGGCATCCTGCTCGTGTAACTTTTAGAGTTCCAATGGCTGGACAGCTTGGAATGTTTACCAGAGTTATTTACAACAATAAAATAATCGATATGGGAAAATCCGAGGGACAAATTCCTATTTTGAAACATTTCGGGGAAGTTAAAACAAATTATATGATTGTTAAAGGTTCGATTCAAGGTGTTGCAAAAAGACAATTGTTAATTACTTCTCCTTTGAGAGAAACTAAAAGAACTAAAAAGAAAAATTACGAATTATTAGGAGTTAAAGCATAATGGTAAAAATTAAAGTTTATGATTTGAAAGGGCAGAAAGGAAAGGAGATTGAAAAGCCAAAGGTTCTTTCTGGTAAAATCCGAGAAGATATTGTTGCTAAAGTTATTGAAGCTAAAAAACAAATACAGCCTTACGCTCCGTCGCCAGTTGCAGGAAATCAGGCTTCAGCCTCGGGAAAAATTAAACATCATAGACATGTTTGGAAAAGTCAGTATGGTCGTGGAATGTCAAGAATTCCTCGAAAAGCTTTATCGAGAAAAGGTTCGCAATTTAATTGGGTTGGTGCGACAGTTCCAAACACTCGAGGCGGTCGAAGGGCTCATCCTCCAAAAGTAATTTCTATGATTAACACAAATAAAATTAATAAAAAAGAATTGAAAATTGCAATTATTTCGGCTTTGAGTGCGACTGCCGAGGGAAAATTAATTTCAAAAAGGTATGCTCGATTAAATGAAACTAAAATTACTAATGTTCCATTTATTGTGGATTCAAAATTAACTGGATTAAAAGCTAAGCAACTTATTGAAAGTATTAAACAAATTATTGGAAAAGATTTATTCGCAGCTATTGAAAAGAAAAGAAGTGTTCGAGCAGGAATCGGAAAGTTGCGAGGAAGAAAATATAAATCTAATGCTGGACTTTTGATTGTCGTCGGTAAAGAAGAAAAATTAAAATCTGGCTCTTTTGAAATTGTTCATTCAGATAAATTGAGCGTTGTTGATTTGGCTAATGGTGGATTAGGAAGATTGACAGTTTATACTGAAAATGCAATAAATGAATTGGGGGCGAAATTAAAATGAACATGAAACCAATCGTAACTGAAAAAGCTGTAATGATGATAGAGTCTCAAAATATTTTAACTTTTGTTTTAGATAGACGACAAAATAAAACAGACATAAAAAACGAAATTGAAGATTTATTTAAAATTAAAATTGAAAAACTTAGAACTTTGGTTAGGGATAATAAAAAATATGTTTACGTTAAATTAAAAAAGGAATTTCCAGCTATTGACGTGGCTACGAAATTAGGGTTAATATAATGGGAAAGAGAATTATTCAACAGCGACGAGGAAGAGGAACAACTACTTACAAAGTTAAAAAAAGTGCTTTCAAACATAAGTCTCAAATTCCACGAATACTTGGAGATGAAATGAACGTGCTTAAGCTTTTGAGTTCTGGCGGACATTCAACTCCTCTTGCTAAAGTGCAATCTGGAACTGAAATTTTTTACATTCCTGCTTTCAAGAACATGTATGAGGGGGAGACAATAAAATTAGGGAAAGAAATAAAAAACGGGAACATTATGAAGTTGAACGAAATTCCAGTTAAGACTAAAATTTATTGCATTGAATCTCGACCTTTCGATGGAGGAAAATTCATAAAGAGTGGGGGAAGTTTTGCTGTTTTGAACAAAGTTGTTGGAGAAAGTATCTTTGTTATGATGCCTTCGAAAAAAGAAAAGAAATTTAATGGTACTTGTCGAGCTATTATTGGTGTTTGTGCTGGAGAAGGGAAATTTGAGAAGCCACTACTTAAAGCAGGAAAACAATTTTATATTAAAAAGTCCAAAAATAAATTATGGCCAAGAACATCCGCAATTAAGATGAATGCCATCGACCATCCTTTCGGAAGTGGTAGAGGTAAGAATCCTAAGAGTAAGATTGCTAAGAGGAATGCTCCTCCTGGTGCGAAGGTTGGATTAATCAGGCCGAAGAGAACAGGAAAGAAACGATAAAATGGAAGAATACAAGAAAAAAGAATTCAAATTTAAAGGGAAGACCATCGAGGAATTACAAGAAATGAGTATTCGTGAATTTGCAAAAATTATTCCTGCAAGAAATCGGAGAACAATTTTAAGAAATTTCCAAGAGATAGAAAATTTCGTGAGCAGAGCAAATGATAAATTTTCTAAAGGTAAGAAAGTAATTCGAACTCATAAAAGAGATTTAGTTGTTGTTCCACAAATGGTCGGAATGAAATTTCAAATTTACAACGGAAATAAATTTGTTCCGGTAGAAATTGTTGGAGAAATGCTTGGTCATAAATTCGGAGAATTCGCTCCGACGAGGGCAAGAATTATTCATAGTAAATCAGGAGTTGGTGCGACGAAAGGTTCTCGTGCTAAATCAAAGAAATAAAAATGACAGAAAAAAATTATAACCCAGAACAGAAAATGAAAAAAGTTGGTACAGCTTTAGAAAATAGTGCGAAACAAAAAGTTGAGAAAGCTCCGTTGAAGAAAGAAATTAAAGAAGAAAAAATTGAAAATGCTGAAGTTAAAGAAGAAAAGAAAAAACCGATTATCAAAAAAGAAATTGTTAAGAAAGATCACGCTTTAATTAATGCTCAGAGTGTTCATGTTTCTACTAAATATGCTATGGCGATTTGTAAATTTCTTAAATATAAAAGTATTGAAACTGCTATCTCAGATTTGGAGCAAGTTATTGTTAAGAAAAAAGCTGTTCCGATGAAAGGCGAAATTCCTCATCGAAAAGGAAAAGGAATGATGTCGGGAAGATTCCCGAAAAGAGCTTCTGAACATTTTATCGTTTTATTGAAAGGATTGAAGGGAAACGCAGTTATGAACGGTTTGGAAAATCCAGTTATCGTCGAGGCTTCGGCAAATCGTGCACAAAGACCTTTTGGAAAAGGCGGAATAAAAAGAAAAAGAACTCATATTCGATTGAAAGTTATGGACAAGAAAATGATTAAACCTAAAAAAGATAAAAAGAAAATAGTTAATAAAAAAATGGAGAAAAAGAAATAAAATGGAATTAAATCAAAGATTTTCATACATTAAAAAATTGCAGGGAGGTTATTTTTAATGGAAGAAAGAAAAACTGTTGATTTGAAGAAAGAAGAATTCGCAGTTAAAAATGCTATCAAAGAAAATTTAGGAAAGGGTAAAGTTAGTCGGGTAAAAATTGAATACACTCCCGTCGGTGAGAAGGTAATAATTTCAACTCATAAACCGGGTTTGGTTATTGGACGAGGCGGAGAAAAAATTAACGAGTTAACTCAAATGTTGAAAGCAAATTTTAAATTGGAAAATCCTCATGTAGAGATTTATGAAATTCTTGAACCGGAATTTGATTCCCAAGTTATGGCTGATGAAATTGCTTTAGGATTAGAAAGATTTGGTCCAATGAAGTTCAAGGTTATTGCTTACAAAACTCTTCAAAAGATTATGAAGGCTGGCGCGATGGGAGTTGAAATTAGATTAGGTGGAAAACTTCCGGGGGCGAGAGCTAAGTCTTGGAGATTCGCTCAAGGTTATTTGAAAAAAACTGGTGAGCCGGCAAAATTGGTTGATAGAGCTCAAGCACGAGCAGAAACAAAACCTGGAACTGTTGGAATCAAAGTTAGCATATTATCCCCTCATGTTAAACTTATTGATAAAATTGAAGTTAACGACGAGATGCTTGCACAAATGAAATTGAATATGGATGCTCCAGAAGAATTGCTTAAAAAAATTAAAAGGAAAAGTAAAAAATGAAAGTAACTGAAATAAAAAAAATAAATAAAGCAGAAAGGGAAAAGAAGTTAAAGGAATTAAAAATGGAATTAATTAAGTCGAAAGGAAACACTGGAAAGGGTGGAAGTTCGAGGATAAAAGAAATCAAAAAAATAATTGCAAGAATACATACAATCAACACCTTAGAAGATAAGGAGGTGTTGAACAACAAATAAACATGGAAATATGTCCAAAATGTGGCTTGCCGAGTCAAGCTTGTGTGTGTGAACAGATTGTGAAAAGTTCACAGAGGATAAAGATAACAACGGACAAAAAACGATATGGAAAAATCGTTACTGTTGTTAGTGGATTCGACAAAGGCGTCGATGTCAAGAAAATCGCAAAGGCTCTGAAAAATGAGTTGGCTTGCGGAGGAACTGACAAGAACGACATAATCGAAATACAAGGGGATCACACGAAGAGAATAAAATCTCTTCTGATCAAACACGGATTCGACGAGGAATCGATCGAAGAGTGAACCGCGGAAAAAGAGCATACACAGAAAAAACAAAATGAAAGAAAAAACAAAGAAACAAACAGAAGGCAAAGTGGAAAACTTAGTTGGAACTGAATGTAACGATAGAAATTGTCATATTCATGGGAACTTAAAAGTTCGAGGTAGAACTTTCGAGGGTAAAGTTATTAGAAAGTTTCATAAACGAATTACAATTGAATTTGAAAGAATGATTTACATAAGAAAATATGAACGATATGCCAAATCTCGAACAAAGATTCACGCTCGACTTCCAGATTGTATGGAAAAACAAATTAATATCGGAGATTCTGTAAAAATTCAAGAATGTCGTCCATTAAGTAAGATTATACATTTTGTCGTAATAAATAAAATTGGAGAAAAGAAAGAATGAAAGCAGTTTCGGCGAGAACAACACCTGGGTTGAATCTTGGGGCAAGACTTGTTGCGGCAGACAATAGTGGTGCGAAGATTGTTCGATTAGTTTCAGTTAAAAGATCTAAGGCAAAGAAAGGTCGGCAGGTTTGTGGAAAAATCGGAGACTGGGTTAAGGTTAGTGTTCGAAAAGGGATTCCTGATATGAAAGGTAAAGTTTTTGATGCAGTGATTGTGCGACAAAAAAAATCATATAGAAGATTAAGTGGAGAAAGAGTTATGTTTGAGGATAACGCGGTAGCAATACTCAAAGATGAAAAAGGTAACCCAAAAGGGACTCAAATCAAGGGACCAATTGCAAGGGAGGTAATGGAGCGATGGCCAACAGTGGCGAAAATTGCTTCAATTGTATATTAAAATGAAAAAAGAATTTTCAACAGCATGGAAAGCAAGTAAACAGCCTCGGAAACAGAGGAAGTATTTAGCGAAGGCTCCGTTACATTTGAAAAGAAAAACTTTGGGTTCTAATTTGTCTAAAGATTTGAGAGCAAAACATGGAAAGAGAACTATCTCTGTTAGAAAAGGTGACAAGGTTAAAATTATGAGAGGAAAATTCAAAAATAAACAAGGAAAGGTTATTGAAGTAAAAACTAAACTTGCGAAAATTTATGTTGAAGGAATGCAAATAAAAAAAATGGATGGTTCGAAAGTTAATGTTCCTTTGAAGGCTTCAAATTTACAAATAATTGAATTGTATTTGGATGATAAAAAGAGAGCGAAGAAATTGAAAACAGAAGTGAAAAAGGAAACTCCTAAAAAGGAAGTTAAACCTGAAAATAAGGAGGACAAGAAATAATGGCTCACTTAAAAAGACAAGAAATATCTCGGAAATGGCCTTTGCAAAGAAAAGGTACAACATTTGTAGTTAAGCCAGGTTCAAACGATGAAAAAGGTATTCCACTTTTAATTGTGTTGAGGGATATTTTGAAAGTTGTTCAAAATAGAAAAGAAGTGAAAAGGGCAATTCATAGTGAAACTATTTTATTAAATAATAGATTAGTAAAAGAAGACAGAACTGCAATGTTACTTTTTGATACTTTATTTTTAGTCCCGTCGAAGAAAGCTTACAGATTAGAATTATCTAAACAGGGAAAATTTGAAATGGTTGAAATTAAAGAAAATGAAATCAATACTAAAGTTGCAAAAATTGTAGATAAGAAAACTTTAAGAGGAAAGAAAGTTCAGATAAATTTGAGTGATGGTAGAAATTTTTTATCGGACATAAAATGTAATGTTGGAGATTCAGTTTTAGTAAATTTGAAAGATAAAAAAATTGAGAAATGTTTGCCTTTGAAAGAAAAATCTAAGGTTCTTGCATTCGAGGGTAAATATGCTGGAGCGGAGGGAATAATTGATAAAATTAAAGTCGACAGAAAAATGGCTAAACTGAAGATTGATAAAGAAGATGTTAATATTTTAATTAAACAATTGATGGTGTTAGAATGACTAAAAAAATTGAGAAAAGTAAAATGGAAAAAAACAAAATGAAAATGGATAAGGAAAATTCGATGAGAGAAATAAGAATAGAGAAAGTTGTTTTGAGCGTAGGGGGAATTGGAGAGGATTTACAAAAAGGTTTTCAACTTTTGAAATTACTTGTTCCTGATAGAAATCCGTCGAAGATGAAGTCGAAAAGAAGAATTCCAACTTTAAATGTTAGACCTGGTCTTGAAATTGGAGCAGTGGTTACAATTCGAAAAGACATTAATGAATTTTTGAAAAAAATGTTGGTTACAATTGATAATGTTTTGAAAGCAAAACAAATTAGTGAAAATAATTTCTCTTTTGGAATTAAAGAATATATTGAAATTCCTGGAATAGAATATCAAAGAGAAATTGGTATTCGAGGTTTTGATGTTACAGTTGTTTTCAAGAGAGCTGGAAGAAGAGTTAGATTAAGAAAAATTAAGAAAGGAAGAATTCCTAAAAAGCAAATAATCTCTAGAGAAGAAATTATTAAATTCATGGAGGAAAACTTCGGTACGAAGTTTATTAAAAAATGACTGCAAGCGATTGGAGAAAGTTTTTGAAACAGCTTAATGCTAAACCAGCGATTAAGGCAAAGTTTTTGAAACATAACAAACCAAAAGATAGAAAAACTGGAATTGCTGCAAAAAAATGTGAAAGGTGCGGAAGATTCGGCGCTCACATAAAATCATACGGATTAAATTTATGTCGACACTGCTTCAGAGAAGTTGCAGTTGAAATCGGCTTTCAAAAATATAGTTAAAATGGAAAACGGAGAAAAATAAAATGTCACACGATATAGTTGCAGATGCTTTGAATATGATACGGAATGCCAAGAAGGCAGGGAAAGAAACGGTTAAGGTAAACATAATTTCCAACTTATTAATTGAGATTTTGAAAATCATGAAACAGAAAGGCGCGGTAATTCGATATAAGATTGATGCTAAAGGAAAATCTGTGGAAGTTACAATGGGCGATTTGTTTGAATGTAAGGCAATAAAACCTCGATTCACCGTTGATAAATCTCAAATTGAAAAATACCGAAGAAGATATTTGCCAGCAAGAGATTTGGGAACAGTGATTGTTTCGACAAACAAAGGTTTGATGACTCACGAAGAAGCTCAAGAAGAAAATATTGGAGGATGCTTAATTGCGTACTTTTACTAATGAAAAAGGAATTATTCCAAGAAATTGAAATTCCTTCGGGAATTGAAGCGACTATTGATGAAGGCTTGTTGACAATTAAAGGTCCTCAAGGTGAATTGAAAAAAAGATTTAATGTGGCTCGATTGAGTTTTGAAAAGAAAGGAAATAAACTTATTTTTGGAAATAAAAGATCTACCAAAGCAGAGAAAAAAATGATGAATTCAATTTTTGCACACATTAATAATATGATTAAAGGTGTTCAGGAAAAATTTGAATACACTTTAAAAATTTGTCATAGTCATTTTCCGTTTACAGTTGAGTTTAAAGGAAATCAGGCAATTGTTAAAAACTTTTTAGGAGAAAAAGTTCCTAGATCAGTGAGAATGCCGTCGGGAGTGGACATAAAAATGAATAAAGAGATAATTACCATAACTTCCGTAAATAAAGAACTTGCTGGGCAAGCTTCGGCAAATTTGGAAAAAGTTACTCGAATTACTGGAAGAGATAAAAGAATTTTCCAAGATGGAATTTATATCACAAATAAAGCGGGGAAGGAAATGTAAATGGTTAGAAAAATTAAACAATTTTTGAGGCACGTTTGGCATAAACATTCAAAGTTGGGACGAGGAAGAAAGAAAAAGCAGAAATGGAAAAAGCCGACTGGAAGAGATAACAAGATGAGGGAAAAGATTAGAGGGCATCCAGTAAGTGTGAGTATTGGTTATAGAAGTGATAAAGCTGTTCGAGACAAATTAAAGGACAAGGAGAGAGTTATGATTAAGAATATTCAAGATTTATTGAAAATAAAAGCAAATCAAATCGGAGTTGTTGCAAAAGTTGGAAATAAGAAAAGAATTGAAATTGTGAAGAAAGCAAAAGAAAGTAAAATTCAATTATATAATATTAATCCCGATAAATTTTTAGAAAAAATAAATTTGAAGGAGAATGTAAAATGAATTTAGGAAAGAAAAAATCCTTGGCTGCTCGGACATTAGATGTTGGAAGAGAGAAAATTGTTTTTTTAAAGTCGAGACTTGACGAAATAAAGGAAGCTATCACTAAACAAGATATTCGAGATTTGACTGCAGAAGGAGCAATTATAATCAAAGAACCGAAGGGTCGGAAGAAAGTTGTTAAAAGAAAAAGAAAGAGAGGAACCGGTAAGATTAAGAAAAAAGTAAATAAAAGAAAACAAGAATATGTTATTATGACAAGAAAATTGAGAAGTTATACTGCTGAAATGAAAAAGCAGGGAAATATTTCTCCGGAAGAATCTACTGAAATTCGTAAGAGAATTAGAAACAGGAAGTTTAAAAGCAAGGCTAATTTGAAAGATTATATTGGAGGATTAAGCAAATGAGATTAGTAAAAAGAAGACGAAGGGAATGTAAGACTAATTATCTTAGAAGGTTGAAAATTTTGAAAAGTGAGAGGCCAAGACTTGTTTTTAGAAGAACTAACAAATATTCTACTGCACAATATGTTTTGAGTCATGAAGCTCAAGATAAAGTTGAATTTACTTTTAGTTCAAAGATGTTATTGAAACATGGTTGGCCAGAAAAAGCTAAAGGAAGTTTGAAATCTGTTTCAGCGTCGTATTTAACTGGATTTTTAGCAGGAAAAATTCTTCTTAAAGAAAAGAAAGAAAGTCCTATCGTGGATTTCGGAATGATTCAAACTTTGCACAAAACAAAAGTGTTCGCGTTTTTGAAAGGTTTGATTGACGCCGGTATTGATGTAAGCTGCAAAGAAGAATGTTTTCCAGAAGAAAATCGAATAAAAGGAGAACATTTAAAGAACAAAATTCCATTCAATACAATTAAACAAAACTTGGAGAAAATATAATGGTTGCAAAGGAAAAAATGGTAAAGGAAATTATTGAAGAAGACGACCTAGCTGAAATTCCGGAGGAAATTCTTGAAGACGGGGAAAAGGTTGCGGAAGAATCTTTTGAAGAAAAGAGAGACAAAGAGCGAAGACATCGAAGAGGAGAATTCACTCGAGAGGAAATTGTTTCGGGATGGAAAGTTAAGACAAAGTTGGGACAGGATGTTAAGGATGGAAAAATTAAGGACATTGATTATATTTTAGATAATAAAATGAGAATTCTTGAACCAGAAATTTCTGATTCTTTAATAACTATTAAAGCAGATTTATTATCAATTGGTCAAGCTAAAGGTAAATTTGGTGGTGGAAAGAGACGGGCTTGGAGACAGACTCAGAGAAAAACTAAAGAAGGAAATGTTTTGACTTTCTCGACTATGGCTGTTGTTGGTGACGAAAATGGGCACGTAGGTATTGGCGTTGGAAAATCTAAAGAAACTTTGCCAGCAAGAGATAAAGCTACTCGAAAAGCTAAATTGAATTTGATAAAAGTTAAACGAGGATGCGCGGCTTTTGATTGTGATTGTTCAGAATTGCATACTGTTCCATTTGAAGTTACTGGAAAAGCAGGGAGTGTTAGAGTTACTTTAATTCCAGCTCCACAGGGAACAGGATTAGTTGTTGCGAGAGAAATGAAAAAAGTTTTGAAACTTGCTGGAATCAAAGATGTTTATAGTAAAACTTTTGGAAAGCAAAGAACTACTTTCAATTTAATTAAAGCTTGTATGGACGCTCTTGAAAAAACAACTATGAGAAATAAAGATTCTGACAAGATTAAATCAGGAGGCAAAAAATGATTTGCGCAATACGAATTAGAGGTCAAGTAGGATTGAAGAAGGAAATCGTTGAGACTTTATTTAGACTTAGACTTAGAAAAAAATATGCTTGTGTTGTTTTTGAAAAACCAACCCCTGAACAAATAGGAATGATAAAAAGCGTAAAAGATTTTATTGCTTACGGAGAAATTGATAAAGAAACTTACAAAGAACTCGTCGAAAAAAGAGGAAAGAAAGACAAAGATGGAAAGTTGAAACCTTTTTTCGGTTTGCATCCTGCTCGAGGGGGAATGGAGACAAAGAAACATTTCGGAGTTGGAAAAGGAGTTTTAGGAGATAATAAAAATAAAATAAATGAATTAGTGAGGAGAATGTTATAATGAAAATTAAGAAGAGAAAAAAAGTTAAGAGATTCCACGGAAAAAATATGGGAACTCATGGAAGTGGTTCGAGAAAGAACAAGCGAAAGTCTGGACATAAAGGTGGAGTTGGAATGGCTGGAACAGGAAAGAGAGCAGACCAGAAGAAAACTTTAGTTACAAAATTATATGGACATGGATATTTTGGAAAACAAGGAATCACAAGTAAAGGAACAAGAAGAGATAAAAGAGATAGAATAAATGTTGGAACTATTGAATTGAATTTAGCGAAGTTGGTTAAGAAAGGCGTTGCTAAAAAAGTTGGAGAGAAATATGAAATTAATTTGAGTTCTTTTAAGATTCTTGGAGTTGGAGAAGTTAAAAATAAATTCTTTATAACTGCTTTTGAAGCTTCTGAATCTGCGATGGAAAAGATAAAGAAAGTTGGTGGAGAAATAATTGTTAAAGAAAAATTTGTGATTGAAACTCCCGTCGTGATAAATCCAAAACACGCTAGAAAGAAGAAATAATTTTATATAGTGTGAATTCTAATTTAATTTATGAAAAAGAGTGGACAGGTTACAATTTTTATTATAATTGCTGTTGTGATAGTTGGGGCTGTTGGAGGATATTTTTTGTTGCGAGGGGAATCATCTAATGAAGATAGAATTTATACACCAGATGTCGAGGGTGTTAGAGAATTTGTTCAAGATTGCTTTGATGAAGCGAGTTTAATTGGAATGTATGAATTTGGTGAGCAAAAAAATCCTTCCACACAAAATTTAAATTCTGAAGGCCTCCCATATTATTATTCTGGAGATCAGAATCTTTTGCCTTCAAAAATAGATTTGGGAGGAGAGATCTCGAATTATATTTTGGAAAGTTTTTCTCTTTGTATCGGAGATTTTGAAAATTTTGAAAATTTAGAAATTAGCTCACGACAACCCTCGGTGAATGTTGAAATAGAAAACTTGAAAGTTTCCACTGAATTAAATTATGATTTAAACGTTAAAAAAATTGGTAGTGAATCCTCCTCAAATTTAAAAGAAGCATATTCTTCAGAAGTTGATATTAAGATGGGAAAAATGTATGAAGTTATCGAAAACATTGTTTCGATTGATACAACAAATGAGTATGGACATTGCTTGACTTGTTCGAATGAATTATTAGAAGAAAATGATTTTAATATGGAAAATTTTGAGGATGATGAAGAAATTGTTTTTGTTTTAGAAGATTCCAAATCAGAATTTAAATGGATTTTTGTCGGAAAATGAAAAGAAAAATTATTTGTCTAATTATTGGAATGTTTTTTTTGTCCTTGACTTGCAATTTAGTTATGGCCGAAACATTCTCTCTTGAGAAAATCAGGATTGAACCGGGAGTGATAAATAATATAGAAACGATTAATGTTTTTGAAGGAGAAAAAATTGCAGAGCAAGGGGGAAATTACCAGATATCAGTAGTTGGAGAATTTGCTAATACGGATGGAATTTCAGATATTTCTGGAAATAACTTTGAGGGAATAAGTGTTGAAGAGAACAATTTTATATTAGATGAAAGTTTTAATGTGGTTAAAGCAAATTATGTCTCTTCTAAAACTTCTATTTGTGTAATTGAGGGAGAAAAAGTTTTTGTTCCAAAAGGTGCGAGATTAGTTTATGAAAAAGATAAGAAACCTTCAGTTCAAGTAATTGTGGAAAAAGGACAATCAATAAATGAAGTTGCGTTGGAACTTGCAAACATTCCTCAAGCAGGAGGGGAATTATTTAATCAGTTAATTACTTGTGAAAAATGTGCGGAACCAATTAATGGGAATGTGCGAGTTGACTCATCTGGGCAAGTTTATATTGCTCCTCGAGAAGTTGTAAATTTTGAAGGAAAATATGAAAAAATTCAACAGGGAATAGATGTTACAAGTTTTAATGAAAGAGTTAATTTATTTTTTGATGGAAAAAAACATGAAGGGACATATGTTTCATTAGGAGATTTATCAGTTGTTAGTGGATGCGAAGTAGAAGATTTGGAATGCCCTTTAGTTGAATTTCAAAATAGTTTGAGAATTCCTAATCAGAAATATTTTTCATTCAGACCTTTGAAAGGAGGGGTAACTGAATATGTTAATGTGGATGCTCGAAATGTGGATGGGCAAGAAATTAGAGCTGAATTAAGGATTGAGAATGGAGGAGCGTTTAGTGATGGAATGACTTCTAATATTTATGCTTATTATGAAAATCCGAATGATCCCGCAAATGCAGGACTGCAAATATTTGGGATTGGGGTGCTTGGAGCAAAACCAAAGTATAATTCTCTTTTTACTCAGAAAAAAAAATCTGGAGAAACTGGGGGGAGCATAGAAGTTAATACTCCAGAAGGAAATAAATTGGTTCTTACAGGAGATTCAACTTTCTTACCGAATGTAAGATACTACTATAGAAAATTGTTAAGGGGCGATTATATTGCTCTTGGAGAACCTATTGAAGAAGCTTATGATTATCTTTCAATTAATGAATGTGAAAAAGGATTTTCTTGTTGTTATCATCAAGAAACTTTTGCAATAAAGGACGTTTCTGGACCAGGCAATTGTCCATTACTTCATAAATATACTTCTCATGGTTGCGAAGTTTGTAAAGATGAAAATGGTGTTGTAAGGAAAAAAGTGGATAGGAATGCAGTTGAAATATAATTCTGTTATCTCTAAAAAATAGTTACATATAGAAAGATTTAAATAAGTAAAAAGTTGCGGTAAAGGCATGGTATCACTTAGAAAATGTATTTATGGGGGAATTGCTACGGCAATTATTTTGGCTAGTCCAAAATGTTATGTAAAAACTCTCAAGAGTATTGCTACAGATTGTGCAAAAAGTTCTCCAAAAATAAGGAGTCAAACTGAATTAATAGCGGAAACTCAAAGAATCCGAGAGGATTTGAAAGCAGAAAAAGATTTAGAAATTGAAATTTATTTTTATACGCCTGACAAGTGGAAAGAATTTTTGGAAACGTATAACCTTGAAGAAGGAGAGTTTAATAAGCGAGGGAATGGAGCCAAAAAAATTGGAAATAAAACACATTTGATAAAATTCAATAAAAATTCTAGTGTTTGCAGTTTAGAGCATGAATTGTATCATGTTATTGATGGTCACACGGAAGATCAGGAAGGAAGAACTTTGATTGGAAAAAAATTGAGGGAATGGCTTGTTTACGAACCTCAAGCTATTTTATATTCTGCTTATGGATGGAGAATTTAAACTAACAACCTTTAAAAATACTCGTTCTTATTTTTAATTATTGAAAATGGCTTTGAGAGATTTATTTAATTACATTCCGGAAGTGAAGAGTCCTAGTGAGAAAAAACTTGACTTTAACACGAAGTTGAAATGGACTTTAATTGTGTTGGGAGCGTTTTTTATTTTGGCGAATGTTTCGCTTTTCGGTTTGTCGGCGAATGCTTTGAGTCGGTTTGAATATCTTGCGATTATTCTTGGAACAGATTTTGGTTCAATAATTTCTTTAGGTATTGGTCCAATCGTAATGGCTTCGATTATTTTGCAGTTGCTGTCGGGTTCTGGAATTATTAATATTGACACCACCACTGCCGAGGGTAAAAAGTTTTTCGGGGGACTTCAGAAATTATTAACTTTCTTTTTTATTGTGTTCGAGGCGATGATTTATGTTTTGATGCAGGGTCTTCAAGCGTTGCCAGGTTTTACTTGGATAGTTATTGGTCAGTTGATTCTTGGAGGACTGGCGATTTTTTATATGAACGAACTTTCTGAAAAATGGGGTTTCGGTTCAGGAGTTAGTTTATTTATTGGTGCGGGAGTTTCGTGGAGAATTATTACGAGCGCGTTGCAGTTTGTTGATACTCAGGGAAGAAATTGTTTGTTAGATTTTAAGAACACCGCTTGCTCGGGGAAAATTTTAGTTTTAATTCAGTCGGTGATAAATAAATATCCTATTGAATTTGTTTCGGCGGCGGCGGCAATTCTTGCTACAATTGTTATTTTCTTGGCTGTTGTTTGGGCACAATCTTTGAAAGTTGAAATTCCTTTATCTTTTGGAAGAATAAGAGGTTACTCAATTAAGTGGCCGTTGTCTTTCTTTTATGCTTCAGTTATTCCAGTTATTTTAGTTTCGGCACTTTTGGCAAATATGCAATTGTTCGGTGGGCTTATTGAAAATGTTGCGGCACCTTGTTTAGATAATGCTGTTGAAGGCGCGGTTTGTGCTGGCAGTGCGAAAATTGCTTCTTACTTTACTTTCTTTGGACACTTTGTCGACGGGCAAGCAGTTTCGGGAATGGCGTTTTGGTTAGGTTCAACTAATATTTTAGAATTATTAATCCGGGGAGGATTTTTATGGATTTATTTAATTCAAGGAATTACTCACATGCTTTTCTTTATTATTTTCTGTGCTATTTTTTCGGTGTTCTGGGTTAAAACTTCCGGGATGGATTCAAAAGCGCAGGCTCAGAAAATTGCGGCTTCGGGATTGCAAGTTGCAGGTTTCAGACAAGACATTAGAATTTTAGAAAGTATTTTAGATAGATACATTATGCCTTTGACAGTTATGGGTGGTGCGGCAATTGGTTTCTTGGCGTCGATAACAAACATGATGGGTGCTTTGGTTGCAGGAACAGCGATGCTGTTGGTAATTATGATTATGTTCCAGTTCTATCAGAGCATTGCACAGAAACACGCAGAAGATATGAATCCTGCTATGAAGAAATTCATGGGTGGTTAATTTTGATTCTTTAATCTAAAATTTGGGAAAATTAAGAAGAAAAATGGGGGATGAATAAAACTAAACTCTTAAAAACTATTTTTTCTTTTTTATTTTATGTTGGAAATAATAAAAGAATGGATGATTGTTAATGCGAAAGTGAGTGTTGTTTTAGTTGCATTTTTGATTACGCTTTTTATGACGCTGGTTACGAAGAAGTTTACGGATCAGAAGAGACTTAAGGAATTGAAGGCTGTGCAGAAGGCGTGTCAGATTAAGATTAAAGATGCGAAGGGAGATTTGAAGAAGCAGGGCGAGATTCAGAAAGAAATGATGACTTGCTCGATGGAGATGATGAAACATTCGATGAAACCGATGTTGTATACTTTTATTCCATTGATTCTCGTGTTCGCTTGGATAAGGGGAATTTATACCGAAGTGCTTGCAAGTTGGTTCTGGTGGTATTTCGGCGGGGCGATTGCTTCGAGTATTATTCTGAGAAAAGTTTTGAATGTTGCTTAACGGAAGTTTTAAAAGTAAACTAATTTTGTGAATATTATGGAAATGAACCAAGAACTTATGATAAAGTTTCAGATGTTTGAGCAACAGATTCAGCAAATTCAGCAACAGCTTGAGGCAGTGGAGAAAGGGACTGTTGAGTTGAGTTCTTTGAATTTAGGACTTGATGAATTGAAAGGTGCTAAAGGGAAGGAAATTATGGCGCCGATTGGTCGAGGGATCTTTGCGAAAGCGAAATTAATTTCTGAGGATTTGTTGGTGGATGTCGGAGAAAAAAATTTAGTTAAGAAAAGTATCGATGAAACAAAGGCATTAATTCAAGAACAACTCAGGAGATTGGGAAAAGCGAGAATTGAATTGGATAACGCGATGGAAGATATTAATCAAGAATTGACGAAAGCAGTTATGGATGCTCAAGGAATGGAAAACGGGGGTCATGCTTGTGGTGGAAATTGTAAGTGTGAAGGAAAAGAAGAGAAATGCTGTGAAGATGAAGATTGTACTTGCGAAGATGAAGAGTGTGGGTGTTGTTAACTTTTTATTTTTTTAACAAATTCCCCATATTTCATAATTCCTAATTCTGTTACAATTCCAGTAATATATTTTTTATCGACAAATTCGAATGCAGGATTTTTTATTTTGATGTGCTCTAGTGCTTTATCCCAAACTTCATTTAATTCTCTTTGTTCAATTGATAAATCTTTGTTTGTGTATTTCCAAGAATCAGCGACGATATAAAATGGAATGTTTTGATTTTTTGCGATTTGTGCAATTACTTCTGAACCCACCTTATTAATTACTCCTTTTTTTGTTAGTGCGTCAGCTCCGAGAAAAATTTTATTTACTTTTTTTGTTCCCTGTTCTTTGCTTAAAGCAATTCCTAGGGCAGAATCTACAAACATAGTTACTTTAATTTTATTTCTTTTCAATTCTTTTGCTGTTCTTCTTCCTTGAAATAATGGTCTTGTTTCGGTGTTGTAAACTTCGAATTTTTTTCCTTTCTTTTTTGAATAAATTAAAGCGTTGATAACATTTGTGGAATGACAGTGTGTGAAAAGAACGTTGTGATTATTTATTAATTGGAAAACATTTTTGTTTATTTTTTCTTGAGCTTCGTCAAAATGAGCTAAAACTTTTTTGTAAGGTTGGGTTGTTGCTTTTTCCAAAACATTTTGAAGCATCGGTTCTGTCGGACGAAGTTTTAGAAGTTTCTTTTTTGACCTCTCCGTCGGAATTAAGTGATAAGCTTTCAACGCAGACTTCGCGACATTTCTTGCACCTTGAATTTTAATTGATTTTATATCTCTGGCAATTAAATTAAATTGTTTTCTTTTTTGTAAAAATGATTTCATATACACCTCAAGTTCATAAGTTAACAAATGTTTAAAAATCCTTTTCTTCTTCTTTAAATATGTTAGAGATGATAATTAATCCAAAAGAGAGTGAGAAAGGACCTTGGAAAATGCTTTTTGTGGGGCTGGTTTATGCTTCGCTTTCTTTGTTGTTGGTGCATTGGTTTTTTTCTTCGGACCCTGAATTGTCAAAAGCTTCAGGAATGATTGTGATTGCTTTTTGTATAATGTTCACACTTCCATATATGTATTATTTAATTAGACAGGAAGAAAAAGAAGACGAACTCGTCGAGGGATTTTTTAGTGTTTGGAATATGCACAAGGATGCGATTTATGCTTTGATGTGGTTGTTCCTTGGATTTATAATTGCTTTTTCGTTTTGGAATATTGTTTTGCAAGATTCGAATTTATTGAACTTTCAGATTGGAACTTATTGTCAAATAAATAGTCCTGGAAATGTTGAGGGTTGTGTTTCACAATATACCTCTGGTGGGATAACAGGAGGAGCAAGTAAAGAAATGAGATTCCTTTCAATTTTGGAAAATAATGTTTATGTGATGATTTTTACTTTAATTTTTTCGCTGATATTTGGTGCCGGGGCGATTTTTATTTTAATTTGGAACGCGAGTGTGATTGCGGCTGCGATAGGAATTTTTACAAATTATTCTCTGGGAGAAATTCCTATTGGAATTGGAAGATATATGATTCATGGATTTCCGGAAATTACAGCATATTTTGTGACTGCTTTGGCTGGAGGAATATTTGGGGTAGGAGTTATTCGACACGGCGTTAAAAATAAGAAATTTGTGAGGGTTTTGGAGAATGCATTTGTGTTATTGTTTATAGCGGTGGTAATTTTAATCCTTGCTGCGGTGATTGAGGTTTATTTAACACCACTTATTTTTTAAAAGAAATCTTTATATATCGATATTATTTACATAAACTATGGTGAAATTTGTTTGTAAAAATTGCAATTATAAATTTGATTCTGAAGTCGAGAGAAGAGACAAGCCTTGCCCTTATTGTGGAAAGGAAATGGTTATGAAAGATCTTAACGCTGATGAATTGTTAAATTAAATGGAAACAGAAAATACATTCGAGGATTTGGAAAAAAGAAAAGCGAAGGTTTTAGATTTTCTAAAGAAGAAGCAAGTTTGGGTTATTGGATTGTTGATTGTTGCTTTAGTTTTGGGAATTTATATTCGTACTTTGCCCATGCAGGATCACGGCGGATTTCCCGGTTTGTGGGATTTTACAACAAATAATTGGACACTCGGACCAGATTTAGATCCATGGTTATTTACACGATATGCAGGGGAAATTATTGACAATGGTTCTGTAGCTAAAATAGACATGATGAGAAATACCCCTCTTGGTTTTGAAACAGCAAAAGAAACCATGCTTCTCCCAAAAATGATTGTTTGGACTTACTCAATTACAAATCTTTTTTATTCTGCAAATAATATTGAATTTTCTGCTGCATTGTTTCCTGTGATTATGTTTGCTTTGACAATAATTTCTTTCTTCCTTTTTGTTAGAGAAGTTTTTGTTAGAAAAAGTCCTAAGAGCAAAACTAAGGCGAATATTATTGCTTTAATCTCGACTTTTTTTATGATTGTTACTCCCGTATTTTTATCTCGAACAATTGCTGGAATTCCTGAAAAAGAATCTGCGGCATTTTTCTTTATGTTCTTAACATTTTATTTATTTTTAAAAGCATGGAAAAGTGAAAAGATTAAATTCGCGGTTCTTTTTGGGGTGTTGACTGGAATTTCAACATCCCTTATGGGAGCGATTTGGGGAGGAGTAATGTTTATTTATATTCCTTTAGCGATATCCGTCTTAATTGCATTCATCTTGAATAAGGTTGACTTAAATCAATACACAGTCTATATTATATGGATTCTTATTTCAACAATTCTAACTCTTATCATTCAACCATATATGAAATTAAAAAATATGATAACTTCGCTTGATATGGGAATTGCATTCCTGGTTTTAATCATAATGGTAATTCACTTTTTAATATGGAATACAAAAATTTCAAAAAATGAAACATTAAAAAAGATAAAACTTCCAAAACAAATTATCTCTTTAATTTTCACCATTCTTTTAGTGATTATTTTTGCAACAGTCTTTGTAGACACTTCTTTTGTTATGGATAAAGCAAAGGCAATCCATCAGCAAATATTTAAACCAGTTACTGGAAGATGGAACACAACTGTTGCAGAAAATAGGCAACCTTACTTTATAGAATGGGAAGCAAGTTTTGGTCCGCATGTTGGAGGAATCGCTTTAATGTTCTGGGCATTTGTTATTGGTTCAATTGCTCTATTTAAAAAAATGTTGAAAAGACTTAAGAAAAAAGATGCTTGGATTTTAACTGGTTCTTTTGCGTTGGTGTTGTTGGGAATGATTTTCTCAAGATATTCTGGTTCAAGTATTTTTAATGGAGAGAATTTTATAAGTAAATTTGTTTATTATGGAGCAGTTTTATTATTTTTCTATTTGGCAACAAAGATTTATTTGAGATATAATAAAGAAGATAAAAAATTATTGAAAAAAATAAGATTTGAGTATATTTTTTTACTTGTTGTTTTATTAATTTCTATTTTTAGTGCAAGAGGTGCAGTTCGATTGATTATGGTTTTGGGACCTATTGCTCCGATTTTTTTGGCTTATTTGAATTATGAAAGTGTGGAAAGTTTTTTCAAGGAAAAGAATGAGACAAAGAGATTAATTTTGGGAATCCTTGCAATTACAATTATTTTATTGAGTATTTTTATTTTCTGGACATATTACGGACAAATAAAGGCTCAATCATATAATATGATTCCTTCGGGTTATACTCAGCAATGGCAAAAGGCGATGGATTGGGTTAGAACTGAGACGCCTCAAGAATCTGTTTTTGGGCACTGGTGGGATTATGGATATTGGGTGCAAAGTATTGGTAAAAGGGCAACAGTTTTGGATGGAGGGAATGCTATTTCTTTCTGGAATTATTGGATGGGTAGATTAGTTCTGACAGGAGACAATCAAAAAGATGCTTTGGAATTTTTGTATACTCATGATGCAAATTATTTTTTAATTGACTCTTCAGATATTGGAAAATATGGGGCTTTTTCTAGCATCGGTTCTGATGAGGATTTTGATAGAGTTTCTTGGATAGGAGTAATGGGATTGGATGAAAAACAAACTTATGAAACAAAAGAAGAAACTACTTATGTGTATTCTGGAGGAATTGCTTTGGATGAAGATTTAATTATTGAAGAAAATGGAAAGGAAATTTTTCTTCCTTCAGGAAATACTGGCATCGGAGCAGCAATTGTTCCTTCTAAAAAAGACGAAAATGGAAAGTTATCTGCTCTTCAACCATATGTCATAATGGTTTATAACGGAGTTCAACACAAAGTGAATGTTAGGTATGTTTCAACAAATGATGGTTTTTATGATTTCAAGTCCGGCATAAATGCAACAATTTTTATTTTTCCTTCAATAAGTTCTAATGGGCAAAATGTGCAAACAAATCCTATTGGAATGGCTCTTTTCTTAAGCCCAAGATTAATGAGGGGTATGCTTGTTCAGAAATATATTTTGAATGACCCTTTCAATAATTTTCCAAATTTTAAAATTGCTCATGTTGAATCAGATTTAATTATTTCTAGTTTGAGGAGCCAAGGAATGAATCTTCCAGAATTTGTTTATTACCAAGGAATTAGGGGCCCAATAAAAATTTGGGAAATTGAATATCCTGAAGGATTTTCCGTGGATGAAAAAACAAAAGAGAAATATCTTGATAGAGACTCATCTAAATATGTTCCTTGGAAATTCTAAAATGGAATCATTACTTATAATCTCATTGATATTTAGTTTTCTTGTTACTTTATTTTTTACACCTTTGTGGATTAAGAAGGCAAAAAACATTGGATTAATTTGGGAAGATATGAATAAAAAAGGGCATCCGAAAAATGTTTCTGGTTCTGGAGGAATAATTGTTTTATTTGGATTTTTATTTGGAGTATTACTTTACATTGCTTTGAAAACATTTATTTTGAAAACAGATATTTATACGACTCAAATATTTGCTTTGCTTATGACTGTTTTTCTTGCGGGATTTATTGGATTTGTCGACGACATTTTTGGATGGGTTAAGGGTGGGCTTTCAGCAAGATTTAGAATTTTACTTTTGATTTTCGCAGCAATACCCTTGATGGTAATAAATGCGGGGGAATCGAGTATGATAGGAATCGAGTTTGGTTTATGGTATCCTTTGATTTTAATTCCTCTTGGAGTTGTTGGAGCATCTTCAACATTTAATTTTATTGCAGGCTATAATGGAATTGAAACAAGTCAAGGAATAATTTTATTGGGGGCTCTATCTTTTGTTAATTATATTGCTGGAAATAGTTGGTTGGCATTAATTGGGCTTGTGATGATTTTTTGTTTGTTGGCTTTTTATGTTTTTAACAAATACCCTGCAAAAATTTTCCCTGGAGATGTTTTGACATATTCCGTCGGTGCTTTGATTGCTTGCATGGCTATTTTAGGAAATGTGGAAAAAATAGCAGTGTTCTTTTTTATTCCGTATATTCTTGAGACTGGTTTAAAATTAAGAGGTAAACTTAGGAAACAGAGTTTTGGGAAAGTTCAAGAAGACGGAACTTTGGATGTTCCTTACGAAAAGTTTTATGGATTAGAACATATTGCAATTTATGTTTTGAAGAAAATTAAAAAGAGTGGAAAAGTTTATGAAAAAGAAGTTGTTTATATAGTTAATTTGTTCCAAATAATTATTATTCTCGTCGGATTAATGCTTTTCGGGGGAATTTACGCTGGTTAAAATGACTGGGAAATCTTTTTTTGGAGAATTAGGAAAAGGGACTATTGTATTATTAATTACTATGAACATTTACAATGTTTTGAATTTTTTGTTTCATTTTGCAATGGGGCGAATGTTGGGGCCTGAATGTTATGGTGTGCTTGCCGTGCTAATGTCTCTCGTTTATATTTATACTATTCCTGCTGAAGCGATTCAAAATCTTATCACCAAATTGACTTCTAATCTAAATGCTAAAAATAAAATTGGCGAAATAAAATATTTATTGAAAAAATCTTTGAAAAAATCCGTTTCTATCTCAGGAATTCTTTTTTTAATCCTTGCACTTATTGCAATACCTCTTTCAATTTATTTAAGAATAAGTTTTTGGTTAATTTTTGTTACCAACCTTTTAATTTTCGTAACATTTTCTAATCCCGTCGCAAGAGGTGTTTTGCAGGGACGTAAAAAATTTGGGGCGTTGGGAGGAAACATGATAATTGAATCCACTTTAAAATTATTTTTTGCTATTTCTTTCGTGCTATTTGGATTCAAAGTTTTTGGGGCGATGATTGGGGCCGTTTTGGGAACTTTGGCAAGTTTAATATTTGCTATTTATTCAAATAAAGATGTTTTACATAAAGACGAAAAAGCGACAGAATTTAAGGGAATTTACTTTCAGAGCGTTCCTTATTTTGTCACAATGGCCGTCATACTTTTAATTTTTAGTTTAGATATTCTTTTGGCAAAAAGATTTTTTTCTCCAGAGATTGCTGGTCAATATGCAGTTTTATCGATGTTAGGAAAAATAATCTTTTTCGGAACTGCGGCAATAAATAAGGTAATGTTCCCTTTAACTTCTGAAAAAAGTGACGACAATAAAAATTCATTAAATATTTTTAAGAAATCTTTTTTAATTATCTCTTTCGTTTGTTTTATTGTAGCCCTATTTTATTATCTTTTGCCGGAATTAATAATTAAAATTTTGTATGGAGCCCAATACCTTGAAATGGCACCTTATCTGGTTTATTCTGGAATTGCATTTAGTCTTTTATCTTTGAGTAACCTCGTTCTTGTCTATGGGCTATCAACAAACAATTTGAGATATAGCAAATTCCTTGTGATATTCTTGGTGATTGAGATTGTTCTTCTTTCTTTCTTCCATAGTAACGTGTTAGAATACACTTTGGCTTTTATGTTCTCTAATACCATAATGTTTATATTCAGTTTCTTGTTCGTGAAATTAAGGTAATTGGATGAAAATTAGTATTATTATGCCAGCATATAACGAAGAGTTTCGGATAGGTAGAACTTTGGAAGCTTATTCTGAATTTTTTCAAGAGAAGAAGAAAATTAAAGAAATTACTGATTTTGAGATTCTCGTTGTTTTGAATGCTTGCACAGATAAGACCTTGGATGTTGTTAGAGAATATAAAAAGACGTACAAAGAGATAAGATTTTTAGAATTTGAGCAAGGAGGTAAGGGATTTGCAATTACAGAGGGTTTTAAGGACGCTCTGAAGCGAGATAATGATTTAATTGGGTTTGTCGACACGGATATGTCGACCGCTCCAGAAGCTTTTTATGACTTAATAATTCACATTGAAGGGGTCGACGGGACTATTGCCTCGAGATGGATAAATGGCTCGGAAGTTATTCGTTCTACAGGAAAGTATGTTCGGAGCAGGGTGTTTAATTTTGCTGTTCGGAGCATGGGGCTGGTTAAACAAAAGGATACTCAATGTGGGGCAAAAATGTTCAAAAGAGAAGTTATAGAAAAAATTCATCCGTTATTAGTTTTGACCGAATGGGCGTTTGACATAAATTTGCTTTTTGTTTGCAAAAATAATAAATTTAAAATTAAAGAGATTCCGACAAAATGGGAGGATGATGATAAAGGGTCCAAGATTCTTTCTTCAAGAACTCCTCTTCAGATGCTTTTGGGGGCAGTGAGATTGAGACTAATATATTCTCCTTTCGCAGAACTTTTAAAACCTGTAAAATTCATTTTAATAATTGGCGATAAATTGGTAAATAAAAAATGAAAAAACTTAATTTGGGCTGTGGGGAAGATATAAAAGAAGGCTATGTAAATTTGGATTTCGTTGACCAAAAAGGAGTTGATGTTGTTTTTGATACAAATAAATTTCCGTGGCCATTTAAAGCAAATGAATTTGATGAGATTTATACGTCGCATTTTTTAGAACATGTAAATGACTTTGAAAGAACATTGCTTGAAATGAAGAGAATTTCTAAAGATAATGCTAAGTGGATAATTCGTGTCCCCCATTTTAGTTGTGGCGTGACTTATCGAGACGCTACTCACAAAACTTTCTTTTCATACTTTACTTTTGATTATTATCAAAAATTCAACAAAAATTATGAAAAGCCAAAGGAATTAATATTTATTAAAGAAATAAGTAAAAAATTAAATTTTACGAGATTAGCATTTCCATTTTTAAACATTTTTATGAATCCTTTAATAAATTTAAATCCGGAAATCTATGAGCGATTTTTTTGTTGGATTCTTCCTTGTTCAGAAGCTTTGTTTGAAATTGAAATTTTAAAATGAATATTAAAAAGTTGTTAATTATTTTTTGTTTAGTTTTAATTTTACTGGGCATTGGTTTTCGAGTGGTTTCTCTAAATAATGAGATTACGGGGGAGGAAGCAGATTTTGTTAATCCGGCAATTGCATTAATAGAAACAGGCCATCCTTTGTTTTATCATTCAGAACAACAGCCTTTAGAACTTGCTTTGTGGCATCCTCCGACTTACATTATGACTTTATCCTTACTTATGAGATTTGGCGAGAGTGAAATTATCCTTCGAAGTCTAAATTTTATTTTTGTTATTTTAACTGCCTTTTTAATTTATTTATTTTGTTATAAAATAATTGGTGAAGAAAAAGGAAAGTGGATTGGATTAATCTCTTGTGCTTTTTTTATGATTAATTATTATGTTTTTTCCTCCTCGGTGATTATTGATATCGATATTCTTTCTATGTTTTTTACCTTCGGATTTATTTACTCAATTCTCAGATATCATCAGGAACACAAAAAATTTCATTTTTATTTATCTTATTTTTTCTTACTTTTTAGTATTGGAAATAGATATCCAATGGCTTTTTTAATTTATGTGGGAATTGGAATATATTATTTTTTTAATAAGGAGTTTAAGAAGGATTTTTATGATTATTTTAAAATTGGGCTTATTTCTTTTTTTTCGTTTGTGATTATTTGGGGAATTTATAGTATTTTTATTGAGCCTGGAAATTTCTTTTCATTTTTAATTCATAATGCGAATATTGGTGGTTCTCAATTTTCAACCCTTGGAATTTATCTTGGAAGTTTCTTTTTGAATATTGCCCAGTTTATTCGGCTTTTGACCTTTCCGGTAGTAATTTTGATGTGTTGGAGCTTCTTTTATTTTTTGAAAAGAAAAAGTAACCTCGTTAATATTTTATTAATTTATTCTTTAGTTATTTTAATTTTCTTTTTTCTTGTTCCTCGTCCAGCTTTTGGATATCCTCGTTATTTTGCAACAATTTTGCCTGCAATATTCATTTTAATTGGGATGTTTATTTATTCAAATTTGAAAAAAATAAACATGGATAAAAAAGAAATTGTGATAGTAATTATTTGTTTTCTAATCTCAATTATTTTATTATTAATATTAAATCCCCAACCAACAATTTACAATAGTGCAGGATTAATAAAAGCCACAAATTTTCCAGATTTTTTAATGAATATTTTTGCTTCAATCCCTTTTATGGGAGTTTTATTTATTGATAAACGAAAAAGAAGGACTACTTTAATTTTAATTTTAGTTTTATTGAGTTTAAGTTATTCTGGTTATTTCATTACAAAAAATGTGATGTATGAATCACATATAAAAGAAGTTGGAATTTATCTTCAAGAACACACTCAAGAAGAGGATGTTGTTATTTGCCCCAAAGCAATTGGATATTATTTTGGGGGAAAATTTTATATTAATGATCATGATAAACCTTTATTAAATTTTTCTTCAAAATATCTATTTGAATATTTTAAAAAAAGTTTTGAAAACTCTGAAATGAATGATTCATTTTTTTGGCCAAACGGAATTTATTCTGGAATAGTTGAACCAATTCCAAAAGAGGAAGCTTTAGAAAAATCTAAATATGTTGTAAAATATTATCCTGTTGAGGGATTTGAACCAGAGGTGAAAATTGGGGAATTTTATATCTATAACCTTGAACAATTAACTATTTAAAACTAAAAAGTTCTGATAATTTATGTGGAAAGGAAAAAAGGTTTCGGTTGTTTTTTCGACGTATAATGAAAAAGATTCCATAAGGGAATTTATTGATGGGTTGTTTAAAACAGGTTATGTTGACGAAGTGATTGCTGTGGATAACAACGCTCGTGAAGGCACGAAAGAAGAGATTTTGAAAACGAATGCGAAATATTTTTTGGAAAAAAAACAAGGGTTCGGTTGGGGGTATCGTAGAGCGTTGTACGAATCTTCTGGAGATTTGATAATTATGTCCGAACCAGATGGAACTTTTGACCCAAATGATGTGGTGAAATTTTTGGCTTATTCAGATAATTTTGACGTGGTTTTTGGAACTCGGACAACTTCGATTATGATTGGTCGTGGCGCAAACATGGGGTGGTTTTTGAAGTGGGGAAATTTTGCTGTTGCAAAAATGGTTGAATTTATGTTTGGAACTAATTTTCTTTCAGATGTTGGATGCACTTATAGATTAATTAATCGGAAAGCTTATGAGAAAATTAAAAATAAATTTACAATTACTGGGATGGAATTTAATCCAGATATGATGTTGCAAGTTATCCGAAATAATATTAAATTTATTGAAATTCCTGTTAGATATCTTAGAAGAGTCGGAGTTTCTTCAGCTACGGGAGATTTCAAAAAAACATTTGTAATAGGATTAGGAATGTTGTGGTTAATTTTCAAACACCGGCTCGGTTTTATTAAAAAATGAAAAAAATAATTTTAGTTAATCTTCCTTTTGAAAAAATTTATGAAAAGACCAGTTTGAAAGGGATTGCTCCTTCCACACCTCCTTTAGGTCTTGCCTGTATTGCTGGAAGTTTAACTGAAAAAAAACATCAAGTGAAAATTTTTGATTTTAATCTTTATGATGAAAAAAAATTTTCAAAATTATTAGAAGAATTTAATCCAGATTATGTGGGAATTAGTTTTGTTACACCTTTAATTAATGAAGCTAATCGGGTTGCAAAGATTGTTAAAAATTTTAATGAAAAAATAATTCTTGTTGGCGGGGGGCCCCATTGTTCTTCTTTTCCAGAAAAAGTTTTAGAGGAAACAATTTTAGATATCGTTGTGATTGGGGAAGGAGATTTTGTGATTCAAGAACTTGTTGAAGGGAAAAAATTAAATTTTATTAAAGGGGTTGGATATAGGGTCAAGAATGAGATCAAAATAAATAAACGGGCGGATTTTATTAAAGATTTAGATGAATTACCTTTTCCAGCTCATTTCCTCTATGAAATTCAAAAGTATAAAGTCCCGTCGGCAATTGCAAAAAATAACCCTGTGGCCTGGCTTGAAACTTCCAGAGGTTGTGTTTATGGATGCATCTATTGTAATAAAAGTTGTTTTGGACGAACGTTTAGAGTAAAATCTCCTGAAAGAGTGGCACAAGAGTTTAGCAAGATAGAAAAAATGGGTTTTAAAGAAGTTCATCTCACAGATGATGGATTTACCACAGATATGACTCGGGCTAAAAAAATTTGTGATTTGCTGATTGAAAAAAAGAATAAGCTTGCATGGAGTACAATCACAGGAATAAGAGTGGATAGAGTTGACTTCGAATTATTAGACAAAATGAAAAGAGCTGGATGTTATCGAGTTTATTTTGGAATTGAATCTGGAAACCAACAAATTTTGAATAATATTAAAAAAGGTATAACTTTAGAGCAAGTTAGAAATTCAGTAAAATTGGCTAAAAAGGCAAAACTGGAAGTTGCGGGATTTTTTATGATTGGACTTCCGGGAGAAACTAAAGAAACAATGCAACAAACAATTGATTTTGCAAAAGAACTTAATTTGGATCTGGCAAAAATAAGTATTACAATTCCTTTACCTGCCACAGAAATGTTTAATGAATTGGATAAAAAAAATTTGATTAAAACGCATGACTGGGAAAAATTTAAATTTTATTCAACGCCTTCATCAATTTATAATCATGAAAATTTATCTTGGCCTTTAATTGAAAAATATTTTAGAAAATTTTACCGAAAAGTTTATCTTAATCCTAATTTTATTTTAAAAAGACTTAAAAAAAGTTTTAAAGAAAAAACGTTCTTTGAAGATATAAGAATGGCTTTGACAATAGATTTTGTTTAAATTAATTATTTATAAAAGGCGTCTGGCCTTTTACCAAATTTTAATCTCCAATCAACATAATCTCTTACTGATTCATCAACCGTTCTTTTTGGAGTCCATCCAAGAATCTTTTCTGCTTTTGAAATATCTGATAAATGAACTAAAGTTTCGTGAGATAACATTTTTTTATATTCTATTGGGATATCTTTTCCTAATTTGACCATAATCTTTTTTGCAATATCCTCAACAGTTGTAACTTTTCCAGTAGCTAAATTAAATGTATCAAATCCTTTAATCATTCCAGCTCTTAAAGCTCCTTCAACAGCATCATTAACATCTGTGTAATCTGCTGCGCAGGAAATAAATATCTCTCCTTCATAAACCCCATGAACTTTTGGAGTCTCTCCTTTAATTATTTGTTCCGTAAAAATAGAAATTTCTCTATCTGGTTGAGTTCGTGGTCCAAGAACATGATGGAATCTTACGACAGGAGTATTTAACCCCCAATAAGTAGAATACATTTGACATATTTGTTCTGATTGAAACTTTGCTAAAGCATAAGGACCTTCTGGTAAACAAGGCTTATCTTCCCTAAATGGGGGCGTTTGCTTTCCATAAACTTTGTTTGACGAAGCAAAAACTACCGTTGGAGTTTTTGATAATCTCGCAACCTCCAAAATGTTTGTGGTTCCCATTACATCTGTTTCTATGTAAGCTCTTGGATCTTCTAAAGCAAGTCTGTGGCTAGGTAATGCTGCTAAATGGAATACAATATCAAACCCATTTTCTTTTTTAAAAATATTCTTTACTTGGAAAACATCTGTGATATCTTTGATAAATATCTTTGGAGGAGTACTTGTAGAATTTAATACTCCTTCTAAATTTCTAACGGCTTCCTGACCCCTCATCATATTATCTAAGATTGATATTTGTGCCCCAAATTCATCTAATTTTTCAACTAAACAACTTCCAATACATCCTGCCCCCCCCGTTACAAGAACCTTTTTTCCAGAATAAAATTTTTTTAATTCTTCCATTTTTATCTTTTAAAAATTAAATTTACCTCCTTAATAAAACTTTTCTTTACTTCTTCTGCCGAAAATTTTTTTGAAGAATCCAAAATTTTCTTTTTATTTTTTTCTTTAAATTTATTATCTAAGACTAAATCCAACTTATTTGCAAAACTTTGTAAATCATATGGTTTTGCTAAAAATCCGTTAATTCCTTCAACAATTTGTTCTGTTGGTCCTGAAGAATCTTCCCACACAACACAAGGAGTTCCGCAAGTTAAACTTTCTGCAGGCACTAATCCAAAATCTTCTCCAGGGGTCGAAAAAGCGAAAACTTCTGCAGAAGAATAATATTTTATTATTTTCATCGTATCCAACTTGCCTAAAAATTTTAATCTAACATTATATTTCTTAGCTAAATTTTTTAATGAACCTATATAATTTTTATCTCCTTGGCCTGCAAGATAAAGGGGCAATTTATTTTTCATCTTAGAGCAAGATTCAATTAACCACTCATATTTTTTATCGGGAATAATTCTTCCACAAGAGAAAATAAATTTTTCTTGAAGATTTGATTTTACTGGCTTTATTCTTGGATCTATAGGTGGATAACTCACAATAGAATTTACTTGATAAATTTCATCTATTTTTTTCTTAGTGAATACGCTATTTACAAATAATAATTTATTTTCTTTCAATAATTCTTTGTCTCTCTTTCTTAACCATCTTCCCAGAAAAAATTCCAAGACAAGTGAAACTTTTCTATCAAAAGAATTTGCCCATTCTAACTTTTCTTTTCCTTTCAGATAAAGATAATGCGGAAAATGGTTCACATAATTTATTTTTTTCTGTCTTTTTTTTCTTAAAAGAAAATTGCATGGAAAACTATAACTGAGAAATAAATCTGGATTAAATTCTTTAATTTTATTAAAACCTAAAAAACATAAGGCGAGATTGATTGTTTGAAAAGGAGTTTTTACCGAGGATATTTGTTCAATTTTTAAGTCTCCGAAGGGTAAAAGTTTTTCTATATCTTTACTTTTATGACAAGTTAAAATTAAAACCTCATACCCTTCCTCTTTTAGAAAGGTTGCGTGATTAATTATCTCTCGCTCTAGACCCCCTTGTTCAGAAAGAAACTCATAAAAAAGAATTATTTTCATTTTAATTTGGGAAATATTTTTCTATCTCGGATTTGTTTGAATTCACCCAATCATATAATTTTTTCATTCCTTCTGAAGGAGAGATTGTGGGTTTCCATTTAAAATCGTTTTCTGCTTTAGAAATATCCATAAAACAAACTTTCTGGTCCCCCGGCCTCCATCCTTCATACTTTAAAGGAATATCTTTTCCAGATAAAGATTTAAGTAAACTAAAAGATTCTAATAAGGAAAGTTGATTTTTATGGCCCCCTCCAAGATTATATATTTGTCCTTTAGTTTTTTCTATATTCTGTCTTGCTTTTTCGTAAGCATCAATTAAATCATTAACCCATAAAACGTCTCGTACTTGCTTTCCGTCCCCATAAACAGTTATTGGTTTTCCTAAAGCTTGTGCAATTGTAAACCAAGCCAACCAACCTTGATCTTCAACCCCGAATTGTCTTTCTCCATAAATACAAGATTGCCTCATTACAATTGTATCTAAACAATAAATCCTAGAGTAATCTCTTACATACTGATCACCTGTTCCCTTAGAACATCCATAAGGGCTATGAAAATCCAAACCTCTTTCTTCGTTAATTCCTTCTGGTAAATTTTCATATGTGTATCTCCCATCTTTTTCGATTATTCCGACATCTTCCATACCCCCATAAACTTTATTTGTGGAGGCGTAAATAAAAATGGGACTTGCTCCGCACTTATTTTTTAAACTTCTCATGGCTTCCAAAACATTAAAAGTTCCTAAAGCATTAATATCAAAATCCTCTCGTGGGTCATTTACAGAAGTTGTTACCGCGACTTGTGCAGCTAAATGTAAAATCAAATCCGTATCTCGGTTATTACAAATAGCTCGTTCAATGTCCCACCTATTTCTAATATCTCCTTCTATGAAATTTATTTTATCTCCTAAACTTTTTTCTAAATAAGATAAATTTGCTTCGCTTCCTCTCCTACTTAAATTATCAAAAAGAACTACTTCATCCCCTCTTGAAGCATAAAATTCTGCTGCGTTAGTTCCTATAAATCCTGCTCCGCCAGTTATCAAGACTTTCATATTTGAAAAATATGAGCTTCATTAATAAAGATTTATGTTCTCTAAAGAATATATTTTTCCTATTGAACCTTTTTATATAAAATAACTGCTGGTTGAGTTTTTGCTTCATCTAAAAACCAGGCATTTAAGGGCTGCCAAATATCTTGATTTTCAGAAAGATATTCACTTAAATATTTTGGAGGATTTCCCGCAAAAAGATGTGCTACAAGATAATCTGCCTCCAAAGCCACTCCAACTTCCGAATAATTCTGGGGGAGATTGATATAATCTCTTTTTGCATAGTAAACAGTATAAGGTTCTATCCCTAAACCGGCTATGATTGAATCTTCAGGGGTGTTAGAACCTATCCATTCGAATGCCTGTCTCATCTGAAGGTAACTTTCTTGCTTTCCTTTTATCAGCGAATCTGCAAAAGTTAATTGCGAATAAGCTCCAAATCCTAAAATAAGAATCACGCATAAGACTGCTATTTGTTTGTTATATTTTTTTATTTGATTATAGACAAAATCAATTCCTAAAGAAGTTATAATTGCTAATGGTAAAATTGTTGGAAATAACCATCTATCTTCAGCAGCTCGCATATAAAATATGAAAAATGAATAAATTAAAATTAAAATTAAAATTAAAATTAGACTATTTTTCAGTTTTTTTATCTTTGGTATTAAATTGTATCCTGTGATTAATTCAAATAAAATTAACAATAAACCAATTAAGAAAAATATAAAGAAAGTTGTTTTAAGATAAACTGGAATAAAATTTAAAAGATTAAACGCAATCGGTTTAATAAGGGGGGATCCCCCTTTATCCAGATATCCTCCTCCTAAAAGGGCAGGAAATATATTTTGGTATTTTACAAAATTATAAATAAAAAACACGATCATTGGAGAGATTCCTAAAATGCCCGCTTTCCAAAATTTGAAATTTTTTAATAGTAATTTTTTATCTATTACCAACATAAATAAATACACAAAGAAAATTATTCCCTTTGGATATCTCATTAATGTGCTGAGAGAAAGAAGGATTAATGATATGGTGAAAAGATTGAAATTAAATTTTGTTTCCGTAGCTTTCATAAACAAATATATGCTGGAAAATAAAAATACTAGTGCGGGGGCATGTGTTAATAATCTAACTGTATAAAATAAGTGTATCCATAAAACTGAAAAAATAAATGCGGATATAATCCCTACCCTTTTATTAAATGTTTCTTTGCCAATTAGATAAACAAAAAATACAGAAAGAATTGAAGGAATAAACTCTAAAAAAAATCTTACTCCTCCTTCTGGAATTCCGACTCTTAAAAGAATTGACCAAAGTAAGGGAAAAAGGACTGGCCTTATTGCCGTTTCTCCTAAGATTAAGGTTGTGCTATCCCACGTGTGTGTTATAAAATTTTTTGCTAAACTTCCATAACAAAGTTCATCCCACCAAAGAGGCTGGTTTCCTACTTTTATGAAATAATATAATCTTAAGACAAATGCGAATAATAAAACTGTAACTAAAGCAAGATTTAGTGGTTCCTTCATGAAGGGAATAATTTTGTTTAGAATTTTCTTTTTTCTATTTTCTAATTCTTTCTGAGTTTCGTCCATAATAAATTTAGCCAAAAAGCGTTTTTATTTGTTTTTATTCAAAAGTATCTAATAATTCTTCCGCCAAACCTTCTATTGAATCTAATTTTTCGAATTCTTCTAAAGTCACCCATTTAAAATCTTCGACTTCTCCATTAGTTTCAACATTAAAATCTTCTGTATTAACTAAATAACTTTTTCCAAGGGTAATTTTTCCGTCAGGTCGAAGGTATTTATAATTTGATATTTCTTTTATTATTTGATTTATTTCTAAACCAACTTCTTCTTTTATTTCTCTTTTTAATGCTTCTTCAAAATTTTCATTATCTTCTAAAACTCCTCCAGGAAACATCCATTTCCCTGCATGAATTTCTTCATCTTTTCTTTTGATTACTAAAAATTTGTCTCCATTTTTTATCATGGCATTTGCTACTTTAACAGGTTTATTTAATGAATTTAAAATCATCTCGCAGGAAATACTTTTTACTAACTCTTCATCATATTGATCCATCTTCTCTGGAAAAAATTCATCAAATTTTGGAGAAATTATTTTTTTAAGTAGATTATAATCTTCAACTTCGGAATGAGATGTACAGAAAAATAATCCAATTGTTGGTTTTTTTAGCGCGATTGAAAGATGTAGTGCTAAAGTATCTCCACAAATTAATTCGTCGCAGATATTGATTATTGAGGTAAATTCTTTTAGAGAATTTGAAGGATTATTTTTGATTATATTTGGAAACTCTTGAAATTCTTTATGAATTGTTTCAAGATATTCAACTTCGTTTGGACCTCCTAAAAGAATTATGTGATTTTCGTGTTTAGATAATTTTTTTATTAATTCTTTTAAATTTTCTTCATGTAATTTTTTTGATGGCCACCTTGAGGAAGCTCCAATATTTATTCCGATTATTTTCTTTTCAAAAAGTTTATTTTCTTGAATAAATTTTTTTCCATATTTTATTTCTTCCTTGGTCAAATAAATTGTCTCGTGTTCTTGATTATAAGGAATTTCGGCAACCATAAACATCATCTCTTGATAAGTTTTTTTATTTTCCTTTTTTAGTTCATCATCAAAAAGTGTGTTTAGGTAATATTCTGCACCTAAATTAAAAGCTGAAACAAATCCGTCTGAATTGTAAAATCCGAACTTTTCTTTTGATTCAATATTGGATGATAAATTTGTTGCTTCATCATCAATATCAAAATTATATAATTTATCAAATGTTTCTGAAATTTCTTCATTTGAAGAATAAATTTTATCTATATGGGGATTATTTTCCAAAATTGTGATTGCATTTGGATTTGTTATCCAGGTTAATTCTGCCTCGGGATATTTTTGTTTTAGCGCTTTTGCTAAAGGGAGCGTTCGGACTACATCTCCTAATGCGCCTAATTTAATTATTACAAGCTTCATAAACTTTAAAACGGGGTTCGTTATATAAGGTTTATGAAGAAAGTGTATATTGCGGGAAAATTGACGAACAAGACAGAAAGAGAACGATTGGAAGTTCTTGCTGAATTGTGCGAATCTTTGGGTTTTGAAACTTTTTTGCCCCATAGAGATGTTGGATTATATAGCGAGGTTCAAGATGTAAAAAAAATTTTCGAAGGAGATATAATTAAAGGTTTTGAAAATTGTGATTTCGTTTTGGCAAATCTTGACGGGCTTCATGTTGGTGCTGGAACTGCTTGGGAGATTGGTTATGCTTATGCGAAAGGCGTGCCTACTTTTGGAATAAAAACTGACGAGCCGGTTGAAAATGCAATTGAATATTTGAGCGCAATTTTAATTGGTTCTATGAAAATTTTTGAGTCAGTTGAAGAGTTAAAAAAAGCGCTAAAAAAATTAATCTAAAGGTTTTGTGGAATTTATTTCGGTTTCTCTCCAACCATCGGAATATTTTTTGTTTAATCTTAATTCTTTGAAGGCTTTGAAATAAAGGTATAACCTTGCGAAGTATAATTGAATTGTCCAGAATAATTCTTGGATGTTCTTTGGATAAAAAAATAAAAAATTCCATCCATGTTTTATTTCGTTAAATAGAGATTTAGTTCGTGGCATGTTGGGAGCGATTTTGTTTAAATTTTCGTGACCTTTAATGTTCCTTACTTTTTGATTTAACCAATCTTTCCAATTGTCTGGATTTTTCACATAAACTTCTGCTTCTGGAACATATTTTATTTTGTAACCTTTTTCCCAAAATAAATAAGGGATTATTGAATCTTCGGAAGATTCCAAAGGAAAGTCAAATAGGACTGAATTTCTTATGGCAAATAAATATCCCGAGCATTCAAAGAATTTTTTATTTTCGGATAATTTTTTTCTTGCTTGATGGATTCCTTCAAACGCGAAGTGAGACCAGAAACCATATTTTGTTTTTTTTGAGTCTAGAGTTGTGGGTTTTCCTGCAACACATCCGACTTCTTTAGCCTTGAATGCTTTTATTATTTCATTTAAGGAATTTTCTGAGACGTAAACATCTCCATCAGTTAGAATAAATAAATCGTTTTTATTTTCAGAAAAATTTTCTTGGAATAACAAATTTAGTGCGTAACTTTTTCCCTCTCCCGGATCTAAAAAAAAGTTTACTCGTTTATCTTTAATATTTTTTTTAAGAAAATCTTCTGTTTCTTGGAAAGGGTCTACCACAATTATTTTGAAATCTTCTTTAATTTTTTGGTCTAAAAATGTTTTTACCGCCCGAAGGGTTGCTTTGGGTTCGTTGTAGGAAGTGATTATAATATTAATCATAGGGTCTCTACTGGATAGTCTTCCGGACGGATAATTGTTATCTTTTCGCCTTGTTCGGATTCTGCTTCAATACGACATTTTCGCTTGCCGTGTTTTCCGATTTCAGAAAGTTCGAACTCTTTTATTACAAAAGACTTATTCGCTAAATTTATTTTATCACCTTTTGTTAGTTCACTTGCTTTCTTTTTCATAGAGAGGGAGAATAATTAAAACTTATAAAGTTTGCCGAGATGAAATACTATGAAGAAGAAGGCAATAATTCTGTGCTCGGGAGGAATTGATAGCGTTACAACCGCTTATTTCGCGAAAAACGCGGGTTATGAGCTTTTGGTGCTTTTTTTTAATTATGGACAAAAATCCTTGGATTCAGAGAGAAAATGTTCAAAAAGTTGTGCTGAAAATCTTGGGGCTGAATTTGAAGAGATAAAATTGGATTGGTTGGGAGAAATCTCGGGTTCATTAATTAATAAAGAAGGTGAAATAAAAAAACTTAGTAAAAAAGATTTGAAGGACACAAAAGAGGAATCGGAAAAATATTATGTGCCTTGTCGGAACACGATTTTTTTGACTTATGCTCTTGCACTTGCGGAATCGAGATTTGTGAAAAATAAGGAAAACTGTGATATTTTTGTGGGATTCAAATGCGAAGGTGATGAAAGTTATCCAGACACAACAAAAGAATTTGTTCGAGAAATAAATCGCCTTGCGAAGATTGGTTGTTCGGGGAATTTTGAAATAAAAGCTCCGCTGATAAAAAAAGATAAAGAAGATATTATTTTGATAGGTAAAAAATTAGGTGTTGATTTTAAAAAAACTTTTAGTTGTTATGTTGGAAAGGAAAAACATTGTGGATTTTGTTTAGCTTGTAAATTGAGGCAGGCAGGGTTTCATTGGGCAGGTGTTGAGGATGTGACTGAATATTTTGAAAGAATTATTTGAAATGGTATCTAACTTTATCATGCCATATTTTGAAACTTAATGGTAAAGCTCTAAAAATTGGTTTTAATATTCTTTCTCTTAAATTATCATATATTTCAATAATTGAAAGAACTAAATATGAAAATGCTGGGTGCTTAAGATGATACTTAACCCTTTCTGGTTTCAATGCCCAATCCATCAAAAAATTAGGTAAAAAACCAATTCTATTTTCTTTAGCAGCTCCTCTCATTAAATTCAAAATTAAATTTAGATAAACATTATTACCTTTTAATTTTATGTGCTTTGCTCTATCCCAATAATTTAATTGGTATGCTGCATCTTTTTCTGTTTTTATCAATCCATCTCTTTTTGCACGATTATACAAAGCTGAACCGGGGAAAAAAACCAAATTATTGACGGATAAAAAATAAGGTTTGGGAATTTTTCTTACTAAATCAATTAAATCTAAAATGTATTCTGGCTTATCATAGGGGTTACATGCAATAATATCATACATCACTGCAAGCTTATCTTTATATTTGTGTAAAATTTTTGCCGACCTTAAAACATCGCTATCTGTTTGATTCCTATGATAAATTTCTTTGTTTGTTTTTTCACTTCCTTGAATTCCAATGATTATATCTGTACATCCTGTATCTACTAATAATTTTATTTTTTCGTCGTCGATAGTGTGTGGGTCTCCTAAACATTTGAATCTCATGTTTACCCTTTCTTTGTAAAGTTTACAAAATTCTTTTATGTTTTCTAAGGGTCTCATGGAAAAAGTATCATCCCGAATATCAAAATACCCTAATGTCTTGAACTTTTTTTTGAAATATAAAATTCCTTCGATAATATATTTTGGTGAATGTAATCTGAGTATTTTTTTTCTTTTTCCTTTGTAAAGTTCATTGAAACAACTATTGCTACAATAATCGCATCCATAAGGACAACCTCTTCCGGTTAAAAATAAAACTTGTCCAACTAAATCTGATTCTTTAAATTTCCTTATTGATTGATTTTTTAGGATATAATGATCTTCTAAATCATAATCTGGAAGAGGTAATTTGTCAATTTCATCCAATAAATTCCTAACTGTATTTGTTATTATTTTCCCCCTTTTTTCTTTGGACCAAATATTTTTTATTTCACTTATGGATTTTCCTTTTTCAAGAGCATTAACTAATTCTATAATTGCTTCCTCCCCTTCTCCTACGCAGACCATATCTGCAAACTCGATGCATTTCTCTGGAAAAAGTGTTGGATGTACTCCTCCATAAATAATTGGAATTGGAATTTTGCTTTTTAGAAATTTTATTATTTTTTTTGCCCTTTCGGATGTCGAAGCAAAAGCATTTATCCCAATTAAATCGCTCCCCGTGCATAATCTCTCAAGTTGTAATAATTCTTTTTCGTAATAGTTTCTGGAATAGTCTTCGCCTAAAGTCATGAAGATTATTTTTACTTCATGACTTTCTCTTTTCAAAACTGCAGAGATTGTTCTTATTCCTTGGTCTGAGGGAAAAGTGGAAGTAGAAATTAGCGTTATTTTCATAGAGTTACCTCTTTAATTTCGTTTTTAAGTTTTTATATTCATTTAAGTAATTTTTTGAAATTAAATCCCAAGAATATTGCTTAGATTTTTGGATGTTTTTTGTGGATATTTTTTTTGCTAATTGGGGGTTATCTAAAATTTTTAAAATATTTTTTTCGAGTTCTTTAAGATTTCCGTATTCAGCAAAAAATCCATTATCTGGTTCTTTCATTTCATAAGGAATTCCATTTACTGGAGAAGCAACTATTGGGAGCCCAGAGGCCATCGCTTCGAATAATGTTAAAGGTAACCCTTCCCTGTAACTCGGAAGAACATAAACATTTGCGGATTGATACATCTCGGCTATGTTTTCCTTTCCCAGAATTGGCCCAAGATATTTCATATTTTTATGAGATTTAATTAAACTTTTTACTTCTTCTGCTTTGCCTTCATCTGGACCGACCCACACAAAAGCTATGTCCTTTCTTTTTTTAGAAATATTAATTGCTACCTGTACTAACTTTTCTGGACCTTTTGTGGGATTTAATCTTCCAAAAAATAAAACTAAATATTTTTCTGTAATTTTGTTTCTTTTTCTAAAATTATTATTTTTTATTTTTTTAAAAAGAATTTCATCCATGCCATTCGGAATAACTTTTATTTTTTCTTCTTCGCAATATTTTTTTAAAATTGGAACTTCCCAAGGTGTAATTGAAAAAATTTTATCTGTTAATTTAAATGACAATTTATTAAAAAATAAATCATTCAAAAAAATGAAAGGCCTTAAAATTTTTGGACGAAATGATGAATCTGTCCAGGGGCAATGCGTTGTGTGAACATGTTTGGCACTTTGTAATTTTGCTAAGATTCCTGCAAATAAAACATAATCGTGGCCTGACACATGCGTGTGTAAAATGTCAAATTTTTCTTTTACTCTCCATAAAAGAGAGGGCCAAACAAATGTGTTTAAAGATAGCCTCATCCAGTAGGGCAACCGGTGTATTTTCACCCCGTTTATTGTTTCTTCTTTTTTCTCAATTCTTTTATATTTATCTGAATCACAACAATAGACATGAACTTCGTGCCCCTCTTTTACTTGACGTTCTGCAAGCTCTTGCATCACTTTTTCAACCCCTCCAAAAGTCGGAAGATAAAACATATTTATGTGGGCTATTTTCATATAAATTTAGAAAAAAGATATTTTATAAGGATATTGTAGGGGGAATATGCTTATAAATTTTGACTACCTAAATATTTAAAAGTTAAAATTATTTTTTCCAATCATGAGTTTAAAAAGTAAAGAAGCACAAGATTTTACGAAATATTACCAACAAAAGAAGGTAACTGGTACATATGATTCACAAAGAGAGAAAAATATTTATAGACGAAAAAAGAGGGCAAAAGAATTAAGATTTTTTTTGGAGATTATTGATAAAAAACCTCATGAAAAAGTTCTAGAACTTGGATGTAGTAGTGGCTTTCTAACAAAACACCTTGGAGAAGTAATCGCAATTGATACATCCACAGATATGTTAAAGATTGCTCATTCAAAAAATAATTTAGCAAAATGCATTTCCGGAGATATGTTTAATTTAAACTTTGGTTCTGATGTTTTTGACAAAATTGTAACAATGAGGGTTTGGAATCACTTAAATGAAAAAGATCTTAGGAAAGCCTTGCAAGAATCAAAAAGAGTGCTTAAACAAAATGGATATTTAATTTTCGATGCTGAAGAAAAAAATTGGAAAAGAAAAATTCTTGCAAAAATATATCAAGCAACAACAAGAATTACTGGATTCAAAATTTACCAATATTCTCTTCAAGAATTAAAAAAAATTCTTAAAGAAGAGGGATTCAAAATCGAAAAAGGAAAATTCCTTTATCACCGAGTTGGAAGACAGATTATTTTAAGGACCCAAAAAATTTAAAACTTTTTGTACAGACTCTTCAACATTTTCGATGGATGTCTTTAGAATTACATCTGAATTTTCTGGAAATTCATAGGGAGTATGTATTCCAATAAAATTATTTAATTCCCCCTTGGCAACTTTTTCATACAATCCTTTAACATCTCTTTTCTTACATTCATCTAAAGAACAATTAACAAAAACTTCAATAAAATCTTTTCCAAATAATTCTCTTGCTAAATTTCTTGACTCTTTAAATGGGGAAATTATCGGAACCAAAATATAATCATAATTTTTCAGTTCTTGCAAGCACAATTCTGCAATTAATTTATTATTAGTTTTTATATCTTCTACTGAAAATCCAAGATGTTTATGTAAATTTTCTCGGACCAGATCCCCATCAATAATTTTTACTTTCTTTCCTAAATTCTCGAGTTCTTTTTTCATGTTATTTGCAATTGTTGTTTTTCCACTTCCAGATAGCCCAGTAAACCAAAGAACTTTTGCAAATTTAGAATCCTCTCCCACAAAAACAGATTCTCCGTTTTTTATTTTTTCTAAAATTATTTTAGAAATCTCTGGCCTCATAAACCAGTCGGGGGGAGTTATTCCTCTCCTTAACATCTCCCTAACTTGTGTTCCAGAAATGTGAAGTTTCATATCTTCGGGATGGGATGGATCTTCAGGTTCATGAATATGTTTCTTTTGAATTTCTGAATAAAAAACTTTATCAAATTTTACAGGAATGATTCCCAATTCTTCTTTAGTAAATTTATCAAAAATATCGTGTGACGCGTTTGGAGAATAAAACTCTCCTACCCCTGTGTGATCCCTTCCTACAATAAAATGCGTGCAACCAAAATTTTTTCTAACTAAGGCCGTAAACACTGCTTCACGAGGTCCGGCATATCTGGAAAAAGTGGAAAATGCCGAGAATACCACTTTTTCCTTAGGATAAATATCATTGATCATTTTCTCATAAGTTTTTACAATGACATCTGTTTCAAAATCTCCTTTTTTCTTTTTTCCAATAATTGGATGCACAAATAATCCGTCACAACATCCTTTTTTCATAGATTCCAATTGAATAAATTCATGACAACGATGAATTACATTACGAGTGTGAAATCCTACTACCTTTTTCCAACCCCTTTCAGAAAAAATTCTTCGTGTTTGTTCAGGAGTTAATTCATGCAACTTGTAAGGAGAATCTCTTCTTTTTATTAAATCTACTTTTCCCCCGAATAAATATTCCCCCCCTTCCATTATTTTTTTTACTCCTGGATGGTCTAAACTATCTGAACCAAACCATTTTTTTACAACAGCTAATTTGTCTATTTTATAAATCTCTTCCAAATTTAGAATTGCATAAATTTGATTATCCTTATTATAAATCAAAGCAATTTTTTCTCCGGGACTAAATTTATTTGCAACATCTTCTTTTATTTGTAAAATTATCGGTAATGTCCAAACGATATTATTTAATAATCGCATGGAATTTAAAACACCTTCAAAATTTTCTTTGCACATGAAACCTTCTAATGGACTGAAAGAACCTATTGCAATCTGTTCTACATCCATTAACGTTTCTTCGTCAATTACAAGTTTTTTCATAGAAGATAAATCTATTTCAGATATATTCTCTACAACCCTTTTTACTAGCTTTCCCCCATGAGGGTTTGGAATTAAAGAAGGAACATTAAAATCTCCAAAATAATTTTTTTCAATAATTTTTTTAAAGATTTCTTCTTTTGTAGAATCCATATCCAACTCAAGATATTCCAATTGCTCGATTAAAGTTAAAAGCATATTCACCGTTTCCACAGGATAAGTTCCGGTAGCAGTTTCTTTTGTCAAGGCAATTCCCGTGGCTCCATCTAAAAAAGTATTAATAATATCATTTGCTTCGGATCTATCTGGTTTTAGTGAGGAAGACATTTTTTCCAAAGTGTTTGTTGCAACAAATGCTTCTTTTCCTGATTTAACAGCCCGATTTAATACATATTTTTGAACGAGTGGTATTTTTTCTATTGCCACTTCTTTGCTTAAATCTCCCCTATCAATTAAAATTCCATCCGAGTATTCAATTATCTCATCTAAATTTAAAAGCGCATCTTTTGTTTCAACCTTTGCATAAAATGTTGCTCCAGGATAAAGTTTTTTGAAGTGTATTAAATCTTCTTTTGTCCGAATAAATGAGAGAGTAAATGTATTAATATTATGTTTTTTCGCTAATTCTATTGCTTTCAAATCTTTTAAACTGAACGTGTCTAATGGTGTCGAGTTATCTATATGAACTGCTTTTCTCCCCCCTATTCCTCCCCCTAGAAGAATCTTGCAAGAAACACAACCTTCTGAATTTAATTTAGAAATATCTGAAACTTTTAAAAGAACTGAATTAAAATCAACTAAAATTAAATCTCCTGCTTGGAGTTTGTGTAAGATATTTAAGGGGGTCAAAAAAAGATTATTTTCATTACAAGAAATTTCTTTATTATATAGTTTTATTTCTAACCCTTCTTTTAGAAAAATATCATAAGTATTGCCGGTTCTTACTTGGGAACCTTCTGTATCTATTATTATTGGCACGTCAAATTTTTTTAACTCGAGAATTTTCTCTTCAATTTCTCCTAAAGGGGTATGGGATAAATTTATTCTAAAATAATCCACCCCTCGGTCTTTTAAGAGATTCAAAGTCTGCTTGTTTAATGAGGCTGGTCCAATTGTGCAGATAATTTTCTTAGATTTTTTCATAATTAGTCAAAAAGCCTGTGGTTTAAATGGTTTATGAAACTGTAGTATATTATGCCTAATAAAAATTTAAAAAAGAACCAAACATCAACAAAACATGAGAATTGATTTTATTGGTGTAGGATTTGGAAGAACTGGGTCTAATTGGTTATGTAACTGCTTATTTGAACATCCCGAGATAAGCATCCCAAAATTTAATTTACATACTGAAATAAATTATTTTCCAGAAGAATATGAGATAATGGGGCTTGGGAATTATTTAAAGAAATTTAAGAAATGTGATTTTTCAAAAGTTGTTGGAGAAATTAGCACAATGATAATAATGAAAAAGCGGTCTGCGAAATTATTAAAAAAACTATTTCCAAATACAAAAATAATAATTTATCGAAGAAGTGAAGAAGGAAGAGCTACATCCGTTTTTAATATTCAAAAAAATCATGATTTGTTTGATGTAGAAAAAGGGTACATCAACCAAGAAGAATATATTGAGCCTTGGATTAAAGAGTTTGGGCAAAAACAAGTTCATATCTTTGATATGGAAAATTTAAACAAACAACAAGAATTCAATAAACTTTGCAAATTTTTAAAAATAAAAAAAATTTCTCCCTCAATGATTAACCAACGAACAAATAGCAGTTATTCAAAAAAAGGTAAGAATAAACCTCTTGAATGTAAATACCCCCTAACAAGAAAGATAATCAATAAAATAAAGGCAATCTTGCAAAAAAATAAAAGATGCTACTATTTTTTAAAGCGAAATTGTCATTTTGATTATTATTATCAACTAGTTAACCATGGGATGTCCAGTTAGAATAAATCTATAAAATTTATAAAAGATATTTTGTAGAGATGATTACAAATTAATAAAAATGAAAATAGTTAAAAAAATAAAAAATATGTGGAAAAAGGGATATTATTATTCTCATCAAAAATTAAAAACTCCTGCGATACCGATGATCCAGAATATTGAGTCAACAAATGCTTGTGGTATGAACTGTATTATGTGCCCGAGAAAACATATGAAAAGGAAAGTTGGATTTATTGACGTGGCCTTATTTGAGAAGATTGTCAATCAACTTGAAGAAAACTCAAGGTTATGTTTACATCATTTTGGAGACCCTCTTCTTCATCCCAAAATTGGTGAATTAATAAAAATATGTGCAAAATATAAAATTAAGTCTTCTTTATCTACAAATCCTTCAAGTTTAACTGAAGAAAAAGTAAGAGAAATACTTGATGCAGGTTTAGACATTTTGCACATTTCCCTAGATGGAGCTACGAAAGAAACATATGAAAAAATACGTGGAAAAGCAAAATATGAAGATGCATTAAAGGGAATTCAAACCTTTCTTGAAATGAAAAAACAAGGAAATTACAAAAAACCTTATACCAAAATTGCAATTATAAAAATGAAAGAAACTGAAAATGAAATTGAAGTTTTCAAAAATAAATGGAAAAATGAAAAAGGGATTGATGAAGTTCAAGTTAAAGAATTTATCACTTGGGATGGGACGATGGATGAAATAAATAATCTCTCAAAAGATCCTTCACATAAAATGAAAAGAGGGAAAAATTATCCTTGTTTATGGCCATGGGCAAAATTAACAGTCCTCTGGGACGGAAGAGTTGTTGCATGTTGTTTTGATTCAGATGCAAAATGTGTTTTAGGGGATTTGAATAAACAAACGCTAAAAGAAATTTGGAACAGTAAACGAATACAACAATTTAGAGAACAACATAGGGATAATAAATTTCCAAAAGGACACTTATGTGAAACTTGCAATGAAAGAGAAGGTTTTAAGCCGAGCAAATTTTTTCCATTAAATCTCCTAACACAAAAAAGATTAAATTTCCTAAAATATTATAAATTTAACTAAAATGAAAGACATAAATGCAACTGTGATTATAGATATAAAAAATAAAACAGAAGAAGACGTAATGAATAATTTTGATTATTCCCGGAAAAAAAATATAAAAAAAGCAATTCGATCAGGGTTAATAATTGAATCAACAGATTTGGAAGCAGATTATAAAAAATGTTATGATATGTACGCGAAAATAATTCTTGCTGGGGGCTCAACGCCTTTCACTTATGAGATGTTGAGAAAATGGGCGGAGGAAGAAGAATGGGAGTTATTTGCAATTAAAAAAGAGGGGAAAATAATTGGATATTTTTCCGTGATTAAAATCGATGAAAGTTATTATGGATTGTCTGCAAAAAGTATTGGTATTCGGCCAAGAGTTTTCGCGAGTGAGAAGGAATATGATGAATTCAGAACAAATGATATGATTTACTGGGGAACAATTCTTTATGGGATAAACCATGGCGCTTCATTTGTAGATCTTGGGGGCTACCAAATAAAACCCCGTGGGCATCTAAAAGGTGTTAATAGTTTCAAAGAAAAATGGGGAGGAAAAGTATTCTATTACAAATTAAATTATCCCTTTCATGTCGCCATTGCAAGAAAACTCATAAGAAATATAAACCTTCTTTGGCAGATTAATGAGAAAAGAAAAAGTAAAAACCAAAAAATGCCTCTAGCATTCAAATTAAAATGACAAATTACACTGCAAAAAAAATAAAACTAGGATTAAAAGCATTTACTAAAATAAATAATTGGTGGGACTTCTTCCTTGATTATCTTAAATTGAAAAAAGGTTATATTATTTATAAAATAGGAGATAAAAAAATTAAGACTAGGGCGAGAACAATTGATAAGGCAATTATTACAGAAGTTGTTCTTGAAGAATTATATTTTCCAAAATTGTTAAAACTCCCCGACAATGCGATTGTAATTGATGTTGGAGCACACATTGGAAGCTTCTCGGTTCTTATTCACAATAAAATGAAAAACGGCCAAGTCTATGCAATAGAACCTTCAAAACAAAATTATGAACTTCTTTTAGACCAAATAGGAATAAATGATCTCAAAATAAAATCATTTAAAATTGCATTATCTGATAAAAAAGGAAAAATGAAACTCTATGAAGGAAATCATTCAGCAAGAGGATCTTTATTCAGAGAAGAAGGAAAAAATTTTGAAATAATAGAAACTCAAACTATGAAAAACTTTTTTGAAGAGAATAAAATAGAAAAGTGTGATTTAATGAAAATGGATATAGAAGGAGGAGAATATTCTGTTTTGTATTCTACTCCAAAAGAAATTTTTGATAAAATTGATAAAATATTTTTAGAGGTTCATGAAATAGACGGACAAAATAAATTAGATTTAATTGAATTTTTGAATAAACAGGGATTTAAGATTGAGATTAAGGATAAAAGTTTCATTTATGCGGTGAAATGAAAAAAATAATGTTTATTTATGTAATGGTTCTAGGATAAAAAAGATGTGTGTTGAATTTAAATCTTCTATAAAACAATCTTTAATCTTAAAATAATTTTTTAACAAACTTTCAAATCTTTTTTTAGAATATCCTCTTCTTCCGATTGCCCAATAATGTCCGGGGTGACTTTCATGCTCTCCACGAGATGTAAAAAAACTATAAGGAATGCCAAAACTCCCCTTGATTAATTTGGAAAAAAATGGTATATCTAGTCTAACTAAAAAACCACAGGATAAATGGGCACGAGGTACAGAAACTATTGTTCTTTTTCGCGTAATTCTATTCAATTCTTTAAGTGCTAATGGAACTTCCGTATAGGGTATGTGCTCTAAAATTTCACAGGCTAAAACTGTATCAAAAGAATTATTTCTGAAGGGAAGTTTTTTAATATCTGCTACAAAATCGGGATTTAAATTTTTGTTAAAATCACAAGTGGTTAGGTTATAACCCAAATTCTTCAAAAAAACAGAAGTCGCCCCCCCCCCGATTCCAATTTCAAGAATATTCTTTGGAGAAGTTTTTATAACTTCTCTTACTTGACTATAGACAGAGACAAAAAGCCCTAAAGAGTTATACCTTCCCTCTGAATATATCTCTTTAGACCACTCTTTTTCTTTGATTCCATTTTTCCAAGATTTTTGAAGAAGATTTGATTGATTTTTATTTCTCATTTTGGGTATAATAATTATTCTAAAAAGAAGTTTAAATACTTTTCTTTCCAAGTATCATCAGATAAGTATTTTATTGCATACTTCCTGGCTTCTTTTTTTAATGCTTCTCTTTCTTTCTCAGATAACGCAAAAAATTCTTTTATTTTTCTATTTATTTCATTTATATCGTCGTTGAACCTTAAAATAGCAGAGGAATCGGGAAAAGCAACCCTCTTCGTATGCAAAATAGGAGTGCCACACGACAACGACTCTGCACCGACTATCCCCATTTGACATCCTTGCAAATGATAGGCAAAAGATAAATCTGCGGCAGAGTAAGAATAATTTAGTTTCTCATTTAAAACTTTATCGATTACGGTTATATTTTTAAAATTGAACCTTGGTATTTCCTTTTCCAACCATTTTCCTATAAGAATAAATTTTATATCGGGATTAGATTCTATAACCTGCCTTAGTAATTTTCCACCCTTTCTTCTTGTGATTTTGCCAACGAATAAAATAACTTTTTCTTCATTCAAAATACCTATTTTTTTTCGGGCAAGTTTTTTGTTAATTGAAATAAATAAATCAGTATTTACCGTGGCATGAATATAATGAAACTTATTTGTTCTAGACAAAAAAAATAAAGGAGATTTTTTATGGGTATTATATGCGACAGTAGCAATCTTGTCTGAAAATTTAGTCAAAAACCAATAAGGAATTAAACTAAAAAAAGAAATTAATCCTTTCTTAGAGAAAGTATCAATTTTAGGATAATCAATTGCATCGCCTAAATAATAAAGTAAAACTTTGGTTTTTTTCCCTATACTCTCAAAAATTAAAGGGATTCCTCCAAAAGGATGCCCCAAATTACTAACAGCATCAATATAGTTTTTTTTACAGAATTTTCTAAAATTAAAAAGAGTTTTCAAGGGGTGATACTTTGTCTTAAAAATTTTAGTCCTATTTAAATCCCATTTAGAGGAATATTTTTCTTCAGAAGTCCCGTCATATTTATCGGTAGTGTAAAGAAAAATCTCAACATCTTTTGGAAAAATTTTTTCATAAAACCTCATCCTAATCAATCGATTAAACGCAAATCCTACTGAAAAAAAACATATTCTCTTTGTTCTAGCCATACAATTAGTGTCTAAATTAGCTTTTTATAATTTTATATACTTGAACTACTCTTTACAGTTTTTGCAGATATCTAAAGAAAATTTTCCATCCATATTATTTTGCCTTATTTTTTTATAACCTTTTTTATTCCAAATATCTATCAATTTCTCATTAGCAACATTACCAAACTTGTACTTCCCAAAATAATCATTACAACAAAGAATTATATCTCCTTTGTAATTTATTGTCATGTTATAAGAAGCAGTTGTACAAATTTTTCTTGCTCTTTTTTCAAAACCAGACTTAACAAGGCCTGCACGTTCATCAATATAAAGATTTCTTCGATAATTAAGATGTTTTTTATATATAGGATTTTTGTCTAAAAAATTAAAAATGATTTTCATATTTTCTGAAACTTTTTCATCATGTTCTGTTACCTCAATAATATTCACTCCCAACTTCACTAATTCCTTAAATAAATCAATAGTCAGCAAATCCCCATTAGTATAAATTACAATTCTAACATTAGGCAATTTATCTTTAGCATATTTTAACAGTTTAGGGAGTCTCTTATCTAACAAAGGTTCACCAAAAAAATGAGGACAAATCTTTCCCTTAAAATTTATTTCTGAAAGCTCATCAATAATTTTGTAAAATATTTCTTCGGACATTAATTTTCCTTTACGAGGATTCTTTGCATTAGGACAATAAGAGCATTTACGATTACACACAGGATTTGTCTCGATTAAAATAGTATAAAATAAATCTATGGGGGAGCCTTTAGATATATTCCGAAGTTTGTGTCTTAAATGCGTCAGTTTTAAACGGAAAGGATTGTTTCTGAGGTAATTATCAAAGATTTTTTTAACAAAGGGCATATTTGTTATTAGTGTCGAAGGCCTTGATAGGTGAATTATTGTTTTTCCTTTTTCTTTCATAAAAAAATAATAAGAGATTGTTTTTTATAGCTTTGGGTAGTTATAATCTTACCTATTAATTTTTAAATTCTAAATATGAAAGAAAGGTATGGGAAAAACTAAATTAAACCTTGGTTGTGGGAATGACTATAAAAAAGATTTTCTCAATTTAGATATTTTCTCAACAAAAGCAGATATTAAGTGGGATTTAGAGAAATTTCCTTATCCTTTCAAAAAAAATACTTTTGAAGAAGTGCTAATGAAAAGTGTTTTGGAGCACCTCTCTAATCCAAAAAAAGCCCTTGAAGAAATCTACAGAATTTCTAAGCCAAGAGCAAAAATTTATATTAGAGTGCCCCATTTTTCTAGTATTCATGCCTGGGGAGACATTGAACATAAGAGAGGTTATAGCATAAGAACTTTCACAAAAGAAAATTTATCTGATAAATTTGAAATGATAAAACAACATATTGAAATTTCTCCTTCAAAGTTTTTTATACGTCCTTTAGCTAAAAAATTTCAGTTTTATATGAAAAGTATTTTGCATATATTTTTACTGCGAATGATTTAATTGTGCAACTAAAAATTATAAAATAGTTATTTCTTTTTTCTAAAAAAACTTTTAAGGATGAAAAAATCATTTTTATCGAACCCTTTGAAAATTAAAATTAAAAAGATGTAAAGTGTAAAAAATAGTGAAGAAAGTAATATTCCCGAGAAAAGATTAATTTTAATTAGAGAACGCAAAAAAAGTAATATTCCTGATGAAAAAATTGCGGAAAGGAGTATAAGAATCATTTTTCGTCTAAGCGGAATTATTGAAAAATACCTTGCAGATTGTATCCAAAAAATAAAAGACAAGATTACAAGAGAAACCATTGTAGAAATAGCTGCCCCTACCAAACCATACTTTGGAATAAGAATAAAATTAAAAATAAAATTAAAAATAAATATTATGATAATATCTACTAAGATAACTTTGGATCTACCGGACATCATAATGAGCCGACTAGAACTTTCAGATAAAGAGAAAAAAATTGTTCCAATCCCTAAAATTTGTAAAACGCTTTTTGCACCAATATAATTTGTTCCAAAAAGTAACTTAATCAGTTCTCCGGGAAAAATCACAAATAAAATAAAAATCGGGAGATTGATTAATAAAATCCATTTTACAACTTGCTTAGAAAGTTGCCTTACTTCTTCGAGATTTCCTTTAGAGTATTCTTTATTTACAATTGGGAAAAATATTTGCATGAAAATGCTTGAAGCAAATGTGAGCAAAAAAGCTATCGGAACTGCGGCATTATAGATCCCAACTTCGGATGCGGTTCCCAAATATCCTAAGGCAAAAGAATCTGTCCAATGAAAAAGATTCCAAAGAATACTATAAAAAAGTAAAGGCCAAGAATAAGTGATTAAATTTAATTTAGATTTAGTATCTTTATCTTTATTTCCTTTCTCAAATAAATAAGGGAATATTTTTCTAGAAATAAAAATTGCAAAGATGAGCGCTCCAAAAAAAGATAAAGTGTAGGAAAATAGAATTGAATCTGTTTTAAATCCAAAAGCAATTAACAGAAGTATCAACCCTACTTTTAAAAAACCCGTAAGAAATTTATGAACAAAGGCATACCACCCAAATTTTTCATGAGCTAAAAAAATTGATAAAATCAACTCCATAAGAACTGTAAATGGAATCACAAAAGAAAAAACCTTCAAAAATGGGATAAGTTCTGGCTTAGAGAATATGCCAATTGAAATGAAATCTGCAAAAAAGAACAAAATAAATCCTGCAAGAATACTAGTTATAAAATTAATTTTAAATGAAAAACGAAAAATAGATTTTATTTCTTCTTTTTTCTTTTTTGCTAAAAAAATGGAAGCATATCGCAAAATACCTAAATTAAGACTAAGACTGGAGAAACAAACCAACCATCCTACAATCATCACTGCAAGAGTAAAAAGACCATAAATTTCTGGCCCAAAATTTCTTGCAATTATTATTTGATAAATATACGTAAAAATTTTAGCAAATAAAATTCCTAAAAAAACAATCCAAGAGGATTTTGCAATTTTATTAAGATTGCTGTTAAAATCATTTTCTTCCATATTCCAAAATAAAATAGAAGCTATTTAAATTTTAAGTATGAACCAAAGCGATAGAACACTAAATAAATACTTTTAAATGCAATATTCATCGAAAAAGAATGGAAAAAAAACAAATTTATTGGATAATTCTTCTTGCAATTGCGTTAATCTTTTTTGCAATGTTCTCAACAAAAATAGGATTTCATGATTCTTTTGAATATGTAAATATGGCAAAATCTATTTCTGGCGTTCAAAATATTAATATTTTTGTTGGACACTCTTTGGTTTATCCTTTAATAATTTCACCTTTTCTAAAAATTTTTCCTTCTCTATTTGTAATAAAATTGATTAACACTTTGTGGATTTTTTTGATTGCTTTAACTTTACTCCTTTGGTTAAAAAATGAGAAAGCGTTTATTTTATTTGCATTCTCTCCACTTACATGGTATGTTTCAATTCAAACCACCCCAATTCTTCCAGCAAGCTTCTTCTTCTTACTCTCTTTTTTATTTTTTTATAAAAATGATTTGAAACATAATAAAATCTATTCTGGAGTTCTGCTGGGTTTTTGCTGTGCAATTTATACTCCTATGATTGTAATTGGGGGGCTATTTCTTACAATAAATTTTTGGTCTAGAAAATTTTCTGGTTTAGTGATTTATTTCATTTCCTTAGGGATTGGTTTTTCTCCTAGACTAATCTTGGATTATTATTTATTTGGAATGCCATTTTATTCTTTAATAAAATATTTTGGAGCAAATCTGATTGTTTCTTTAGGATTACATTCTTCAACTAAAAATTTGCAATTTTTGCAACACTTTGAAGTCTTCTTAATTCTTGTGGCAATTTCTCCTTTTTTATACAAATTATATAAAATAAATTTTAATAAAAATAAAAAAATTATTTTATTTTTATTATTTTCATTTCTTGTATTTTTTGTGCGGGCCGCAAATATAAAATATTTCTTTATAATATCTCCATTAATAATAATTTTACTAAGTAATTTTATTACAGAAAAAAATCTAAAAGTTCATTGTTTAATTTCGATAGGGATTATTGTTCTTTTAACATTTACTTTCTTTGGAGTGAATGAATTAAACAATGATAAACTTATTCAAAAAGATATAAAAAATATTATGAATGATTTTAATTCGGAGTACATCTTAGGGGGCCCATTTGAAAGTTTAGACTTTGCTACTTTTTCTTGGGAAGAGAGGCCATATTTTATTTGGTGGCAAGATTATTTGGCAAGTTTGGAAGGTAAAGAAAATTTGAGAGAGTATAATTTTAAGTTTAACTCGAAAATACCATTGAATGAAATGCTACAATTTTCAGTTCTATTTGATAGATTTGAAAATAAAACTTATGAAAATTTTATTTTAGTTACTCAAAAAACTCAAGAAGAATTTCCTGAACTTAAAAATTTTAAGTTGAAGAAATGTTATGAAACTCTCTGTGTTTATACCTCTTAAAATATATATTAGATATGAATAAACTTTATAATACAAAATAATTTGGGTAAATCATGTTATCTATAGTTATGCCTGCCCACAATGAGGAAGGCTCCATTGAAGAAACAATAAAAGTTTTTAATAAGGTCCTCAAAGAAGAGAAAATTGCTCATGAAATATTAGTTGTGAATAATGGGAGTTCAGACAATACAGAAAAATTACTCCTGCAACTGGAGAAAGATCTAAAAGAATTGAGACACATTAATGAGCCTCGTAAAGGGTATGGGTTGGCCGTGATTAAAGGGTTGGAAAATTTTAAAGGAGATTATGTCACAATAGTTATGGCAGATTATTCTGATAGCCCAAAGGATTTGCTTAAATATTATTACGAAATAAAAAAAGGTTATGATTGTGTTTTTGGATCACGATTTATTAAAGGAGGGGAAACCTTTAATTATCCCAGGCATAAATTAATTTTAAATCGGCTGGGAAATGTGGCAATAAAGATTCTTTTTGGAATTAAATACAATGACACATCAAACGCTTTCAAAATTTATAAAAAGGAAACCATAGAAGGGCTAAAACCTTTTATTAGTAAACAATTTAATCTCACGATTGAACTTCCGCTAAAGGCTATTGTCAGAGGTTATTCTTATTCTGTTGTTCCGAATAAATGGAGAAATAGAAAAGCGGGAGTTGCTAAATTTAAAATTCAAGAAATGGGAAGTCGATATTTTTTTATAATTTTTTATTGCCTTTTAGAAAAATGGTTGTCTCAAGGAGATTATAAAAAATAATTATTTGATGGTTTTTAATAAATCAAAAGCGGTTCTTACATTTACTTTGAATCTATTAAAAGATTTTATTCTCAATGCATGTTTGAATATCTTTAAAGGTCTTAAATAAAATTCTCTGTATGCTTTCTTGGATGCATTAATTAAATCTTCTTCGGAAATATTAGGTAATCTATGCACTGGTTTGGTGTGAATTCCATAGTCATCAAAATTATAATTGGTGATTAAATTTTGTTTTTTTAATTGATCAAAAATCTTTGTTCCAGGAAAAGGTTTTAGAATGTGAAACTTGGCTACATCTGGATCTATTTTCTTTGCAAAGTTTATTGTATTCTTTATTGTTTCAGAAGTTTCTCCTGGAAGACCAAACATAAAAAAACCCCAAGTCTCCAAACCTATTTTTTTTGAAAGTTCATAGGCTTTTTCAATTTGTGCCAAATTAGTTCCTTTTTCAACATTATCTAAAATTATTTGATTTCCCGACTCTACTCCAAAACAAACGCTATATGTACCCATTTCTTTTAACCATCTTAAAATGTCTTCGTCTACCTGATCTGCTCTTAATCCATTCGGAAATGCGAATTTTATTTTAATTGCTTTGGATAAAATTTCATCATGAATTTGTTTAACTCTTTGTTTATTTAATGTAAAATTGTCATCCCAAATGTGAATTTCCTTCACTTTATATTTTTTTATTAAATGCTCTATCTCTTCCATAACATTTTTTGAACTTCTAAATCTTACCTTCCTTGAAAATATATATTTTGTGCAACAATAAGTGCATGCATGGGGGCATCCTCTTGAGGTCATTATCGGCATTACTGGTGATAAAAATGAGTCTGGATAAGAGTAATTACTATGTTTAAACAATTCTCTTGCAGGAAAAGGCAAATCATCTAAGTTCTTAATTAAATCCCGATTAGGATTATGGATAATCTTTTTATTTTTCTTAAATGAAATGCCTTTTATGGAAGATATTTCTTTTTTCTTTTCTAAAGAATCTAATAATTCCAAAAATGTTTCTTCCCCTTCTCCGCGTACAAGGAAATCAATGTTTTCATTTTTGATACATTCCTCTGGATAAATTGTTGCATGTATTCCGCCTAAAACCGTTATTGCACGAGAGTTTTCTTTTACTACTTCAAAAATTTTTGATGCTTGCCCGAAAGTTGGTGTTGTTGCGGTTAAACCAATTAGAGAATAATTCGCTATAATTTCTTTTAAATTGCTCAAACTAATCCCATCAGCATCTATATCAATTATCTTTACAGAATGCCCTGATTTTAGTAAAACAGCCCCAAGATATGCTAATCCTAAAGGAGGATGGTCAGGAGATTTAAATTTTCCATAAACCTTTCCTTCAGGAGGATTAATTAATAAAACTTTCATATTTTAAAAATTAGAAGTTCATTTATAAGAATTTATCTTTTCTATTATTCAATTAATTCTTTTCCTTTGATTTCGGATAAACAATAAAATAAAGAAGATTTGTAAATTTTTCCAGAAAAACTATACTCAAAGATTATGTCAAAAAGAAGATGTAAGGTTAAACCTAGTAAAATAAAATAAAAGTAATTTGTAAAAAATAATCCAAGTAAAAATATTAAAATTAAAAATTCAATACTATGTAAAATAAAAACTCCTCCGTAAAAATTTTTTTGTAATTCTTTGTTTAAGTTTAGAAATTTTTGCATCTTACTATAAAAAAAATTTACGGCCCTTTTTAGACTAAAATCTTTTTTTTTGTAAACATAATAAGTGTAATGGTCTACGTCGATAAAAATTGATGAGAGAAAAATTAAGAATAAGCCGATTAAATTTATTTTTGGAAAAAGGAAAAATAAAATTCCGCAGAAGATTACTCCAACTAAAATATGATATTTGACTAACATTTGTTTAAAATAGAAATATGTTTTTTAAAGTTTCAGGAGTGGTTTTAATGGTCCATTCTTTTCATTATTTCTGAGAATGCTGGACGAGTTATGAAAACTCCTGCTGATATTCCGATGATTGTTGTTATTGCAAAACCTTTTAATAATCCTGCTCCCGCCCACATTAAAGGTATGAGTGAAACTAAAGAAGTTATGTATGCTCCTAGAATTATTGCAAATGCTCGTTTTAGCCTTTCCTTGAGCGTTAGTAATCCTTTCATTGTCGATTCATCCATCAGAATGATTAAATCGTCTAAGCCTGTACCTATTGTAGCGATTATTCCGGCAATGCTAGGTAAATCTAGGTTCCATTCAATAAGAGAAGCTATTCCTAAAATAATTATAATTTCGGAGAAACTAATTAAAAGTAAAGCTATGGAAGATTTTATTTTTCTATATTTTGCAAATATTATTATTGCGACCGCAATTAATGCTACTAGGCCTGCTAAAAGAATCGACCTTATGAAATCGCTTCCAAGAGTTGGAGAGATTGTGTCTAATTTTACTATTTCTAATTTGTAGGGTAAACTTCCCGTGATTAAAATTGTTTGAAGATCTTTCATTTCTTTTTCTGCTGTGGCATATGCTTCTTCTTGAGTTTCTCCAGAACCCGAACCTTGAATTGAAATTTGGGTTGTTACTCTTCCCTTAAGTCCTTCGCTGATGTACAAACTTTTGTCTTCTAATAATTTGTCGTCCAAATAGAAATCTAATTTTTTAGAAAGATAACTTCCTTGGGCTGTTTTGTTCACAGATAAATTTGCCGTTATTTCTGCATGTCTCTTTGCAGCTTCCTCACTTAGAAAAACTGCAAATCTGAAACTACAAAAATATCCTCCATTTCCATCTTGCCCACAGGATTCTATTCCTGCCTGTTGCCCGGATCTTGCTACGGAAGTAACTCCCTTTTCTTTTCCGCCTTCGAATACCACATCATCTCCAATCTTCGCCTCGAACTTACCTTGTTCTCCAACTAATTTTTCTAAATCATTTGGAGTTACTCCTGCGATTTCTATACGTACATAATGGTTTCCAGATAAATCCGAAATTGGTAGCACTTTCACGTCGGAGATTCCGTAAACATTTAATCTGTTTTCTATTACTTCTGCTAAATCCATTGCGTCTGCCGAAGTTAATTCAAAATCTTGTGCTTTGATTAAAGCTCTTGAACCACCCATTAAATCTAATCCCATTTTTATGTTTGTTTTTGGGATTTCTGAGATAGTTATTTTTGGTAGTTCGTTTGAGAATAAAATTACTGATGAATCTTTTGTTGTGATTGTTGTTTTTATGCTTTCACCGGAATAATCTTTTTGAGAAAATATTTCTGAAAAATCTTTAACACTCTCTACCGATTTTCCGTCTATGGCGGTTATCACTTGTCCCTGTCTTAGACCTTGATCAAATGCGGTTGAATTTGAATCTACACTTGTGATTAAAACTCCTTCCTGTAAAAAAGTTGGGGGGAAACCAAATATGGATAAAAATGAAAGTAACAAGACAATTATTAAAAGCCAAATTTTCCAGCCGAGTTTCATTGTTTTTTCCTCAACATATACCATTTAAGAATTGAAACGTTTGTAATCCATGTGTTAAAAATATCAAAAACAAGCCCGATTACAAGAATTGTGAAAATCTGTGCAAGAATGAGTGAAAATGATTTTACTACAATTAGTGCGAAAGTTATTGCCAACAGCGACGTCAAAGTCATTGTGGTTCCAGTTTTGAATGAGTTGTAAATTCTTTCGTTTAAACTTCCTTCGTTTCTTTTTAGAACTCTCGTGGTCAATAAAATATCTGTATCCACGGAATAACCAATCAGCATTAGGAATGCTACAATACCCGCGCTTGACATTTTTATTCCAAGTAAATTTACTAATGTGAGCGTCATTAAAATATCTGCGAATGCGGAAAGGATTACCGCTGCTGACGGAACAAAGGAACGGAACATAATGAAAACCACAATCCCCATGAAAATGAAAGCTACGAGAATTGCAACTAAAAGTTGCTTGTAGGAACTTTCACTAAGGCTTGATCCAGTAAATTCAAAACTTGAATTCTCGTCGTTAAGTTCGTGCCCAATAAATTTTTCAATTAAATCTTTTGTATAATCCCCGTCTGATTTTGTTTCTATTACTATGGCTTTTCTTTCTTGAGTCACCACATCATAAATTTCACGGGTGTTCAAATCTTCTAATTTCGAGGACAATTCGTTTTGTAAATCTTGTACGTTTATTTCTTCATAGAGTGTTACGGAAGTTCCACCTGTTAAAGAAATATCTTTGTAAATAAAATCGTTGTTAGTTTTGTAAAAAAATCCTAAATAGACAAATGAAAAAAGTAAAATTAACAACGGAATTAAGAGAAGTGTCTTATAGTGTTTGTCGTGGAATTGTTTTATTTTGTTTTTCATTTTGTTTTTTTTTAATTTATATGCGCCGGCCGGGATTCGGACCCGGGTCAACTGGTTTCTTCATTGAATACTTGGAAGCCAGTTATACTACCACTATACTACCAGCGCGTATAGTTTATTATCTTAACTTTAGTTTTTAAGTTTTACTTCTCTTTAAAATGTTCCTTTCTATGACAATTTGAACATAAAATTTGGTATTTTCGTTGCTCATTTATTCGAAATTTCAGAATTGTTCGCCTTCGACAGTCTTGGTTCAAATTCTACGCCCGAGAAAGGATTTGACTTCGCGAACAAGTCGCTCGCTCGTCTTCCCAAGCGTGGTAAAACGAAACCACCGGTTCAAATCTAAATAAACGCCCGAGAAAGGATTTGAACCTTCGACTTCTTCCTTAGGAGGGAAGCGCTCTATCCAGACTGAGCTACCCGGGCAGGAGATATCCGTTATACGGAATATTTTAAAAGAGGAAATGTAGTTTAAAAAATATGCTGGTAAAAATTTTAGGCTTGGTGGATTTGATTGCAGGATTAATTTTAATTTTCCAGAGCGAGATTAACCTTCCATTGAAAGTGGCTCTTTTTTTTGGAATGGTTCTTTTGCTTAAATCTTCTTTAGGGATGTTGAAAGATTTCGGAAGTTGGATTGATTTTCTTGGGGGAATTTTGTTTTTGTCGTCGGTGTTATTTTCAACTCCTTCGATTATTGGAATAATTATTGGACTTTTATTAATTCAAAAAGGTATTTTTAGCTTTATAGAATTATTTTGAAACTTTTTTTGAGAATTCTTTCAAATCTTTTTTCAATTCATCTAAAGCTTTTGAAAATATTTCTTTAACTTCTAATTGTCCGAAAGATTCCAGAGTTATAATTAATTCATCTTTAGGAACTAATTGTATTGCATCTTTTCCTTTTTTCTTGCAGTAGTCCGTACATGCCTCACATAGGTCGCATTTGTATTCGTCTTTTGTTGTTATTTTTCCGTCTTTAACTTGGAAAATTCCTTTTGGGCATTTGTTTGCAACTTCTGGTGGGCAAGTTTTGTCAATTTTTATATCAACTGAATTTCTGTAAAACATAATTCCTGGTGAGAATTTTGAGTGATCAATTCCTTTTCCTAATTTTGCTGTTGCAACAACTTCAATTTCTTGTCCATCATTTAAGAAAGTTATTGGAACTTCGCCGTAAACTACTTCTGCTTTTCCTGTGAATTCCCCTGCTTTTACAAATCCTGGTTTTTTAGAAGATAATTTTATTTCTATTTTTGTTTTGTCATCGTGAGATTTTTCTGTCTTTAAAGAAAGTAAACCAATTCTGTTTGCGATTGTTTCATCATAAAGAGCTGAATCATTTTTTGAGATTTCTACTTCGTCCACGGCTAAAATTGGGACAAAATTTAAGTACCTTCTGATTGCGTTTGCTAAACTTTCTTCTGTTTTTGCACTGAACACAATTTGATTTTCTTTTTTGCTTATGATTTCCATTTTATATCAAAAATTTTATGGTTTTTAAGACTATCTAAGGTCTTCTTCCCCGTCTTCCTCCTTTCTTCTTTGGTCCTCCACGAGGAATTCTTGTGGTGTCTAAAATATTCAAAATTTTGAATCCTTCTCTTGTAAGGTTTTTCACGATTGCATGAGCACCTGGACCTGGAGCCGGGTTTCTTGTTTTAGCTCTTATTTGCACAAATAAATTTTTGATTCCTAATTCTTTCATTGTTTCAGAAATTCTTTTTGAGATGAACATCGCGATTGTTGGGTTTGCTTTAAGTCTGCTATGTTTTGTTACCATTCCACCAGTTACTTTCACAATTGTTTTTCCAGACATGTCTGTAACATGTGCAAGAGTATTATTGAAAGTCGCATAAATATTCACAACAGCCTCGTATTCTTTCTTTTGTTTTTTATCTTTTGAATCTTCTTTTGATTTTTTCTTGTCTTCAACTACTTCTTCTTCAGTTTCAACTACTTCTTCTTGAACTTCTTCTATTTTTTCTTTTTTATTCATTTGATTCCTCCGTGTTTTCCTCTTCTGGTTTCTCTTCTACCTTTTTAGTTTTTGCTTTTTTAGTTTTAGCTGTGATTTTCTTTTCTAAACTAATTGGAACAATGTAAGAAGGAGTGTTAACAACTTTCCCGTCGACCAATATTTTTTTATGAGTAATCATTTGTCTTGCGGTCTTTGTTGTTGTTGCTAATTTTTTTCTCACAACTAAAGTTTGAAGTCGTCTTTCTAAATAATTTTTTTTATCTAATGAAAGAACATCTGAGATGGAATTTACTTCAATTCCTATTTTTTTTAATCGGTTGAAAAGTGCTTGTTGTTCTTCTAAAGGTGCTTTAATTAATTTCTTTGCTTTTTCTCTCATTGATTTAATTTTAGCGTCGGCTTTCCATATTTCTTTTTTGTTTTTTAGTCCAAATTCTTTTTTTATTTCTGCTTCTTCGTCGATTCTTACTTTGTCAAATGGTCGTTTTGGTCTTGAGTATAGTTTATGTTTTCTTTTCATTTTTATTTATTTTTTTTCTTTATTCCAGAACCCTTCTTTCTGTTTCTTCGGAAATTGCTCTTTGTTCTCTGTCCTCGAAGAGGTAATCCAGAAGTGTGCCTGAAACCTTTGTAACTTTTAATTTTTTTCAATCTCTTAATATCAAATTCTTTTTGTAATTCTAAATCACTTCCAGTAAGATGTTTGCTTTCTCCTGTTTCAAAATCGTCTCTTCGATTAAAAAGATATGTTGGAATTGGAGGATTTTTTAAAAATTTAGAAATTTTGTCAATTTCTTCGGGAGTTAAAGAACCAATTTTTCTTTTTTTATCGAGATTAAGTAATTTGCAAACTGCATTTGATAATGTCCACGAAACACCTTTTATTTTTGTCAAACCTGAGTAAAGAGTCATTTTACCCTCGACATCTTTTGAGAGAATTCTAACTACTCTTTCTTCCATTTCTTTGTTTGTTTGCATTTTTTGTTCCATTTTATTTTGTGAAAAGGTTGTACCTTTCAAATTCTGTAAGTTCTTGGAAAATTCTTTTTCCTATCGCTTTGTCTGGGTTTGGCAAATTCGAGATTCTTTTTGAGATGTCCTCAAAAGATTCAAAAAGTTTTTCTTTCCTTTTTTCGAGAATCTCTTTCATATATTTTTTTCCTAAACCTGGAAGTAATTCAATTTGATGAATTCTTTTGTTTATTGGTTCTGCCTCATTGAAAAATTTAAGGAATTGCGGTTCTCTTTCCTTTACAACCTTTTCAATGAATTCCGAAAGCTGTTGTTTTGCCTGTTCGGTTATTTTCTCTCGTGGAAGCCTTCCAAGAATATAATATATTTTGTCTCGCTTGCCTTCTCCAATGTATACCCGTTCTCCTATTTTTAAATCTATTCCTCGTCTGGGAACTAGTTCTAAAATAGTGAGATTATTCTCTCCGATAGCCTGAACTATTGGCATCATTTTTGTTCCTAACGGATAACCATGTTGGAGATATTCTAGTACTATTGCATATTCTTCTTTTGTCTTGTCCATTTTCTTTATTTGTATTGTTTAATAATATCGAGTATTTTTTTTGTTTCATCTTCGTCTAATCCCATTCCGGTAAAAATTTTATTAAGGTCTTCCTCTGTGTCAGGAAGTAAGTCAATTACTTTTGCTAATTGTTCTTCTTTCATTTTCATTAAATCCAATTCTTCTAATTTTTGTCTCATCTCTTTCGCTTCTTTAGATTTAAGTTTAACGAAACTTTTCATGAATGCCAAAACTTCTGCTTGGTTTTCTTGTTTCTTGTCAAGGAACTCTTGAGCTTCTGACATGCTTAAAGGTTTATTTTCGATTATCATTTAGTTTGAGATTGTCTTTATTTTTTTTAAATGTATTGGCTCGAGGATAAATGTCTTTTCTTTTGCTTGGTCTTTTATTTTTACGATGTAAGATTTTCCTCGTTTGCCGTCTACAACTCCAGTTCTTCCTTGAAGTCGTTTCGGAAAACTTGCTTGAAGAGATTGTTCTCTTGTAACTGCTACGCTATCTCCTGGATTTAATTCTTGGAAATATTTGCTAAGCTGTAACTTTCCTCTGGTTCGAATAGGTTTTCTTCCGCTCATAAGTATTCGAGAAATAATTCCTTTAAAAAACTATCTTTTATTAGGAAAATTTGGGTTTAATGTCTCGGAAAGGGTCTTGAAGCGTGCAACACAAATCGTCTCGCTCATTTGCCTCACCCATGTTATTTTTTATGGTTTCAAACATCTTTTCTCCGAAGACTTTGACGCCACATTTTTGACAAACATCTAAGACTGCACTTGCAGAAATTTCAACACCACAATATAAACATTTTTTCATTTTGCTTATCCCTTTTAATTAACTTCCATTTAAGAAAAAATTAGTTTTTAAAGTTATATGTTAGAAATTATTATTCATACCTTAGCGCCTGAGCGGGTTTTAATTTTGAGGCTTGCATTGCGGGTAGAACTCCAGAAAGTGCGCCCACTATGAACGAGAAAGCTAATGCGCTTAAAATTAAAGTCATGCTTGTGTCAGCTTGTAAAAGACTTGTGCCGAGTGCGACGACGGCGATGTATTCTGCTCCTTTGCTTAATCCGATTCCGATTAAAACTCCGATTACTCCTCCGACCACACCTAACAATCCTGCTTCAAATAAGAAAACTAAAAGTATGTCTGAGTTTTTTGCACCGACGGCTTTCATTGTTCCAATTTCTTTTGTTCTTTCAATTACTGCCGTGTACATTGTGTTCATTATTCCAATTCCACCGACGATTAAAGAAATCGCTGCGATTCCAACTAAGACTGCTTGCACGACTCCGAAAATGCTTTGAAAACTTTCTAAAAGTTGTTCGGAAGTTGTTACAGAAAAAGTTTCTTGATCTTCTTTTTCATCTCGGAATTGTCTTAACTTTCTTTCAATTGTCTCGGCAACGTCGGCAGGATCTAATCCTTTTTCTGTTTTAACAATTATTTGGCTTTCTTCATCTTCAATGTTTAATATTTCTTTTAGCGTGTCTTTTGGAATGTAAAGGATGTTGTCGTCGATAGGGTTTCCTATTTTTTCCATCACTCCTACGACTTTGAAATCATATCCTTCAATTTCGATTGTGCTTCCGAGTTGCATTGATTTTTCCCAAGTGTCTTTGTAAATATGGTTGTAACCGACGACGACTTTGAATTTGTCTCCGTCTTTTAGAATTCTTCCGTCGAGAAGTTTTATTAATCCCGTGTCAGTCATCCTTTCAAAATCTTCTGCGGCGATTCCTGTTGAATAACCAATTCCGGATTCGCCTTTGAAAAAAGCTTGTCCTTGTTTTACTAAATATCCTGAAGCGTATTCGACTCCTTTTATATTTTGAATTAATTCTAAATCTTTACTTGTTAAAATTAGAGAAGGCCCCGCGGTTCCAGGAGGCCCCATTCCTTTTGGTTGGATAATTATTGTGTCGCTTCCTAATTGTTCGAATTGTTCTGTGATTGCGTTTTGTAATCCTTGTCCTAAAGACATTAATGCAACTACTGCCGCGATTCCGATAAAAATTCCAATCATTGTTAGCCAGCTTCGTAATTTACGCCTTCGCATGTTGTTCGCTGCTAAGAAAAAATAATCTTTCATGGAGTTACCTCCGCTTCTTTCTCTTTTTCAAAACCCTGTAAAGAATATATGTGAGAACTAAAATTGTTATTACAAAATAAATTATATAGTTCGGTTTTTTTACAAGTCCTAATTCTTGAGCTTGGTTAAGTGAATAAGTTTTTACTTCGATTGTTTTTGTTAAAGTGAATTCTTTGTTTGTTGCGTCTTTGAATTTTAAAGTTAGAGGCAAGTTAATTGTGTTTGAAGCTGTTGGGCTTATGTAAACTCTGTAATCCACTTCGTCGAAATCGTCGCTGTCAACATCTCCAACATATTGTTCGTTTTCTGAAATGAAATCAATTCCTGAAACTTCGCTTGTTTCTAAATACAAAAATTTTATGTCAGCTAATCCGGAGTTTACAATTCTTACTGAGATTGTATTTTCTATTCCTTTGATTAAAGTTATTTCATTGTTGAGAGATAAAGATAATTCGGGTGCGGAGTTTACAATTACGCTAATTAATTCTTGTTTTGAAGATTTTACTATTGTTTCGTTTTCTAAATATTCGTAGTTGATTTGAACAGGTATTTTGTAAATTCCGGATTTTGTTTCTGGTAAAGTTATTAATTTGAATGAGAAACTTTCTTCGTCGCCTTCATCTAAATCATCTAAGAATTTTTCTGAGCTTGATTGATAAGGTGCAAATGGTGTTTCTCCAGTTAAATCTAATTTGATTTGTAAATTTTGCACGTCGTATTCAAAGATGTTTTCTAAATCTAAAGAAATTGAAAAAGTTTCTCCAGGTGCCACTTGATCTGGCGAGCTTGACATGTCTGTGATTGAAATTGCTGAAACTAAAAACATAGTTGCAACTAATAAAAGCGGTAGTGTAAAAATTAAAGTTTTTGTTTTTGTGTTCATCTTGATACGGCCTCTGAAATCAGTTTACAAAATTTTTCATATGAACTATGTGTTGGAAGAACCTCTCTTGAATTTTGCTCACTTACATAGAAAAAATCATAATCCCTGGGAACTTCAAGAGTCAAATGTTCTATTGACAAAGGGTCTTTCTTCGCACAGCCAAAAAAGTTCGGAATCTTTCTAATTAACTCAAGCTTTTGTATTCCCCAAGTTGGAGGATCGGATTTATATGGAATAATAATCATAGATATTAATATTGCAGATAGAGAGTCTAATGGATCTAATTCAATTGGCAGTATTACCCCATGTGGAAGTTTGAGTGATTCTAAGTCTCTTGGTTTTTTTGCGTTCATTTTCATTTAACAATCCTCCCATCCTTCATTTTTAAAGTTTTCCTACCATACCTCAAGAGACCTAAATCATGTGTAACTAGAATTATTGTTTTTCCTTTTTTATTTAACTCAACAAAAAGGTTCATAATTTCTAAACCTGTTTTGGAATCAAGGTTTCCTGTTGGTTCGTCCGCGAGAATCACGTCAGGATTATTTGCTAAAGCTCGCCCAATTGCGACTCTTTGCCTTTCTCCTCCTGAAAGTTCGTTAGGAAAATGGTCTCTCCTGTGAGATAATTTAACATCTTCGAGAATTCTTTCAGCGACTCTGATTTTCTCTTCTTTGGGAACTTTTTGAAAAGTCATTGGAAGATAAATGTTTTCGAGAGTTGTTAGAGTTGGAATTAAATTGAAGGTTTGGAAAACGAAACCGATTTTTTTTCCTCGGATTTGAGCGAGTTCGGATTCTTCAAGGTGCGCGATGTTTTGTTCTTCTAAATAAATCTCTCCGTCAGTGGGCAAGTCTAAGGCGCCGACCATGTTCATCATTGTGGATTTTCCTGAACCCGATGGTCCGATAATAATTACAAAATCTCCTTTGTTTATTTCGGTGCTCACTCCATCCAGGGCTTTCACTATGTTGTCTCCCATTGGATAATGCTTGGTCACATTTTCAAGTTTGATTAATGTTTTTTGTTTCATTTTACCTTGAATTTCGGACAAATTTAGATATATAAGGTTTGTGGATGATATAGTAAGTTTTAAAAACTAAATTTCAGGATTAATAATATGATAATTCCAGTAAAATGTTTTTCGTGCGGAAAACCTATCGGGCACCTTTGGGAAGAGTTCAAGAAAAGGACAATTGAAGGCGAAAACCCAAAGCAAGTTTTGGATGAATTAGGTTTAGAAAGATTTTGTTGTAGAAGTGTTTTCTTAGGTCAAGCTGATTTAGTTGAATTGATTTCTAAGTTTAAGAAATAATTTTATTTAATTTTCCACTTTGATGAATGATTGCATTCTGGACAGGTTACGCTTTTCATTCCTTTGCTGATTCTTATTTTAGGATTTTTGTAAGGGGCGAAACATTTTTTGCAGAAAGTTTTTTTTAAATTATTTAATTGAATGTTGTGCTTCATTGCGAATCGTTTTGTTTTCGCGACTTGTTTTGGAGTTTTGTTTTGAATGTCTACAAAGAAAGATTTTATTTTTTCTTTTGCTTCTGTTTTGGATATTTTTTTCATAAACAATTAAAGAAATGATAGTATAAAAAGAATGTGAAAGTAAATCTAAAGATTTCCAATCATTTTATTAAAATAAAATGAAAGACAGCTTGAGGGATTCGCGCCTTGCGGGGCACTAAAACCAGCAACGTCGGAAGCTTAACTTCTGTGTTCGGAAAGGGAACAGGTGTTTCCAACCGACTATGGCCGTCTTCAAAATTAGAGAAGAACTGGAGTATTTAAAAGTTTTGATTTGTTTTTTCTAGGAGTTCTTCTTTGGAAACGGCGTAGGTTCCGACTTTTCCCACTGCAATTCCTGATGCAATATTTGCAAGAATTGAAGAATCATAAACGTCTAAACCAGAGGATAAACCTAGCGTTGCTAAAGCCGTGAAAGTGTCCCCCGCGCCGGTTACTTCTTCAACTTTTTCTGCGCGGGTTGGAATCATTTTTGAACCGCCATTATTATATACATATGCACCATTCTCTCCACAAGTAATCACAATATATTTTGGGTGAATTTTTTCACATATTTCTTCGCTCATTTTGTATAAAGTTTGAGAGTCGTGATTATAAGAAATTCCGGACATTTCTTCCGCCTCTTTTTCATTTGGACAAATTAAAGTACATCCTTCAAAATATTCTATATTTTTTGGTTTTGCGTCTACAACTACCGGAATATTATTTTGTCTTGCGAGAGCAATCATTCTTTGAGTGAATTCTTTTGAGAAAACTCTTTTAGCGTAATCTGAAAAAATTATTGCGTTATAAGTGTTTATTCTGGAGTTTAAATTTTCAAAAGTTTCATCTTGAAGCTCTTGAATTATTGGGCATAAAATACAATTTCCCTCTTCGTCATATTCTCCTAAATCAGATCTGTGTACATATTTTCCATCAACAAAAATTCTTGCTTTTACAATTGTTGGAAATTCATTTGAAAAAATTCCTTCAATTCCTATTCCCTCTTTTGAAAACATATCTTTCAAACGACTTCCGTAAACATCGTCTCCAATTATTCCATAAATATCACATTCTGCTCCTGAAGAAGTAATTGTCTTTGCTACATTTCCTGCTCCACCTAAATAAAATTTTTCGGTCGCCCAGATTATTTTTGCATCCAATCCTTCTGGATTTTTTCTCAAGGATGTTCGTCCCCTTTCTGTACGATCTAAAATTATATCTCCGATTACCGCAATTTTTCTTTCAGAAAACTTTTCTATAGCATCCACCAAATTCTTCATAGCAAACAAAATTATTTTTCCTTTAAAAGAATTAGGTAGATTTAGTAGTTGGAAAGTTTTATAAAGTGAAATTTGCTGAGATTTCTACCTGCGAGTTAATCGCGATAGCGGGATTCAATGAATTCTGTTAAATTAAGATGAAATCAAAAACACTTATTGAAAAACAAATGACGAGGAAGAAAAGTTCGGATGTAGTTGAGACAATTATTTCGGCTAAGAAAAATGAGAATTGGTTTGAAGTTGCGGAAGTTCTTTCTGGACCTCGAAGAAAAAGATTGGATATAAATTTGAATGATATCGACGCTGGTTCTGAAGTCGGAGATGTTATTGTTGTTCCTGGAAAAGTTCTTTCTCAGGGTGAAGTTACTAAAAAAATTAAAGTTGTTGCCTTAGGTTTTTCTGAAGTTGCTAAAGAAAAGTTATTAAGTTCTAAATGTGATGTTTTAACTATCCTTGAAGAAATTAAAAAAAATCCTGAAGGGAAGGGAATTAAAGTTTTAAGGAGTAAGAAAAAATGAAAGTAATTGATGGAAAAGGAATTGCGATGGGAAGAATTGCGAGTCATGTTGCAAAAGAATTATTGAAGGGTGCGGAAATTGCAGTTATTAATTGTAATGAAGCAATAATCACTGGAAATAAGAAAACTATTAAGGAAGAATTTTGGATAGAACGACAAAGAGTTGGAACCATACAAAAAGGTCCGAAGATTTTGCGTTCGAGTGATAGAATTGTTAAACGAGCGATTCGAGGGATGTTGCCAGAGCATAGATTTGGTCGAGGACGAGATGCTTGGAAAAGAGTTAAGTGTTATGTTGGAATGCCAAAAGAACTAGAAGGGCAAAAAATTGAAAGTTTGAAAAAGACTAAAAAGTTGAAATCAATTGAAGTACAGGAGCTTGGGAAAAGACAATGATAAGAATAACAGTTTCAGGAAAAAGAAAAACGGCAATTGCGAAAGCGATTATCACTGATGGTTCTGGAAAAGTTACTTTCAATGGTAAAAATTATAAAAATTTGTATATGTTTGATAGGTTGAGAATCGATGAACCGTTGAGAATTGCTGAAAGTGTTTTAGGAAAATTAGATTTTGACGTTACTATCACTGCTAAAGGTGGTGGAGAAAAAGGGCAGGTTGATGCTGGGCGACTTGCTTTGGCGAAGGCGATTGATAGATTTGTTAAAAAAGCTGAATTGACAAAAGCATTTTTGGATTATGATAGAAATCTTTTGGTTGCAGATGTTCGAAGAAAGGAAGCTTACAAACCTGGAGATTCTAAAGCACGAAGTCAAAGGCAAAGTTCTAAGCGTTAAGATTTTTTAATTCCTAATTTTTCTAATTTATTTTGAACGTGATTGAAAAGTGTTGAGGATAAAATTGGTTTGTGGTTTCCTTCGTGGATTTGATTGTTGAATTTTATTTTTCCTATGTAAGTAAAATTTGTTAAAACTTTTTTTAATCCGTTGACTGAGAAATTGTGTTTTTTTGAAAGTTGTGTTAAACTTATATTTGAGTTTAAAAATTCTTCAAATATTTCTTCGACTTCTCTGAAGTTTTGCGCTGGAATTAATTTTCCGTTTTCGAGATTGTAGCCGAATGCCGGCCGAGACATTAATTCTCCTTTAGATGCTTTGTCAATCATGCCTTGTTTTTGTAATTCTCCTCGAAGGTTTTCTATTTCAATCTCTTTTTCACAATGTGGGCATTTCATTTTAATATTAATTTAATTTTGTTTATTAATTTGTTGTTTGGACAGTTGTTTGTTTACTCCGAGCTTGTTTTGGACCTGTTCAAACAGGTGTTTGTTTAAGATTGGTTGATGTTGGCCGTTTGATTCTTCGTTTGCAAATTTGACTTTTCCTAAATATGTTGTGTTCATAAGGAGTTTTTTTATTCCAGATGTTGTCATTCCATTTCTTTTTGCTAATTGGGTTAAACTGGTTGGGGTGTGTAGATATTCTTCGAATATTTTTGCGATTATTTCTGATTCTTCATTTGGGACAAGTTGTTTGTCTACTAGTTTGTAACCTTTCGGGGCTTTTGTAATAAACCCCCCTTCTTTGGCTTTACGCGCCATTCCAAATTTTGTTCTATCCCCAATTATATTTCTTTCAAATTCTGCAAAGGCGGAGATTATATGAAACATTAATTTTCCTGATGCGGAAGCAGTCTCAATTTTATCTTGTAAAGAAACAAAATCTATCCCGAGATTTTTTAGATAATCTATAGTGAGAATTAAATCTTTTAGACTTCTGGAAAAACGATCAAGCTTGTAGATAAAAATTGCCGAGAATTTGTTGTTTTTTGCATCTTCGAGCATTTGTTGCATTTCTGGTCTTTTCAAATCTTTTGCGGACTTTCCTTCATCCCGGTAAATTTTAAAAATTTCGTAACCCAAAGCTTTGGCATAATTTTCTAAAGATTCTTGTTGGGCGTTTAATGAAAACCCATGCTGTGCCTGGTCTTGGGTTGAAACTCGGACGTAAATTGCTGCAAGTGGTTTGTTTTGATTCATTTTATAGATTTTAGTAATTTCTTAAGATTTTCTTTAGTTTTGCCATACCAATAAATATTTTTGATAAAATTAACTTTTGAAAGCCATTTATAATCTAAATGCTCCCATTTTGTTATTTTTGGGTTAGCATGCTTAACTTTTACAACAAATGCTTTTTCATGCTTTAGAATACCAGAATCTTTTGGCCATTCATAATCCCCTGAAATGTCGGTTGGATTAATCTTTAAAATTTGTAGTTTAGTCTCTTCTTCAACTTCACGCTTAACTGCATCTTCAAAACTTTCATATTTTTTAACTCCTCCAGTCACCACAAACCATTCATCAATTTTCATATGCTTAGGATTTGTTCTTAATAAAAGAAATTTGTTGCGGTCAGAATAAATAATTGCTAAAACTTTATTATTAGTGTCTTTTACATTCATTTTTCCTCTTTATTTTGTTTACTTAGGGTATTCATCTCCTAGTTCACGTGTATTTAGGGTGCCCTAAGTATATAAACTTATCGTTTAAAACACATTAACTACATATTTTTTAACCAATCTCGAGCATTTTTGGAAA
>DAIQOR010000018.1:0-1100 GCA_036787775.1 bacterium | reverse complement strand
AAAAAGAAAAAGGTATAATAATAAATAAAATGGAATTAAAATATCTCACACTAATTTTATTATCGTTTTTAATAGGATTATTAGTTGCAGGGCTACCTTTAGTGATTATGAACGAAAATACTCAAAAAGCGTTTGATGATTATAAATATAATGCAAATCAATCATTTAATACAATTAAAGCAATGAATTTAAATGACCAGGCAGTATTTCAAGCTAAATATAACTCCCTTTTGATAGAAAGAAATAAATTAGTAGAAGAAAATGAATTGATGATTTCAACATTATGGGATTTAGTCAAAAATCCACTAATTATAACAATAGTAGAAGAAAGGTCTCACACGAGTAGTAGTTCGAGAGATTCTAGCGACGACGAAGATGAATGTTCTCCATGTCCTCAACTTCAAAGATGTCCACCCGGAAAAACAATGGAAACGGACGGCGATAACGACTGTGGTTGTGCAATAAATCCAAGATGTGTTGGTACATCTAATGTAAAATGAATAAAGAAATAGAGGTAAAATGTCCGCCACTTAAAAGAAGTCAAGTAGATTGTGAATGGTGTCCAAAAACTGATTGTGCAGGGTATCAAGTTATGTGCGATTTAAATTGTTTTCATTATGTGTGTAAGAAGTGTTTTAAAACAAAAATATCAAGAGATTTGAAAGGAGAAAAACTGACATGACAAAAAATATTCAATTAATTCAAAAATTAAGAAGATGCTGGTTTAATGCTGACCAAGTCGCGATATCAAAAGAAGATACGGCAAGAGTTAAAAAAATGCGTTCACTGTTAGATGTCGTTATTTTAGATGAACGAGACTTGAATCATAAAGAAATAGAATTTTTGAAAACACTTGAAAAAGACAAGAATTTTAAATTATAAAAAATGAGTCAAGATGAGGTGTTGAATAAGATTTTTAAGAATCATGCAAACATAGAATTAGCTTTTTTTCAAATACAAAAATTGGCAGAAATTTACAATATTTCTATAAATCAAACTTCATTACATCATGCGTGCGAAAAACTTGCTAAGAGTGGTGAATTACAAAAAAGAGAGATACACGGGGAGAGATTTTTTATAAATTGTAATGGCATTGAAAC
>DAIQOR010000006.1:12077-33885 GCA_036787775.1 bacterium | reverse complement strand
AATAAAGATGGACAACATACAAAAGAAGATTTTTTAATATTAGATTTTAAGTTTGGAGAGTGGTCTAATGTTTTAATGCATAAATTAAATTCTTCAAAACAGAAATCCTCTGGAACAGATGCTAAGACAAGAATCTTCTTAGAACAGGTAGGCACTTTAGAAAAGAATTTAAGTGAAAAAGAAAAGAAAATTGTGGAAAAGCAGATTAGAGATACAATTAAAGAAATTGATATAGAATCTCCTTTAGTTATTGAAAAAAAGGAGATTATCAAGAAGATAGTTTCTTCTAAATTTGATTTGAGAGAACATGTTAAAGAATTAAGAGAAGAAATTGCTCCACTTTTAATTTATACTCCTTCTGAAAATGCTAAGGTTTATGGATTTATTTCTAAATGTATTAAATTGTTTGATTATATTAAAGAAAACAATAAAGAAAAAATAGGAAGTGTAGAAGAGTTTGTGGTTGAAAGAGTAGAATCTATTTGGGATAAAAATTTAGATGCAATAAAGCAAAAGCAAGAGAATTTAGTAAAAATTCAGCAAGAGCCATTTTGGGAAGAGATTACCTTTGAAGATGTCGACTTCCTAATTAGAGAGATTGCTCCTTTAATGATATTTTATGAACCCGATAGAAAGAATATGATCAGAATTAATGCTCCAGATATTGTTCTGAAAGTAGAAAAGGAAATAATGCAAGTAAAAGAAGATCCAGATTATCAATATTTTATTAATAGTAATAAGTTGTTAAAAAAGATAAAAGAAGGCGAAGGGGTTACATCTGAAGAACTTTTAGAAATTGAGAAGAAGTTGAAAGAATTAAACCCAATGTTTACTATTGAGAATATTCAAAGAGAAAAAGATTTTGTTGTCTTCTTAAGAGGATTATTAGAAGTTAAAAATTTACCAGACCCACAAGAAATGATTAAATGGGAGTTTGACAAACACGTTTCAGGTAAAAATGAGCGCTATAACTCTGAACAATTAAAATTCTTGAGGCTATTAGAACAAGTGTTTGTTCGAGCAAAACATATCGAACTAAAGAATTTTGCAGAACACCCTTTAGCAGAAGGCCGGCCCCTAGATGTCTTTACTAAAGAACAGCTTGAGGTAATTGTCTTGAAGTGCAATAAGTTAAAGTGGAAATAGGGAAAAATCGGTCTACCGATAAATCCAAAAGATTTAAATAGTATCTTTTTTATACCGTTCCTATGAAAGACGCAAATTCCTTAAGGGGTGAAGAAAGAAGGGTTATTTCTACTAAGTTGTACCGTCCAGAATTTGTTAATTTTATGAAACTCTGTGAAGATGAAAATAAGAGCGTTCATGCAAAATTGAGGGAAATGATTGGAGAAGAGATAAAGAAAAATTTTGGAGATATTTTTACTGAGTTACAAAAAAAAGTTCCTATCTCAAAACCTGATAAAGAACAAGCAGACTTCAAATATCAATTTTCAGGAGAGTTTGATCCGACTTTTAGTCCTATCGATATGAAAGAATATGAAAAGAAGAAGTATTTAGAAGGGATTCTTCCAAAAATAGAAAAATTAAAGGAAGAAGTTAAAAAAAATAATAATCCAACCAAAAAAGAAAAGATAGAAAATTTTGAGTTTATGATGAATACCAAATCAAATCATAGAAACTGGACATTTGAATATGAAAATGGAGAAATTTATCCTAAAGATGTTGAAGAGCCAGATATTAGGATAATCCAATATGCAGAACCGCACGTTTTTGTTACGGATTTATACGATGAAGACAAAGATTGGTATCATATGCCTAATTTAATCAGAGGTTTTGCAGAAGAAGCATATTTATCTTATCAGCTGGGTTTATTTCTTTCTTCTATTGCATCAGCAATTAATTGTTGTGAATATATTTTAAAATATGAATATCTTAGGCATTTGAATAATACGGATAAAACAAAAGCCGAGGAAAAAAGCAAAGATAAATATTTTACATTAGGCACATTTATTCAAAATGGTAATAAACAATTAGAAGAATTAAAAATTAATAACTTTCAGAGCTCTATCGAATATCTTAATGATGTAAGAATATCTCTTTATCATTTCAGTCCGGACAAAGAAGGAAAAGCAACAGCTAAAGGTAAATTAGAAGTAGAAAAACATGCTCATATTTCAGATGATATGGTTCTCCCGATAGTCTCATTTAGAATATACTCAATAATGATGGAACTAATAAATAATTTTTATGGCAAAGAAAATTCGGTTAAATATGCCGATGAGTGCGTTACTGACTGGATGAAAAAAAGAGGACTGAAGAAAGAAGATTTAGTTAAGGAGATTAAAAAATGAGCGAACTAATGTCAATTGTTATCACACTTGCGGATAAAATCTATATTTCTCCACAAGATTATTTCCTAATATTATTCACAGTTCTGGGTATACTGGCAACAGTTATATCCATAGCAACATCACTTACTAAGGAACAAAGGCAAGATTTAATTTTAGAGTATGGTCGGAAAGACCCCTGGGTGGTCTCTTATCTGGGTTGGATCTTCTTTAGTTTTTTAATTCCGTATATACTCTACCTTTTTTATCCAGAGAGTATAAATCTTCAGGTCGGAATAAATCTTCTATTTATGTTTAGTTTTGTTTTCACTTTTCTTTTTATATTCTATCTAATTTCAAGTCTTAAAAGAGAAAAGATATACAAGAAGATTTTCCGAGAGTTTAAGGAGGATTTGAGATGATTGATTTTTTAAAATACCGAACGGGGTTAAAAAGCTTAGATAATTTTCTTAAAAATTTAGAATATGTAGAAGAGTATAGTAACAATTTCGAAGAAGAGATAAAATTTATACAAGAAACCATTAGGTATTCTGTTCTAAATAATAAAAGCATCGCACTTAACGATTTTTTTAGATTACTTGGTAAAATATCTAATGACAACTTCTTTGATTCATTTATTGGAATGATTTATGCATTGCGAAAAGAATTCAAAAAAGAAGAAGATATAATTTCTTTAGAAAACCTTTTCTTTGAAACATTAAAATCCAGATTTATAAATAAAAAAGATTTTAGTCCAAAGTTGAATACTTCTGGGCTTTATCTAAGAGATTTTATTATACTTTCCAAAGAAGTTGAAGAACAAAAAAGTTTAATTTTAAATACGTTGAGAATTCTTTACGAATTATCTAAAATGTTAATTTCTTCAGAACTAGATACAAAAATAAAAAAGGTTTATTTAGAATCGGTATTAACAGAACTAAACCAATTATATAGTCATATTGAATATAGGGTCTTCTCTAAAGAAGAGACTAATAAAACAGAAAATATTAACCTAGAAGAAAGCTTTGAATTAAAGTTAAAGAAGGGTATCGCATTTAATAAGATTGAATTATTTTATTTAATATTATATAAAATTGATAAAAATGATTTAGAAAAAGACTTTTTTGACATATGTTTAAGAATTTATCAGTCTGGAGGTTTAGAGAAAGAAGAATATTACAAATACAATCACAACTACAATAACTTAGACTGGTTAAATTATGATACTTTTAGGGGCGGAGCTCAAACAATCCCCAATTTTAATCAGACTAAGTATAGAATATTGATCTCTTTTTATAAATACCTTAAACAGAATGGAATAGACATAAAGAAGTACGAAAAGGAAAACTTTAGTGATTATGTTCATCCATCATTTGAAAACGAAATAGATAATATTGATTTAGAATTTTTGAATAAATATTTTTCTTTTGAAGAAAAGAAATGGAATTCTTTCAAAACCGAGTTTAAGAAACAATTAAAAATAAAGATTAAGGAGATTAAAAAGCAAACAGAAGGATATGTAATCAATGCCAAGATTAAAGAGGAGTTTAGAAAACAATTTATTGATGACTGCATAAGTTCTTGGGATGCTAATCAAAAAAAGATTGATAACTATATTGCCATCAAATATCTAGCCGGAGGAAAAGAAACAAAAGAAACTTTTGGGCAGTATACTCTTTGTGACAAGATATGGTTTATAGATTCATTTGATAAAGGAGTAGGTTATGCGAGAACGCTGGGTAGCGATTTTGCAAGAGACCAAGTTATAGGAAAAGAAAGAGAAATTATAACTAAAATAAATCAAAGTTTTGACACTAAAAAGGACAAAGAGGAAAAGGTTTCCGATATAATTGAATTTTTGAAGAAAAATATTAAAGACGGAGAATATATTTTATTCTACGATAAAAATGCCTTCGAAGCAATTTATTTGATTAGAGATATAAATTGGAATAGCGAGTTTGGTGAGAGAGCAAGTATAACTGTAAATAATACAAAAGTATTTTTATATTATACCAATCATTTAGATTCGTGTTTATTATACAAAAAAGGAGAATTTAGTTTAACGCAGTATAAGCAAGGATTTGAAGAGCATAATGTTCCTTTGTATGTAGCTGTTGAAGAATTAAATAAAAGTGATGTAAAGAAAATTGTTGAATCTCCAGAATCCAAGATAAAATCGGAGCAGGAAGCACAAAAGAAAGTTAAAATAAGAATATCTGAAAAGTTTAAGGTAAAGAGGAATAATAGGGATATTATCTATAAGATAAATATTAAAAAAAATGAAACAACAAACACAAGATAAAATTGAATGGAGAGCAGTAGAATTTCCAGATTGTTTAATAGAAGAAGCATCTAGTAATAAACTTAAAATCCCTGGTAAAGATTTTTTAGAAAGTGGTAAATTTCCCATAGTGGATCAGGGTGAAACTTTTATTGCAGGATATACTGATGATAAAAGCAAGGTTTATACTAAGAAATTGCCAGTTATTATTTTTGGGGATCATACTAGAATATTAAAATTTGTGAATTTTTCTTTTGCATTAGGGGCAGATGGCGTAAAAATATTGGTTCCTAAAGATGAGATTGATGCAAAATATTTATACTTTGCAATTAAAAATTTAAAACTAAAAAGTCTAGGGTATAGTCGACATTATAAATTATTAAAGGATAAGAAAATTCCCCTCCCATTCTCCAACAACAAACCCAACTTAAAAGAACAAGAAAGAATTGTTTCAATCCTAGAAAAAGCAGAAAAACAAAAAGAGAAAAACAAGAATGCGAATGTTTTGCTTGATGAATATTTGAAAAGTATTTTTAATGAGATGTTTAAAAATATTTCATTGAAGAATTTTGATAAAGAAATAATAGAAATAATCGACGGAGATAGAGGAGTTAATTATCCGAATGGGAATGATTTTTCAGAAGAAGGATATTGTTTATTTCTTAATACGGGAAATGTCAGAAAGAATGGTTTTAATTTTGAAAAATTAATGTTTATTACAAAAGAAAAAGATGAACAATTAAGAAAAGGGAAAGCTAAAGTTAATGATATAATATTAACTACTCGTGGAACAGTTGGAAATGTAGCATGGTATGATAAAAGTATTCGTTATAAAAATATTAGAATTAATTCAGGAATGGTTTTATTAAGGACTAATCCAAAAATTATTCTTCCAAAATTCTTAGAGTGTGTAATTCAAATGCCCTTAATTCAAAATCAGTTTTTAAGAATGAATTCAGGTTCTGCACAGCCACAACTTCCAATTACAAATTTAAAAAAAATAAAAATCCCCATCCCCCCTCTTCCTCTTCAGCAGAAATTCGCAAACATCGTCGAGAAAGTTGAACGAATGAAAGAAAATGTCAAGAAAAATAAACAAAACACTAGAGAATTATTTGATTCGCTGATGCAGAAAGCATTTCGAGGGGAATTGTGAAATGGGAAAATCAACAAATGAATTTCATTTAAAATTTCAAGACCCTGCAATGAACTATTGGATTAGTTCACAAACAGCGAACGAAGCAAGTAGGGATTTAAGAGAAAACTATCAAACAATTGAGAATACTAAATTCTTTTTTTATTCTATTTTTGCAGGAATTTTATCTGCTTACTTTTTAACAAAAGAGAATTGGATTATGGTATTTGTTATGGTAATTTTATTGGGAATTATACTCCTTCCAAGAGTGATTTATTTGAATAAAAGAAGAAAGGAATTAATAACTTCTCAAAAAAAGATTAATGAACATTGTAAATTAATCGGACTTCCAGTTCCAGAAGGTTATAAATGAAGGACATAAAAAGGAGAGTTCACAATAATTAATATGGAAGAAGAGGATAAAAAGACAAAGATTTTTGCAGGCAAGAAAATTAGAACTTACTGGAATGAAGAAAAAGAAAAATGGTATTTTTCTATAATTGATGTTATTGAAATTTTAACTGAAAGTCCAAGACCAAGAAAATATTGGGCAGATTTAAAGGCGAAACTAATAACTGAGGGGTCTGAACTGTCCGATAAAATCGGACAGTTGAAAATGATTGCAGAAGATGGTAAATTAAGAGAGACTGATGTTGGTGATACAGAACAAATCTTAAGGTTGATTCAATCAATTCCTTCAAAGAAAGCAGAGCCATTCAAACTTTGGCTTGCGAAAGTTGGAAGTGAGAGAATTGACGAAATAAAAAACCCAGAACTCGCGCAAGAAAGAATGAAGACAATCTACGAAAAGAAAGGTTATTCTAAAGAATGGATTGATAAAAGATTAAGAGGAATTGCAGTTAGGCAGGATTTGACAGATGAATGGAAAAAGAGAGGAATTGAAGAACAAATTGATTTTGCAATTTTGACAAATGAAATAAGCAAAGCTACATTTGGAAAAACAGTTGAAGAATATAAAAAATTTAAAAATCTTAAAGATGAAAACTTGAGAGATCATATGACTGATTTAGAATTAATATTTAATATGCTCGGAGAAGCATCAACTGCTGAAATTGAAAGAGTTCAAAATCCTCAAGAATTTCATGAGCATATTTCGGTTTCAAGAAAAGGTGGAGAGATTGCAAAAAATGCAAGAGAAGAATTGGAAGAAGAAACTGGTGAAAGTGTTATAGTAAATGAAAATTATTTGACTGAAGAAGAAAGAATAGCTAAAGAAAAGAGAAAGAAGAAAAGAATAATTTTGGAGGTTCAATAAAAATGTTAGAATCAGAATTAAAATCAAAAATTAGAAAGTTATGGGATAAGTTTTGGAGCGGGGGAATTAGTAATCCGCTTCAGGCGATAGAACAAATTTCGTATTTAATTTTTATGAAAAAGCTCGAGGACAAAGATAATTTGGAGCAACAAAATGCAACATTAAAAGGAACTAAGCACAAATCAATTTTTGAAAAAAATAAAAATTGCAGATGGTCTGAATGGAGTGAATATTCATCAGATAAAATATTATCTCATGTCAGAGATGTAGTATTTCCTTTTATGAGAGATTTAGGAGAAGAAGATTCGTTATATTCTAAATATATGAAAGACTCAAGTTTTTCCTTGCCCACAGCTTCGCTTTTAATTGAAGCAGTAAATATAATTAATGATTTACATATTAAAGAACAAAATCAAGATGCACAAGGAGATATTTACGAATATCTTTTGTCTGAATTAACGACGGCGGGAAAGAACGGGCAGTTCAGAACACCAAGACATATAATTAAAATGATGATTGATTTAGCAAAGCCCGAATTGGGAGACAGAATTTTAGATCCTGCTTGTGGAACAGCTGGTTTTTTAGTTAATACTTGTGAATATATTTTAAACACAAATAAAAAAAATGGAGTTAGCATACTAACTCCTCAACAAAAGAAAATCCTTGACGAGGAATCTCTTTATGGTTATGACATTGACAGGACAATGGTTAGAATTGCAGTTATGAACTTGATGATGCATGGAATAACCAATCCCAAAATAAAAGGAGAAGATACTTTATCAAAAAGATATAATGAAAATGGAACTTATGATATTATTCTCGCAAATCCTCCTTTCAAAGGTTCAATTAATGAAAGCGAAAAATCAGACGAGTTGACAATAAGCACAAGTAAAACAGAATTATTATTTTTAGAATTAATGTATAATTGTTTATCAATCGGCGGAAGATGTGCAGTTATTGTTCCTGACGGAGTTTTGTTTGGAAATTCAAATGCTCACAAGTCAATAAGAAAAATGTTATTAGAAAAATGCAGACTTGATGCAATCGTTTCAATGCCTTCTGGAATTTTCAAACCTTATGCAGGAGTTTCAACAGCAGTTTTATTTTTTACAAAAGGTGAACCAACTGAAAAAGTTTGGTTTTATGATATGGAAGCAGATGGATTTAGTTTAGATGACAAAAGAACACCTCAACCAGACAAAAATGATATTCCAAATATTTTAGAAAGTTTTGAAAAAAGAAACAAAGAAAATAATAAAGATGTAGCTAAAAAACATTTCTTTGTTTTAATTGATGAAATAAAAGCGAATGATTGGGATTTGTCAATTAACAAATATAGAAAAGAAATCCAAGAAGAAATTGTTTATAGATCAAGTAAAGAAATAATTAAAGATGCTAAAAAAGAAGTTCAAGAATTATTGAAAGGATTTGATGAATTGGAGAAAAGAATTTAATATCTTACTTCCCAAACACTCTTTTCTTAGAAAAGCTTCTAACATAGATTATTGAATTAGTTTAAGGTTTGTCCTTGTGGTATAATTTTATCTAGCTCTTGATGACATCTGGAACAAACTTCTTTAAAAGTTATAATCGTACTTTCAGTAATTTCTTCTTTTTTAGAGATTTCTTTAAAGTAAGTTAGGAATATCTTTTCACCTCGCATACCTGAATAGCTAACTTGTCCATGAGCAAATTTATCTCTTTCATCAATTATAAAATGTAAGTCCTTAAATAATTCCGAATAATCTTTATCTTTAAAAGGCATTAATGTCTTCAAAAGATTCCTTAGAACTTTCCACTTACTCATAAAACCAAAGAACTCTCTTGAGAGTATAACTGATTTGAATAAACTGCTTTTTTCTACATCTTGCTTGAACAACAGGTTTGTTATAATTGAATCTATTTTATTTTCAATAAAGAGAGAGTTATTTATTATTTGACCTCTCCAATGTTGAAATATTTCATCTCTCTTGAGATTATCACTTATAATAGTATCTAAAACTTTAACTTCTTGTCCAGCGGGGATTGTTGCTGTACCCTCAATACGTATAATTCCTAAACCGCTTGTAAAATTTGTTTGATCCATAGAGAACAAGGGTTATAACTTATATTTAAACGGTTCGGAATTTCCGACATGGAATATACTTACCATTTATCTTTCATAACATTTATAAAAGATATTTGTCTTTTTTTGTAATGACAAAGGACGATAATTCTAATGACATTCCTGAGATGCAACTTGATAAAAAATATTCTACTGAGAAACCAATAATTCCGGTGCAGAGCGATGATAAGATGCGGAAGGAAATGGATAAGACGAAAAAAGAGTTAGAGAAATTGAAGAGTTGGATTATTAAAAAATATTCTTTTACACAGGCGATTGGAATTTTGCCGCCACAGGCTATTCCGCTTTTTATCGAGGAGGAAGAAGTTCCGAAGGAGACGGCGAAGCATTTGCATCTTTTGATGATTGTTCCCGAGGATAAATATAAAGAAATTCCTAAGATTACTAAAGATGTTATTTCGGAAATTGAAAAAATAAAAGAACAGAAAATTTGGTTGCAGGTTAAGACGCCGGTTGATATTTGGGAAATGTCTTTGGATAGTAAATTTGAAATGAGCGGGGCTGTGGCTTTGTCGATGCCGATTTTTGATAAAGGTATTTTGGGAGCTTTGAGAGTTGCGGAGATTCACAAGTCTTTGGTTTTGAGAAAGTTTGAGAAATATGTTGTGAGTTATGTTATTTCCGGAAGCGTTGTTCGTGGCGAGGCTGTGCCTACTTCGGATGTTGATGTTTTTGTGATTATTAACGATACAGATGTTAAGCGAATGCCGAGGCTGGAATTAAAAGAGAGATTGAGAGGAATTATTTATCAGTATGTTCAAGAGGCGACTGCTTTGGCGGGCGTTAAGAATAAGTTGGAGCCACAGGTTTGGTTGTTGACGGATTTCTGGGAAGGTGTTAAGGATGCTCAGCCGGTTTATTTTACAGTTATTCGTGACGGGGTTCCGCTTTACGATCGAGGGACTTTTATGCCATGGAAAGCTTTGCTTAAAATGGGTAAGCTGAAACCTTCGCCGGAGGCGATTGATATGTATATGTCGATGGGAGATAAAACTGTTAAACGAGTTAAGAGAGGACTTTTAGATATGGTTATTGGAGATATTTATTGGAGTGTTATTACGCCGAGTCAGGCTTTGCTGATGCTTTATGGTTTGCCGTCGCCGGTGCCGAAACATATTGTTACAGAAATGAAGAAAATTTTTGTTGATAAGGAAAAAATGTTGGAGAAAAAATATATTGATATTCTTGAAGAAATTGTTATTAAATATTATAAGGGTTACGAGCACGAGACGATTAAGGAAGTTTCTGGAAAGGAAGTTGACAAACTTTTGAAAGGTGCGGAGGATTATATGAAGCGACTTGGAGAGTTGAGAGTTCAGATTGAAAAACGTTCGGATGAGAATATGATTGAGCAAATTTATTCAGATGTTTTTGAGTTGATGAAGACGATTGTTGGAAAGAAGACGCAGGATAAGACTATTGAGGATTTTGAGAAGTTGGTAAAGAAAGGAAAGTTTGCTCCGCAAGATTTGAGAATTTTGAAAGATGTTGTTTCGGCTCGGAAGGAATTTAAGAAAGGAAAATTGAATTCACATAAAGTTGATAATGCTCGGAAGAATGCTTCGATTTTAATTAGTGATTTAATTGAATATAATCAGAGATGTGATTTGGCTGAGAGAAGTAAGACGAAAGAAAAAAAGTAGTTCTATCACAATAAACTTTAAAAATTAATTTTTAGATTTCTATTTATGAAAATTGGAAATATGAGTTCAAGTGATTTTTGGGAAGAAGTTTTTAGTTATGGATTTCTTGAAAGACCTGAATGTTTGAGAATAATTTCAGAGGATGCGTCTTGCGATGTGGATGCAAATTTAAGTCAAGATTTTACTATCCGAAATTATGTTCAGAACACAGATGGAGGATCTTTTAAATTAGATTTGGAAGATGTTTATCGATATAGTCATTAAGAAGATTTATAATTGAGTTTTTTCTTTTTATTTAATGAAATACTTATTTATATTGGGTCGAAATCCAGAATTGTCGAAGGCAGAGATAAAGGCTTTGTTGGGAAATGTTATTATTGCCGAGAGGGAGAACGCGGTTTTGGTTGAGGTTGGCGAGCCGATTGAGGGGGGTTTTGTTGATAGACTTGGCGGGACGGTTGTTATTGGAATTGTTGTGGATTTTGATAGGTTTGTTTACGAGGGCGAGAGTAATAAATTGACTTATGTTGTTTGGGATTATTCGGCGCGGACTTCGGAGTTCGAGGATGAGTTGAAAAAAAGATTTCGTGCTGATAAAATGAAAGTGACGCAGAAAAAGATTTCTGGTTTGATAGATCTTCAGGGCGGGGGCGAAGTTTCGAATTTGTCGTCGAGGAAATTGATTGATGAAGAATATTTTGTTTTTGATTCTAAAGATAGAACTTATTTCGGCGTGATTGTTCAGCGTTCGAGCCATGAGGATTTGGAGGCACGAGATATGAATAAGCCGGTTCGGCGAGAGGAACTTTCGATTTCTCCAAGGCTGGCGAAGATTATGATTAATTTGTCGGGCGTTCAGGAAGGACAAAAACTTGTTGATCCTTTTTGCGGGATTGGGGTTATTCTGTCCGAGGCATTGATTCAGGATTTGAAAGTTATTGGAATTGATAAAGATAAAAGTGCGATTGACGGGGCGGTGCAGAATTTGAAATGGTTTAATTTTAGCGAGGACGATTATGTTTTGGTGAATGAAGATTCTCGGAGGGCGCGGATTAATCGAGCGAATGTTGTTGTGACTGAGCCGAATTTGGGAAAGATTTTGAAGAAAATGCCGACGAGTGCACAGACTAAAAAAACTTTGGACGAATTTGAGAATCTTATTGTGAAAGTTTTTAATAATTTGAAAAAGAAGGTTAAGGGAAGATTTGTTTTTAGTGCGCCGTTGTTTAAAACTATTGATGGAAGAAAAGGTTGTTCAATTGTTAGGATAGCGAGTAAGACTGAAATGAAAATTGTGATTGATGGAATTCCTGAATTTCGGAAGGACCAAATTGTTGGGCGAGAGATTTTTGTTTTGGAATAGGAAAATTTATAAGGGGCTACAATTCTGTTGTGTTATGATTGAAGAAAGATTAGAAAATATTGAAATAGAAAATAAAAGTAATTGCATTGGGACGGCGTTTTATTTGGCGGGGCTTGTCGAGACTGACAAAATTATTCTTACATCTGAAGGTTACGAGTTTGTTAAAAACCTTAGAGAAGTTCGAGTTCCTCAAAAGAAATGTATTGCGACTTGGCAGGCAAAGGTGGATGGCGAAATTATGATTGTTCACGCGGGAATTATTAATGACGACGCTCCTTTGGCAATTTTGAATAGACGAGAAGGAAAATTTATGGAGGAAGATTACTGGGGCGTGAATAAAGTTTATGCCCATAAGGGAGTTTCTACTAAATTTTATGCCTTGGATAATGTCTTTTCGAAGTAGTGACAAATAGAAACATTTATAAATTAGGGGGAATATTTTTTGTTATGGAAAATAAACAAATACGTTATCTTAATGGAAGACTTTGTTTTGAAAGTTTGCAAAGAACGTTGTCTGAGAAAGGAATGGAATTTCAACCAGAGATGAGTTACCAAGTTAGAACTCCGAGTTTTGATTGTCCAGTTCGAGGAAGCCGATTGGTAGAAGTATTGAATCAACTTCCAGAAATTCGAGGAGACATCATTGGTCCTTTAGAATTTGGTTTTTACCCGAGAAAATAATAATTTTACGAATGAGAAACTTTAAAAACTAATTTTCTTCTTATTAAACATGACAATCGGAAAAGTTGTACAATTTAGGCGAGGACGGCACACGGTTCACGAGAGACATTTTCTTATCGAGATAGACGGCGTCGACGACAAAGTTAAGGCTGGAAAGTTCGTTGGAAAAGAAGTTGAGTGGAAGTCACCGGCAGGAAAAGTTATCAAAGGAAAGATTAGTTCTGCTCATGGAAGTAAAGGAGTTGTTCGTGCGATTTTTGAAAGAGGTTTGCCTGGGCAAGCTGTGACGATGGAGGTTAGTATAAAATGAGCGGTGTTGAATTAAAAGTTGATGAAGTGAAAGTTCTTGAGTTTGAGGGGGAAAGAATCATTGTGCATGAAGGGGAAATAAGTAGAAGACTTAGGGAATTTAAGGATAGTTTGAAAAAAGGGGAAGATGTGAAAAAATTTCGAGGTATTGTTTGTCCGAATTTTGAAGATTGTGAATATCGTATTAAATTAGAATCTAATGAAGTAATACAGGGATGCATAGAAAGAATTTTTTGTAATTGGTATTATCAGGCTTGTGATGTAAATTATTTAGGAGTTAAAATATAATGGCAGCGTTAAGAAAAGCATCGGCGTATTCAAAGAGAAGTGTTACACCTTTTACTCGGGTTTCTAAACGAAGACAGAAATCTTTTATTAAAGTTGTTCCGCCTCAGAAGATTGTTAAGTTCGAGATGGGAAAGAGCAGTCTTCTTCGAGAAGGGAAATTGCCTTATAGGTTGACTATGATTAGTAAGGAAGATTGTCAGATTCGGCATAACGCGTTCGAGGCGTCTCGGCAGTTTGTAAATAAAAAAATGGATAAGGAATTTGCTGGGCAGTATTTTTTCAAGGTTGTTCCGTTTCCGCATCACATTCAAAGAGAAAATAAGATGATTACAGGAGCTGGAGCGGATCGTATGCAGACAGGAATGCAGTTGTCTTTTGGAAAGTCTATGGGAAAGGCAGCGATTCTTAAGAGTGGCGGAATTATTTTTTTCGTCGACGTTCCGACAAAAAAAGGGATTGCTTTTGCTCGAAAAGTTTTGAAACAGGTTAATTGTAAATTGCCTTGCACAACAAGTATTATTCAGACTGATAATCAAGTAGAATAATTTGTTACTTCTTTGGTATGACAACAAATAGAAACATTTAAATAGTATAAAGTTCTAGAAAAGATATGACAACTAAAGATCAAAAAAAAGAAGCAGAAGAAAGAGAAGCTGCGAGAGCAAAGAATGTTAAACTTACTCTTGAGTCAAAATTACATGTTGGTTCACTTGGGGTTAATCTTGGTCAATCACATTATCCGGCACAAGTTGGTTCATGGGGACTTGAATCTCTTCAAGAAAGTTATAGAAATTTTATGAATAGTGATGAAGTTCAAAAAGAAAGACAAGAGAAAAACAAAAATAGAGCCGAACAAGCTCAAAGAATGGGTGTTTATGGAAATGTTTCTCCTATGTCTGATGCAGATTATTCTATGGTTAAAATAAACCAAATTAGAGAGATTCAAGAAATAGCCACCCTTGAGGAATTATTGAAATACGCAAAGGACCTTGGAGCAAAATTAGATTTTGAAGTTCCGGAAGAATTTAAGAAAGTTCAAGCGAAACAATTAGTTTACAAAATGCAATCGGGGGAACAATTGAATGCTGCTGAAGTAGATGCATTTAATTTGTATAGAACTATTGTAGAAGCTTATGACATGGCAGCTGTTGAGAATGTTTTAAGACAAGGAAATATTTATGCTGGATTGAATGCTAAAGGAAAGCAAATTGCCGAGTATTACAAGCCTAAAGAAGAAAAGAAAAAATAATTTTAACTAATTATTTGATTAACTAAAGCTACCATTACTTTCATGAATTCTTCAGTTCGTTCTTGCCAATCTGTTATTTCTTGTCCTTTGATTTCTCTTATTTCTCCGTGGGATATCTTTTTATGAAGTGCGAGTAAATCATTATACCAAACAGCATATTTCATTTTTAATTTTCCTTGGTCTACGAAAGCAGATTTTAGATTTTCGGAAATGTGTTCAGGGGAAGGTGGGGAAACATCTGCGGCGATTAAAGCTGCGTGCGCGGAGTCGACCATTGCCCAATATAAACCTTCGATTGCATTTAATTGTGCAATTTTACTTCTCATTAAATGCATCGGTGCTCTTTGAAGATTATTATGAATTGCTTCTGGCGTTGATTTTATTTTTCCCATTACTAATAAATATTTTAACGGTTCGAAAAATCCTGCTAAATCTATTAACGCCTCTCCATATCTTATCACATTAATTATTACTGGGTCGCCTCGCATTAGGTCTTCCCACCACGTGCTTAATTTTATTGTGTTAATATGAAGAGAAACTTGATAGGGATTTGATTTTATTATTTTTTCTAATTCGGTTCTGTACCACGCGATTAATTCTTGGTCCCATTTAATTGAAACGTCGTCGAGAACAACTATTATGTCCACATCTGAGCCGACAACATTTTCTTTTTTAATTGTCGAGCCGAAAAGAATTACTGACTTAATCATCTTGTCGAATTTTTTGTAAGCTTTGATCGCAAAGTCCATCGCGATGTCTGACTCTTTTTTTATTTGTAAAGTCGGAACGTCTTTAAGATTTATTTTCTTGGAAGTTTTCTTATGCGAAACTTTCTTTTTTGTAGATTTCTTTTTTTTCACCATCTTCTTATAATATATATTAGAGTATATAGTTTTTAAAACTTATTGAATTTTTCGCCTTCGGCGAATTGATGAGATTATGCATTAAACTATGACTGCAGATTTGATAACTTCTTGAGGAAGATTTTTTGTTGCATCTAAGATTTCAATTCCAAGAGTTACACCATTTTTATCGAGGTCTATATTCAGATTTCCATTTAAAGAAATTGTGTTTTTTACTTCTCCTGCACCAATTTCTTTAAAATAAAAATATACCGCATCTGCTTCGGAATCATAAGTTATTTTCATTTCCATATTAATGTTATAATCTTTATAAATTTACCTTTTGTATAAACTACTTTTAATGTTTTATTCTCAAATTTTTTATAAGCTTCAAATTTTGTTTCTTTACTAATAGTATAATCTGGCGTTAAAATTGTTTCTTTAATCTTATTTAAGTCAATTTCTCTTTCAATCATTCTTTGTTTAGCATGATTTGTAAAAACAAAATTCATTCCATTCCTCGACCGCTCATTCGACTTCCTTGCGCGCCTTGTCTTTGTCCGCCGAGTTCCATCGGTAATTGTGAAAATCCTGCACCGAATGTTTGATAATTAATGTCCGGTAGGAAAGCACCATAACCAGAAGAATATCCTTGCTGAAGTCCGAGATTTTGATTCCATGTTGGACCTGCACCTGTGTACATTTGTGAGCCCATCGCTTGCATTGATTCAATAAAAGGCGGACTCTTGAAATGTTGCCACCAATGTGCCGCCTCGACAATTTTCTTTCCTTCATATCCTTCTTTGTCTAATTTCGCCATCATTTCTTTTAACGGAACATTACCCATTCCCATTGGAAGTTCGGTGTGTTCTAAACCAAAATTGTCTGATAAGTGAACATGCTTAACGAACTTTGCAACTTTTTCTGTTTCTCTAACAAGTTCTTCTTTACCGAAACCTTGCTTTCTTAACATGTTAATGTGTCCGACATCCCAAGTAACTCCGATTAATTTCTCCGCTTCTCTTTGTGCTTCTTTTTCTGAAAGATTTAATTTTTTATCTTCCATTAATTTGTCAACAAACTTTTTTCTTGTTGCTTCAACTAAATTTTTCAAGTCTTCCCCCGTCGATAAAGCTCCACCTGCAGGAGGATTTTCAATACTAATTATTGGGGCTTTGCTTCCAAATTTCTTAAAAGAATTTACTGCGACATTTGCAAAAGTTTCTGAAGATTTATCATTTGTGAATTGTTCTACTGAAACAAAAATTTCTGGTGCGAGACCATGTGTTTCTTTTAATTCATGTAATAATCCTTGAATTATAGGTGCTTGCCCAACAGGGTCCCTATTCACTTGTGAAAGTTTTTTAGTATAGTCTTCTGCTATTTCTTTTAATCTTTTTTGTTGAGCTTCATTTCCATATTTGTATGCTTTATGAAATATTGCATTTGCTTTTTGTTGGGTGTCTTCAAGATATGTTTCCGCATTTTTTAGACTATTCCAAGCTTGCAATTGGGTTGGAGTTAAATCTTTAGAAGGATCAAATTCTCCACTTCGTATAAGCGGGAGTATTTGTTGAATTTCTCGGGCGTTTGTTTGAAGAATTTCATCTGCTCTTTCTTTGTGGAGAATTATTTCAGAAATAGAATTATCCCATTGAGTTGCGTTCGCATTTATTAATTTTTTTCTCGTGCCGTATAATACTCCTTCGGATAAATTTTTTTTCTCATAAATTTGTTCTGGAGCAAGTTCTCCTCTTTGAGCTTTTTTTCTTTGTTCTTCTGTTAATTCTTTTTGTCTTACCAAATCTGGATAATACATTTTCTCTTCTTCTAACGGCATCATTTGTCCACTTTCCCGGTTTATCGCAATCATTTTTATTGCTTCACGAGGCTTTCCTTCTTCTCCTAAAGTTTTCCACTGGCTTCCTGGTGCTTGTGCCGAAGAATGAAAAGTTACTGGCGCGCTTCCGTCAGGATTTAGTTCATGCGCTCTTTCGATTGCTAAATTCATTGTTCTTTCTACAGCTTGTCTTTGGAGTTCGTCAAATCCGTGTTGCCCGATTCCCGAGGCTTCCATAACTGGTGCGTGTAAAGTCATTTCTGTTCCGGTTAATTTTGCTAATCTATTTACTTCTTTCAAATATCCGACGGGAATTGATTCGAAAACTTCTGGAGAGACTTGGGCAATTTCAATATGTTTTACACCCATTGCTAATTTTCCTGAAGCTTCCTGCAAAACATTTGCACTTCGAGGGTCGGTTGTCATTCCCATGCTTCCCGCACTTGTTGTGTAACCTGTAAAAATATCTCCGTAATTTGATTTAAACGTCGAGAATCCTCCCTGATACTCTGTTGTATAATTTTCTGCCATCTTTCTTTTTATTTATAATGAAATTTAATTTATATATTTATTGAATCCTGTAATCTTTTCCTAAACTATTTTTTCCTCTTCCTAATTGACTTTCATCGATTTTTTCCGTTGAAATATAATTTTGCTCTAAATTTCCTGAGCTTTTTGTCCTCGCTGATTCAGAGTTTATTAAACCAACAGTTTGCGTTACTTGTTCTCTTCCTAATTGACTTTCGTCCATTCTTTTTGTTTTAATTGTTTGTTTTTCCATTTCCCATTTTGGAACTTCGCTGTAATTTTTTTCTTCCTCTTGTTTGTAACCAGAAGAATAATCTAATTTGAATTCTTCGTCGTCGGGTTTTTGAATTTGCACTGAGGCTAAACCTTTTTCTAAATTTGTTATTTGAGGAACTTCTGCGATTTTGTTTAAAACTCCTGAAGTTGTTCGCACGAAACTTGGAGTGAAATCTGCAAGTTTTTCTTCGATGTCTTCGACGATTTCCGTTAGTTCTTCTTCTAATTCAGAAACATCTTCGGTTTCTTCTTGTGCTTCTTCATTTTCTTTTTCTTCTTTTTTCATATTTTTTTAAAGAAGTTAAAATTTAAATAGTTGCGTATTTTAATTTGTTGATGAATTGGAAAAAATTAATTGGTGGTTTGTTGGTTTTGAAGGGAATTGGGCTGGGGTTTTTAGCTTACAAAGGAATTACAGGTTTTGTCGTCGGAGATTTTGTTGGATTTAATGTTTGGTTTATTTTGAGTTTTGTTTTGTTGATTGGAGGAATGATTTTGTTTATGGCTGGTCGAAAAAGAATTAATTTTTATTCGGCAAATTCTAAAAGTATTTCCTTAAGAAAATGATATCTTTTTGTACCATCTTTAGACTTTTGGTAAATCTTAGCGTCATGCGTCTTTTCTAAATACATGTCATATACTTCTAATCTTAATTTTAAATTATAAAATTCATAATATAATTCCATAAAAGGCGTTACTTCTTGTTCCATAAAATTATGTGAATACGTGAGTTTTAAACTTTACTATTAAGTATAACTCGCCATTCCATGGGCTTTTTTGTAGATATCAAAAAATAGGAATGCGGTTTCTTCAGCGTCGTCAACAACAATTTTTCTAAAGTGTTCTGCTTCTATCCAATTATCTGGTTCTACTTTTTCTATTTTTTTATCTTCCTTCTTCTCTGATTTTTTATCTGCTTTCTTTTCATATTTTCCAAAAAGTGCTGAAAAAGGATTCATTCCCGAAGAGGGTTTTTCTTTTTTCTCTTCTTCTTTTTCTTTTTCATTTAGAAACATATCGATATCATCTTGAATTTGTTTTAGGCTTTCGTCCGTTGCACCCTGAATTAAATTTAATGCGTCTTCCACGTCGGATTTTTCTAATTCTTCGTTTAATTTTTTTATTTCGTCGTCGTTGAGCGCGTAACCTTTGAAGGTTATTTCTGTTCGCCCGCCGAAAACGAAGTCTCCCCTTTGCATTGCTCTTTGAGGAATTCCTCGGAAATTGAAATCAACTAAAATGCAAGTGTGATAATTTCTTTTTATTTTGCTTAGGAATTTTTCTTCTCTAAAACTATCTGGGAGTTTTCCGTCTCTTGAAGCACCGTCTATATTTAGTTTTCTTTTTCCCAATAAAGTTAATTCGAGAATTGTTGTGCTGAACATTTTTACCAAAGCCGGGCTTCGGTTCGTTGCGTTTTGTTCGAGTTTTGCAGCCGCCTGAAGATAGGGTTTTGCCCAACGAGAATAAAGTTTCATGCTGTTGACTTGGCTTTTCAAATAACTTCTTTCCATTTCGTATCTTTTTTGAAGTTCTTTTCCAGAAAATTCCATCCAATTTTTAAATTCTCCAACTCGCGGAATTAGAATTCTTTTTACTCGGTCGTTTAAATCTAAGTTGTTTACTTCTTTTTCGTCGTTCGCAATTAAGAACGCGTCGATTAAAGTTTGGAAACCAGCTTGTCCCAACGCCATGGCTTTTATCGAGGAGTTTCCTTTGTTTATGTCAACCTTGTCCATCCAGACTTGTTTTAGTGCTAAAATTGCGGATTGTTTTCTTTCCTTGTCGTTGGATTTTAAATCGTCGTAGTGCGCGAGTCTTATTTTGAAATCTTTTAAATCGTAAGTTATATTTAGGATGCTTCGGAGAATTGCGTTTATTCTTTCCATTGTTTGGGCACCTTGCTGTTGCATTACGGACGCTCTTTGTCCCATTTCTGAAAAGTGTCCCGAGCCGGGCGAAGAGGTGAAGTTGTCTATTAATTTTTCTGGTTTTAGTCCGAAGTCATTCAATAAATCTAAGATAAAAAAGTAAAGAGGTTCTAAAGTTTCCGAAGATGAATCGTAAACTATTTTGTGTGATTTGGGAGCACCTTCCTTTTGATAATGCGGGCTGATTCTCTCGATCATTTCAGAAATTGTTTCCACCATGAATTGATTAAAGGATTTGTATTAAAAAACCTTTTGTTACAACTAAGTTTAAAAATAACGGATTATTAATTTGATTATGGGATTTTTTAAGAAAAAGGGCGAGTTTGTGGATTTGGGTGAGAGGTATCGAAAACAGCAAGAGAGAGTTGAGAATATTTCTTCAGATATGAATGCTTCGAGGGTTTCTGAAACGCCGAATGTTCCTAAAACTTCGATTTCGCCGTTTCCGTTTTTTCCAGGTTTTGGCGCAAACGCAACTCCCGTTTCAAATTCAAATAATGAACAGAGTTTAAATTTTAATAATTCTGCTTTGGAGCCCGAGGAAAAAAGGCGGAGGTTGGCGAAGAGGTTGGCGGACATGACTGCGAAGATTGAAGATTTTGAGAATCAGGTTTATCATTTGAAACAGAGGATTGAAGTTCTTGAGAGAAAAAATGATGTGAGTGGGTTTTGAATAGGAATGTTTATAAATAAGATAATCTTACTAATCATATAAACTTATTGGAGGTTAAAATGGAAAATGTTGAAATAACAAGTGTGAGTTCAAGGGGGCAAGTAGTTATCCCTCAGGCTTTGAGAGACAGAATGAAAATTCAAGCTGGAGAAAAATTTGTTGTTATTGGAGAAAATGACACAATTGTTTTGAAAAAATTGGAGATGCCTTCTTTTAAGGGAGTTAATAAATTGCTCACAAAAACGAGAAATTTTGCTAAAAAAAATGGGATAAAGGCTTCAGATGTTGAAGAAGCAATTAAAAAAACTCCTCGGACATTCAGATATTAAGACGACTCAAATTTATACGCAAATTTCTCAAGCTTCCATTAAAAATATAAAGTCTCCTTTGGATAATATATTATGAAAGAATCTGATGTGAAGAAAAAGGGACGGGCGTATGCTTTGAAGAACGCGGTGCATTATAGCGGGAAGGCGAATCAGGGTGCGGTTATTTCTGGGCTTTTTGCGGAGGGTTTGAAAAAAGAAGAGATGAAAAAGTTTGGGAAGATTATTTCCGAAATTGTTGGAGAGGTTAATAAGTTGAGTTTGGTTGAGCAGGAAAAAGAATTTGAAAAGTTGAAGGATGTTGTTTCGGAGCGTGAGGTTCGTGAGGGTTTGCCTGAGTTGCCCGACGTCGGGAAGAAAGGAGTTGTTATGCGATTTGCACCGAGTCCTTCTGGACCGATGCACATTGGACATGCGATGACCTCGAGTTTATCTTTTCTTTATGTTCAAAAATATGGAGGAAAATTTTATTTTAGAATTGAAGATACTAATCCTGAAAATATTTGTGTGCCCGCCTATAAAATGTTGGTGGAAGAAGCAAACTGGCTTTTTGATAATAAAGTTGAATTTGTAATTCAATCAGATAGAATGGAAATTTATTATAAATATGTAGAAAAATTGATTGGGCTAAATAGTGCTTATGTTTGTACTTGCTCTCAGGAAAAATTTAAGGAGTTTGCGGATTTTAAAGAAAATTGTCCTTGTAGAAATAATGATAAGAAAGAAAATTTGATGAGATGGAAAATGATGTTGG
>DAIQOR010000006.1:0-11977 GCA_036787775.1 bacterium | reverse complement strand
CCTTGTAGAAATAATGATAAGAAAGAAAATTTGATGAGATGGAAAATGATGTTGGATAGAAAGGGTTACAAAGAAGGGGGGGCAATTTTAAGATTTAAATCAAACATGCAAGACCCCAATCCCGCCATGAGAGATTTTCCTTTAGCAAGAATTAATGAAACTCCGCACCCTCGACAAAAAAAGAAATATCGGGTTTGGCCTTTGATGAATTTGGCGGTGACAGTAGATGATATCGAATTAAAAATGACGCATATTATTCGTGCGAAGGAACATCGGGATAATGCAAAACGGCAGGAAATGATTTACAAAGTTTTAGGGGAAAAGTTTCCTTGGACTGCTTTTTTGGGAAGATATAAATTTACTGATCTTGAAATTTCTTGTTCGAAGACAAAAGCAAGAATTGAGAAAGGCGAGTTTAAAGGATGGGATGATCCTCGGATTCCGTTTCTTGCGTCGTTAAAAAAGAAATACAAACCATCTGCTTTTTGGAAAATGGCGGAGCATCGAGGGTTAAGCGAAGTGGATAAAGTTATTGATAAAAAAGATTTCTTTGATATTTTGGATAAATTTAATAAAGAATAAATTTTTAAAGAAGAGTTTCTATTTATTTGTATTGTTCACGAAGTGAAAGGAGGTATGATGATAAACGATAAAAAAGGTATGTCTGCTGTAATAATTATGGTAATAATGATTGGATTGGCTTTAGTAGTTATTGCAATTGCTTGGGTTGTTATTCAGGGAATTGTTAGTGAAGGAACAAATACTTCGGCGATAAAAGCAAAATGTTTGAACACTGCTTTGGAATTTACTAAAGTAACTCTTACTGGAACTGAAGATGTTCCTAAATATGATGTTTTTGTGATGCGAAAGGGTTCAAATAGCGATGATGCGGGAGTTAAAATAACTTTCACCTCTACAGCTGGTGCGATTAGTTCTCCTGAAAACTCTGAAATAACTTTGAAGCCTCTTCTTGAAACTACTCAGTTTTTTGGAATTATTCCTGGAACAATTACTCTTGCTTCAAAAGTAGATTCAGTTCAAGCAACTCCATATTTCATAGTTGAAGACACTGATGAGAAGATATATTGTGAAGACCAGCAGATAAGCAAAAAGATTTCAGCTTAAATTTATTTTTATTTTTTTATTTATTTTTCTTAATTTTCTTTTTTTGGAAAATTATTTCTCTTTTTTAATTATATAAGCTTCGTCATTTTTTCTTACAAGAGGTAGTTTGACTCCAATTTCTTGACCTTTTATTCCTTTTTGTGAATCTTTATGTTCAATTTCAATTTTGTTTATTTTTACTTTTTTTAATCCGGTTGTTTTTCCAATAATATTTAATTCATCGCCGACTTTTACTGAAGAAACTAATTGAATTGTTCCGACGCCGATTTTTGGATAATAGTGTGTGACTTTTCCGATGAAGTGTTTTTTTTCTTTTGATGCGGAGTTTTCTGTTTTTGTGAAATCGTCCGAAGTTGGAAGTCCTAAATAAAAACCTGAAGAAAATTCTCGATGATAAACTTTGTCTAATTCTTCTGTTAATTTTTTAATTTGAGATGTTGTTAATTTTTTATCTAAAGCTTTTTTGTAAACCCGCACGACGGCGTCCACATATCTTGCGTCTCTGTTTCGTCCTTCAATTTTGAAAGTTGTTACTCCTGCTTTTTTCATTTTTTCGATAAAAGGTAAAGTACATAAATCTTTTGCGGATAAGATTCTGCTGTTTTCTAATTTTAATTCGTTGCCTTCGTCATCGATAACTTTGTAAGCTCTTCGACAAGGTTGAAGGCACTCGCCTCTATTTGCGGATTTGTTAAATAAAAATTGCGAGGTGAAACATCTTCCGGAAATGCTCGAACATAAAGCTCCGTGGGCGAAGGTTTCTACTTTTATTATTTTTGAAATTTCTTTTATTTGTTTTAAATTTAATTCTCTTGCTAAAACAATTCTTTCGGCCCCTAAGTTTTTGTAGAAATTTGCTGATTCGGAATTTGAAACCGACGCTTGAGTTGAAATGTGGAATGGGATTTTATGTTTTTTGCAAAGTTGGATTATTGATAAATCCCAACAAATTATTGCGTCGACGAAAGGTTTGACTTGCTCGATTATTTTTTCAATTTTGGAAATTTCTTTGTCATAAATTATTGTGTTTAGTGTTAGATATTTTTTTACTTTTTTTGGTTTACATATTTCTTTTATTTTTTTTAAGTCCGAGATTTTGAAGTTTCTTGCTCCGGCTCGCATTGAGAATTCTTGGAGCCCAAAATAAACTGCGTCTGCTCCTGCTTCGATGGCCGTGACTAACATTGGAAAATTTCCTGCCGGTGCGAGAAGTTCGTATTTCATTAAATATATAGAATAGTTAAGTTTAAAAAAGTAGAGAATTAGGGGTTTCGATGGCTAAAGGGATTATAAATAGAACTGATATGGAAATGCGTTTTCTTTTTAGAGAAGCATATTGAAAATCCGTGCGGAGTTTTTGTTGATGGAAAATTTGAAGATATAAGAAAATTTTATATTAGAGAAGCTGAGAGGGAAATTCCAAATTTGACTAATCCTTTTGCGAGAGATTATTTAGAGGGTGTGATAAGAAAATATAATATCTAGAAAGTTATAAAAACCCTTATTTCTATTGAAAATTATGGTAATTAAAATTCGTGGCTGTCGGCATTGTCGATAAGAAAGATTTTAATAGCTGTGCTTCTAAATTAAATTATTGCGGTTGTGGTCAAGATAGGAAGATTTTTAATTCAATTTTCTCTTTAATTAAATGTTATGGCGAATGTGGTATAACGGTTATTACTTGCGGTTGTGGTCCGTACAAAGAGGGTTCGACTCCCTCCTTTCGCCCTTTGTCGGGAGTCTTCGACTCCGCAATTCGCACTCCGTGGAATGTTGCTTTAAATAAAACAGGAAATTTTAGTTTATTCGCAAATTCCAGAAGATGCTCACCTTCCGCTGGGGAGAATTTAAAAAAGAGGAATGAAAAATGAAAGTTAAATTAGTTAAATCAAAAAAAAGTGAATTGAAAGTTATTTCTAAGATTTATGTGAAGGAGTTTTCTAAAGTGCCTTATGAAGAAAATTGGACTTTGCCCAAGGCATTAAAGAAAATGAAATTTTACTATGAATTTTATGATTTGTATTCGATTAAATTAGACGAGGAATTGGTTGGTTTTGCCGTCGTTAATCCTAATTTTATGTGCCCTGGAGAAATTGCATTTGGAGAAGAATTTGCTATTGACGAAAAGTTTCAAGGGAAGGGAATTGGAACAAAAATTCTTAAGGAGATAATTGAAATTTACAGAAAAAAAGGTTATGAATCTTTTATGTTGATTGCTAGTAAGAAATCTAATGCCTTTAAGTTGTACAAAAAAATTGGAATTAAAGAATCAAAAGAGGGAGTTTTGATGGAGAAAATGTTAAAATGAAAAAAATAATTTTTATTTGTAAGTATAATGCGTTTAGGAGTCGTGTTGCTGAAAGATATTTTAATAAATTGAATAAGAATAAGGATTACGTCGGGATTAGTCGGGGTTTTATTATGGGCGGGGCGCCGGATGAGAAGCAGTTTAGGGTTTCGCGGAACATGCTAGGGGTTAATATTAATTTTAAATCTAAGTCTGTGGATTTGAAAGAATTGATTGATGCGGATAAAATTATTATTGTGGCGAAAGATATTCCGAATGTGATGTTTGATTATTGGTTGGTTCCGTTGAAGAAAAAAATTATTCGGTGGGATATTAAAGACGAGCAGAGGCAAAATGAAAAGAATATAAAGAAAATAATCTTTAAAATACAAAAGAGGGTTGAAAAACTCGTGGAGGATTTGAAATGAAAATAATGTTCGTTTGTAAATATAATCGATTTCGGAGCAAGATTGCTGAGGCGTATTTTAATCAGAAAAATAAAGATAAAGATATTAAAGTGATAAGTGCTGGTTTTGTCGTCGGTAGTTATGCTTTGAATGAGCGGGAAGTTAATTTGGCGAAAGAAATGGGTGTGCAAATTAAGGGGCTTCCGAAACCTATTCGATACGAGGATTTGATTGAGCAGGATTTAATTGTGATTGTGGGAGACAATATTCCGGTTAGTGTTTTTAAGAGTAAGAGATTTAAGAAAGAAGTTTTAGTTTGGAAAATTCCGGATGTTTATCCTGGCGATTCTATTAAAGTTTTGAAAGGGAGAATTGAAATGGTTAAAAATAAAGTTGATAATTTAATTAAAAAATTGGAGAAGAAGAAATAATGGAAAATGTGAAAGGGTTTAGAGATTACGTCGGTGCTGAGGCTGAGAAGAAAGCAGTTATTAGAGAAATGATTCGGAATGTTTTTGAGAGATACGGGTTTAATCCTGCGGAGACTCCAATAATTGAATATGAAGAATTTGTTCGAGGGGACAATGCGAATGACGAGGCTGTTTCGGATATTTTTAAGTTGCAAGATAAAGGAAAGCGAAAACTTGCTTTGAGATATGAGTTTACTTTTCAGTTGAAGCGGTTGATGAAAAATCAGAAGTTGCCGTTTAAGAGATATCAGATTGGGGAAGTTTTTAGGGACGAGCCTGTTAGTGGAAATCGGTTGAGGCAGTTTATTCAGTGCGATGCGGATATTGTTGGTTCGACGATGAAAGAGGAGGCGGAGAATTTTGTCATGTTGAACGAGATTCTGAATGCTTTGAAAATTAAAGGAATTATTCTTTTTAATAATCGAAAGTTATTAGATGAAATTTTGGAGAAGGAAGGAATAAAGAAAAAAGATAAGGAATTTGTTTTGAGAGAGTTAGACAAATTTGATAAACTTCCCGAGAAAGAAATTGTTGTTAATTTGAAAAAATACGGGGCGGAGAAGTTAATTAATAATTTTAAGAAAGGGGAGATTTATTTTAAACAATTTGAGGCTTACAAAGAAATTTTGGAATTAATGAAATATTGTAAAGATTACGGGGTTAAAGTTTTGTTTGCTCCGACGGTGATTCGGGGGTTGAGTTATTATAACGGAACTGTTTTTGAGGTTAAAACTAAGGATATTCGGGAGACAATTATTGCTGGCGGAAGTTATGAGTTTGAGGGCGTGCAGAGTACGGGGATTAGTTTTGGTTTGGAGAGAATTTGTATGGTGACAAAAATGATTGTGGCTTTGGAAAAGTTTTTGATTGTTTCTTTGGGAGAAGATAAAAAGGCAATGGTTTTGGCTCAGAAGTTGAGAAAGCAAGGGCGGATTGTTTCAATTTATTATGGTAAACCATCAAAAGCATTGGAATATGCGAATTCCTATGGATTTAAAAAAGTGGTTTTCGTTGGTACTAAAGAGGTTAAAATTATGAAATTTAGAATTAAGGATTTAGATAGCGGAAAGGAGAGTTTGTTGAAAATTTAAAATGTATTGGGACTTTATCTTTTTGTTTATTTTTGGATTTATATTTGGGTATCTTATTAATACTTTTTTGAGTTGGTTGACTGGGAAAATTCCCGTTGGAAAGAATAAACAATCTAAAGAAATTATTAGAAAAGTAAGAATTCACGTCGATGTCACAGGTTATATTTTAATTATGTTGGGTTTTTTTATTTATATGGCACTTCTTTTTGGAATTGGATTGGGAATTGTGATTGGGCATAAATTTAGAGATGGTTTGTTAAATTTTGTTGAAGAAGAAGAGTTGTTGGTTCGGAAAAAAGTTAAGAGAGACAAAGAAAATACTGAGAGAAAAATTGAGAAAGAAAGAAAAAGGAAAAGAGAAAAGGTTGATAAGATTGTTGAGCCTAAGATGAAAAAATAATTATTTTTGAACCATTTCTGGGGTTATTTTAATTTTCTGAGATTCTATTTGGTCGAGTTTGAGTTCGAATTGGGTGATGAATCTTTCGAGTTCTGCGGGGTATCCAATTCTACTGCTTAAATCTTTTAATTTTTCTAAATCATTTCTTAATGCAGGGATATTGTTATTTAATGCATGTTGTTGAGCGTCATCTTTTAATTGTTCGAGTTCTTGCGCGAGTGCTTGTGCTTTTTGTTTTTCTTCTTCTTGTTTTTGTTGGTTGTTAGAAATCGCACCGATGACAAATAAAATTAAGAAAATAATTCCAATCCATTTGAGAATTTTTTTCCAGTTGAATTTTTTTCTAGAGCTGTGGTGTCGGATAATTTGTTTGTCTTTTTTTGCGAATAGACCTTTCTTTTTCATTCCTTCTCTTAGAACTTTGTAGACTTTGATTTCTTCGGGGATTCCTTTGAAATGTCTGTAACCTACTGAAGCTGTTGGGATTTCGGCTTTGTTCATTGAGAGGTAAACTGATTCTGTGAAATAAATGTCACCGGCGTCGGCGATTCCTTCTAATCGTGCGGCTATATTCACGGCTTCTCCGAAAACGTCGTTGTCTTTTATGGTTACTTCTCCAGTATTTATTGCAACTCTTATTTCTAATTTTTCATCATTTGGTAAATCCTCGTTGTGTTTGTCTAATTCGTTTTGAATTTTTATTCCGCATAAAACTGCGTCGGTTGGAGAATGAAAGGTTACCATAAATGCGTCGCCGATTGTTTTGACAATTTCGCCTCCGAATTCGTTGAAGAAAGGGCAGATTAATTCGTCGTGGAGGTCGAGCATTTTTTTGAGTTGGTCTCTTGACGATTTGGATGTTCTGTCGGTGAAACCTTTTATGTCTGTGAACATTATTGTTAGAGTTTTTGTTGTTCGGGGCATTTTGAAAAGAGGGAAGGGAGATATTTAAAGTTTAGCAAAATTCAAAATTAGTTCTTTGTTCCGGACTTCGGGGTGGAAAAGTGTTCCGTAGATTGGTTTATTCTTTAATTTTATTGCCTGAGGTATTTTTGAATTTGTGAATTTTATGAAATCTTCTCCTTGGGTTGTTGGGCACATTTGATGCAGTTCGTAAACTTCGTGTTTTCCTGTTAGCCCGAGGAATTCTTTTTTGAAGATTGCTTTGTTCATTCCGATGTGTTCGGATTTGATTAGTTTCTGACCATGAATTAATGCAATGATTTGCATTCCGGCACAGATCCCGAGAATTGGTTTGTCGTATTCTTTTATCCACTGGAATTTTTTTATGTCTTTAATATAATCAAAATCTTTTAGGGATGTCCCACAGATAATTATTTTGGTTGAGTTGCTGATGTTTTTTGAGTTGACTTCTTCATAATGCTTTGTCTTGAACATCCTGTTACCGTTTGCGAGGAGGTTCTCGATTGGTTTTACAAATTCTAAATCGTGGAGGGGTTCTTTATTTGTTTTTATTATTAGTATCATTGTGAGAAAAAGGAAAAGGGATTTTTAAGATTTTAGGAGAATTAGAAATTTCGTTTAACATCGGGATTTAAAGAAGTTTTTTGTCCTCGAAAAATCTGACCCATATGGCTGGAGGATTTTTCGGAGCTGACAAAAAAATTTGGGTGATTTTCTGTAAGAAAATCCCTTTAAATCGCTGTTGCTTGCCCGAGTGTTAGCGAGAGTGCAACGTGCCGACAAACGAAGTGAGGAGAGTTGAGAAAACGCCCGTTAAACTAATTTGATTTTTATTCCAAAAACACCATATTTTTGTTCATCTTCTTTAGAATAAATATTGTAAATTGATTCAACGAAAGCCCGTTTATCTTGATCATCGGGATAACCAAAATAACTCATCGGAAAATCATCAACTAAATCTTGAAAAGATTTATATCGTAAAAGACCGATGACCTCAACAGACAAATCTTCATTTAAGTCGGGCAATTTTGAAAAAGTAATGATATCACCAAGATTAAGTCTTTGTCTTTTTTCATCAAAAAGTCTAATTTCAATTCTCTTTTTGCCCGACTTAATTCTATCGAACGGGCTTTCGTACAATTTCATTTGGTGTTCCATAAAGTTAAGAATCAAACTAATATTATTAAAGGTTACTATTCGTATGTATTGTTAAGTAAGCGGGACTTTTAAATAGTGTGTTTTCTTTTCTTCTTTATGGACAGGAAACTAAAAAAGATAGCAACAAGAGATAATCTTCTTGAAATTATGAGAGAAGTATCTCGGAGAATGTTAGAAGTTAAACAACACCTTATTACTCCTTATGAGATTACATTTTCTAATAAGAATTTATCTGAAATTATAGGTAAGATAATGGAAAAGGTATCTGCCGAAGTTTTTACTAAAAACCTTGGATATGTAGTAAAAGAAGCAAAAGCAGATAGAGAGCCAGATTTACTATTTACTAAAATAAATTTACCTCTCGAGATTAAAATGACTTCTACAAAAAATGCTTGGACAGGCGGAGAATTTAGCCAAAGACCATTTGATTATTTTCTTGTTTCGTGGGGCGGAGATATCGACGAGTTTTTTGTTTGCTGTGTTAAATTAGAAAAAACAGATTGGAAATCGAATATGAGTAAAAACTTTTATGGACCGAGTTTAAGTATAAAGAAATTGAGAGAAATAAAAGATAAGGTTATACTTATTGGGAATATCGACGAGAAAGGTAGAATGGTTAGAGAGAAGATTTAATCACATTCAAATTTACTTCTATCAAATATTTTAAGAAATGCTTGATCAGAAGATAAAATATTATATTTAAATCCTAATTCTTTTTGAATCTTATCCGCATGACCATTATTACATACAATAATATTATCATAACTATCTTTTATTTGTTCACATAAATCAAATATTGGAGTATATTCATCTTTATATTCTTCATAATTTATCCCTTCTTCTTCTAATGAACTTAAAATAATATTTAGGGTATATAGTTCTTCTTCTCCTATTTTTTCATCATTAAGCATTTCTAATGCTATATCTATCATTTTAGATTTATGATAATCACTTACAAATCCAGTGAATCTTTTAGATGAAGGCGAATATTTTTGTTTTTCATCCCATAATAAAGATATTAATGCAATAGTAAATAAATGATTTTTACTATTTTTATCAAAGGCATCAGTTATAACATCTGGACAGAAAATATATGCCTCTGCCATTTAAAACCTCAATTAAATTCCTCTCTAAATCTTTTAACAACTGGAACCATATTACAATTCTCTAATTTAGAATTTAAAAATTTCATAAAAGTTCCATCTATTTTCTCATAACTAATAACTAACGGAGAATTCTTAACAATTTTTTTAACAACAAATCCTTTGGCTGGCAAATTATGTTCGCCTCTAACAGAGGGTTTTAAATTTTCACATCTTACAATCTCAACTTTTAAATTAAATTTGTCTGCCATAATAATATTACTATAAGTTTTCTTTTAAACTTTTCTATAAAAAATAATAATTATTTATACCCCCTTTCAATACTTTTCATAATAAACTCAAGTATAACATCTATTTATACTTTTCTATTTTTACGACGAGGTTTATTCCAATATGGACTTTTACATTTTGGACATATAGTCGGCTTTTCCTTTTGTCTTGGTATCCATTCATGAGAACATCTGTCACACTTATACTTTTTCATTTTAACTTCAATTTCTGCCATGAATTATACAAGAAAACAAAGTTTATAAAACTTTACTTTTAAGGTTATACTTAACTACCGAAATGTTTATAAAGGTTAAATTACTTAATAGGTTATACTTTATAAGTAAAACAACAAAAGAATATGAAGGGTGCTTCAACACCCCTCTTTTGTTACACACCGATCAAGATGAATAACAAAAATAATAAGAAATCAGAATATAAAAAACTTTCCTGTCCTAAATGTAATTCTGAAGAATTAATTAAGAGAGGATTTAGAAAAACAGAAAATAGAGGAAAAATACAAAGATATTCATGCAAAGAATGTTCTCATAGATTTGTAATTGACGACGGATTTTTTAGAATGAGAAATGCACCGCAAAAAATTACTTTATGTTTAGATTTATTTTATCGTGGTGTAAGCACAAGAAAAGGTCAGGAACATCTAAATGCTTTCTATCCTCATAATAGTTCTTGGGTTTCAATATATTCGTGGGTTTTAAAATACTCAAAAGTGATAGGAAATTTTACAGATAAATTAAAGATAAAAGCAAGTGAAGAATTACAAATTGATGAAGTAGAATATAGAGTTAATAAAAGAAAAGCATTTTTTATTGATAGCATAGATACAGAAACTCGTTTTATGGTTGCTTCTAAATTTGTAAGACATAGAACAAGTGAAGAAATAAAATCTGTTTTGAAACAAGTTAAATATAAAACCGAAAATCAAATTAAGATAATAACAAGCGACGGATTTAATGATTATATTTCTGCAGTTAAAGTTATGGGTGTTGATTATAGAAAAACAAAAAATCCGTCAGTTATTCGCCATCCTGTAACTCAATTAAAGAATGAGGGATTTAATCATAAGATTGAAAGAATGCACTCAAACATAAGAGAGAGAACAAAAGTATTTCGTGGATTTGGTTCTATTAATGGGGCTTTTGCTATAATGAATGGCTATGAGATATTTCACAACTTCATAAGAAAACATCAAGCGATAAATTGCTGTCCTTATGAATTGGCTTGTCCAGAATTGAAAGAAAAATTAAATGCTCCTAATAAGTGGCTTTCACTTATTGAATTAGCAAACCAAAATAATATAAAATGAAAAAACATAGAATTTATTATAAAGAAAAGATGGCGACAGAACATAAAATTATTTGTGGGGATTGTATAGAAGAATTAAAGAAACTTCAAGATGAGAGTATAGATTTGATAGTTACAGATCCACCTTTCAATATAGGAAAAAAATATAATTCTTATGCAGACAATCGAAGCAAAGAAGGATATATTCAATGGTGCGAGAAATGGTTAAGTGAATGTATAAGAGTTTTGAAAGAGGGCGGGGCTTTGTATCTTTTTAACTATCCTGAAAATAATGCTTATCTTATGCCTTTTCTCGACGAGAAATTAACATTTAAGCGTTGGATGACTTGGCATTATCCAGTTAATACAGGAATGTCCCCAACGAATTTTACAAGAAGCCAACATTCAATTTTATTTTATATCAAAGGAAAGAAAAATAAAGTTTTCAATAAAGACGATATTGCAGAGCCGTATAGAAATCCAACAGATAAAAGAATAATTGAGAGAATAAAAAATGGTAGTAAAGGAAAAACTCCTTATGACGTATTTCAGTTTAATCTTGTAAAGAATGTCAGTAAAGATAAAACTCCTCATCCTTGTCAAATTCCTGTTCAATTATTAGAAATTTTTATTAAAGCAAGTTCAAGCAAAGACGATTTAGTTTTAGATCCTTTTGGAGGGAGTTTTTCAACTGCTCATGCATGTAAAAAATTAGATAGAAATTCCATAAGTATAGAAATGGATGAGCATTATTGTGAAATTGGAAAAAAGCGACTAATGAAAACAGCACCGCTTAAAGATTACATTTAAATTTTTTAATATGATTAAGTCCCTTTAACTTAACAATACACAATTTTCTAAACATCTTGTATCGATATTTAGTGCACCATTCAAGGTGCAACATCATAACTCCGACGCTGTGGTCTGTTCTTTTGTATTGATTTATTTGAATTTGGGTTTCCATTTTTCCTCCAGAGCTCTCGCTAAGCAAAAGCAAACATTTATTAGGTTTGAGAAAGTTATCACTAAGTAAAACTTTCAAAGAGCCGAGTATCTCGGCTCCTATAATCAATACTTTCTAGAATAAATATTTGTCGGGAGAAACTTACTCCACTCTAAAGAGATGGAGATTTCTTTTTAGTTAAAAATTGTTCCTCAAAAGTTTTATTGAATCAAGCGAATAAAATTCATCTGATTAATAAGAAAATTACAAATAAGTTTTTTTGGAGAGACAAGAATATTAAGAAATAAAATTCTATTCAACATCAATCTCCATTTTCCAACTATTTCCTTCCCCAGAAATTTTTTTGTCTTTTACTTTCAAACATTTTTTGAACATTGGGCAATTTAAAACGAAAGTTTCGAATTCACCTCCTTCTCCTGCTGGGTGAATTTGGTATTTCTTTTTTAATTCAATTACATCTTTTATGAATTTTTTAT
>DAIQOR010000017.1:0-1174 GCA_036787775.1 bacterium | reverse complement strand
CTAATTTTACAAATCTCAATTTATATATAATTCCTTCCCGAAACTGCTTGTTAACAACTTGAAACCAAACCTTAAACTTTAAAAACCAAATTTATCTCAGTTATTAATGGTTAAAGGATTATATCATTATATTAAAGAAGCTTGGAAAAAGCCAGACGCGAAAACTCTTCGAGAAAGAATGGTCGAATGGCGAAAGTCCGACGCACAAGTGAAAGTTGACAAGCCTTTAAGACTTGACAAAGCGAGGGCTCTCGGATATAAAGACAAAAAAGGATTTGTAACAATTAGAATCAGAGTTCAAAGAGGAGGACACAAAAGAACACGACCGAAAAAAGGACGAAGGTCAAAAAGAATGCATCCGCGAAAAACTCTTAAGATGTCTTACAAATGGATTGCAGAACAAAGAGTCGCAAGAAAATACACAAACCTTGAAGTTCTAAATTCTTATCAAATCGGAAAAGACGGAATGCATTATTTCTTTGAAGTAATCTGCGTCGACCCAAGCAAACAAGAAATAAAAACGGGAAAGACAACAAAATGGATAACTGAAGGTGCAAACGCAAAGAGAGGACTTCGTGGATTAACAAGCGCTGCAAAGAAATCACGAGGACTTCGAAACAAACATCCAACTTCAAAAGTTCGACCTTCTATAAGAGCTGGAATAAAAAGAAGACAAAAAAAATAATTAATTATTTATATTCTTCTTTCCTTATTTCTCCATGCTACCATTAAATAAAATTTCTAAAATTGTTATCCACCATTCGAACAACGATAATCATACTTTAGATTCAATTAGAATTTTACATGTTGAAAAAAACGGCTGGGAAGATATTGGATATCACTGGATAATTTTTCAAGATGGAACAATTCAACCCGCGCGTTCCGAAAAATTTCAAGGAGCCCACGTAAAAAACCACAACGAAAACTCAATTGGAATTTGCCTAAACGGAAATCTTGACAATCATCCTCCAACTTCAAAACAAATCGAAACTCTTCTTCAATTTCTTAAACAAAAAACAAAAGAAAATAATGTCCCTCCAGAAAATATTTTAGGACACAACGAATTTCCAGACGTCACAAAAACCTGTCCGGGAAAATTTGTGAATATGAATGAGATTAGAGATTCAATAAAATAAAATTATTTAAACTCCATTTCTTTTCTTCACTTATGAAA
>DAIQOR010000013.1:0-6188 GCA_036787775.1 bacterium | reverse complement strand
CCTTTAATAATTTCCCAAGAATCCAATACACTTATCACTCCAGTATAACTTTCCATGTTTCCAACATCTGGTCTTAATCGAAAATAAACATCAATTTTATCCTGCAATTCTTTTGCAGTCCTACAACTTTCCGTGTCGTGAGGTTTCAAATGTTCAAAGAGATGTATTTTATTTTTATCAGAATATTTTTTATTTTTTCTAATTCCTTCCAAAACAACTTCATAACCTTTTCTCTCAAGCAGACATTCAACAGCATTTTCTCTGTATTTTATCAAGCCTTCATTTAACTTTACTAATCCCAACTCAAGACTTTTTCTTTCTCTAATTTTATCCATAGTGGTATTATAAGTGTCTGTAGCAAATCCCCCACTCAAAATTGAAATCAAGTTAATTATTCCCCATATTTTCCCAGTTTTTTGAATTAAACTTTTCATACGAAACATTCAGAAACCCAGATTATAAATCTTCCTAACCTTTTATCAAAGCACACATTTTACAAATTTTCCCTCGAGAAGGCTCCCCACAAACCTCACAAAACTCCAAACTCTTATCCTTGTCCTTCAGTTTTTCAATTCTCTTTTTCAACTTGTCAAAATTTTTCATAATATTAACTTTATCTTTCTCTTCCAAACTATTCAAAAACTTCCTCAAAGTTATCCGATAAGAATCAATTGCACACGGGCACTTTTCATAAACCACCGGCAACTTTTTCTTTTTTGTATAATCTCGAATATCGTTTTCCAAAACATAAAATAAAGGTTTAATTCGCGGAACAAATTTTTTATTCGAAATATTTTGTGTAACCGCCCCAGTATTCGCACTCAACTTCGGCGAACCCTTAAATATATTCATCAAAAAAGTCTGCACCTCGTCGTCGAGATTATGCCCCGTCGCAATAAAATTTGCCTTCAACTTCCGCACCTCACGATTCAAAATCCATTTTTTCATAACCCCACAAATCGCACAATTTTTCAAACCCTTTCCTTTCTGCGAACTCTGAATCCCCGTCCGAATATAACACATCGAACCGCCCATTTCCTTTTTCATATCATAAAGATGCAAACCAATTCCCAACATCTCGCACAACTCCACAACCGCGCCCCGACAGTCATCACTATATTTTCCAATTTTCAAATCAATATGCAAACCCTCAAGATTATACCCGAACTTTTTCAAAAGATACGCCGTCGTCGTAGAATCCTTCCCTCCAGACAACGCAACAATAATTTTATCTTTCTTACTCAATTTGATTTTCTCAAGAGTTTTCTTAACCTGTGTTTCGAGTTTCATGAATTAAGAATGTTTAAGAGAATTATAAAACTTCCCCCAAAACTTATAAATCCACGTTTCTTTAATATTTCATGCACAAGTCAGTTCAAATAACAACAATAATTGTGGTAGGAATTATCTTATTATCTTTAATTGGAATTTACAAATTAAGTCCCGCATCAGACACAATTTCCGTCAACGGACAAGCAACTTTCAACTCAATGCCAGACTTAGTCACGGTTTATTTTAACGTCGAATCAAAAGCAACCACAAGCTCCGAAGCAAACCAATTGAATTCCGAAATAGTAGAAAAATTAACAACAAACATTTTAGCATTAGGATTTGAAGAAAAAAACATAATCACAGAAAATTTCAACGTCTACCCGAACAACGAATGGATTAATGGAAAAATGATTCCAAAAGGTTATGTCGCAACTCACTCAATAAAAATAGAAATGTCAACTTCCGAGACACAAAAAATAGGGCAAGTCATCGACGCTGGAGTGAATGCAGGTGCAGGAATTTCTTACATCAATTTTGAATTAAGTCCAGAAAAACAAAGCGAAGCAAAAGCCGAAGCAATCAAACTCGCAGCTCAAGACGCGAAAGTTCAAGCACAAGCTTTAGCAGACGGGCTAGACAAAAAAGTAGGAAAATTAGTTTCAGTTTCTTTAGACGATTTCAATTATTATCCTTGGAGAGTTTATTCTGCCTCTGGTGTTTCTGAAGATGCGATGATGGCAAAAGAAGCAACAACAAATATTCAACCAGGCGATAAAGAAATATCCGCAAGAGTTAGCGCTGTTTACAAAATTCGGTGATGTTTCAACTTGTTAACAGGGAGTTTCACGAAGAAATTAAATAATAAAAAAGATTAGGTGTGATATGAAAAATAAATTACCTTCAAACAGAAATGAAAGGAGGTATCAAAATGAATAAAACAATTTTAAGTGTAATGGTTTTTGCCACAATCGCTTTAATGAGTTTGGTATGTGTAAGTGCAGAAGTTGGAGCTCAGGACGGAACTGGCCCTTATCATGATTCAGTAATCGCTGCTGGCGGACAAGACGGAGAAGGCGAGGGAACTGGTGAAGGAATCGGAGCAAAGATAATGGCGCAAGAAGGAGAATTAAATTTCGCTGGAGGAAAAATGAGTATGTCTCGAGTAGGAAACATGTTCAGACTTCAATCAGGCGAAGTTAACGCTGACTGCCCGTGCGAAATGTATCAGAACGAAGAACAAACAAGACTTTACGCGAGACTTTCAAACGGACAAGACGCAGAAGTTAAAGTAATGCCGAACACCGCTTCTCAAACTGCATTAAACAAATTAAGATTAAAAAATTGTGACGGAGAATGTAACATAGAACTTAGAGAAGTTGGAAATGGAGACCAAACAAAAATGGCTTACGAATTAAAAACTCAAAGACAATCAAAAGTTTTAGGTTTGTTCGGAGCAAAAATGCAAGTTCAAGCACAAGTTGACGCAGAAACTGGGGAAATCATAAGAACACAAAAACCCTGGTGGGCTTTTTTGGCTTCAGAACCAGAAGAAACATCTGAGTAAATAAATTTTTATTTTTATTTTTATTTTTTAATATTCGGTAATTTCAACCGAAACTTTTCTACAAGGAGTATTTGAAGGCTGGATAAAATATCTATTTTTTTTATCTCTATATTCAACTTTTCTAACTTCACATGTTCGAACACAATTATAACAAGGATATTCAAGACCGATATTATTTTCTTCATTCGTCTGAATAAAATTAAATGTCATTCCTGCTGTGAGAGATAATCTTCCGTCGCTGTCCAACTTAATTTTACATCCATCAGGAAAAATATCTTCCAGTTTTAAAGAGTTTTTATTTTGCATTTTAAGTTAGAAACACTTGACTATAAAAAGCTTGTCATTATAAAAAATAAAAACAAAAATAAAAAACTTTATTTACAACACATAGGCATCATAAATATTTTCTTCAATCCGCCAAGAGCTAAAAGTCCACCTAATAGCAACCAAGCATCTGTCCAACCATACCATGCGTTTAATGCAATCACCAAACCGAAAATTAACATTCCGATTCCGTGCACACCTTTACATGAATACTCTTTTTCCCCAGAAGACGCACTCTTAATATTTTTTCTTTTTTTCACCATTTTTACCTCCTTTCAATTTAATGATTATTTTCCCATATTCAAACCGCTAATAAGCATCAAACCACCCGCGATTAAATTGAGTATTGCGTGAGTTCTAACCATTTCCTGCGGAAGCCCAACGGCCAAAACATAAACATGTGTAAAAATAACAATGGCTAATCCAAACCACACACCTACCGACGCTAATTTTCTTCTTAATTTTTTTCCCATTTTTATTGCAACGAAGCACCCTCTAAACTTTCAGGACACAATTTTTTCATACCCTCAAAAACTTTTTGCTGGAACTCAATATTATTTTCATACTTCTTTTCTAAAGTTTCAATATCTTCCAAAGTCAAATCATATTTTTCAGCAATACTTTCAGTTTGAGCAAGCACACCAAGATTATCATCCAAAGTTTCTGAAGCATCAAAACCTTTCATCATAGAACAAGTAAACTCCGAAGTGAAATCCGCAAAATTATTTTCTTCGTTCACTAAATTTTCATCCACATTTAAAATTGTTTTCCCACTAATATTTTCTTCACTAGAATTATTAAACAAAACAAAACCAACGACCAAAACCAAAAGAACCACAACGGAAATAATTAATAACTTACCCATGATAGAATATAGAAACAATACTTTTTAAGCGTTTTGATTTTTTGAAAAAATAAAATATCTCGCAAGAAATAAAATTCCAATAATAATTATTCCCACGACGAAAACAATCACTTGATACAAAATTGGAATCGTTCCAAGATACGCTAAAGCAAAAGTAAAAGGAATCAAACCAAGTATCGTCGCCAAAATATAACGAGAAGTTTTCATCTTTGTAAAAATTCCCAAAGCATAACTTAAAATATCCGTCGGCAAAATAATTCTAAAAATAACAACACTCCAAAACAAATGATCTCGAGGAATTTTCGCCTCAGCTTTATGAATTTTTTCCATTGAAACAAATCTCTTCACAATTGCAATTCCATATTTTCTTCCAATAATAAAAGCAAGCCAAGCACCAATCGTCCAACCAACCACGCTAATTATTGCCGCGTTCAACCAACCCCAAAGATTCGCAGCGACGGGCAAAAGAGGCGTAGCACTAATCGGTGCAATCAAAATCGAAACCACACTAATAATAAAATAATAAAACATCCCTCCTTGCTTATCCCCAAGAAGCCCCTGAAAATAATCATAATTCGCCTGAACTAAATACGCAAAAAAAATAAACAACGCAATTACAGCAAAAATTTCAATAAACCCTCGTAATCTATCTCTTCCCTCTTTTTTCATATTATTATATAGAAACAATCCTTTAAAATTTATCTAATTAAAAAAAAGAAAAAATAATTTATATACTTTGTTAGTTATTTACCACAACCACAAGTCCCACCGCTAACAGCACCACACTTCGCTAAACCACAATTTGATTCAGCAGTGCACGAGTTACCACAAGTAGAACAGGATTGCGAACTAACAGGAACATCAGTATCTTCACCAGTATTCGCTGTCACTAACGCAACACTTGCAATAACCAATATCCCAACGAAAATTCCTACAATTGCCCAAGTATTCATTTTTTAACCTCCATAGTATTTAATTATAATCTTTAAGAAAGAGTTTATTATATTCAGTTTGGAGAAACTAGTTTCAACCCAAAATTTCCTTCGCTTCAGAAATAATCTTTTTCAAAACATCGTCGGAAATTTTAGTCTTTCTTTTCAAATCATTAAAAGACAAATTAACCAAATCCCGAATAAACATAACATGCGCCGAATATAATTTATTTTTATTTTCAGAACTTATGTCTCGCACCAAAGTCACAGGATAAAGTTTTTTGTCCTCAATCATTTTTTGCAAACTTTCATCCTTCGGGAAATTCCAACTTGTAATTTTCAAATCCACGCCCTTTGCATAATTCTTCGCGCTATCTGAACATTTCGTATTCGTCGCCAACCACGGAAAATCCAAATGATATTTTTTCACGTCGAGAAACCTCGCATAAGTATACATCGCCTCTTTCAACCCCGCATAGTTCCCAGAATTATTATGATACTTGCACTCGACCATATACGAATGTTTATTTTTCGCAATAATATCAATTTCCTGATTCACATTTTTTCCTTTCAAAACTTGTCTAAGTGAAGTCTTGTAACCATGCTCACTAAGGATTGCAGAAAAATAAGTCTCAAACGGAAACCCGCTCGGACCCAAAGACATTATCGCCCGTTTCAAATCATACCGCGCCGCAACGCCCCGCTCGCTCTTCAAACTTTTCAAAACCAAAGAAAGAATCTCCTCCGTCGTAATATCCTGTTTAAAATTTTTTCGAACATAATCCAGTGTATCAGAAGCCAACTTCTTCGACCCTCCAGCAAGCACAATCCCTCGATAAATTTTTTTAGAACTAAATCTTTCTTTCTCGCCCGACGCCTTTATCACCTCTTGCATAAAACACTAAAGAAAAGAGGATATTTATAGTTTTTGAAAATAACTAAGAAAGAAACTTAACCTTTCCATTCAGTAATTCTTCCTGCAACAATATCTTTCATACTTCTTTCTATTTTTGCAACAAATTTTTCATCCACCTTTTTTATTGCAATTCCACCTTTCACTTTATCGATGACCATCATCGAACCTTCGTCTAGCTTTAATTCATTTCTAATCTTTAATGGAATTACAATCTGTCCCTTTGAACTCATCTTTATCATTTCCATGTAAGAAAGTAAGATTTTCCTACTTTTAAACTTTTCTCCCCAATCCCTCGCATTCCGCTTCGCCTGAATG
>DAIQOR010000005.1:0-47038 GCA_036787775.1 bacterium | reverse complement strand
GAAGAAATAAGGGGAAAGATAAAAAGCGAGAAAAGAAAAAACATCCTTACAAAAAAGGTGGACGTCAAAGAAGTGCGGACATTGTTTTGACTTCTAAAAAGAAATGATTATAAAACAAGATTTCTTATTTTAGTTATGGTCATAGTTGTATTAATTTGTTTGGCGTTGGTTTGGATTTTGTTTGCGACAATTCAAGATTTGCGAAGTCGTGAAGTTGCGAATTGGTTGAATTTTTCTTTGATTATTTTTGCTTTGGGTTTGAGATTTTTTTATGGATTATTTTCTAATTTTAATTTTAATTTATTTTATCAAGGGTTGATTGGTTTGGGAATTTTTTTTGTTTTAGGTAATTTATTTTATTATGGAAAATTATTTGCTGGTGGCGACGCTAAATTGATGATTGCTCTTGGAACAATTTTGCCTTTTTCTGAAAATTTTTCTACAAATGTTAAAATCTTTTTATGGTTCTTTTTGATTTTCTTTTTTATTGGAGCTATTTATGGGCTTCTTTGGAGTTTTGTTTTGATGGTTAAAAATTTTGGAAAGTTTAAGAAAGAATTTGGAAAACAATTTAGGGAAAGGAAAAGTGTTATTTTGTTTTTTATGTTTTTGGGATTGCTTTTAATTATTGTTGGAATTTGGAATTTTTTGGTTTTGTATTTTGGAGTTTTGATTTTTGTGTTGCCTTCTTTTTATCTTTATGCTAAATCTATTGAGGAGGTTTGCATGGTTAAGAATATTAAAATTAAAGATTTAAGAGAAGGGGATTGGTTGTATAAAGATTTGAAAATTGGTTCGAGGACAATTAAAGCGAAGTGGGAAGGAATTAATAATAAAAATATTCAAGAGATAAAAAAATATCATAAGAAAGTTTTGATTCGAGAAGGAATTCCGTTTGTTCCGGTTTTTTTGATAAGTTTTATTTTAACTTTAATTGCTTGGAAATTTTTAGATTTATTTTGGTGGTTTGGGTATTTTGGAATTTAGAAACAATTAAATTTATATATCTTATTTCTATTTAGTTATATGGAAAAAGAGATGAGAGTTGTTTTAGTAAGTTTATTTTTTATTGGAGTTTTAGGATTATTTATTTTTTCTAATTTTGTTATGACGGGGAATTTAATTGAATTGGAAGATGGAAAGGTTTTTTATTTGACAAGTAAGACTCCGATGAAAATTGTTTCCTTTGAAGGCGTAGAATATAAATTATCTGTAGATAAAATTGATGTTCTTGGAAAAGGTGATGGATATATTTATATTAAAATGGATGGGGTGGATCTTGGTTCAAAAAGAAAAGGTGAAAAGATAAGTATTCTGGGAGGAGATATAGAAATTATAAGTGTGTATCATTCAGTTATTCAAGATGTTGATGCGGTTAGATTAAATTTTATAAAAAGTAAAGTTGTTTTAGTTGAAGAAACTCCTTGTATAGATAGCGATGGTGGGAAGAATTATGGAGAAAAAGGAGAGATTAGAGGTGTTAATCCCACAGGTTACGAATCTCCTAATGGTTGGAGAGATCGTTGTTCTGGTAAAACTTTTCTTTTAGAGTATTTTTGTAATCAAGATGGAAAAGTAGAATATGAAAGTATTCGTTGTTCAGGTGAAGCAGGTTGTCAAGATGGAAGATGTGTTTCTTTATCTGAAAAATTAATTTCCTTGTCAGAAAATAATGATCTTGGAAGAGATAGAGTTAATGTTGTTTTTGTTCCAGTTAATTTTCTTGAAGGAGATGATGAGTATTTTAAAAAAGTTGCTTTGACATTAATAGATTTTGATGCAGTTAGGGGGAGCGATGTTTTTTCTAGGGGAATAACAGGAATTATGACTTTGGAACCATATAAATCTAATCCTGAGAAATTTAACTGGTGGGTTTATGATGAGTTTTTTCAAATAGATGTGAGTCAGATAAATTATGATCCTATTTCCCAGCCTAGAGAATTTGGAGTGGAATATAATTCTTTGTTAGGGGATATGGAATATTCTTTAAGTTCAAATTTAACTCTCGAAATTCCTAATCTTGTTGTAGCATATATCCATTTTACTGAATATCCTAATACTTGGAGATCCGGTGGACAAAATAGATATCCTGATTTAAAATATTTTAAGTTAGGGCTTCAAGGAGTTTATGGTTATGATCTTTATAAAAATATTATTAATACAAGAGGTCATTTTTCTAATGAAGAAAGTGTATTTTCTCATGAGTTTCAACATGAATTTGCAGATTTAAGAGATGAATATGTTTATAGTTCGCTTAGAGAATTTCCAGACATAAAAAATTATCCTCCAAATTGTGTTAAAATGGATGATGCTGTTGAATTGTGGGGAGATTTAGTTGGACAAGGAGGGCCAGGAGTATTTGAAATAGGATATTATCCAGGATGTATGGGTGCGACCAATAGATATAGTCCCACTAAATGCGGTTTAATGAATCCGTGCATGTTATCTGACCTTTCTCAAAGTGAACTCGATTATTATTATTCAGATCAGGCTTTAGGTTTAGCAAATATTCGTTTTGTTCAACAAGAATTAGATAAATATACTAATGAACTTTTGATTTAGATTAAGGAATCCGTCTCGGTAGTCGAGTGTTTGTTTCATTAATTTCTATTTGAGGTTCTTCTTTTATTTCTTCTTTTGGTTTTTGTTCTAATTGATTTTTTATTTCTGCGAGTTCTTCGGGAGTTGCTTGTTTTTTTGGAGAGGTGAAATTTTCAGTTGTGTAAACTGGTAAAATGTTTATTGCTTCGTGTCCTAAAATATTTGTGTTTTCTAAGATAATATTTTTGGGGTTGAAAGTTGATTTTAATTTTTCTGAAACTTCGTTCGCTAAATCATGAACTTCTTGCGGAATGTCTTCGGGTTTTTCGATATGTTCTTTTGGAATTATTATTGTGTGTCCTTGAGAGATGGGATTTATTTCTAAAATTGCAATTGCTTTTTCATTCTCGGCTATTTTTGTTGAAGGAATTTCTCCGAACACGATTGAGCAGAAAACGCATTTTGGTTGACCTGTTTGTTGGGGCTGGCTTTGGTCTGGGATTAAATTATTTTGAATTAAGAATTCTTCAAGTTCTTCGGCGTCCATTGCTTCAACCGAGGTTTTGATTTCTTCTTTGTTTGGAAGATTTGTGCTATCTAATTGAGTTAAAAGTTGTTCCTTTAATTTTTTTATTTGGTCTTTTGGTATAGCCATGTTTTGTTTAAAGAAAAAGGGTTAATAAGTTTTATTGAATTAGACTATCAACACCAACTATAAGAATTATCTTTTGTACAAAGTTCGTTTTGTAAACTTATTATTTGTGTGTAAGCCAAAGAAAGCATGCAATAATTATCAACACCTTTTCCTTTCCTGCATTCTTCTGGAACTTCATCCATCATCAATCCAACTTGAGGAGGCATTAATTCGGTTGTGTAACTTAATACATTTTCTTCATCTTCGTCATAAACCGGAACTTGTTTTTTGAATTGATATTCATAAAGTTTTGGTGTTGATGAAAAAACTTCGTTGACATTTAATTCTTTAATATTATCTTTTTGTTCTCTGTCTGATATAGTTATAAAATCCAATGCTTGAACATTTCCATTTACATCTACTGATTGATTTGGATTTGTTAAACCAACTCCTAAATAATTATCAATTGTTAAACTATCATCTATATCAATTCCTCCTCTAATTCTCATTATATCTTCTGAAGTTCCATTCCGATTCAAATCTAAATTTAATCTATCATTATCTCCCCTATCTATAAAAAATACATGATGAGTTGAGAGTCCATCCATTGTCATAAATTTTAGTTGAGCTACCCAGCCTGATGCAGAAGGGCTCCACAATATTGAATTTTTTGATCTCGTTTGACCATCAATATCCAATTTAATTCCACTAAGGGGAGAATTTGTTCCTATTCCCACATTATTATTGGTAGTGTTAACATATAATATATCATTTACGATTAGTCCGTTATTAATATCCATATCGCCCTCTTTAACAACAACATCACCAGCGACGACCATTGCTATGCCAAGAATTAAAAAAATAAATAATCCTATAATCGGCTTGCTGTTTAAAATTTCTAAGAATCTTTTTTGAAAACCTCTTTTTGATTTCATTGAGTTAATTAAGAAAAAGAGTTTTATAAATTTGTTGGTTTTTTGTTTTGAATTATAGGAACTCTTTTAAATAGTGTTTTGTTGAATAAAATATGGGAAATCGAAATAAATTTTTGGTATTTGGAGTTTTATTTTTTATAATCGGAATGTTAAATATTATTGATGCGAGCTCTGGAGGAGGGGCGACAATACCCATTTCAACCATAAGTTTGACTGAACAAGGAAATACTTATGATATGACTCCAGGAAGATTGAAATTTGAATTTGAAAAACAATGGTATGCAATACAATTAAGAAGAGTGAAAGAGGGGTATGTAGATTTTGTTGTTATGAATTTAGATGAAAATAATTTAGAAGATATAACAGCATATGAGATTATTGAAGACATATTTAGATTAAATCTTAAAGAATCTGGGAGAATAGATCTAAATGGGGATAATGCAAAAGATATAATTATTGAATTGGATGAGATAATTAAAGGAGGAAGATATGGAACTGTTAGGTCTGCAGATTTTTCTATCAAAAAAATAAGTAATAAAGATTTGGCAATTTCAAGTGTTTCAAATTATGAGACAATTATTGTTGATGGAAATACTGAACAAAATTCTATTAGTGGAAATGTAGTAAGTGAAGAAGTTCTTGAGGATGAAGAATCTCAAAATCAAATTGAAGAGACTATTGAGGTAGTTGAAGAAGATGTTGAAAAAGACGATAAAGGGCATGGAAATGATCTTGATGGATGTGATGAAGACAACCCTGGAAAATTTTCACGTTGCGAGGATATTATTGAAGAAAGTGTAAGCGAAAATCAAATAATAAAATCGGATTCGGTAGTTATTCTTTCGCAAGAATCCAAAGAGAAATTAATTTTTTTAGAAAGGTTAATTAATTTTTTTAAGGAATTATTTGATTAAAAAATATTTTAAAAATAATGATGGGAAGAAAAAAAGGTGAAAATGGAAAAAAGTAAACTTATTCATATTATTGATACTACTATGATTTTTATTTCATTAATCTTTTTTGGATATTTAACTACAAAAATCATTTTTGATTTTTTTACTGATCAATATGGAAGGACTTCTTTAGGAATGTTATTTGTTGCTTTAATAGTTTTTTTATTTTTATTATATGTATTTGTTCTCCATATTAAATCCTTTCGCATATGTAAATTAAAGAACAATTGGTTTTTAATATCTTTTTTGTTAAATACTTTTGTTTTATTAGGATTGATAATTTTCTATACAATCTTTTCTTACTATGTACGAGTTACTGGTGGAGATTTCAGACTAATTGTAGTAGTTTTCTTTTTTATCATTATGTTTGGATTAATCTTTTTTCTTTCAATAATTTTATTTTTAATAGGATATTATAAAAATAAAAAATAAACTTAAAATGAAAATCAATAAAAGAAAGTGCACAAATTTTTTAATAGCAATTCTTGTTTTAGTTATAGTTTTGAACATTTCCACGATCTCCGCATCAAAACCAAGCGAAGATATTGATATCTTTGTAGAGTTTCATAGTTCGTCGGTAATTAGAACAGGGAATATTTTTCCAGCTTCGATAACAATTAGAAATTTAAATGAAAATTTAACACTGGATATTAAAAAAGTAACAATATTAAACGATGGTAAAAAAATAATTAAGGCAGAGGATATTAATAAAGAAATTAAATCTTTGAAGAAAATTCTTAAACGAGAGGAAGAAATAAGAGATTATTTACAGAAACCAGAATTTTGTGAAATTCCTGGATTAACTGAAGAACAGCCAGAATATCAAGAATATATAAAAATTATTTCTGAAATTAAAAATGAAACTTTTAAAAAAAGTTTTAGATTAGACATAAGAGATTTTGATGATACTTTGGAGATTGGAGAATTAATTAATATTTCAATTGACATTGAGTTTAAGATTGATGGTGAGAAATATGTTGTTCGTAGAGAAAGGGCGGTTTTGTTTTCTGAATCGTTACCAAAGCCTCCACATAATTCTCCTGGTTGGTATGTTGGAGATCAGCATGTTCATAGTGAGTTTGGTTCTACTCTTGCCGAAACTCCAGATCCTCTTGATGATATGGTGGATGCTGCGAAAGCGTCTGAGATGGATTGGATAATTTTTACAGATCATAGTGTTGCTTTTTCAGAAGCATCTGAATGGGAAGATGGGCGTGATGCTTGTGATTCAGAGTCTACAAGTTCTTTCAAATGTTTATATGGTCAGGAGATGTCTATCGGCGAGGTTCCTTGGTGTGTGATACTTTGGAAAATCGTCATTATTTAGCTCATCCAAGTTCTGATGATGATGATGATCTTGGATATGTTGATGGATATTGTGGATGGTTTCAATGTGAGTGTCGTGATGATGAGCAGGTAGTTATAAATGAAATAACTAATGCGGGTGGAATAGGATTTGTTGCACATCCTCATAATGATATGTTTGATTGGAACTGGTCACTTACTGGTTTTACGGGATTAGAAATTATTAATGGGGGATTTAGTGGAGATGATGCGCTTGCAATAAATAACCCGGGAGGAGTTACTGATTCTTGGGTTGAATTTTTAGAGGAAGAAACAAATCCTTCTGATGGTTTTATTCGAGGAACAGCTGGAAGTGATGCACATTATACTGAAGCATCGGGAGAGAATCATTCGGAGATTTTATAAATAAAGAATTGTTAATAAAAATATAAAATGGGAAAAAGACGAAGTTCATCTTGGATAGGGATTTTTGTTGGAGGATTTATTGGTTTAATACTATTTTATCCTTTATTCTTTGTTGTGCCTTATCTTATATGGTTTATTGGCAAAATTTTTTCTTCTTCTTATTTTATGGGGCTTAGTTGTATTGATAGTTGTAAATCTTCCACGTTGATAATGAGATCTATGACAATTGTGATACTCTCTGTTTTATTTAGTTCTATCATTGGAGGGAAAATTGGATTTTTTATAAAGAGGTGTCGGAAAGATGATAAAAACTAATTTTTTATTAATTTTGATATTTTTAATATTACTTGTCCCTCTTACCTATGCACAAAACTCAGAAGAGGAAATTTCATTTCTAAATATAACTCTTGATGGTTCAAGTGCTCTACGTTCTGGAGATATTTTTATTATAAAACCTACAATAACGAATTTAGGGAAAGACAACGCTTCTATTGAAAAAATAAAAATTATCTCTCCCAAAAAAGAAAAGATAAGAGAATTTACAATAAATAAAAATATTCTTCCTGTTAAAGAGCAAATAGATCGCTTAGATAGTTTAAAATTGAGCTCTTTAGAAAATAAATTAGAGCTAAAAAGATTAAGAAACGAAGTTAGATTCAAAAGTTTTTCAAAAGCTTTTTATTTGAATATAAATGATTTTAGTGATTCCTTAAATGTGGGGGACATAGTTATAATTCCTTTAGAACTTAAAATTTATTATAATCATAAAAAATATATCGTTGAAATAAATCATACAATCCTTATTTCAGAGCCTTTACCAACGCCCCCACACAATTCTCCTGGGTGGTACGTGGGTGACCAGCATATGCATACAGATATAGCTTATGATGGATCTGTTCCATTATCAGAGATGATTGATGAGAGTATTAGTGAGGGATTAGATTGGGTTATTTTTACAGACCATAGCAACTATCTCGATAGTGAAGAATGGAATGGAGGATATAATTCATGTGTTGGAAACAGCACTTCATCATTCAAATGTTTGTATGGTCAGGAAATGGCTGTTGATGCTCCTGGAATCAACGATGCTGCCCATTATTTAACTCATCCTTCTTCAGATGATAATTTGGGTTATATTGACGGAACTTGTACGTTTTGGAATAGTGGTTGTCGTGATGCACAAGATGTAATAGATGAGGTGGAGAATGCAGGAGGCATTGGTTTTATTGCCCATCCCTATGATGGATTCCCTTATTATTTAAATTGGGAAGACTGGTCAGTTACAGGATATTCTGGGTTGGAACTTATTAATGCTAAAGATGGGATTTTTGAAGGGGGTGACCAAGAAACAATTAATCAATGGGAAGATTTACTTATTGCTGAGACAAATCCCGATAATGGTTTTATAGTCGGCATAGCAGGAAGTGATGCACACCAAATTAGCGAGGTAGGACATACCTTCACTTATTGTTATTTAGATTCTGAAACTCTTACAACAAGTGCGATAAGAGAATCTTATAAAGATGGACACTGCATTGCATCTACAGGTCCATTTGTGCAATTCACCCTTGATGGGAACATAATTGGAAGTGTGGTTGATGCAATGTCAGGAATTAACACCTTAGATATCAGTGCGTCAAGTAATGGAGAATTTGGTGATATAACTTATATCTATATTTATCTAAATGATCAATTCTATGATTATATCCCTGTATCTGATGACACTTATTCTGGCTCTTTTGATATAGATTTAGATACAAGTGATGATTATATTAGACTTGAAGTTTACACTGATACTGGAAGAAGAGCATATACAAATCCAATATGGGTTGATGTTACAAGTTGTAGTTGCAGTAGCTGGTCAGAAGGTTCATGTGGAGGAGGAAGTTGTAGTGCTAGTCAAAAGCAATGGACGAGAGATTGTACTCCCGATGTATGTGCAACTGAAAGCCAGTGTGTTTATGATGAGGATTGTGAAGAGGAAGAAGCACCAGTTGAAGATTGTGAAGAATCTGGATATGAGTTTTGTATAGAATCTTCTTATGAAGATTGTGATGTAAGTATCGCTCAAAATTTATATGAGAATGTTAATGATATTGAATGGGGTGCTGTAAATGATGCTTGGGACCCTTATGTTATAGATGAATATAAAATAGGGTGGAAAGATGTTGATGCTCAGCAGATGTATTATGATTGCGATGGTGATTATGATTGTGAGTATGGAGGGTGTGATTGTGACGAAATAAATGATGAGGATACGATGGTTACTATTACTGCACCTGGAACAGCTTATCGCAATGAGATTCTTGGTTATGATGATACCCTTGAACAGGCTTGTTGGATATGGTGGTATCCTTTTAGTCCTAATTATGGGGTAGGTAATTCCATTTATGTCTTAAATTGTTTTGATGATGGTGATTGTTCTGCGAATCAGTATTGTGATAAAAGTAGTAGTTGGTCAAATTGGGATTGTGTTAGTGATAAATCAAATGGTCAATCATGTATAAGTGATTCTCAATGTAGTTCGGGATATTGTGATGATGATGGAGTTGGGTTGGGAGATGATGGTTGGTGTTTTACTCCTTACAATACTTATTTTGATGGGCAAGAGACAAGCTATTGTGAATACTCAATTGGTTCGGGTCATGTAAATTGTGACGAAAGACAGACTGGAGATGACCTTAATTTATGTTCAGGCACTTCTTACTACGAAGATGAATGTAGTTCTACATGTTCTTATCAAGATATTACTTCTGTATTTGAATGTGCTGAGGCAGGTTGTTCTTGTGACGAATTTTTGTGTGATGGAAAAACAACAGGAGATAATATAACAACTTGTTTTTCTGGAGAACCTTATTTTGCAGATAAATGCACTTCCGTAGCTGGAGGGGAAGATAGAGATAATGTTTGTAGAAATAGTACATTTGATTCTGGATGTACTGCAGATTCAAGATGTGAGGGCATCGTTGCGGGAACTGGAAATTGTGATTTAGCATGTAATTTTGTTTTACCCGATACATACAAATTCACTCATAAAAATTCTTTAGGAGAAATTGTCGCATGGTTTGGAGATGAAGGAAATATTGTTTTAGCAGGAAGTTGTTTTTCGGGAGGAACTTGTAATTCTCCTGGGGCAGATAGTTTTATTATAAGAAATTCAACAAACAATAATGTAGCTTTTATTAATTCTACAGGAGATTTATGTTTGGTGACTGGAGATTGTTCAGATCAATCAGCGACGTGTAATCCTTCAAGAGATGCTTTTATTATTCAAGATTCAACTTTCACAAACATGAGTTATATTGATTTTGATGGTGATTTGTGTTTGAAGGGAAGTTTGTTTGAGAATGTTGAATTGTAATTTGATTTCTTTTTTTATTTTTTAGTTTAAAAAATATATTTGTGATAACATCAATAAATAAATCTAAAATATATTTTAAAAAGCTCGTCGCATGTCCGTTATTTGTGCAGAGTTAACATTTTTGACTTCCCCTAATTTGTTTTCAATCGGTTCAAGTTCTTTAGATTCGTCAAGTGCGAAACCCACGATAACAGCTTTTAGCCCGAAAGCGATTGCTTCTTCTTCAAAGTTGATGTTTCTTCCTTCACCCTTTTCCACGACTTTTCTCGCGTTCTTTTTTATTTCTTCAAGATTTACATCTGTGGAAGTTGGCATGAGTTTTATTTTTATTAGGACTGTTCCCATAATTTATTAGGTAAATTAGGTTTTATAAATATTCTTATTACTCAATCAACATAATACTTAAAAATGTGACTTGTCTTTTTTTGTTATGGCTATGGGAAATTATGATAAGATTTTGGAAAAGGTGGCGAGTGCGTCGGGGTTGTCAACTGAGGAGGTTCATCGGCGGGTTGAGGCGAAGCAGGCGAAGCTTTCGGGTTTGGTGACTAAGGACGGGGCGATGCAAATTATTGCTGCGGAGTTGGGGATTAATTTTGATAATGAGAAATTGAAGATTAATGAATTGCTTCCGGGGATGAGAAAGGTGAATACTTCGGGAAAAGTGATAAATATTTTTCCGATTAGAACGTTTGTTACGAAAAAGGGCGATGCGGGAAAAGTTGCGAATTTGTTTTTGGCGGACGATACAGCGAATATAAAAGTTGTGCTTTGGGACACGAATCATATCGAGTTGATTGAGAAAAATAAAATTTTAGAGGGGACAGTTATAGAAATTGTTAATGGGAGCATGAGAGATAACGAAGTTCATCTTGGGAGTTTTTCGGAATTGAAATTAAGCGAGGAAGTTTTTGCAAATGTTCAATTGGATAAAATAACGAGCGAGAAAAATATTATTGATTTTGCTTTGGCAGATAATGTTAAGGTGAGGGCTTTTATTGTTCAGACTTTTGAGCCGAGATTTTTTTATGTGTGTTCCAAATGTAAAAAGAAAGCAGTTCCTGAAGGGAGCGCGTTTAAATGTGCGGAACATGGGGTTGTTATGCCGGAGAAGAGGGCGTTGATGAATGTTGTTATTGATGACGGGACCGAGACTATGAGAACGGTTTTATTTCATGATGCTCTTAAAAAAATTGGACTTACTGAGTTGGAAGATATTACTCGGATGACTCAACAGAGGGAAAATTTATTAGGAAAAGAAATGAATTTTACAGGGAATGTTAGGAAAAATTCTTATTTTAATAATAATGAGTTTATTTTAGAAGATGCTTCGGAAATTAATTTGGATGAGTTGATTGCGAAGTTGCAAAAGTAAGATAGAAACATATAAAAAGTAAGATGAATCTTATTTTAGATGGTTGATATTGATGTTACAAAAATGAGTTCTCGAGGACAAGTGGTTATTCCTTTGGCGATGAGGCAGGGAATAAAAGAAGGAGATAAATTAATAATTCTTAAGCGAGATGATGAAATTGTTTTGAAGAGGTCTTTGCCGGAGAGTGCGATTCTTTCTGAAAAATCTTTTGCAAAATTGTGGCTTAATGATAAAGAGGATGAAGCGTGGAGAGATTTGTAGCTGGAGATTTGCTTGTTGTGAGTTTTCCTTTTTCTAATTTAATTGGAGTTAAGAGAAGACCTGTTTTGGTTTTGAAATGCCCCAAAGGAGATGATTTAATTGTGCTTCAAATAACAGGATCTTCTTATGAAAAATCTGTTGAAGTTTTGATTAAAGAAAAAGATTTTTTGAAAGGTTCTTTGAAAAGAGATAGTTTTGTTAGAATAGATAAAATTGCATCAATAGAAAAATCTTTGATAAAATATAAAATTGGAAGTTTAAATAAAAATTCTTTTTCAAATATTCTCAATGAAGTTTGTTCTTTTTTGAAAAGTTAGTTAGAGAAATAATTATAAAGTTTTTTCTTTTCTTTTCTTTATGCTCATCAAAACTCATCTCGCGATAACTTTGTTTTTGGTTTTGGGTTTAATTTCTTTTGTGAATAATAAAATTGTTTTTGTTGTTGTGGCTTTGTTGGCGACTTATATTCCCGACATTGATTCGAAGCATTCGAAGATCGGGTATCATTGGTATTTTCGTCCGTTGCAGTGGATTGCGGATCATCGAGGAATGATTCATAGTTTTACTTTTTTGTTTTCAATTATTTTGCTTTTTGTTTTGTTTTTTCCGATTATTGCTTTGCCTTTTTTTGTGGGTTATGCTTCGCATCTTTTGGCAGATAGTTTTACTCTTGAGGGTATTAAACCATTTTATCCTTGGAAGAAAAAAAGTTTTTGGAAAGTTCGGACAGGGGGAAGAACAGAGATTACAATTTTGGTTGTTTTTCTTTTTGTTGATTTGTTTTTGTTTGTTGCTAAGTTTAATTCTATTTTCTAATCTATATTTGGGAATTGTACAATATTTATAAACTGGGAAGGGTTTTTTCTTTTATGGTTGATGTTGATGTTCAAAAGATTAAGGATGCTGTTTCTGGGGAAGAGATGATTGAAGAGGATTTGGAAGTTGAAGAGGTGAAATCTAAATCTAAGAAAAAAAAAGTTGTGGAAGTTAAGGAAAGTAAAGAGCCGACTTTGACGGATTTGCCGGGGATTGGTCCTGCGGTTGCTTCGAAATTAGAGAGTGCGGGAATTTTTGATTTGATGTCTTTGGCTGTTATGAGTCCGGCGGTTTTGGCTGATACGGCGGGCGTGGGTTCGGCGGTTGCACGAAAAGCAATTCTTGCAGCGAGAGATTTATTGAGTTTAGGTTTTACTGATGGAGTTGAATTTGCGAAGAAGCGGGAGAATATTAATTATATTACAACAGGAAGTAAAGAATTTGATGAGCTTCTGGGTGGAAAAGGGTTGGAAAGTCGGGCGATTACTGAGGCGTTCGGGGCTTTTGGTTCGGGGAAAACTCAGTTGGGTTCGACTTTAGCGGTGAATGTACAAATGCCTTTAGAAATGGGTGGAGCAAATGGTAAAACGGTTTTTATTGATACTGAAGGAACTTTTAGGCCCGCGAGAATTAAACAAATTGCCGAGGCGAAAGGAGCGAATCCTGAAAAAGTTTTGAAAAATATTTTGGTTGCGAGGGCATTTAATTCTGACCATCAGATTTTGCTTTTGGAAAAAGTTAGTGATATGATTAAGAACGGGGAGCCGATTCGGTTGATGATTATTGATTCTTTGACGGCACATTTTAGGGCAGAGTTTGCGGGGCGAGGGCAACTTGCAGATAGGCAACAAAAATTGAATCGTTATATGCACGAGTTAATGCGACTTGCAGAGACACATAATATAGCTGTGTATGTTACAAATCAAGTTATGTCAAATCCTGCGATGATGTTTGGTGATCCGACGACGGCAATTGGAGGAAATATTGTTGGGCATGCTTCTACTTATAGAGTTTATTTGAGAAGAGGAAAGAAAGGTTCGAGAGTTGCGAAGTTAATTGATAGTCCAAATCTTCCAGACAATGAATGTGTGTTTTGGGTTACTGAAGCTGGAGTTTGTGATGAATGATTTTACACTCTTTTTAAAAAATAAATTAAAATTGGGTAGGGGAAACTGGAGAATATAAATTCTTAAAAAGAGAAAAAGGTAATTAATGAAATGGTGAAAGATAATTATCTAAGACCGATGAAAGGAATTTGTGAATCCTATCAAAGGAAAGAAAATGGATATTCTGTTGTTGATGAAAATGGAAAATTAGTTCAATGTTCTAATGAAGGAGAAAGAAGAATTGATAATACTTCGGATTCAGGAATTCATTGTGATGAATGTTGGAGAAGATTAATCGATGAAGCTCGTTCTAGAAGTTGGTGATTAATCCAAAATTTCCCCTTTATATAACATTAAACTTGCGACGCCTTCTTTCCTTACAAAGTAAATTATATAATTAATACATTGACATTTATAAACTTAAAAATTAATTCTTAATTATGTATGAAATATATTTTGCAAATTCAAAATCTGAAAAAATTATTCAAGGATATTTAAATACCAGAAAGGATATAAAGAATAAACTAATTAGATTAAAACAAAATCCAAGAAAAGAAATAGGAGCGCATCCTTTGCATGGAAAATTATTAAGGAAGTGGGCTTGCTGGTTAGGTTCAAATATAAGAATGATTTACTCTATTGATGATTTAAGAAAAATAATCTATATAGAATCAGTAGGTTCTCATAAAATTTATTGAATTTCTAATCTTTTGATTCTTCCACTTTTTATATTATTTTCACTTTCTTCAATTTCTTTCATTATTTCTTTATTTTGTAGAATTTCTATTGTTGACTTGATTCCTTCGATTTGTCTCATAAAATCTTCTAATTCTTCTTTTGTAACATTTATTGTCTCATTTTCCATATTTTTTTATATTTGTAAAGTTTATAAAATTATCTTAATCCAAAATTTCCCCTTTATATAACATTAAACTTGCGACGCCTTCTTTCATTTGCCAAGGCCAGATTACCGCGATTTCTATTTTATTTCCTTTTCTTTTTATGAACATTGGTTGGTCTTCTTCTCTTACATGTTGAAATGGGTGTGCGTTTTCCCATTGAGCCAAAGTTTTTTTTAGTTCTTCAGGAGTCGGGATGTTTTCAGGAATGTGTTCTGGGAAATATTTAGAAAGTAATTCTTTTGTTTCCATCATTTTAATTCTTCCACGATAACCAATTTTTGCGTGACCCATCCAGATGTTTGGATTATTTGTTAAATCATTTTTCATATTAAATTTTTCAATTATCTTTTCAAATGTTAAATTTTCCATAATTTATCGAGGGAAAAGAAGTATATAAATGTTTGTTGTCGACGGAGAAGTTTAATATTTTAAAATTCTTTTTTTCCTTAAAGGATAATAAATTAATCCAAGGGAGATGAAGATTATTCCTATTCCGAGAGCGATGTAACCTCCATAAACATATTTTATATGTTCTTCAAATAATTTGATTAATGCAATTCCTAAGGCGAAACATCCAAATCCTGTTCTTATATATGCGAGAGTGTTTCTTTCATTTGCAAGAATTGTTCTTTCTTGTGCTAATTTTTTATGGCTAATTAATTTTTTTCTTAAAAGTTCACCGTTTTTCATTTTATAAAAAGAATTCAAATATTTATAAATCTATTTTTACATTAACAAATCTTGAATTGTTTGATAAGTGTTAAGCTCTTTCTTTGAAAACCAAAGTGCGACTTCATTTTTCGCGTCTTTCTCGTCGCTGGATGCGTGAATTAAATTTTTTACTGGAAGATTATTTGAATCTGCGTATTTGTAACTAACATGTGCAAAATCTCCTCGGATAGTTCCAGGTGGTGCGGATTTGGGTTCAGTTCCTCCTACAATTTTTCTAACGTTCTCAATTGCATTTACTCCTTCAAGTACAAAAGCCACTACAGGACCTTCGATAATATAATCTAAAAGCATTTCTCTAACCTTTGTTCCTCGTCGTTCGGCAATATCTTCGGTGTAATGTTTTTTTGCAAATTCTTTATCAACCCAAACTTGTTTCATTCCAATAATTTTTAGACCTGCATCTTCAAATCGAGAAATTATTTTTCCAACTAAATGTCTTTTGACACCTTCGGGTTTTATCAAAACTAAAGTTCTTTGCATCGTCGATAAAATATTCTTTTTTTTAAAAACCTTTCGGAAATTTTTTTAAGATTTACATTTTTGAATTTAAGAAAAGATTTATAAACCTAAATTTCTAATATATATCTGTCCTACTTTTGTTGGGATGAAAAAAGAGATGATTAAAATGGATAAACAAGCGAAGAGTGATTTGGTTGTTGTAGGGTTATTTTTAGTTGGAGTTGTAGTTTTGTTAGGATTTGTTTTTGCGAGTACGTTTACATCTTTTAATGGTGCAACTAATTTTACTCTTAGAGAAGATGTTTATGATATTGTTAATATTTCCGTTAATTTAACTTTGGATGCTTCCAATAATGTTACTTGGGTTAATATTACTTTTCCTGTTGGGGTTTCTTTGAACTTAACTAGTAATGCTTCAAGTTTAACAAAAAATATGAGTTATGATTCTGTAAATCGTATTCTTACTTTTTTTAATGATTCTAGATATATTTTGATGAATAGTACTTTGAATAATGGTACTTTTTGGGTAAATATTAGTGCTGCTACTGCTGGTAATTTTAATATTACTATTGATGTATATAACAAAACTTCTCTGATAACACGTGGGAATATTAGTCTTTATGTAAATGATTCTTCTTATCCTACTGGTATTTCGACAACTTCTTTGGTTGTAAATGGAAATTATTCTGGAAATGTAGTTTTAAATTTTTCTATTACAGAAGATTTGCCCGATACTGTGATATTTAATATTACTAATAGTGCTGGAGTTCAAAATCAGACTCTCACTGCTTCTCGGCAAGGTTCTACAAGTTATTATAATGCAACAATGATTACTTCAACTCTTCCAGATGGTCTTGTAATTTTAATCGTTCAAGTTAATGATACTCTTATGGGAACTTCTGGAACTGATATTAGTTTATCCAATCGTAGTTGGAATATTACTTTCAGGGTAGATGATACTTCCCCTTCTGTTGTTTTAACTTCTTCAAGTGCAACTATAGATACGTTAGTTTTAACTTCCACAGTTACGGATGCTACTCTTACAAGTAGTTCCTGTACCATTGATAGATCTGGTGCTTCAGTTACTGCTGGTTCTGGAACAAATGTTCAAACAATTACTGAGTCTGGGTTGGCTTGTGGTACTCCTTACAATTATATTGTGACTTGTACAGATTCTGCCGGCAATAGTGGTTCATCATCTTCAACTTCTTTTTCAACAACTGATTGTTCAAGTTCTGGAGTTTCATCTGGAGGCTCTTCTTCGACTTCTTGGAGTATGACTTATTCTCCTTTGGAAAGTGAATTGGTTAGTACAGAAGGATACACCAAAGAAATGAAAGTAAAGGAAAGAATTAAGGTTGAAGTTTATTCGGAGGGATTTTCAAGTGGTTCAAAAGAAACTCATTATGTTGGTATTAAAGAGATTAAATCTGATAGTGTTGTTGTAGAAGTTGCGAGCACACCGATTGAAGTTGAGTTGAATGCTGGAGAGGATGTAAGTGTTGATGTAAATGAAGATGGTTATTATGATGTATATGTTAAGTTGAATGAGATTGTGAATAACAAAGCAGATTTAACTATTATGAAAGTTTATGAGGAAGTTCCTGTTGAGGCTGAAGGTTCTGCAGTTGAGACATCTGGAGAAATTGTGACTTCTGGAGAAGTTCCAGACGAAGAGAAGAGTGCGCCTTGGATGATTATAATAATTGTGTTAGTAATTTTGGCTGCTACTATAGGTGGTGGAGTTGCTTGGAAGAATAGATAAGTTTTTATTGTTCTTTAGTCTTTTATTTTTATGGATGAAATTGAGTTAGTAAAATCTACAGAGCTTTTTAAAAATTGTAAGAATATAGTTATTGGTAAGGGAAATCTGGATGCGAATATTTTATTTGTTGGTGAGGCTCCTGGGAGGAATGAAGATGAAATTGGTTTGCCTTTTGTTGGGGCTGCTGGAAAAAGGTTGGATGCACTTCTTGAGAAAGTTGGTTTAAGTTTGGATGATGTTTATATTGCTAATATTTTGAAATGTAGACCTCCAGAGAATAGAGATCCGCTTCCAGATGAAATAAAGGCTCACACGCCGTGGTTAATTAAGCAAATAAAAGATGTTAAGCCGAAAGTTATTTGTTCTTTGGGAAATTATGCTACGAAGTTTTTTTTGGCGAATGGTAACGTCGAGAACATGAAAAATCAGCCAGGAATAACCGAGGTGCATGGTAAAGTGAGGGAGATTGAGTTTGAGGGTTTGAAGATTAAATTGATTCCACTTTTTCATCCGGCGGCGATGATTTATAATCAGAAATTGCTTCCTCTTTGGGAAGAAGATATGGAGATTGTTAAGAAGGAAATTAAGGTGGGGATTTTTTAGGAGAGAAAAAATTGTCTGAGTTTGGGGCGTTTTTTATTTTAATAAATTTGTAATGTGCATCTTTAGTTTGTTTTTTACATTTTGGGCAATTTTCTTGGAGAGTGTAAGAATTGCAAGATGTGCATTTTTTTAGTTTCATTAGAAAGTTTTTTTAAGATTCATAATGTATTCTTTAAGTCTTGTATTAAATGGTCCTTTAAAATATTTTTCCACTTCTTCGGGCTTAACCCATTTTAATTCTACTAAATCGTCTCCTGGTTTTTCGTCACCTTCAAAGATTTCACATAAAAAATAAATTTGTAAGAGATCTTGTTTATTTGGATAAACTCTGCTAAAAATGGTTCCCAAATTTTTAACATTGTAACCTGTTTTTAATTTTATTTTTTCTTTAAGAGTGTTGTCGCATTTTTTTCCAGGGATTAATCTTCCTCCAGGGAAGCACCAATTTAATTCTGGGAGGTCTGGATCGTTTTCTCTTCGACCAATTAAAATTTTTCTTGTTTCAGGATTAAATATAATTCCAAGAACTACAACATTGAATTTATCGCTGTTTTCCATCTTTTTATAGGTTTTATTTAGTTTTTAAGCCTTTTGTCCCTTGACACTAAATTCCATGTTCTGTTTTTTTGTCTTTTTTTCAAGGTCTTCTATTATTGTTTTTAATTTATTATCGGCAGATTTTATGTTCTCATCTTCGGTTTGGATTGAGTATTTTCCTGCGGAAATGTATTTTATTTCAGCGTTTTTTATTTCTCCTAAAATATTTTTAATTAATTCTAGTCCGTTTGGAGCAGAAGTGGTTATCAAGAGCTCTTTTTTTAGTGTGATTGTTTTTTGTTTTTGTGATTTTAAAATTTCTAAAATTTTTTCAGTATTTTCTTTACCTACTAATTTTTCTAATTCTTTTGGATTTTCTTTTATCTCCTCGACAAACTCGTAAAATTTTTCTTCTTTTTCTATTTTTTCAATTATTTTTGGAGTTTCTTCTTTTCCAAGAATTGTTTTGAATATTGCCTTGTAACTTTTTTCTTGTTTAGCTTGTTCTAAAATTTCTTTCTTTTCTTTTTGGGTTACTCTTCTTAAGGATAAGTCTATTTTTTCTCCAGAGACTCTTAGCACCTTACAAATTATTTTCTTTTTTGGGACGACATATTCTCGGAGGTTTCTTATTCTTCCAGGGGCTATTTCGCTTGTGATTATTGTTCCTTCTCTGTTTCCGTCTATTTTTACGAAGACAATTGCTCCAGAGATGCTTTCTACAGTGCAGGATACGATATCTCCGACTTCTAATTGTGCTGTCATCATTTAAGAAAATAAGAAGAGGTTTTAAAGTTTTGGGATGGGAAATTTAAATCTTTACCATCTCAATTTCTAGATTTCTTTTTAATCCGTCGATGAATTCTTGTTCTTGTTCTCTTTGGATTAGGCATCCTGCTGCGAATTTGTGACCTCCGACTTCTCCGCCGAGGTTGAGCATAACTTTGCTTAGAACTTCTCGCACGTTTCTTCCTTCATTTCCAACGTTTCTTGCGGAAATTTTTATTTTGTCGTCATAATATGCTAAGGCAATTATTATTGTGCCTTCTTCGTAGAGTGATGAGTTTGAGAGGATGCTTGTGATTGTTCCAATCATTGTGTCTTTTATGTTTTCTTTTGCGTTGATTATCGTGAATCCTCGGCCTTCGATTTTTTCTATTTCTGTGACGTATTTTAATCCGGAAATTAAAAGTTGTTTGTATTTTATGTGGATTGCTTCGGCTTTCTTTTTTGCGGAAGAGAGTCCCATGCAAAATTGTATTGCGGTTTCGCTTTCGCCAAATTTTGAGCAGGCGTTTATCATCGCACTTAATTCTCTCGCGTCTTCTAATTTATTGAAAAATTTTAGTAAAAAAATGTCTCCGATTATTTCTTTGTTTCGCGATTTTGGATTTCGAAGCATGATTGCTGTCACGAGTTTTCCCATTTCTTCGTCGGTGAGTTCAATTAAACTTTTGTATTTTCCTCGTTCTGGGTTTAAACCGCATTCTCGCAATAATTCTAAAACTCCTTTTATGTTGCCGGTTACTCCCGGAATATATGGATTTGAATTGTATTCAAGTGTTCGATTTAATGGTCTTGTCGACGGGTAAATTAGGAGTCCTCGTTTTTTTTTGATTTCTCCTTGATTGACAATGTTATGATTTAATTGATCGATTTCTTTTTCGAGCATGTCGCCAATCATTCCAAGTATTGCGAGTTTTTCTAAGTCAAAAATTTCCGGATATAATTGTTTGCAGAAAAGATAAGTCACCCCTGAGCCACTTATTCTTTGGCCTTCACATAATTCTGGATTTATTATATGAACATTTGTTGGAACTTCTTGGGTGACTTCGTGGTGGTCTATTACGAATACGTCCTCAAGCCCGGATTCTGCGATGGTGTCTAAATTACTTGAAGCTAAATCTAAAAAAACTATGAGCTTGTTTTTTGGAATGGTTTGTATAAATTTTTTTTCTAAACTTTTTATAATCTTTATAGAAAATTTTTTATCAAGTTTTCTTAAAGTTTTTAACAGAATTGTTGCGGAGGTTATGCCGTCGGTGTCGAAGTGGCTCACTACGAAAATTTCTTTATCTTCAGAAAGTTCTAAAAATTTCTTTGACACCACTTCTATTTGTGAATCTAAATTACCTCTTTTTTCCATTTGAATAAAATTAATTTAATTATTTCTTTTTCTTTTTTTTCTTCACTATCTCAACGCCTAAATATTTCTTGATTTTTCTTAAATGTGAAAATAATCTGTCTTTTTCTCTCTTTGCTCTTTTGTCTTGATGATTTTTGTCATAATGTTTTTCAACGCCTGCTAATTTTTTCTCTATGTTTTTTAATTCTGGATCTTGGTATAAATTTTTCTCTCTAAGAATTTCTGATATTTTTTTATTGTATTCTTGGGGATGCGAGCCTTGCCTTCTTAACTCTTCTCCGATTTTTTCAGAAGTCATTCCGCCTTCGGCTAATTCAATTACTTTTTTCTCGTAATCTGGCTGAGATAATTTTTTTTGTTTAGCAACTTTCTCTACAGGTTTTTCTTTTGCTTCAGTTGTTTTTTTCTTAGGCATAATATATGAAATTAAAGTTGTTTTTTAAAGGTTACTATGCTGGATTTTTTGGTTGTGAAAAATATTTAAAGATAGATTTCGTGTTTTTTTAATGGGGAAAAGTATTGGTGTGTTTAGTTTGAAGGGTGGTGTCGGGAAGACTTCGAGCGTTGTTGCGTTGGGTGATGCGATTGCGAGCTTGGGTAAGAAAGTGCTTTTGGTGGATGCGAATTTTTCTGCACCAAATTTGGGAATGCATTTGAATATTATTAATCCTGAGGTTACGATTCATGATGTTTTGGATAGGGTCGCGAATATTTCTGACGCGATTTATGATTTTGGTGAGCGGTTTCATGTGCTTCCAGCGTCGATGAATTATCCTAAAGAAATTAATCCTTACAAGTTAAAAGATAAATTAAGTTACTGGAAAAATAAATATGATTATGTTTTAATTGATACTTCGCCTTCGATGAATGATGAAACTTATGCAGCGATGTTGGCTTCTGACGAGCTTTTGGTTGTGACTACTCCAGATGTTCCTACTTTAGGGACCACTATTAAGGCAGTGAACATGGCGAGGAAAAGGGGCACTCCGATTATTGGTTTGATTTTGAATAAAGTGCGGAATAAGAATTTTGAGTTGTCTTTGAAAGATATTGAGACGACTTCGGATGTGCCAGTTATGGCCGTTATTCCCGAGGACATTAACATTTTGAAAGCTTTGTCTAAGTCTGTCCCGTTGACTTATTTTAAACCGAAATCCGAGGCGAGCGTCGAGTATAAAAAATTGGCTGGAACTTTGATTGGTGAGGCACACAAGCCAAAAAGAATTAAAGATATTTTTAAGAAAATGAGGCCGGACAAACAAACGTTGAATCGGGAGATTTATTACAGCAGATTGTTTAGGGATTAATTTTTGAATAGCTCCGCCCGACTCCCAACTCGTGAAATCTTCTTTAAATTCGTTTTTTATTTTTGTTGCTCATTTATTAGAAATTTCAGAGTTGCTCGGATTCGAAGTTCTCATCTAATAGAAATAGCCCCGCCCAGATTCGAACTGGGGTCACTGGCTTCAAAGGCCAGTATACTTGACCGCTGTACTACGGGGCTCTAAATTATGTTAGCGATGAATAATTTATAAGACTTTTGATTAAGCATAAACTTAAAAATTGTTAAAATTCTATAATATTATGCGGGGGTGCCGGAGTGGTCAAACGGGCAAGATTAAGGCTCTTGTAGCTTAGTGCTTACGCAGGTTCGAATCCTGTCTTCCGCATATCTTATTGTAAATAAGATTAATCCGAAGGATTTCAATTTGCAAAATCGTTTAATTTAAAAAATATTTTTTAGTGCTTACGTTGGTTTCGTTCTACCACGCTTGGGAGGACGAGCGAGTGATTTGTTCACGACGCCTAATTTGTCTTCCGCATTTATATTCTTTAGAAGATAAATTATTATAAAGTATATTAAAAGATATTTTTTATGAAAAGAATCACTGAATATGTTTTAAGTCAGGAAGAATGGGTTTCTTTATTGCCAAGCGTGAAAGAGGAAGGTTACCAAGTTCATGGATATAATGGTTATGAAGAACTTACAATAGATGATGGAAGTAGAACTTCTCTTGATGAAAATAGAAGGATGTTTTCTGTTTGCATTCCTTTAAAGGATGGAATGAAATTAAGAGTTAAAGATTCTAAATTAGTTCAGGTAATTGATTCCATTTTGGATAATTAACCATTATATCTTCCATGCTTCTCAACGACTTTTAATCTATCTCTCGCATTTTGAAATATATTTTCTTAGAGACAAATTAATATAAACTTGAATTTTCTTTTTTAGTTATGTGGGAACAAATTGATGGCGAACTTGCTCATTATAGTCAAGATATTAAAGAAGGATTTGTTTTAACAAAAGGAAGAAAGTCTTTTTGTTTTGAAGACTCCCCTTATGAAGGGAGTGTTTATTTTCCAACATTTCAATTGTTGAAAGTTCATAAAGAACACCCTTTTGAATTTAAATATGGGGGGAGAATTATACTTCAACCGAAGAATGACAATTCGTTTATTGGAGAAGTTTTGAGAAAAGCAGAATCTAATCCTAATCTTTATGACGCTGTTTCTTTTGTGTTATCTCCTTATGATGTTTCTTTAAAGGAAAATGATATTTGGAAAAATATAGGTGTTTTTCATGAATGTTTTTTACTCCCGAATTCTCAAAGGAATTCTATTTCTCTTTTATATTTGGATGCTAAAATGGAAATTGATGGTAGTGATGTAAATACCTTATCTATTGTTCCTGATTCTTTAATAGATAGGCATTTTGTTGAATGGATTTATTCCATTGGAGATATTAATTCCTATGTTGGTGAAAGAAAATTTGGGGAAGGTTGGATTAATCTTGGGAGAGTTGATTTTAATAAACAGAGATGTTTAGGTAATGTTGTTTTAGATGTTTGTAATATGCTCGAGAAAAGATTTAGTACAAGATTATTAACTGAAAGAAGTGTATTTTAAGTTTAATGTTTATATCTCCCTCTCTTTTCAACGGCGTTTAATCTTTTGAAAATTATTTTGGAATCTTTTGATTTTGAATATCCTTTTTTAAATTCTTTGAAAAGTGTTTCCCCGCTTTTGAAATGTTTTGCTTCGAGGGCTTGTTTTAGTAAATGAATGTCGACGGCTTTGTCTTCGTTTTTTCTGCTTTCGTATCCGAGTCCGAAGTCTATGAAGAAAATTTTTTTTTCTTGTGATAAAATCATATTACTTGTTGTGAGGTCGCCGTGGATTATGTCTGCGTTGTGGAGTTTTGCGACTGAGTTTCCGATTTGTTTTAGAATTTGTTTTTGTTTTGCAAGAGGAAATGTGTTGAGATGTTTGGAGAGTTTTTTTCCGTCGATGAAAGGCATTATTATTTTGTCGAATTCTTTTGATTCTTGAGGTATTGGAGTGGGGATAATTTTTGATGCTTTGATTAAAAGTTTTGTTTCGGATTTTGTTCGTCTTTTACGAAGCATGTTGTCTAGTTCGGGGATTCTGTAAGATTTTGGGATTCTGTCCTTGGTGATTAAATTTTCTGATAGAAATATTTTTGCTTCGGCTCCTTGGGCTATTGTTTTGGATGTCATATATTTTTGAATATAATTATGTTTAAATAGTGTTTTATTTTTTTTATTTTATGAATGGATTAGTTAAGAAATTATTAAGTGTCGGTGTTGCTGGAGCGATTGGTGTTGTTAGTTATTTGCCGAGTGCTTCTGCTGGAGATAGAAGTTTGATAATGCCTTTTAGAACTGATGCTCCGGAGGGATATGTTGAGAGTTCAGATGAAGCTGTTGTGCCCGAGGATCAGAGAACAAATGTTAATTATTCAAATAAAACTGAAGCACAAAATTCTGAAGATGAAAATAGAAAAAAAGCTCACATTTCTTTTGGGGTTTCTCCTTTGGGGAAATTTAATGATAGTGATATAGATAAATTTTATGGGGATCAAACTGGATTTAGAATTTCTTCTGGGTATAATTTTGATCCGAGGTTTCGGTTTGAAATGGGGCTTAATTATTCAAATAATATAATCAGAGATGAGGATTTTGGTGATTATGTTATTGATGAAGCAAGTTTGACTATCACTCAACTTGAATTTTTGGGAGTTTATACTCATAAGATTAAAGATGATTTTAAGATTTATTTTGGAGGAGGGTTGGTAAATGCGACCGTTAAGGAAAGTATTGATGGCGAGGTGAGAGATGGTAGTTGTTTAATTAAAAGATATTGTATGGATAATACTTCAATTTCAGAAGATTTTAGTGATTCTGGAACGGGGTTCATGAGCATGGTCGGGTTTGAATCTTTTGCTTATCTTCAACTTAAATATAGTTCAGTGAATATTGGGGAAGGAGATACAAAAATAGATATTGGTAGTTATGGAATGGAATTTGGGTTCAGGTTTTCTTTTTAATCAAGAAAGATTAATTACCGAAACTTCCTCAATTTCTTTCCACCAAACTTCTTCATCATTTTTTGAAGTTGTTTAGGGTTCATCATTTGTGAAGGGTCCATGTTTCCCATTCCACCTTTCATCATGTCATTCAACATATCATATTGTTTTATTAGAGATTTTATGTCGCTGTTGTTTACTCCAGCACCTTTTGAAATTCTGTTTATCCTCGAGTTTCCTGTTTTTTTGTCGCTTAGAAGTTCAGGGTTTTCTTTTTCTTCTTTTGTCATTGATTTAATTATGTGTTCCCATTTGGCTATTTTTTCTTCTTGGGCGCCGAGCATGTTTTCTGGAATTTTTGCTTTGCCTAATCCCGGAATCATTCCTTTAATTTTATCAAATCCTCCAAGTTGTCCCATTGATTTAACTTGTTCAACGACATCTTCAAGGGAAAGTTTTCCTTCTTCCAATTTCTTTTGCATTTTCTCTTGTTTGCCTTCGTCGGTGACGGATTTTATTTTTTCAATTAGAGATTGTAAGTCGCCCATTCCGAGAAGTCGAGATAAGAAAGCTTGGGGGTTGAATTCTTCGAGGTCGTTTATTTTTTCTCCGTTGGCGATGAAGTAAACTGATGCGCCGGTTTCTGCACACGCGGTTAAAGCGCCTCCACCTTTCGCGGTTGAATCCATTCTTGTGATTATAACTCCGGAAATGTTCAGGGCTTTTTTGAAATCTTGAGCTTGTTGTTTAGCGGCTTGCCCGATATCTGCAGGCATTACCAAAATTATTTCTGTTGGTTTGATTTGTTTTCCTAATTCTTTTATTTCTGTAACTAATTCTTTATCTAAATTGTGTCGTCCAGCGGTATCAATTAAAATTAAATCATAATCTTTTAATTTGGGCTCGAATTTTTTCCAAGTTTTTACCGCGTCGTTTTCTTCCATGTCGACGAAAACATTTAATTTATTTCTTTCAGCTAATTGTTTTAATTGTTCTTTCGCGGCTGGTCGATGAACGTCCAATCCGACTAACGCGACTTTGTTTCCTCGCTTGGCGTAGTAGTTTCCGAGCTTTGAAATTGTAGTGGTTTTACCCGCTCCGTATAAACCTAATAACATTATTCTGTTTTGTTTGGGCTGGAGTTTGAGTTGTTTGTATTCTCCGAGGATTTTTACCAATTCGTCGTGGAGTAATTTTATGAGGTGTTCTTTTTTGTCGATTTCTTTTATTCTTTCGTCGAGTGCTGTTTTTTTTATTTTGTCTGAGATTTCTTTTACTAAGGGGATGCTCACGTCGGCTTCTATTAAGGCTCTTTGTAATTCTCTCACGATTGTGTCAACAAGATTTTTGTCAAGAAAGATTGCGTTCGCTATTTTGTCCGTTGCTTTTCTTAGAACTTCTCCGAGTTTTTCTAACATGAGTTAGTGAGGGAATAAGGGATTATTAAGTTTTTGGATTGCGAAAATTTAAAAATGCCGGGTTCTTGAATGTGTAATGGTGAAGAGATGTTCTCAAAGATGTTCGGGGCTTTTGGCAGTTGTTGTGGCTTCGGTTTTGTTGGCGTTTTTCTTTTTTACTCCGACGATTACGGGGAACGCGATTGGTATTTTATCTTTAGAAAATTCTAATTTAATTTCAGGTGCTATTTTAATTTTGACTTTTATTGGAGTGCTTTTGGTTTTTAGACATAAATGATTTGGGAAAAAATGCTCGCTGTCGCTCGAGATATTGGAAGTTGTTAAATTAGTTTCATTTTAGATCTTATGGTTTTCCCTACCCATATTTATAAATTGTTTTTTCTTTAGAATTAAAATGCAAAACGAGGTAGATATTCCTTTGAGTGATGGGGAAGCGATTGAGAAAATAAATTTTTTGAAATGTAAGGGGTTTGAATATTTTAAAATCCATCCTTATTTTAATCGAAATAGTTATCTTAAACATGGGGTTGAACTTGATGAAGTGAAGAAAGTTTTTTATCAATTTGAAAAAATTATTGGAGTTTTCAAACGCCCAGCACAGAAGGGGTTTAAGTATTCTTTTAGGTATAAGCTTGAAGAAGCAAAAACTCTGGTTTTATGTTTTTATCTTGATGAAATCCCTCCTAAATTTTTTAATGCTTATTATGATTGGACAAGGCAAGAAAAGAAGTTAAAGAAAAAAGTAGGAAAATGGTTAAAGAGAGAATTTAACAAAAAATAATTGGTGCTTTATTTTTTTGAGGCATTGCAAATTGAAAATGATACTCTTTCATTTCTGTTGTCAAAAGTAATCCTAAAGTTATCATGTTCCCAAATTTTATTACTTCAATAGATGTTGTTTTTAGATTACCTAATTGTTCGGGTGATATTTTAAAAAACTTTGATGCACAATCAATTTCAATCCCTAAAATTTTTCCATTTTCTCCCACATCCAAAACGAAATTTCCTAAAACCATGTTTCCTATAACTTTTTCTTTTTCTGGATTATTGTAGATGTATAGAATATCCAAATCTTCTTCATAAGAATAATTTTTCATATTTGGTAAACGGAAGAGGGTTTTATAAGGTTTTTTATTGAGGAAATTGCTCGCTGTTGCGAGTTATGGGGAAAGTTATTAAATGGGGAAAATTTATAAGGTGGAAATTATTATTAAATTGAAAAGGGGAAGATGGCTACAAAAAAGGGTTGTTTAAAAAAAGGAAAACAGCCCCCTAAAAAAAATGGGGGGAAATGTCAGCCTAAAATTAAAAAAGGAAAAAGAATTGTTAGAAAAGGAATTTTAGGTAAGTTATTTGAGTAAAAATGTATAAGGTAATGTTGGATACATGTGTATTGGTGAATTTTTTTTTAATTTATTCTAAAAGGGATAAACAGAAAAATATTCCCATTCCTTTGAAGAGAAGTGAGGAATTATTAGATAGTTTTGAATCAGGGAAATTTTTTAATGTTATGAGCCAATGGAGTAAACTTGAATTAAGAAATGTTGTTAGATTTATAAGATTGGAACAAAAATTTGTAGAATCTGGATATTCTACGAGAGAATTTGGAGATGCAAGAAAAGAAATATTTTTAACTTCGGAAGAAAATAAATTAGTAAGTCAAGCAGTTTTTGATATATGGAAATATTGCATTAGAGAAACTAAAGATTTAACGAAGGAAGATTTTAAAAAAATAGAAAATCTTTCTAAAAAAGGCTTTGGATTTATGGATATAATCTTAATTTTACAAGCGAAGAAAAATAAATGTGATTTTTTTATAACGAAGGACAATCAGCTTAGAAAAATGGAAAGTTTATCAAAAGAATTTAATTTAAAAATAATTGGGATAAAGCAATTTTTAGATAAATTGAGCTAATTTAAGATTTTACTTTTTCAAAAAATCTCTTCCCTGTTCAGTTATTTTTATTATAAAAAATGGACGCCCATTTTTCTCGTGCTTCTTTTCTTTTTTAATCTCTATAAATCCAAATTTTTCTAATTCTTCACAATTAGATTTTATTGTATTAAATCCCGTATTTATTTTTCTTTCTAATTCTGCAAATGTTTTCTCAGATTTGCTTAACTCTAAAATTTTCTTTTTTATATCAAATGAACTTCTTTTAGACATACTACAAAGAAATAGTAAGATTTAAATATGCTAACTCATAATATTAAAGTAAGTTAAATGGGAAAGGAAAATTATATTTTGGTAGGAATTGGCGTTCTGGTTGTTTTAGTTATTCTTGGAATTATTTTTATTCCTGATTCGAACGATAATTCTAATAATGAAATAACTTGTAATTTTCCTTATATAAAAGTTGGAAATTCTTGTTGTTTAGATGGAAATTCAAATAATATTTGTGATAGTGATGAGGAAGAGAACAAATTGGAAGATTTTGATTTTTATGTTTATGCAGATAGAGATGGGCTAAATCAGATAGGCACAAAACACCCTAGTGAAGAAACATTAAAAGTATATAAAACACTTAATCAGTATACTGAGGGTGGCGAATTAGAAGAAGGATATGGATGGTTATTTTTACATATCTTTACTGAAGAGTCAAATGGCGAATCTTTTTGTAATATCTTGGAATATTATGACGGGGACTTTAATGCTGAATTTAACAAAAAATTAGAGGATTATAATTCAGGATATCTCGGAACTTTTATTATGTTGCTTTATGAGAAAGATAAAAAACCAAGTAATGTAGAATACAAAATTAAATGTAAAAGATTGTTGGACTATGCTCAATTGGAAAAATCATACTTAATACACATTGATTATAGTGAGGAATCATTCAGCGAGTGAATTCGCAAAAAAGTTATTCTCTAAGGTAAAAATTTTCTTTCTCTGATTTTACATTTCTCTTGGCACAATTCACAAGGTTTATGCGTTTTAATATTTGACTTTCCTTCTTTTGAATGAATAAAAATTCCTTCATTATTTAGAATGTAAATTTTACCTTTTAATTTAAAACTCCTCCATCCGCATAAACAAATGATATAATCACAAATATCTCGATAATTATTTGTATTCCAAATAATTATTCCTCCATCTCCAATTTTATCAAAAATATTTGGCATATTTAAAAAATGTTTTTTATTTTTTGTAAGAATAAATGCTCTTTGAGAATTAGCTAATCTTAGTTGGACTTCATCAGGAATACTTTTACCAAAATTTTTGGGAAGAATTACATTTAAGTTATGTTCTTCTTTTAGATGTTCTCCAAATTCAATAGAATCTTCATCAATATATATTTTAAACTGATTTTTGTTTACCATTTTTCTTTATTTCCAAATTCCATCTTCATTACAATCCCAATTTCTCAATAAATTTTTTATTTTTTTGTTGTGAATCTCTCATTACATTTCTCTTCTTTGGCGAATAAGGAAAGGTTATTATTAATTACAATCTGAATATGAATAACGATAAACACATATGGGGATTATAAAATTAATGCCCTCTCTTTGTTCTGGTTTACAAAAATCACATTTGAATTGAATTGTTAAATTATATCTCCCTGAAGGAAGTTTGGTCTCATCACATAAGGAAGGAGTATTTTTATTGCAATTTTTTTGGTTAATTTCTATATCAAGATATTTTGCAGAGGTTGGAGTAATATTCATGAAAGTATTTGGACTAATTTCAGTTTCAAATAAATTGTCTCCATGAAGAAAATCTAGATAAATTTCTCCTGTGTTGATTTTTCCAGAATTAATAGCAATTAAACTTATATGTTTTGAACAATCTATGTTTGCTAAACATTTGGAATCAACTACAAAAAATTTCTCAGGAGGTGTTCTATAATTTATTTCTACATCTGCCCAATTTGAACTTTGAGTTTCTTTGAATTGTTCTAAGTTTTTGTTTGCAATATTAATTTGCTCGTGAGTTGAATAAAGTCCTATTAAAAGAGTTGTTATTATTAACAATCCCGTAAAAGTTAGAGAGATTTGTTGTATTAATATCTGTTTGTTATTATATTTATGCGTTTCAAATAGATTATGGCTTGTAATTTTTCTTTCTTTCCAAAGTTTTTCTATCTTTGTATTTTGTTTGTTAAAGTGTTTGAAATAATAAATGATTGTAAAAATTAGGATAATTATTGCAATGAAAATTGTTATTAAACTAAAGAAATATGCCATCTTCTACAACCCTAACTTCTCAATAAATTTTTCTTTATCAAATTTTTCTATGGCTTCATATTCTTGTCCTGTTCCTAAATATAGAATCGGTCTTTTTGTTACATAACCGACGCTGAGTGCTGTTCCGCCTTTTTCATCGATGTCGGCTTTGGATAAAATTATTCCGTCTATTCCGATTTCGAAGTTGAAAGTTTTGACTTGTTCGACTGCGTCGTTACCCGTGATGCTTTCTCCAACAAAGATTTTCAAATCAGGTTTGCAGATTCTTGCAATTTTTTCAATTTCTTTTAGAAGATTTTTTGATGTGTGGATTCTTCCTGCGGTGTCGATTAAGACACAATCGATTTTGTTTTTTTTCGCGTATTGAATTGCGTCGAAGCCGACTGATGCTGGGTCAGAGCCGTAGTTTCCAGCGATAACTTTTACACCGATTTTTTCTCCGTGAGTTTGTAGTTGTTCAATTGATGCAGCTCGGAAAGTGTCGCCGGCGGCTAATACTGAAGTTAATCCTTGTTTTTTTAAAGATTCTGCAATTTTGGCGACGCTGGTAGTTTTCCCTGTTCCGTTAATTCCGCAAAATAAAATCACATAAGGTTTGTCTTGTTTTTCTTTTATTTTTTCAGCGATGTCAAATGGTTCAATTAAAATTTCTGTGATTATATCTTTGAAAATTTCTTTTATTTGGTCTTCAACTTCTTTTTTTAAAAATTCCTGTCCGACAATTCTTTCTTTCAAATCTTTGACCATTTTTTCCGCGACTTCCAAGGCAACGTTGTTTTCTAAAAGTAGCATTTCTAATTCGTCCGAGTAAATTTCGAAATCTTTTTCAGTTATTTTTATTTTATTTATTTTTGAAGTTACTCTTTTGAAAAAAGATTCTTTTCCTGGCTCGGGTTTTTCTTTAAGGTCTTCTTCCGAGATTTCTTTGATCGGTTTTAATTTAGTTTCTTTTTTTAGAATTTCTTTTTGAATAATTTTTACTTCTTCTGGAGTTTTCAAATCGGGCGTTTTGATTAATGTTTTTTCCTCGGGTTGGATTGATTTTTTCTTAATTTCTTTTATTGTTTCTTGTTTGACTTCTTCAATATTTTCTTCGACTTGTTCCTCTGCTTTCTTTGAGAATTTTTTTGTCCAATTTCCGAGTTTTTCTTTTAGTTTTCCAAACATGTTATTTGAAGAGATTGGGATTATATAAATTTTTATAAAGTTGGAATTCTTTGATTTGGTAGATGAAAGGAATATTTATTATAATGGATGGTGCAGGGGATTTGCCTCATAAGTTGTTGGGGGACAGGACGCCGTTGGAAGTTGCGAAGACGCCGAACATGGATTTTCTTGCGACGCGGGGAGAAATGGGTTTTATGTATCCTGTTAAGCCAGGTTTTGTGCCAGAGTCGGATGAGGCGATTGTTTCGATTTTCGGGAATGATCTGATTTCTTCGACGAGGGGGCAGTTGGAAGCGAGGGGGACTGATTTGAAATTGACTCGGGGCGATTTGGCTTTGAGAGTGAATTTTGCGACGATTGATAATCTTGAAAAAGGGAATGTTGTTGATAGGCGAGCGGGGCGGACTTTGACGACTTCGGAGGCGGATGTTTTGGCGAAGGCTTTGGGAAAGATTAAACTTCCTTGCGAGTTTGATTTTGTTTCGACGAATCAGCATCGGGCTGTTTTGGTTTTGCGGGGCGGTTTTTCTGATAGCGTTTCGGGGAACGATGCGACTTATTCACAGGGAAAAAATCATGAACTTATTAAAATTGGGATTTGCAAGGCGTTGGACGAGTCGGAGAATTCTCAGTATACGGCGAATATTTTGAATGATTTTGTGAGGAAGGCGTTTATGGTTTTAGATAAGCATCCGGTTAATGAGCATCGGAGGAAGAAGGGTTTGTTGCCGGCGAATTATCTTTTTGTGCGGGGTGCGGGGATTGAGAAACCTGCTTTGAAAATTTATCGAAGGTGGATGTCTGTGAATTATATGCCGTTGGAGATTGGGTTTTCTCGGGTGTGCGGGATGACGAATTTTAGTTTTGATTATCCAAAGTTGAAAGGTCTTGATGCTTACAAGAATTTGCATGAGGGGTTGAAGATGGCGTGTAAGTTTTCGGTGAAGAGTTTGAAAAAACAATTTAAGAATTTTGATTACGCGTATATTCATTTGAAGGAGACGGATTTGCCGGGGCACGATAATAAACCATTGGAGAAAAAGGCGATGTTGGAATATATTGATAAGACGCTGTTTTTGTTTTTGAGGAAATTTTGCCCGCCGAATAAAATTAAGGTGGTTGTGACTGCGGATCATTCGACGCCGTGCAAATTGAAAAATCATTCTGCGGATCCGGTGCCAGTTTTATTTTATAACGATTCGCCTCCAAAAGAAAAACATTTTAATGAGCGAGAAGCACGGAGAGGAACTTTGGGAAGAATTATGGGGAAGGAACTTTTTGAGAAGGTTGGATTTTTGAAATAATTAAATTTATATATTCTTTTTCTCTATTTTTAACATGGTAAGTAAAATTAATGAATTAAATAAATTGAAACCGAAGGTTGTAAGTGTTTTGAAAAAGTATGGAATTAAGAAGGCGGGGATTTTTGGGAGCTTTGTTCGGGGAGAACATAAGAAGAAAAGTGATGTTGATATTTTGGTTGAGATAACCGATAAAAATATGAGTTTGTTAGGGTTTGCGCGAATTAAGGTTGATTTGGAGGATGTTCTCAAAAAGAAAGTTGATTTGGTTGAATATAAATTAATTAGACCAGAACTTAAAAAAATAATATTAAAAGAAGAAGTAAGAATAATATGAAAAGAGAAGTGAGGTTTTTCGTTGAGGATATTTTGAATTCAATTGAAAAGGTTGAGGATTTTTCCAAGGGAATGACTGAAAAAAGATTGGCTGAAGATGAATTAAAACAATATGCAATTGTGAGAGCGATAGAAATTATTGGCGAGGCTTCTCGAAATGTTCCGGATGATTTTAGAAAAAAATATCCAGAAGTTCCTTGGAAGGAGATGGTTGGATGAGAGATATTGTGGCTCATTCTTATTTCAAATTAGATATTGAAAAAATATGGAAGGTGATTAAGAATGATATTCCTATTTTGAAGAAACAGATTAAAGAAGTTTTGAACGATATTAAATAATCTTCCAGTACAGCAATCATTAAAAATACCTTGCCATTTCTTTTTGTATGATTACGTATAATGACATTCGGGAGGCGACGGTTAAGGAGCGGTATTCTCAGCAGTTGCAACCGATTCCGAAGAAATTTGTTTCGGACGTTTCGAAGTATCTTGAGGAGAAAAAGGCGATTGCGATGAAGGAGGACGATGTGTTTTCTGATATGGTTTTGAAGACGAAGAAGCAGTTGGAGAATGCGATTATTTTGTTTAAGGAATTTATTCGGACGAGGAAGAAGAAGATTTTGAATTTGATTTTGATTGCTTCGGAGACTGGGATTTCGAAGCAGGATTTTGAGAATATGTTGGCGTTTGAGAAGGATTTGTTTGAGGAGTTGATGAAGTCGATTGATGCGTCGGATAAAGTTTTGAATGAGTTATTGAATGGGCGGGAAGAGAAAGAGGCGGAGAATGAATTGCTTGTTTTTATTGAAAATGTTACGGAGTTTATGGGAATTGGTGGTGAGAAAATGGGACCGTATGATAAAGGTCAGATTGCGAATTTGCCGAAGAAGATTGCAAGGATTTTGGTTGAGGGGAAGAAGGCTGAGAAGGTTCCGAGTGATTAGATAAATTTTTATGGAAATCTTTAAATAGAGAATGATTGTGATTACAAATAGCGAGGCTAAAATGTACGAAGATTGTAAAATTAATTCGAAGAAACGAGGGATGCTTGTTGGGAACACGAGTTCTTTAAGACAAATTTTGGATTATCTTGAAAAAAATTTGAAGAAAGGTTACAAGTTAGACGATTTAAAATATGTTTTATTTAATCAAGGTTACATGCGAATAGAGGTTGAAGAGGCGATAAAAATAATTAGTGAAAAGATAAAAAAAGCTCAAGGTGATAAACATAAAGTTGTGGAAGAAGTTCAAATTATTGAGGAAGTTGCGGAGTTGCCGAAGAAAGGTTTTTTTAGAAGATTGTTTGGGAGATAAATTTGTCGGATTTTTATTATGAATACACATTCGAAACATTTAAATAGTATAATGAATAGGTATTCATAATAAAATTAACCTTAAAGGGTAGGAAAAAAATAAAATGCCAAATAAAGATGGAACGGGACCTGAAGGAAAAGGTTCGAAGACGGGAAGACAACTTGGAAATTGTGGGGGTGCGAAGCCAGTTAGTGGTCGTGGGCAAGGTTTAGGACCTTGTGGAAGAGGAATAGGTCGAAGATGTGGTTTTAGAAGAAATCAAGTTGATGAGGATGAGGAATAATGCCTCGTCCACGAATTTGTCGAAGGATTCGGGGGAAACCTCGTTGCGATTATTTTAAACCTGCAGGGATTCCAATGTCTAAATTAAATGAAATTGTTTTGAGTTTAGAAGAATATGAGGCTCTGAGGTTAGTTGATTATAAAGATGTTGAGCAAGTTAGTGCAGGGAAAAAAATGGAAATTAGTCAGCCGACTTTTTCGAGGATTTTGTCGTCGGCAAGAAAGAAAGTTGCTGAAGCTATTGTGGACGGGAAGGCGATTCGTGTTGAGAGATAAATTTATTAACTTTATTTCTTTGATTAATTAATGAAAAAGTTGGTGGTTTTATTTTTTATAGGAATTTTTTTTATTTTGCCGTTGGTTTTGGCGGAGGAGCAGGTTCAAAATGAGGCGCAAGTTCAAACTTATTCTGGGTTTAATAGATTTGTCGATAATGTTAAAATGGTTTTTTCTTTCGGAGATAATAAAGTTAGATTAGCGTCGGAGATTAGGGAGAAAGAAGTTTATTCTGCGATTAATAATGTGAAGACTGGGGATGAGGAAGGTGTTGAAAAAAATCTTGAAGGGGCTTGGAAAAAACTTCAGACAATTCAGGAAAAGGTTTCTCTTGATACTGCCGACGAGGTTATGGAAAGTTCCAAAGAGATAAGAGAAGATATAGTTGTTGAAGAAAATTTGCCGAAGGGTTTTGAAGTTTATGTTTTGGAAGAAGAAAAGACGGGGCTTACTGCGGTTCTAACTGAAAAAACTTATGAATATTGTAGCGAACTTGCAAAAGAAGACTTTGCTTTAATGTTAAAAGATGAAGAATGTAATCCTAAAACTGCTCCAGAACCTCTTAAAAAAGACTTGGAAAAATTAAAAGACCTTCAGGAAAGAATGTTTGTTAAATTAATGTTGGAAATTAGAAGTTGTATAGATGACCCCGGAACATGTAATTGTGAAAATAATTTTGATGATGAAGAGAAAATAAGGTGTGAAAAAATGGTTTCTCTTGCATTAAAATGTGAATATAACAATGATGAAGATGCTTGTAATGAATTAAACTCTCTGGATGCCCCAAAAGCAGAAAGTTTTGTTCCAGAGTTTTTGATGAATTTGTTAAGAGCAAAAAAAGAGCAAATGTTATGGGGAGAAACACATTCAGAATGTGTTCCTGAAGAATGTTGGGATGAAAATGATAAACCAGAATGTAGGCAGTATGATAAGTTTAAAGAAACAGAAGAGGATTGGGATGAATATGGGAATTTTATAGGAACAAGAAATAAGTGTGGAAAAGAAGGGTCAACACCAACTATGAGAGAATCAATTCCGCAATGTTTTGATGGTGATGTTTTTTTAGAAGAGAAATGTGGTGAAATTGCAATGGTTGAAAACGAGGAAGGTTTAATAAATTATATTATTGGAAAAGAAGTTGAAAATATTATAGACAAGTTAGAAAATGCTTCTATACAAAATAAGATTGATGTTAACGGAACCGAAGGTCAAACTATTGTAAATGAGATAAAACAAGATATGAATCAAATTAAAGAACAGATTGCAAAAAGAACATTTGCTCCTGGAACTTATGACACTGGAAATTCTACAAATGATGTTAAAAATGTTGTTGTTGAAGAAGGAGAAGGCTCTGGAGATGATGGTTTGGTCACTGAAGTAAAAACTGGTGGAGAATTGAGAAATGACCCTCTTCCTCAAGAAGATAAAGATAAAATTAATCCTGATTTGTATGATCCTAATGCAGACACTACAACGGATATAATCGAAGGAGGTACTGGGGAAAACATTATTGAAGGTGGGACAGGAACAGAGGGAACAAATGATGTTGCACCGGCCGTTGATTCAAATGAAGGTGATAGTTCAGAAAGTGAAAGTAGTGATTCTGTTGTAGAAGATTAGAAATATTTATTAACGTGTTTCTTTTTGTTGTTAAATTATGAAAGGATATTCTATTTTTGATGATGTTATTGTAATTAATAGGGAGTTGACAGAATTGGATATTTTTGTTAAGGATTTTCTTGAGGTTTTAAAAAATTATTCCGATTATTTAATTGTTAGCGGGTTTGTGAGTATTTGTTCTGGAAGAACTCGGGCGACTGAAGATGTGGATATTTTGGTTCCTCAAATGAATAAAGAAAAATTTGAAAATTTGTTTGAAGATTTGGTAAAAAATAATTTTTGGTGTTATCAAGGAGATGAAGCTGAGGGTCTTTTTTCCTATGTTGAAAATTTGAATAATATTCGTTTTGCGAGGTTGGGAGAGATGTTTCCGAATATGGAAGTTGTTTTTTTTAATGAATCAAAAAAGGCAAAGTTTTGCGAGTTTAGTAATCCTCAGAAAATAAGAATCGGGAATTTTGAATTTAAGATTCCACCGATTGAATTTGAGATTTTGTATAAGGAAATTGTTTTGGCAGGAAAAAAGGATTTTGAGGATGCAAGGCATTTGAGGGCGTTTTTTTCAGATATAATTAAAGAGGAAAATTTTAAGAAGTATGAAGGAGTTATTCGAGGAGAATTAAGATGTTAAAACAAATACCCCAAACTGATTTGGATTATGTTGAATTTTATGCTTCGAAAATGAAGGAAGATAATAATTTATTTGAACAGCAAAAAAATTTAATTGAAAGTCAAATGAAAAGTAGTCGTGCTGTTTTTAGGAATCTTTTTAGTGACGGAGATTTTAAATTAAATGCGAGAAGTTATCTTCGTAAAATAGGTTTGATAAAATGAACAAGACAAGTAGAACAATTACAGGAATTAGTATGATTGTTTTGGGGTTGGTTTTAATTGTTGTTGGATTTTTTACGATGTTTGTGACGTTGTTTTATGGAATTCCGATTTTGATTTTGGGGATATTTATTTATTTGAATAAGGATGAAGATAAGATTGAAGAGAGGAAAGATAAATTAAATAAATCGGGAGGTAAAAAATGAAAGAATTAATTATTACAACTGGCGAAGAAATTCCTGGAAAGAAAGTTGTGCAGATTTTGGGCGTTGCTCGGGGGAATACTGTTCGGGCGAGAAATATTGGTCGGGACATCGGTGCTGGTTTTAAAAATATAATTGGTGGAGAAGTTAAGACTTATACTGAAATGACGACGACGGCGAGGGACGAGGCTTTTAATCGAATGGTTAACTCGGCGGTTGATATGGGTGCCGATGCTGTTATTGGAATGAAGTTTATGACATCGATGATAATGCAAGGTGCGAGTGAGATGCTTGCATATGGAACAGCAGTAAAGCTAAAGTAGGTTTTTGTTTTCTTTTTGGTTTATACTTGCTAAAAAATTTCTCATGTACGGACGTACACTTCAAAATTTTTTAGACGGCGTCTAAACACAAAAATCTAAACAAAAAGGGAAGAAGAAATCTAAACAAAAATGGGAAAGGAAGAAGAGAAGGGGAAATTGGGAGGAGAATGGGGGAATTAAATTATACATTCTTTGTATTTTATTATTGATTTAAATTTCCAGAGTAGCGAGGCTGTGCTTAAATCCGTTTCGAATCCTAAATCTCCATTTGTGTTTGCGTTTTTTAGCACTGCACAAAAATCTTCTTGATATAATCCAGCGAGATATTTTGAATGTAATGAGATTATTATTTCAGGAGATTCCATTTTTTGTTCCAAAATTTTTCCATTTTCTAAACTATATTCTCTTAGCCAAACTCTTTTGCCGTTCACGAAGTCGAAGAATTTCAAATCGATTGCGGTGTTCTTGGGAAGGCTTTGAATTATTTCTTGGCCGGCTAAATATTGAGGGAGATAATCAAATGCTTCTTTTTGGCTGTTGAGCGTTATTGTTTGAGTGCTTTCTGGTTTTGAATTTATCGCGTAGGAGTTGATTTGCAAAGTTGTTAAGAAAATTCCGGCGAGGATTATTAAAACTAATGTTATTATTTTGATATGTTTCATTTTATTGATTGTGTTTTAATTATTATAAATTTTTCTTTTTGTAATTTGATATAAACATTTAAATACTAAGTAATTATTAGTTATGTAAAGTAAATATAACTTTTAATAATAGTTACTAAGTAAATGGTTAAAGAAAAAGGCATAAAAACATTTTTGTTGGAAATTCCCGAGGGAGTTTGGGAAAAATGGAAGACGACAGTTCCGCGTTCGATTTCCTTGAATAAAGCTTTGATAGCCCTTTTAAAAAAAGGAGGGAAATAAATGAAATTAGAAAAATTGTTTTTGTTGGGTTTGGTTTTTGTTTTGGCTTTGAGTTTGGTTTCTGCTTCGCGTTTGCCGACTGTTGCGGGTGATTCTGATTCTTGGGGAACTATTCTTAATGATTATTTGAATGTTTCTCATAATGCAACTGGGGAATTAAATGACAATGTTGTTTCAAGTTCGCAAATTGTTGATGGGGCGATTACTTTTTCGGATTTGGATTCGAGTGATATTACTCTGGAGGATTTTACGAATGATGCTAATTATTTAGATAAAGATGATGGGGGAATAATTGATGGCGATGTTGTAATTAATGGGGATTTGTCTTTGATTGGGGGTTATCTAAACGCTACAATAACAAATCAGTATTTGAATGGTTCGTTTTTTCCGACGATAACGGCACTTTTTGATTTGGGTAGTTTGGATTTCTTTTGGAATAATTTGTATGTTACTAAAATATTTTCAACAGATTGGTCGAATGTGACTATAACTGAATCTCAGGTTTCTGATTTGCAAAGTTATATCACTAATGGAACAAATATTAATGTTTTGGATGTGGATGCAAGTTCTGCGACAATTGATGGAGATTTGAATGTGACCGGAACTTCTTATCTTGGTTCAATGGACTTTTCTGGAGGAAATATTACTGCAACTAATGGGGTATTTACGACCTTGAATGTGGCTGGAAATGCTTATTTAGATAATTCTTTAGGTTTTGAAGGTTCTTCACCGAGTATAAATCAGGCAAGTTCTACAAATTATGTTTTAAGTTTGAATGGAAGTGGTTATGCGAGTGGAACTGGAACTGGAATTTTTAATACAGAAGTTACTACTATTAAGCTTAGGTTTAAACCAGGGTTTGCGAAAAACGATGGGATTACTAGACATTTTTATGATTCAACTCTTGCAAATAGGTATGTATTTTTAAAAAATACCGCCAATAATTTTCTTATATATGCTTCTATAGAAGTATTTGCTATAACATATGCTACTTGGTCTCCTCATTGGAATGATTTTGATTGGAATGAATTTATAATTGTAATGGATGAAGCAGGAGGAGGTTCATCTTATGTTACATTAAATGGAAATATAATTGCTTCATCTGGAACAGCCTTTACTTGTTCAAACCCTGCAACAATTTATGTGGGGGCTAGTGCTGCTGCTTTACCAACATATATTGGACAAATTGATTACTTTAGAATTTATTCTGACGTTGGAATGGCAACTCCAACAGCCTTGTATGAATTTAATAATGATTATATCAGTGAGGTTAGTGCGACAAATAATTTAGCAAGTGCAGGAACTGGAAATAGTTTTGTTACAAGTGGAGAGAGATTGACAGTGAATTATCAGACCACTTTTAATTCTTATGAAGATGCTGGTAGTTTAACGACGGATTATCTTTTTGACACTTCTGCTACTCGGACGGCGGGGAATATTTTTGAGGTTCAGAATAATGGGATTTCTAAATTATCTGTGGATTATAGTGGAAGTGCGAATGTAACTGGAAATGTTACAGCCGACACTTATTTTGGAGATGGTTCGCAATTGACTGGGATTTATGGAGGAAACGAATCTTTCAATCAAAGTTTAACTGATTCTCTTTATTCAGGAATTCAATGGAATTATAATCAATCACTTTCTACTTTTGAAATGTGGAATTCAAGTTGGGATAATAGAGGATTAATTGACTCATTAAATAGTTCAATACAGAATATAAATAATTCTTTCAATCAAAGTTTAACTGATGATTTGTATGTTGATGTTGCTGGAGATACTATGACTGGGGATTTGATTGTTGGTTCTAATAATTTTTCTACAACTAATGTAGGAATTGGAACAACAACACCAAGTTATCCATTAGATATGGAAATAGTAAGTGGAAACACAGGAATGAGAATTAAAAATTTAGAAGATGATGCATATATTCTTTTATCATCACCAACAGATGAACAAGCAAAAATACTTCTACAAAAAGTTGATACTTCAAGATGGGCAATAGGAATGGGAGCTAACACTAATGATTTTGTATTTCAAAATTATAATGGTGGAGCACACACTTTATTACATTTAGATTATGATACAGATTATATTGGAATTGGAACAGCAACACCATCACAAAAATTAGAAGTTAATGGAAGTGCGAATGTTACTGGAAATTTAGAAGTTGCTGGAAATATAACTGCCGACACTTATTTTGGAGATGGTTCACAACTAATTGGGATTTCTGGAGGAAACGAATCTTTCAATCAAAGTTTAACTGATGATTTGTATGTTCCATATACTGGTGCAAACTCTAATACTGATTTAGGAAATTATAATTTAACAACAACTGGAACTTTATTTGCAACAAAAGGTGTTAGGGCAGATGGGGGTTTTTCTGTTGGAGCAAATCCAGTTTCTACAATTGGATTGTATGCTATAAAATCTTATACTGATTATACTTTAGACGCAACAGGGGTTTTAATGCAAGCAGAGTTTAATCCATCGGCAGATTCTACAAAAAATCTTTATGGATTTTATACCCAGCCAGCAAAAAGAGGAGCGAATACTTTGAATGGAGTTTATGGAACTTGGAGTGGTGCCTTACAATATGGAACAGGGCTTTTAAGTTATGCGATTGGAACTCATTCTTTTGTTCGTTTATCAGGTGGAGCAGGATATATTGGAAATATTACAAATGGTAGAGCAATAAATGTTGGAGCTCCAATCCAGGATGCTTTAAATAAAGGAACTATAATTAATAATAATGGGGTTTATATTGCGAATCAAGGAAATTCTTTCGTAACAAATGCTTATGGGATTTATTTAAACGAAGTGAGTGGTGCAACTTCTAAAAATTATAATATTTATCTGGCAGGTGCAGGAGAAAGTTTATTAGAAGATAATGGAAAATGGACTTTTGGAACTGGCGGGGATTCATCAATTTATTATAATGGAAGTGATATGATAATTAATCCTAAAGTTGTTGGAAGTGGGAAGTTGATTGTTGAAGGAGATTTAGACGTAACAGGAAATATAACAGGAAATAATCACTATGGAGGAATGTGGTATCATAATCATACTGGAACATCTTTAAACTTCGCAGTAGATGGAACATTTTATCAGCACTTCTTTGTAAATTCAACACATAATAATGGATTTAATTTTGAAGGAGGATTCGGAATACCAAGCAACTTAACAGTTCAAGTTAGTGGAATGTATCAAATCAATTATATGGTATCAGGAGATGGGCAGAATAATCATGATTATTACACATCAGTATTTGTAAATGAAATAAATAAAGATAATTGTGAAAATCATCATAAAATGTCAGCTGGAGGAGATATTATAACTCAATCAGGAACTTGCTTATTGAGAATTAATGCTGGTGAAAAATTAAGTTTAAGAACAGCAGATATAGGTGGAACAGGAACAGGTAATTATTACTCGTCAAACTTAGATGTTTACAGGGTCGGAAATTAAAATGAATAAAAAAATATTATTAACAATCTTCGGAATGATTTTCTTAATTAGTATTGTTATCGGAGCAACATTAGGAATAAGCGATGTAGTGATTACTGAAACTATAGATGAAAATATTGGGGAAACAGGAACACCAGATGTAATTCATGATAGTTCATTTTGGAGGATTGAAAAAGTAGGATGAGAAAAATAATTTTTCTTTTTCTTTTTCTTTTTAGTGTTTCTTTAATTAGTGCGGGGGCTTATGGTGCTGGGGTTTATGGAGGAGGAGTTTATAATATTGGAGAAGTTCCCGTGGTTCCAGTTTCTCCCGGAGGGGGAGGTAGTAGTTCCTCGACGCCGAGTTGTACTTATAATTGGTTATGTACTGACTGGTTCCCGATGGAGTGCCCGATTTCTGGAATACAAGATAGGGTTTGTATAAATAAGGGGACTTGCACGGATACAAAAAATATGCCTGAATTAAATCGGACTTGTGTGTATGAACATAAAGAGCCATTGTTTGATATTTATTTAACTTTGTCAGAGAAATATAAAAAAGTTTGTTCGGGCGAGGAAATTAAAGCGAAAATTAAATTAGAAAATTATGGGAAGATTGAATTACTCGACGCGTTTATGACTTACTGGATTGTTGATGAAAATAATAAATTAGTTTTGGAATTGAAGGACACTCGTGCTGTCGAAGCTGAAAAAGAATTTGAAGTTGGTTTGAGATTGTCGGATTCACTTGTCGAAGGAACTTATCGGTTGTATGCGCAAATAAATTATGATGGAAATAAAACTGCGATGGCGGGAGAATCTTTTGAGGTGGTTTCTAAAAAAAATTGTAAAACTGAATTAGGTTTTAATTGGATGTATTTAGTTTATTTTTTTGGGTTTGTTTTAATTGTTTTAATTGGGGTTGTCTTATTTAATTTGATAAAGAAGAGGTTTAGAAAAGTTGAAAGTCATGCTAAATATAAAAACAGAATTAGACATAAGTTGGAGAAAATTAAATCTGGAAAATTATGGATTGTTTTATTTGGTTTGGTTTTGATGGGAATTTTGGTTTTTGCTGGAATCAATATTACTGGATTTGTCGTCGGTGTTGGTAAGTTTACTTTTGGTGTCGGAGGATTAATTTTTGTTCTGGGAATTTTAGGATTTTTGATTTACAAATATAGAAAAGATATTTTTGCGAAGCTTGGAACTTTGAAAAAAGAAAAGCATGCTCATGATAGTCTTAAGGGATTAATTGGTAAAAAAGTTTATACTGAAGAAGGCGAGTTCGTCGGAAAAGTTGAAGAAATTATTTTAGGTGAAAATAAAATCGAGAACTTAAGAATTAAATTAGATAAGAAAAATAAATCAAAGTTTAAGGGGCTTGTGGTGAGTTATAAGAAAGTTCAAAGTGTTAAGCACATTGTGATTATTGATAATGTTTTGGAACATTTAGAAAATTAGAAAAGTATAAAAATGAAAAAGTGTTGGTAAGTTAATGAAAAAGATGGTGAATAATAAAGTTGAGAGTTCTTCACATTTGAAAGAGTTGAAAAAGGAGTTTGAGAAGAATGAAAAAGTTGGTTTGTTTTTGAATAAGGAACTTAGAAAATTTATGATTGAAAAAGAGAAGATTAGAGCTAGAATAAAAAAAGAAAAGGAAATTATTGATTTAAGAAATAAGATTGAAAGAGTTAGGAAAAGGAAGAAATAAATTTATTGATTTTTGGAAAGATTTATAAATAATGGTAAATTGTCTTATTTATGGAAAAAATAGTTAGTTTTGACAAACAAGGAAGATTGTATTTGCCAGAGAATATGCGAAAGAAGATTTTATTTCAAACATTAGTAGCAAAAACTATTGAGCAAGGAATTTTGCTTCAGCCTATCGAAGACGATCCTTTAGAAGCTTTGAGTAGATTGGGAAGTGTTAAACTAAAAAAGAAAACAATCCAACAATTAAAAAAAGAAGCAAGGGAAGAAATAGAAAAAGATGCAACTAAAAAAATACGCTGATACTGATTTTTTTCTCGCGTTGATGAAAGAGTCTGATTGGTTAAAAGAGAAAGCTAAAAAGATTTATCAGGAAAATAAAGGAAATATTTGGGTAACACCTTTTACAATTGTGGAGTTAATGATTATTTGTAAACGAGAAAATATTCCGATGAAGGAAACAATTTTTCAGATATCTCGGATGGTAAATTTAGATTCTTTTGAATGGGAAGTCCTTTTTGCAACGGTTGATTATATCGAGCAGGGGGCGACAATTTTTGATTCTTTGTTGATGTCTTTTTGTGGAAAAGAAAATTCAATCATAAGTTCGGATAAAGTTTATGCTAAATTTGGATTTAATGTTCTTGATCTGAAGAAATAAATTTATAAATCTATTTTTGTTTTTCTATTTATGGCGAACTTAAGTTATTTGATAATCATTATTTTATTTTTGATTTATTATTTGGCGATTGCTTATTTTGAAAAGAAATTTATTAGTGACCCTCGGGAAGTTATTGAGAAGTTTTTGGCGGTGATTTTGGGGTATGCTGGAATTTCTTTGATTTATTTTTCTTTGACGGGAAAACCTTTATTTACAGATTCGGTGAGTGAATATTACATTTATATTTTTATAATTGGATTTATCGCGGTGCTTTGGTCTGTGCCGGCTTTACTTTTGGAGTTTAAATTTTTCAAGAGATTTTCTCGGATGAAGGAAAAGAAAATAAGGAAGTAGAAATATTTATAAACTATGGTGGCTATAGCAAATATAGATGGAAACAACTACGATTCAATTAAGTAAAGAAATGAAAGAGCAACTTGCGACATTTGGAAATAAAAATGATACTTTTGAAACTATTTTGAGAAGAGTTTATGCTTTGGCCGTTAAGGAACAGCTTCGAGATTTTTTAATGTCTTCTGAGGGTTTTATTTCTCTTGATGAAGCTAGAAAGGAGTTAGAAAAGAAATGGCCAAGGTCGAAATAGTTGATTCTTTATTTCAAGAGATACAAAAAAAATTTAAGGGTGAAGCACATATTATACTTGATTTATTAGAGACGCTTGAAGATAACCCCAAAAAAGGAAAAGAATTAGGAAACATTGGGGGAATTGTTATTAAGGAAATTAAATATAAATCTTTTAGGTTTTATTTTTTTACTGATGGATTTAAATTAAGATGTTTGGATTCTAACGAGCTTATTGATTTACTTATTAAATTTGTTCGAATGTCAGATAAAAAAAATCAACAAAAAACTATTGAAGAAATTAAAAGTGTATTGAGAATAATTGGGGCAGAGGGTTTTAAGTGATTATTCTAAATTTCTTTCGGAGTAATTTTTACGAGTAGAAATATTTATATAATAAGTTAATTTGTTAATTAAAAGAAGATGGTCAAAACTATTATGATTGTTGACGACGAGCCGGATATTCGGTCGAGTGTCAAAACTATTTTGGAGAAGGAAGGTTACAAAGTTGTTAGTGCGACGAATGCCGACGACGCTTTGAAAAAACTTGCGACGATTAAACCGAATTTGATTTTGTTGGATATTATGATGCCGGGAACTCCTGTGCGAGAAGCTGTGCCTAAAATGAAGGGTGTTAAGATTGCTTATCTTTCTGTTGTGAGAACTTCCGAGGCGGAGAAAGAAGAATTAACTAAGTCTAAAAATATTGTGGGATTTATTCAGAAACCTTTTGAGATCAAGACTCTCATTCAAAATGTTAAAAAGTTGGTGGGGTGATGGGAGTTAAAAAAATTTTAGATTCTAATCAGGCTGTTTTATTGATAGTTCCGAGCACAGATTATAATAAAGTTATGATTGATACGCTTAAAGAATTGTCGGGAGAAAGTATTTGTTATGTTACTTTGAATAAAACCTATGATGGGTTTGTAGAAACTTGTAAAAAAAATAAAATAAAAATGGATAAAATTGGTTTTATCGACGCTATTTCTAAATCTTTTAAAAAATCTCCAACTGATTCGGAAAATGTTTATTATATTAGTTCGCCGGGGGCTTTGACAGAATTATCTTTAGTTATTGGAAAATTTTTGGAGCACGATTTTAAGTATTTTGTTTTTGATTCGATTACAAATTTGGGAATTTACCACAAGCAAGATATTTGTTCTAAGTTTTCGAGTAGTCTGGTAAATAAGATTAAAGGCAAGCAGACGAAGGCAGTTTTTTATGCGATTGGTTCTAGAGATGATAGTTTGGTTAAACAAGTTGGAATGTTTGTTGACGAGGTTGTTGATTATAATAA
>DAIQOR010000012.1:0-9938 GCA_036787775.1 bacterium | reverse complement strand
GAATTGTTGTGCTTGGAGTTTTAGCGAATTCTTTTGTTATGACTGGGGATGTTGTGATGAATGAAGGCGATTCTTTTTTCGTGACAAGTAAAGATTCTCCGAAAGCAGTTGAAGTAAATGGAGGGGACTCTATTGTTTTTAATCTTGTTTCAATAAATACTACTTCTAGTCCAAAGAGTGCTAATTTACTGGTTAATGGGAAGGCTACAGACATAGAGACAATTAAGGTTGTTCTTACGCGGTCTTTTCAGTATGAAGGAGTTACTTTTGTGCCTGAACAGATTTATACAAGTTTGCTTGGGACTGATGTTGTTAGGATGCAAGTTTTGGAGAGTGATTTTTTGAATGAAAATCAATTGCAAGTGGAAGAACTTTTGACACAAAATATTTATGGATATTATTATAATGAAAATTGTTCTGATTTGAATAATCCTGATTGTAAAAATGATAGTTTTATGGAATTAGGGGGTAATATTAATGTAAGGGGTACTTTTTTCTCTTCAGAGTCAACAGGAATTCGATCGAACAAGTATTTGGGTCTTAGTGCTCCTGTAACTATTGTATCTGGTTCAGATAGATTAACTCTTTGGAGTTATAGAGGAAATATTTCTTTGACTGCGGAGGATAAGATAATTATTCCTTCGTTTAAGAGTAATGTTGCAAGATCAGCTTATCTTTGTGTAGACTTTACTGGAGCTATTTATAAAAGTGATGTTCCTTGCGTTTAATTAATTTTTAATTTCTTTTTGCCCTTTTGGGCTTTTTTTCTTTTTTTCTTTTAGTTTAGTTCGTAGTTACATCTGAAACTAATTTATAGTTACAATTGAAACAAAAGATTTAAATATAAATATATGTTGGTTTTAATATGAAAATTGAAGATCATCTGAGAAATATTAATGAGAGTTTGGAACTGATTAAAGAGGGGGTTCAAAAAGGAATCCAAAATCGGCAGAGAAGTATCGGGTTTAATACTTCTGTTGCAGGCGTTGAAATGTTTGAAGTTTTTTTACATAAAGAAAATCTACTTCATCCAAGTTTAATTCTTAAACACAATTGGTTTGGTTCAAAAAAAATTGCGAATAAAAAATTAGATTTTGATTTTCCAGATAAGAATAAAATAATAAATTTGTTATATAAGATAGAAGAGAAAAGAAATATTCTTTGTTATGGAAAACAAAGGTCTGTCGAGGAAATTAAAATGGCTTTAAATTATTTTAATGAATTAAAAAGTTTATTTGAATCAAAGGGGTTAAAATGGAATTAATAAGTTATGCTATGGACTTTGCATCTTTTTTAATACAAAATTTAAAAGATAAAGAGAAAATAAAATCAGTTATTTTATTTGGGAGTGTTGCGAGAGGAGAAGGGAGTAAGAAGAGTGATGTGGATATTTTTGTTGATGTTTTTTTAAAAAGCAAAACTCTTGAAAAAAGTATTTTGGAGATTAAAGAGAGCTTTTTTGACTCTATAAAATTTAAAGATTATTGGGAACCTTTGGGAATTGATAATGAAATTAATGTTATTGTTGGAAAATTAGATAATTGGAAACTTAAGGATTCTATGCTTGGAAGTTCAATTATTCTTTATGAAAAATATTCTCCGAAATTGGATGATGGAAAAAATAAAGTTATCCTTTTTTGGGATGCGATTAAAAATAGTTCAAGAAGGGTTATGCTGAATAAAAAATTATTGGGCTATAGTCATTATGGTAAAAAATATAAAGGTCTCCTTGAGATTTATGGGGGGTTTAAATTGGGGGCAAATGTTATTTTAATTCCTGTTGAACAATTAAATTTATTTTTGAAGGAATTTAGGAAATTTAATGCAAAAGTTAAAATCAAAAGAATTTTTGAGTATGAAATTTGAAAAACTTTTTAGTTAACTTTATTAATTCCTTTCTTTTCTTTTATTTATGAAAAACAGGTTTCTTTTTTAGAAAAAAAGAAACTATGGTGGTAGAAAAAACTATGATAGCAAAAATTTGGAGAAATTTTTAGAATGAAGAAGGGAGGTATTATTTCGGATTATTTGCCGTGGCTTTTAATTGGAATTGCGGTTTTGGCGATTGTGCTTATTTTTATTTTTATTCTTCGGGGCGAAGGTGTTTCGATTATTGATAAAATAAAAAATCTTGTGAGGTTGGGATAATGTCTGAACTTACTATTTCGCAATTGATAAAAATAATTATCGGTGTTGCGGTTTTTGTGGCGGTGGTTGGAGGGTTATATTTATTTTTTAGTGGAAGTGTGATGGATTTTTTTTCTTTTAGTAATGATACTCTTGGAGGCAAATTTTTTTTGGGTTTGTTAAAATGATTTTTAAAAAAGGAGAATTTTTGGCGGAGGAAGTTTTGAAAATGATTATAGCTTTAATGGTGGTTGGTTTTTTGGGTTATTTTTTGGTTTCGCTTTATTTATCAAGTCAGGATTCTAATGATAAAGAATTGGCGATTGCGACTTTGGATAATTTAATTTTAGAAATTGATAATAAAAAAATAAGTTATGATGTTTTGAATCCGAAGGATTGGTTTTTGATTGTGTGGCCTGCGAATTATGATCAAGGTTTTTTTTCTGGAATGAGTGAGGTTCCTGAAAGTCCGCAGGTTTGTAAAAATGTGGGTTGGACGAGTTGCGTGTGTTTTTGTCCAGAGATGAATCCTGATGATTGTGATGAAACGGGTTATTGTGTGAATAATGAAAAAGGAATTTCTATTAAGGGAGATTTTATTGAGGTAGAGGCTGTTCCGTTAAAATTAAATTTAGATTATTCTGTAGGAGTTAAAATTATAAAATGAATTTAGATGTTTTGTTAAAATATTTAGTTTGGATGGCTTTTTTTGTGATAGCTTTACTTGGAGTTTATACTATGTTAAAAAAGTTGGGGGTTTTATGATTAATAAAAAAGTATCGAACAAATGTTCAATTCATTCGTGTTTTTTTAAAAACACGAAAGGTGAACTCACGACGCAACAGATAATTGGATTGATTATTTTGATTACGAGTTTTGTTGTGGTTTTGATTTTGTTTATGCGTTTGGATTTGGGAAAAAATTCTAATGCGCAGTTGTGTTATAATTCTGTTGCCTTAAGAGAGAAGTCTGTTTTGAAAACTGAGCCGTTGGATTGTACAGTGAGTTATGTTTGTGTTTCTGGGGGAGGAAATTGTGTTGAGGGAAATTATGATTCGAAGGTAGAAATTAGGCAAGAGCAAAATGAAGTTTTCAAAGTTCTTGCGGAAGAGTTGTCTGATTGTTGGTGGATGTTTGGCGAGGGGAAAGTGAATTATCTTGGGAGAGAAATCTCTGGCAAAAATCATTGTGCGGTTTGTTCGAGAATAAGTTTTGATGAGAAACTTAAAGAAACATTTCCAACAGGAATTTCAATTGAGGATTTTAAGAATTTTTTAATTACTACGAATGTTTCAAATGGCGAGGAGAGTTATGCGAAATATCTTTATGATGTGAATGATTTTTCTTTGTTGACGGATAAAGGTTGGCTTTTGAAAGAGATAGATTTTAAAAAAGATTATTTAGTTTTTACTGGAATTGGTTTGGGAGGGAATAATATTTTGGCGAGATTTATGGCTCCAGATGATATTTCTGGTGCGAATGTTTGCGATGTTTTTGATTTGACGAAAGCTTAAATTTATTAATAATAATTCTTTGTTTTATTTATGGATAAAAAAGTAAAATCAAAAATTTTTCATTATAATCTTTTTCCAAAAAATTGTAGAGGGACAAATATTTTGAAGGAGAATATTATTTTTATTGTTCTCAATTTGGTTTTTTTGAGTATTTTGATGGTTTTTATTTTTAGTAAAATGCAGAACGCGGCGAATTTGGAGGAGATGTATGCAAAGCAAATCGCGTTGATGATTGATGCCGCGCGTGAGGATACGACAATTCAATTAGATATGCAAGATGGTTTTGATGTTGCCGGGGAAGAATATTCTGGAGAGTTGGTTTTTATTCGAGATAATATTATTACTGTGAAATTGAGAGAGAAGGGTGGTTATTCATATAGTTTTTTTAATGATATTAAAGTGAGGCCGGAAATTCAAAGATTAAATGGGGGATATAATTTTTATATTTATAGAGAATGAATAAAAAAGGTTCGGATAAAATTGTGAGCGTGTATTGGTTTGCAATTTTATTTATTATCGCCGCTGCGGTCGTGTATATGGTTTTGATTTTTTATGGAAAGCCGTATGATGTGCGAGAAATTGAAAGTTCTCTTTTGGCAAAATTAGTTGCGGATTGTGTTTCGAATGCTGGAAAAATAAATGAAAATGTTTTGGATGGTTCTGGAATAATCTTGACTAATGAAAATTTTATGGAAACTTGTCATTTAAATTTTGGAGTTGAGGATTCTTTTGATTGGAGTTTGAATAGTGAGTATTTTGTTAATGTTGAGTTTTCTATGTTTGAAGGGGAATTTTTGAAAAATGTTACGGCAGGGAATTCTAATTTGTTGGATTTTTGTAAAGAAGAATTTAAGTCCGCGAATAATCCTTCGTGTTTGGAAGATAGTTTTTATTCTTTAGATAGCGAGGGGAATGCTTACAAAATTAAAATTACTTCTTTAGTGAGGAAGACGGAGAAAAATGTTGGATAAACAAGTATTGAAACGAAGTTCAATTCATTCGTGTTTTTTTCCAAAAAATACGAATGCACAGGTTTCGGATGCGGTGACTTGGATGGTTGCGACTATTGTAATAATTGTGCTTTTGGGATTCAGTATTTATTTGACTTCTTATTTTGAAATTTTAAATAAATTTGATTTTTCTGATGCAGGTTTAGTTAAAGGAAATTTGGCGGAGAAGTCTCTTTATGGATATTTGTTGAAGGATTTGAATGGGAAAAATGTTTATTCAACTTTGGGAGAAGATAAAAATTTTACAGGGGAGGTTGCACTTTTGGCGGTTAAGATTTTTCCAGATGATGAATTATTTTGGACAGGTTTTTTTGGAAAACCAAATAATTATTTTGGAAGTCAGAAAGATAATCTTTATCCTCCTATAACTACGTCTTTTTATAATTTGAGAGTAAAACAATATCATGTTTGTTTGACGAAGTCAATAAGTTTGGGCGAGGAGTTTAAGCAATTTAATACGCTTGAAAATGTTTTGAGGAGTGATGCTCTTTTTCGGTTGGAGGTTTGCGAAGTAAATGATTAATCGAAGAGGAGATATTCCAATAATGGTTTTGGTGATTGGAGTTTTTGCAGTTTGTGCTTTGATTCTTTTAAGTTTTAGTTCTTCTTCAAGTGGTGCCAAGGAGAAATTTGTTATTATTGGAATGGTTTCAGATGTTAATTCTTTAGTGGAACAATCTAATTTTTATGTTAAAGTTGGGAAAGACCCTTTGAAGATGATTCCTAATCTTGATGGTTTTGCGAAGGAGGCGAAAGATAATTTGCCCTTGTATTATGAAATAAGTCGGAATGCAGATGGAACTTGTGTGTTCAGGGAGATTTATCGTGAGAAGGAATTTGGGGGAATGAAAAATAAAATTGTCGTTGAAAGGGTTGGAAATTGTTAGGATTTTGATTTAAGAGTGTTTTGTTTTCATTTTATAGTTATGCACTATAATAATCTTTATAAATTGTTTTTTTGTGTGAGAACCACTTAAACTTTTATGTGTTAAAATGAGAAAAAAATCTTCGCAAAAACCTGGGATTGTTAGTATTTTGACAATGGATAGATTAGGTCTGACAAAAAAAGCTGTAACTTCTGTTTTGGAAAATAGTGTTGAAGATGTAAAGATGGTTTTTTTGGATAATGGTTCTAAAGATGGGACAGTTTATTATTTGAAACAATTGAAGGCTGAACATGGTTCTAGAGTAGATTATTTGGCTAGTGAAATAAATTTAGGAGTTGCGGGGGGTAGAAACAGGATTTTTCGGCATGTGATTTCTAATTATGGAAATGATTTTAATTGGGTTTTAAATTTGGATAACGATTGTTTGGTTCATTCGAGATATGATGAAGCGATTTCTAGGTGTATTGAGGAAACTGGGGCTCTTGCAGTTGTGCCGAGATTGATTCAACCTGATGGGAGAATTTTTCATAATGCTCATAATGGTTTTTTGATTAATTTGAATAAAATGCAATTAAAATTAGAGTATGCCGATAATGTGGACATGCCTTATAATGATCCGCGGGTTTCAGAGAGAATTATTTCAGATGTTATTTTGGGAACGAGCGCAAAGACACCAAAATTTTTAGACACCGTTGGTTTTTATGATGAAGGTCATAAAATTGGATGGGAAGATTTTAGTATTGCTTTGAAAGCTTTTGGATTGAAAAAAGAATATTTTTTAGAATGGAAAAAAGAAAATAAACATCGAGGTAATGATTGGGTTCCTTTGAAAGAATTAATGAAAGATAACGCGGGGGGTTTGGGAGTTTTAGTTATGTATGAACCTGGTTGTATGATAACTCATGATCATCCAGTTACAGCTGAACATCAAGAGTATGAAAAAGTTAGGTGGAAAACTCAAACAATTCAAGATAGTACAAACCATTTTGAAAAAGTTTGGGGAGTAAGGCCAGTTATGCCGGGAATGGGTTCTTAAAAATGGAATGTGAAGCAACAATTATGATGCCGGCATTTAATGGTGAAAAGTTTTTGGTTGATTCGGTTAGAAGTGCTTTGAATCAAAGTTATAATGGAAATTATGAGGTGCTTGTGATTAATGATGGGAGCACGGATGAAACTCCAAGAATTTTAGAAGAGTTGGCAAAAAATAATTCTCGTTTGAGAGTTTTGCATCAAAAAAATATGGGACTTGCGAAAATAAGAAATAGACTTTTAGATGAATCTCGAGGGGCAATTCTTATCGGGTTAGATGTTGATGATAAACTTGTTCCAAATTCTTTAGAGAGTGTTTTGGATTTTTATCACAAAAATCTGGATTTAGGTTTTGTTTATTCTGATAATCGATGTATTGACGAAAAAGGAAATATTTTATATGAAGGAAAAAAATCAGAGTGTCATAAGCATTTTGACGAATTAATTTATTTTACACAGGCGGTTGGGCATTTAAGATCTTTTAAAAAAGATTTAATAAAAAATTTTAGATTTGATTCTTTTTTTGAAGTTGCTGAAGATTGGGATTTTTTGTTGAAGCTGACGCCTTTTGTAAAAAAAGGTCACATTCCCGAATTTCTTTATGAATATAGAATAAATGAAGAAGGGATTTGTAGAGATAATCGTGTGACAACTGAATTCAAAGAAAGTCTTCCAATTATCCTTTTAGAAAAATATGTTCGGGAGCATAATTTATATCCGGAGGCAAACAAGATTGAAGTGAAAAGAGTGCAGGAAAATGAGCATATAATTTATTATGAGCATTTTGTGGATGGAGTTAGAAAGAGTATTGGGGGAGAAGCAAAAGAAGCTTTGGTAAAATATTTTTCTTCATTTATTAAATCACAGGGAGTTGAAAATTGAAAATAAATTTAATGACAGGATAAAAGTTTTGGGATATGGAGATTTGGATAAATTAAAAAATTTGATGGACCAACATTTTTTTGGACAATTAAGTGCTGTTTCTGACGAGATAACTTCGGAACCGAGAACAATTTTTGAATTAAATAATTATATAGAAAATGGAAACTTCACTCATGTTATTGTTCCCGATGAGCATTTTCATAATTTAGAAGGAGTTTTGAAAGGATGTAAAGTTCCAGTTGTAGAGTTATTGTTAGATCATTGGGTTCCTTGGGCTGTAGAAAGAAAAATGAATTATATTCGAGAAAATGGAATTAAAGAGGTAATTGTTTTTAGCGAAAGATTTTTGGAAGTTTATGGAGATGTTGCAACTTTTCATAGAGTGCTTTGCGGTTATGACTTGGAAAATTTTGTAGATAAACAGAAAGAGAGAGAAATTGATATTTTAATTAATGGTTCTTTGGGGGAAGATACTCATAAATGGGTTTATCCTGTTAGAAATTGGTTGGCAAATGTTTTGCCTAAAATTGGAGATAAGGAATGTTTGAATGTTGTGGTTCATTCTCATCCAGGTTATGTTTCAAGAGGAGAGTATGCAGAACATTATTTAGGAGTTTTGAATAAATCAAAAATAGCAATTGGAGGATCGAGTCATTGGAGATTGCCGTTAAAGAAATTTTATGAAATTCCTGCTTGTGGAACTATTTTGTTAAGTGATTTGCCTTTGGAGGATACGGATTTTTTTAGAGGACGAATTATGGAAGTTAATCCGAATAAAATTTTGAATACAGGATATGAAGATGTGGTGAGAGGAAAGATTGTTGATGTTTTATCAGATTATGAAAATTCAAGAAAAGTTTTTCAACCTTTTAGAAGCGAGCAAGATAGATTTGATAAAAGTTATCAAGGAAGAGCTTTGGAGATGAGAAAAATTATTTCAACAATTTAATTTTCGAAAATATCTCACCGTTTCTTCCAAGCCTTTTTCTAAATTGTATTTTGGTTTCCAACCTTCTTTTTTTAGTTTGCTTGCGTCGAGACAACTTTGCATTTGTTCGCCTTTTATTGCGTCCCTTCTTTGTGCTGGAATTGAGATGCCAGTTTTTTTTGCAATCATTTCGTAAAGTTCGTTGACATTTGTTTCAATTCCTGTTCCAACATTAAAAATTCCCGAGAGTGTTAATGCGAGAATGTTTGCATCAGCGACGTCTCCTACAAAAACGTAATCTCTTGTTTGTTCGCCTGAACCATTTATTGTTACGGGTTCAGATTTTAGTAATTTGTTTGTGAAAACTGAAACTACTCCGGCTTCGCCTCTGTTGCTTTGTCGAGGTCCGTAAACGTTCGCGTATCTCAGTGCAGTGTAATCGAGCCCGTGTTGTTTTTTAAAAAAATCTAAATATTTTTCGATAGTTAATTTTCCAATTCCGTAGGGAGATGCAGGAGTTTCTTTTTCGGATTCAGAACTTGGAATTTTTGAGCCATCTCCATAAATTGCTCCGCCGGTTGAAGAGAAAATAAATTTTTTAATTCTGTATTTTACACAATTTTCTAAAAGGTTTAAACTTCCCAAAATGTTTATGTCTGCGTCTTCTGTCGGATGTTCGAGAGATTTTCTTAAATCAATTTGTGCGGCCAAATGGAAAACATAATCTGGGTTTTCTTTTTCAAATATCTTTGAAAGGCCTGCGTTTCTAAGGTCTATTCCTTGGATATTCGCTTTAAGATTTACATTTCTTATTTCTCCTGTAGAAAGATTATCCATAACAATTACATCCAGCCCTTTTTCAATTAATTTGTCTGTTACCCAAGAGCCGATGAATCCTGCTCCTCCGGTTACAAGTGCTTTTTCCATTTTCTTTTCTCATTAGAGAGCTTTATAAAAATTTGTTTTCAAAAGTATCTATCCGGAAACATTTATAAATAATATATGTTTAATTTAATTATGCAAAATAAAAAAGAGATGAAACAGAGTTTCACTCATTCGAGTTTTTTTTCAAAAAACACGAGAGGTCAAGGGTTGAGTGTAAATGCGATTATATTAATTGTTTTAGGTTTAGCCGTTTTGGCGTTTTTGATTCTTGGATTTTTTTTAGGTTGGCAAAAAGTTCTTCCGTTTATCGGGGGAGATACCGTTGATAACATTGTGGATAAGTGTTCTACTGCATGTTTGGCTGGGCAGCAATATAATTTTTGTGGAAGAACTTATGATTTGAAAGTTGAAGGAAATTCTATGGGGGTTGATAGTTGTTATAATTTTTCTACATTGGATACATATTCTTCTTATGGAATTGCGGTTTGCACCAATCCTGCGATTGTTTGTTCTCAACCTGAAGAAATTCCGCAATAATTCTTAAAATGGCTAAACTAAAATTAAAAATTTTGTTCAATCAATTTTAATAAATCAAAATGGCTAATGATAATGTTGAGCGAAGAAATAAGGGGAAAGATAAAAAGCGAGAAAAGAAAAAACATCCTTACAAAAA
>DAIQOR010000004.1:0-62123 GCA_036787775.1 bacterium | reverse complement strand
ACTCACTCTTTATCAGGTTTCTTGAATTGTTGCATTGGCTGGTGAAGAGGTATGTTTAACTCGTTTTCCAAATCTAGTGCTCGAATTCCGGCTTTTCTTAAAATTATGTTAAATAAATTGATTCTGAATTCTTCTTCCATTTTTTTTGTTTCCCAATCTTTTAACACGTCTCTAGTAAGTTTGCTGTCCATTGATAATACAAGGTCACCCTGGAAGTCGATTTTCGCGAAATTTGGTTGGTAATCGAGGATATAGCTGAATTTTATGCCTATTAGACTCTCTTTAGATCTGAAAATTGAGGATTTTATTTCTTCTATGCTTGAAATGTCTATGTTTGTATTCAATTTCACATCTTTTGTTACGTCCGACATTTTCTCGGCGCTGATCTTTTTAAAGTTAAATCCCATTAATCTCATTTTAATAGTATTGAAAGTTCGTTTTTAAATATTTATATTTAGTCAGGAGTATTATATTTTTTAAATGAAAATTAAAGAAATTATATTAAATCTTCTTCTGAAACAATCACAAAATCTCCAATAGCAATTATTGCACTATGGGGAATTAATAGTTCAGTTGCGTTTACTCTTTCTAAATTAAGATTTTTGACATAAGGAGTTGCGTCTTTTACCACTACATTAATTAATTCGCCTGATTTTGTCTCGAAAGTTATGTCTTTGACAAAACCGAGTCTTTTGCCTTCTTTTGTAACAATCATTTTGTTAATGAGGCTTGTAAATGAATTTTTTTCACCTTGCATATAGAAATCACATTAAAATATTTTATAAACTTTTCTATACGAATAAATAGAGTTTGAAAGGTATATATATTGTTTTTAATAGATTATTAATTATTATATATATTTTAAAGTAGACCCCCACACCCTTTGATTTCGTCTGGAAAAAGTTTTTAAAGAAAAAATTTTTATTTGTTGTTTTGTTTTGATTTATAAATATTTATATTATATAGTATATAGATTATATATAATTAATAATAATAAAAGAAGAAGGGATGAACTGATTAGTGAAGGAAAGAGGGAGAAAAAAGATGGAGAAAGAGGAAATTAAAAAAAAAGAAAATAAAAATGTATTAAAGAGCAAAATTAGATAAAAATTACTTTCCATAGGAAATTTTGGTGTCTTTCTTTTTCAGTAGTCATAATCCTTTATATAATGAGTTTATTTTTTATCCTCGAAGTTTGCACTTCACACAAACTTTTCCATATGAAATCATCCTGTCAGTGTGTGGAAAAAAATGGGGTTAAAATGTTGGAAGAAATAGATAATATATTTGATAGTTTTGATAAGAATAAAATTTTTAAGGACAAGTCAGTTTTGCAATCAAATCATCAGCCGGAAGAGATTCTTCATAGAAATGATCAAATTAAACAGATTGCTTCAATTCTTGTTCCGGTTTTGAGAGGGGACAAGCCGAGTAATCTTTTTTTGTATGGTAAGACTGGGACTGGAAAAACGCTTTCGATTTGTTATGTTCGTGACGAGTTAATGAGACGTATGAAAAAAGAATCTGAGTTTAAATTGAGAATTGAATATTTGAATTGTAAGTTGAAGAAAGTTTCTGATACGGAATATAGAATTCTTGCGGAGTTGATTAAAAAACTTGGGAGTTCTGTTCCGGATACGGGTTTGCCGACGCAAGCGGTTTATGAAAAATTTGTTGATATTATTGATTCTGAAAAGCAGTTGATTGTTTTAATTTTGGATGAGATTGATCAGACGACAAAAAAAATTTCTAGCGAGTTTTTGTATAATCTTACGCGTTTGAATACAGAGTTGTCGAAGGCACAGATTTGTTTAGTTGGGATTAGTAATGATTTGACTTTTTTGGATGAGTTGGATCCGCGGGTGAAGAGTTCGCTTTCTGAAGAGGAAATTGTTTTTCCGCCGTATAATGCTTTGCAGTTGCAGGAGATTTTGAGTAAACGTTCGAAGGATTGTTTTAAGGAAGGAGTTTTGGATAGTGGGGTTGTTGCAAAGTGCGCGGCTTTTGCGGCTAGGGAGCACGGGGATGCTCGAAGAGCTTTAGATTTATTAAGAGTTGCAGGAGAGTTGGCGGAGAGAGATTCAAGCAGTAAAATTAGTATAAAACATATTGATTTGGCAAATAATAAAATTGAGAAAGATAAAATTTTAGATGTTATTAAAACCGAGCCGAAGCAATTTCAATTAGTTTTATATTCAATTATTAAATTAGCAGAGAAAGGAATTGGTAATCAGTCGAAACTTTTTGGTGGGGGGAAAGGCGATCCTATTTTTACTGGAGATGTTTATAATTATTATCAGAGTTTGTGTGAGCAGAATAGGTCGGAGATTTTGACGCAGAGGCGTGTTGGGGACATTATTCAAGAATTTGACATGTTAGGTATTATTAATGTTAGGGTTATTTCGAAAGGCCGTGGGGGAAGAATGAGGGAGATAAAATTGGTAATTGGAAACAAGATTTTGGAACAGGCGAAGAAAATTATTGAAGATTCGTTAAATTACAATTAATTATACTCATGGTAAATTCAAGTAAGATATTGGCATTTTGTTTAGAGAAAGGTTTACTAGTTGACAACGAAGTTCTTAATTTATTTAAGGACACGGAAGATATAGAATCTGTAAAAATTATTATCGACAAACTTCGAAGGCACACGCGTCAAACAATTATAACAAAAAGTGTTTTTAATGAAAATCGTGAGCAGGTTAATCAGTTTTTTTCTGACCTTCCGAAAGAAAGTAAGTTGGGAATGGAGAGTTTGAAAATTAAATTAGGTTTGAATATTGAGATTTCTCGAGAGATTTCAATTAAACCAAGGGAAGAAAATTATGAAATTGTAGAATCAAAAAGAATTTTGAATAATGGAGTTAAGTTAATTAATAATTATCCTGTGCTGAATAAGAAATTGGCTGTTGGCGATTTTGTTAAACATTTTAGGAATCGGTTTTCGAGGATGTCTGTGATTTTGCAACAGCATCCAGAGTTGACGAATTTGGTTTCAATAAATAAAATTTCTGGGAATCGTCAGGGAATTTCTATTATTGGTTTGGTTTCTGATATTAGTGTTACAAAAAATAAAAATATAATTTTAGAAGTTGAGGATTTGACGGGGAAAATTAAGGTTTTGATAAATAATAATAAAGAGGAACTTGTTGCGAAGGCAGAGGAAGTTATGTTGGATTCGATTATCGGGTTTAAGGCTTCGGGAACGCGAGAGATTTTATTTGTTAATGATATTGTTTTTCCTGATTGCACTTTATCTGAAAGAAAGCGGTCGTCGGTCGATGAGCGGGTTTTGTTTATTGGAGATTTGCATTTTGGAAGTAAATTGTTTATGCGAGAGAATTTTTTGAAGTTTGTTGATTATCTGAATGGGAAAGTTCCTGGGACTGAGGAAGAAGTTAGTAAAATAAAGTATCTTTTTATTGTTGGTGATTTGATTTCGGGAGTTGGTAATTATCCTAATCAGGAAAATGAATTAGAGATTGTGAATTTGGAAGAGCAGTTTGCGGGAATTGCGGAGATTCTTGGAAGAATTAGAAAAGATATTCAAATTATTATTTCTCCGGGGAATCACGACGCTGTTAGAATTATGGAACCTCAGCCGATGTTTGATGAAAAGTTTGCTTGGCCGTTGTATGAAATGGAAAATATTATTTTGACTTCGAATCCTTCGACAATAAATATTGGAGCGAAGGAAGGTTTTGAGGGTTTGAATGTTTTGGCTTATCATGGTTTTTCTTTTTTTCATTATGCAGATAATATTATTCCTTTAATGAAAGCAAAAGCTTCGCATCAGCCAGAGTTGATTTTGAAATTTCTTTTGAAGCACAGGCATCTTTCGCCGACGCATGGGTCGAATCAGTATTATCCTGGAGAAGAAGATTCAAATTTTATTGATGTTGTGCCGGACATTTTGATTTCTGGGCATGTGCATAAAAGTGGTTTGAGTTATTATAATAATATCTTGATAATTTCAGTTTCGACTTGGGAACGAATGACGGCGTATATGGAGAAAGTTGGTTCGAAGCCGGATTTTTGTAAAGTTCCGATGCTGAATTTGAAAACAAGGGAGGTCAAGATTTTAGATTTTGAATGAGATGGAAATTGAAGATAATATTTATGGAGTTGAAGAAATTAAAGAAGATGTTTTGGTGGAATTAATTAATTCTCCAAGTGTTCAAAGATTAAAAGGAGTTTCTCAACTTGGAATGCCTGAAAAATATTTTTATCGAAAAAGTTATTCTAGGTATGAACATTCTTTAGGTGTTTTAGTGTTGTTAAGGAGATTAGGGGCAAATCAGAATGAACAAATTTCTGGACTTTTACATGATGTTTCTCATACGGCTTTTTCCCATGTAATTGATTGGGTTTTAGGAGATCCAACTAAAGAAGATTATCAAGATAATAATCATTTAAGAATTATTAAAAATTCTGAAATTCCTTCTATTTTGAAGAATTATGATTTTGATTATAAAGAAATTTCAAATCATGAAAATTTTCCTTTGTTAGAAAAAGAAGCTCCTAGTTTGTGTGCAGATAGGATAGATTATTCTTTAAGAGATTTATCTCAAGAAAGAGGAGATTTATCTAAATTATTTTTTAAAGATTTAGATGTTAAAGAAAATCAAATTGTTTTTAAAACTAAAAATATTGCCGAATCTTTTGGTGAAGAATATATGAAATTACAAGCTGAACATTGGGCAGGAAATCAAGCTAGAACAAGGTATCATATTTTGTCAGAAGTTTTAAAAAAAAGTTTAGAAAAAAAATTAATTTGTTTAGAAGATTTAAATAAAACAGATTATTATGTTTTGAATATCTTAGAAAATTCAAGGGATGAATCTATTTTGGAAAGTTTGAATTTATTAAAAAAAGGGTTTCAAACTTGTGAAGACGAAAATGGAATTTTATTAAAAAAGAAATTTAGATATATTGATCCTGAAGTTTATGTTAATAGTTTTTATAGAAAATTAAGTGAACTTTCAGTCGAATATGCTTTTTTGATTAATGAAAAAAAAGAACAATCAAAATTAGTAAGGAGGGTAAAAATTATTCCTAATTAAGATGGAAACTGAAAAATATTTTAAAAAATTGGAGAAAGATGTGAAAGATATTTATGTTATAGTTGGAGAGGCGAAGAAAACTGGTTTGGATCCTGTGAATAAAATTGAGATTCCGTTGGCGATGTCGATGGCGGAGAAAGTTGTGGGTTTGATTTCTACGATTTATCCTCAGATGTTGAATTCAGGCATTGCTGAAAGAATTACTGAACTGGAAAATGAATTTGGGAAGTTGGATACGACTGTGGTTTTTAAAATTGCGGAGGAAGTTGCGAAGCAGAAGTTTTGTAAGTTTTCGACTTTGTTGGAGTCGATGGATGCAGGAATTAGAATTGGTTTTGCTTATGCTACTTTGGGGGTGGTGTCGTCACCGATTGAAGGTTTTACTGGTTTGCAATTGAAAAAAACTCGAGAGGGTAAAGATTATATTGAAGCGAGTTTTTCTGGTCCGATTCGTTCTGCTGGTACTACTGCTTCATGTATTGTTTTAATGTTGATTGATTATTTGAGAGAATTATTTGGTTATGCAAAATATGATCCGACCGAAGAGGAAATTAAAAGGGTTGTAACTGAGTTGACGGATTTTCATGATAGGATTACAAATTTGCAGTATATGCCGACGGAGGAAGAGATGTTGTTTCTTGCGAGACACATGCCGATTCAAATTGCGGGTGACCCCTCTGAAAAATTAGAAGTTTCAAATTATAAAAATTTGGAAAGGGTTGAGACTAATTTTTTGAGGAGTGGTTTTTGTTTGATAATGGCTGAGGGTTTGGCGCAGAAAGCTGCGAAGGGTTTTAGATTGTTGAATGGTGCGAAAAAAAATGGTGTTGAAGCGACTGGTTTTGATTTTATTAAAGAATATATTGAGTTGCATGAAAAAAGAGATAAGGGTAAAACTGATGATTCACCGACGTATATTAAAGATTTGGTTGCGGGTCGTCCGGTTTTTGGGCATCCTTCTCGTTCAGGAGGTTTTAGATATCGTTATGGTCGTGGAAGAGTTTCAGGTTTTTCAGCAGCGTCGTTGCATCCTGCAACTATGGCTGTCACCGACGATTTTATTGCAATTGGAACTCAGTTAAAAATTGAAAAACCTACGAAAGGTTGTGCGATTAGCGTGTGCGACACAATTGATGGTCCGATTGTTAAATTAATTAATGGCAGTGTAAAAAAATTAAAAACAAAAGAAGAAGCTAAAACGTTGTATAAAAATATTGAAGAGATAATTTATTTGGGCGATATTTTATTTCCATTTAGTGATTTGGTAAATCGGAATGCGAAGTTGATTAAACCAGGTTATGTCGAGGAGTGGTGGAATTTAGATTTAGAAAAAAAAGGTGGAAAAGTTGAGGATTATTTTAAGGTTAATTTTGAGGATGCGGTTAAATTAGGTAAAGAGTTTGGAATTCCTTTGCATTCAAGTTTTATTTTTTTCTGGAAAGAAATTTCTAAAGAGCAATTTTTTAGTTTGATTAATTGGTTAAAACATTCAGTTGTTCGAGGAAGAAAAATTGTTTTTCCATTTAATCAAACTGAGCAAGAGAAATTTGCCGAGGGTAAACGAGCGTTGGAGTTGTTAGGAATTGAACATGATGTTACAATTGAAAATGTTGTATTGAGTGAAGAAAATAGTAAAGTTTTATTTTTTAATTTAGGTTTGGATTCGGAGTTTTTGAAAAAAGAAAGTTTTTTGTTGAAAGATTATATTGTTGAGGAAAAATTTTCTGGAGAAGATGTTTTGGAAATTGTAAATAATTCTTGTGAGTTAGAAATTAAAGATAAGTCTGGGGAATTTATTGGAACTCGAATGGGTCGTCCGGAGAAAGCTAAGTTGAGAAAGTTGCAGGGAAGTCCGAATGTTTTATTTCCCGTCGGTAAAGAAGGTGGAAGGTTAAGAAGTGTGCAGACTGCTTGCGAGGTGGGAAAGGTTCGAGGTTCTTTTCCAATTTTTTATTGTGAAAAATGTTCGAGGGAAACAATTTATTCTGTTTGTGAAATTTGTGGAAGTGTAGGGAAGCAAAGGTATTATTTTCCGACGACAAAAGAAAAATCTTTTAGAAAAAATATTGAAGGTGAGGAAAGAGAAGGTTTGCCATATTGTATTCAGGATTTAGATATTAATCATTATTTTGATTCAGCGAGGGCAAAGTTGGGTATTCGTAAGGATGAAATGCCTTTATTAATAAAAGGTGTTCGTGGAATTTCTTCTTCAAGCAAGAAACCTGAAAATTTGGCGAAGGGAATTTTGAGAGCGAAGCATGGTTTGCAAGTTAACAAGGACGGGACTATTCGTTTTGATGCGACAGAATTACCCATCACCCAATTTAAACCAATGGAAATTTTGGTTAGCGTCGAGAAATTAAAAGAAATTGGTTATGATAAAGATATTTATGGAAAAGAGTTGGTGGATAAAAATCAGATTTTAGAAATTATGCCTCATGATGTTTTGTTGCCGACTTCTTTGGAAAGTCAGGATGAAAAAGCAGATGAGGTTTTTATAAATATTTGTAATTTTGTCGACGACGAATTTGAAAAATTTTATGGTTTGAAAAGATTTCATAATATTAAAAATCGTGAGGAGTTGGTTGGGCAGATGGGGGTTTGTATGGCTCCGCATAATTGTGCAGGCGTTGTTTGTAGGTTTATTGGATTTTCAAATACTCAGAGTTTGATGGCGAGTCCGTATATGCACGCAGCTATTCGTAGAGATTGTGATGGTGACGAGGCTGCTTTGATGTTGTTGACAGATGTTTTGTTGAATTTTTCTCGTGAGTTTTTGCCGGCTCATCGTGGTGGAACTCAGGATGCGCCGTTGGTTTTGAATGCACACATTGATGCGGGAGAAGTTGATGATCAGATTTTGGATTTGGAATATGTTAATACCCAAGGAGGGCACGAGAACCTGCGAGCAGGTGGAAGTTATCCGTTGGAACTTTATGAGAAAGCTGAGCAGAAATTGCATTCGTCGGAGGTTAAGGGAATTGTTAATTGTAAACAGATTATGCGAGAGGGGAAGGATCCTTTTGTTGGAATTGGTTTTACTCATGATACGACTGATTTTGGTGCAGGCGTTGTGTGTTCGAATTATAAAATTCTTGGGACGATGCAGGAAAAAGTTCAGCATCAAATGGAACTTGTTGAGAAGTTGAGGGCTGCGGATACGAGTGATACAGCGAGGCTGATTATTGAACGGCATTTTATTAGAGATATGAGAGGTAATTTGAGAAAGTTTTCGATGCAGGGTTTTAGGTGTGTGGGTTGTAATGAAATTATGAGGAGGCCGCCATTGAGTGGAGTGTGTCCGAAGTGTAAGGGGAAAATTATTTTTACAATTCATGAAGGTGGAATTAAGAAATATTTGGAGCCGGCGATAGATTTAGCGAATAAATATAATTTGTCTAGTTATATGAAACAGAATTTGGAATTGGTTAAGAGATATATTGATTCGATTTTTGGAAAAGAGACTGAAAAGCAAGAAACAATTGAGAAATGGTTTTAATGTGTAGTAATTCTATAGTAAATAAATATTTATAAAGGGTAATTTTTTATGTTTATTGAAATGGCAAGAAATGAAACCCCTCTTTTGCTTGGACTTGTGACAATTCTGTTAGTTTTAGTTGGATTTTCAGTGATTTATTTTACTTTGGATTTTTCGGATAAAAAGGTAGATTCTCAACAACTTGTTTTGAAAGATAAAGACGAGGGATTGTCTTATGTTGGGCGTGTGATTTCTGAAAATGTTCCCGAAGATTATGTTAATTTTGCTAAAGGAGGTTCAAGTTCCGATAATGATGATAACGATGACGATGAATATGAATGTGTTGTAAATTCTGATTGTGATGATGGAGAAGTTTGTATAAATCATGAATGCGAAGATGAAAATTTGATGGAGTGTGTTGTAAATTCTGATTGTGATGATGGAGATTTACTTACAGATGATTCTTGTGTTGCGGGTTTTTGTCATAATGATTTTAATGGAGAGTGTCGAGAAAATGACGATTGTTCTGACGGGAATGTTTTGACAAGAGATAGATGTGTTGCGGGACAGTGTAGTTTTTCTTTGATTGGAAATTGTGATTTTAATTGGGAGTGTGCGGATGGTAATGCTTTGACTAATGATGTTTGTACAAATAATGTTTGCCAGAATAATTTTATTGGAAATTGTTTGAATGATTTGAATTGCGATGATGGTGATGCTTCGACTTCAGATGTTTGTGTTGATTATTTTTGTGAGCATACTTTTAGTTTAGGTTGTAGAACAAATTCGGAATGTAATGATAGTAATATTTGTACAAATGATGTTTGTAATTTAGCTGATTTTACTTGTTCTAATAATGTTGTTGCAGATAGAGATACTTATTCGCCGTTGTATCCTGGAACTGAAGGTGTTGGAATTTGTCAATCACAAATTGAAACTTGTAATGCAGTTTCGCAAAATTGGATTGTTTTACAAAATGAAGTTAATCCTCAATTAGAAGGAAGTCCTGCGAGTTGTAATGATGGAATTGATAATGATTGTGACGCTGGAATTGATGTTACGGATTCTGGTTGTGTCGATTTGGAAATAGTGGAGATTGACCGATTAGTTACTGGAGGTAATTTTTATTATTTTGATATTAAAAATAATGGTTATGTTGATTTGAATAATATTTTGTGGAGTTTGTCTATGGGAAATGGCGCAATATTTAATAATAATTTAGAACCAATTTCCTTGGGGAGAGGAGAGGATATACGAATTCGTAAATTTTATGTTTATCCTGTGAGTGGAAGTTATACCGCTTTTGCTTATGCAGATTATCTTAATAACTTTGATGAGAGTAATGAATCAAATAATGGAAAAACTTTGGGGGTTGTGATTTAAATGTTAAAACAAATAAATAAATTTGGAAAAGGTCGGAGAGCTGTGAAAGGTTTGGCGAGTTTGCTTTTGGGTGTTTCTATACTTGCTGGCGGTTGTGGGAAGTTAGCAAGAGATAATAAAACTCAGAATTCTCCGTCGAGGATTGAGCGATTGACTGCGAGTCCTTCGAGAGCAGGAGTTGGAGAAAGAGTTACTTTGAGAGGGAAGATTAATGGAGATGTGAAGTTTGCTTATGTTGATGTTGATACTAAAGTGGATTCTGGAAGTCATAATGTTATGAATACTGATCCTTCGGCGAATTTTGTTATCCCAAATAATGTTTTGGAAAGAATAGATAATAATACTGATATTATTTTTATTCCAGAAGATGGTGGTTTTGCAGTAGAGATTCCTGGTTATTGGAATGAGGGAATGAAAGAAATAAAAGTTGGAATTGTTGATGGAAGAAATAATCTTAATGAAGCAAGAATAAAAATTAATGTTGATAGAAATTATAATCCTGTTGTAGAAGATGACGACGATGATAATGATGATGTTATTCCTACTGGTTGTGGTTTAAATAGTGATTGTGCTGATGATTCTTGCGTTGGTTTTTATGTTGAATATTGTGATGCTTATGGAACTTCTACAACTTTTAATAATGATGGTGTTTTGTCAGCTTTTACTTTTGAAGTTGAGACTGTAAATAATTGTATTGAAGGCGTTTGTGAAAATAATGTTGCGAATTGTTATTTGCCCGTGATTATCGAGGATGATTCTATTTTGTGTGACGTGCCTTATTGTGTTGTTGATTCTGATTGTGGAGATAGTTCTTGTGATGTGGAATATTTCGAGCCTTGTATTGGAACAACTTATCCAGATATAAATAGGAACACTTTCAGAGATTTGTTTCCAATTAGTGTGACTGGTTTTGAAGATAATGATTGTTTGTATGGAAATTGTGAAACGGATGTTGCGGATTGTGCTGTGAATTTTGATGAAGTTGAATATCGGGTTCAAATTGGAAGTTGTGGTGCGGAATGTATTGATAATAATTTATTATTTTGTCCTCCTGTGACTGGGCCGTATGAAACTCAATGTATTGAAAATGTTTGTAGTAATATTTTTACTGGAGTTTGTGAAGATGATGAAATTTGTGCAGATGATAATGTTTTGACAAGAAATGAATGTGTTAATTATGGTTGTTTAATTACTGAGACTTTTGAATGTTGGGGGGATTTTCAATGTGCGCCTAATGAAGAGCCAGCTTATTTTTCAGATGTTTGTACGGGTCCGACAGGAAATCATGTTTTAGATGTTAATGGCGACGGAGAATTTAATGGAGAAACTATTTTGGCAAGTTGTGATAATGAGTGTGATTATCCTGAGGGTGTTACTGATGCGGGTTATTGTAGTGATTGTTATCCAAGTGCTTCAACTCCGACAACTTTAGAACAATGTTTGCCTCCTCTTTGTGGTGCGAATTGTGATGAAGCTTCTGATTGTCTAGGAAATAATAATGATTGTGATGAAACTTATAATGATTTTTGTATTGATAATACATTAGTTGATTTTAATAATAATAGATTAATGGATAGTTATACTCGGAGTAATACTTTTGTTAGTGATTGTGAAAATTGTATTTGTGAAATTGGCGAGGCTGATTGTGATGTTACGCCGACTTATGTTGAGAATGCGACGCAGTGTGTGACTATTGGTTGTGAGAGTGATGATGGTTGTAATTTGTTAGATTCTGATTATTGTTCGGGAGATAATTTAATGCATGATGAGGGAAGATGTGTTGTGGGGGAGTGTGAGCCGGAATCTTCTTTGACTGAAAATTGTGATTCGAATAATGATTATTGTGCTGGAGATGCAATTTGGAATTCGCAGGGTTATTGTAATGCTTCTACAACTCCAATTTGTGATACTTTAGATTCTTTAGTTGAAGATTGTGATGTTTCTGAAAATTATTGTGCTGGCGACGAAGTTTGGAATTCTGATGGTTATTGTAATGATGTGACTTCGACAATTGTTTGTGATTCAAATAATAATTTTGTTGAAGGTTGTAATGATGATTTATATTGTAATGGGCAAGAAACTTGTGAGGCGGGTGATTGTCAAGGTGGAGAAAATATTGTTTGTTCGGCAAATGATTTGGATGAAATAAATACTTGTAATAATATTCCTGATGGAAATGCTTTGACAAGAGATTATGCTGAAGGTTTTGTTTCAAGTTGTGACGAAGATGCGGATGGTTGTACAACTTATACCCAGAATGTTACGAGCGTTTGCGATTATACTTGTGGCGCTGATTGTTTGGAAGGAATGCTTTGCGAACCGACTGAATGTGATACTTTTGATGGATGTGTTGGAGAAAATTATATTGATTATTCAGATGTTGAGAATGGTTGTTCTGATTGTGGATGTGAAGTTAATGAGTGTTTAGATTATCAAATTTTTGTTGATGATGCTCGGTGCGTTATTCCAGAATGTGTGAATGATGATGATTGTCTTGAAAGTGTGTGTTATGCAGAATATGCTGAGCCTTGTAATGATGATTCGACTTTCCCTGATATTGATGGAAATGGGGTGAGAAGTTATCCTGCTGTTGTGAGCGAAAGTGTTCCAAATACTTGTGAGATTGGTTCTTGTACTTCAAATCCTGTTGACTGTGTTCCGAATTGGGATGAGATTTATAATATCTCTCAAGTTGGAGAATGTGGTGCTAATTGTGCAGTGAACGATGATTGTGAGAACGATTATTATTCTGCGACTTTGGAGGATTATTGTGATGGAAATAATTTAGTTGATTATGATTGGAATGGAATTATGAATTCATCTTTCTATGAGGATTTTGTAGAGAATACTTGTGATTCTGGCGTGTGTTCGGGGGATGAGGCGAATCGTGTTGTGACTCCAGATTATGTTTTGAATCATGCTGATTGTGTTGATCCTGCTGTGAATAACGAAATTGAAGCAAGAGGAATTATTAGACAAGCATTTGATGATTCTGGTCTGGGTTATACAATTAATAATGATGGTTCTTATAGTGATTTATTTGGATTTGGAGTTGTTCCTGTTGATGAAAGATATTCTGTTGATGTTGGAGTTGGGCAGTGCGACGTTGAGTTCAATTATTTAGGTTATCCTGAGGCTTGTATGGATGTTCCTGATTGGACTTCGGAAGATAGAAATAATGTTGTTGATTATAATTCTTGGGTTAATACTTTGCCTGGAGGATTTGCCCCTTTGAGTGTTGTTGAACCAAATTATTCAAATTTATCTTCTGTTGATGCTCTTTATGATTGTGCGACTGCTCAAATTATTTATTGTGATACTTTGGGAGATATTGATACCCGAGATGATGATTGTGAATAGTTATAATAAATAAAAAAGTATAACTGGAATTAGTAAACAACCCATCATGTTTGTTCTTTTTACTTTTAATGAGATGCAATAAATTCCGGTTAGCGTCGTGATTGCGAAAACTAATATGCCGATTATTCCTGAGACGAGAAAAATAATTATTGTTAAAATTATAAGCGTTATCGAGGAGAGGACTGTGTAGTTGACATTGTTTATTTTTTCGGAGAATATTCTTGCGAGGAAGAGTGTTATGAAATATGATATTATTCCTGAGATTAAAATTACTATTAGGATTAGAATTAATAATTTCCAAGAGAGAGTTTTGATTATTTCTTGCACTGCGACTGCAGCACCTGTTCGGGTTTTGTAAATTACATAAAGTGAGATAAAAGAAAATCCCATAACTAAAGTGTTTGTTGCACCGAGGAGAAAAAGGAATTGTTCTCTGTCTGATTTTGAAATTGTGTTTCCGATTATTGCGGCTTGACCTGCGCCGAGTCCTGGGAGGAAAGAGCAAAGTGGCGAGGCGATTAGCGAACCGATTAAAGGTTTGAAGAATTTTACTTTTGGTTTTTGAATTATTTGTGAAGGGATTTTTGTTTTTGATTTTATGCTCATTAATAATGTTGAACTTCCGAAAAGTCCGGTTAGCATAGGGAGAAGTGGTTCTTGAATTGAAGGATTGTTTAAAATTAAAAAACCTAAAGTTCCTGTTAAAAGAAAAACAAAAAGTGCGAGTAGTTTTTTCTTTTCTAATAAAATTAATGTTATTGAGATTAAAATTAAAATGTAAGGGATTAGGTTTTGAATTAGGGGATAAGTTTTTGAGATTAAAATTATCGAGGGGAAAGCGATTAAAATTAAAATGAAAACTGCGGCAATGCTTCCGTAGGCGGTGAGTAAAATTGCTTGGTAACCTTCGCCTTTTTTTAGAAGTTCGTGTCCTGGGAGAACTGAAAGTTCGGTGTCAGTGTCGGGGCAACCTAAAAATATTGAAGGAATGAAATCTAAGAAAGTGTGGGTGATTGCCATGGCAGTTATTAGAACGACAAAATAAATTGGATTGATTGATACAAATTTTGAAGCGAGTGCGATTAGGAAAACTCCGAGGAGGTTTATGTGAATTCCTGGAATTAGCCCTGTGAAAATTCCTGAGATTATCCCGATAAGGAGGAAGAGGAGAATTTGGATTAACATAGAAAAGGGAAGATTTAATAATTAATAATGATTTGTTTTTGAATGGATTTGAGAACTAAGAAACTTGCGGAGGTCGCGGTGAAATATTCAGTAGGGGTTAAGCCGGGGGAGAGCGTTGTTATTTCTGGTGGCGAAGAGGCTATTCCGTTTATGGTGGAGTTGTATAAAGAAGTTATTTTGGTGAAGGGATATCCGATTACCCGATTTGCGCTTCCAGATGTTAACGATTTTTTTTATAAAAATGCGACGCCGGAACAGATAAAAAAATTTCCTGATTATTTGATGGATATTTTGAAAAGGGCGGATAAATATATTGGAATTAATTCTTGTTTGAACACTCGGGAGTTGACAAATTGCGATTCTAAAAAAGTTGTTTCTCGAGGGAAAGTTATGAGGCCGATTGGGGATTATATTTGTAATAGTCCGAAGAATGTTATGAGGCGTGTGACGATTGCTTATCCTTGTCGGGCGTTGGCGCAGGATGCTGAAATGAGTTTTGATGAATATAAGAAATTTGTTTATGATGCTTGTTTGCAAGATTGGAAAAATTTAGGAAAGCAATTTGATAAAATTAAGAACGTTTTTGAAAAAGGGAAGGAAGTGCATTTGATTGGAGAAGGAGTTGATTTGAAATTTTCGATTAAGGGAAAAAATTGTGTTGCGGATAAAGGCGAAGAAAATATGCCGGGAGGAGAGGTTTTTATGGCACCTGTTCGAGAGAGTTTGAATGGTTGGATTAAATTTGATTTTCCTGCAGTTAATTCTGGAAAAGAAGTTACGGATATTTTTTTGAGATTTGAAAAAGGAAAAGTTGTTGAGGCAACAGCGTCGAAGAACGAAGGTTTTTTGAAAGAAATGATTTCAATTGATGAGAATGCGTCTTATGTTGGGGAGTTTGGAATTGGATGTAATCCTAAAATAAGGCAATTCACAAAAGACTTGTTGTTTGATGAGAAAATTGGCGGGACAATTCATTTGGCGTTGGGAATGGCTTACAAAGATAATGGTGGAGGAAATGATTCGGCGATTCATTGGGATATTGTTAAGGATATGAAAAAAGCTAAAATTGTTTTGGATGGGAAAGTTGTGCAGGAAAAAGGCAAGTGGAAAATTCGGGGCGTTAAATTATAGAAATGTTTAATAATTAGTTTTTGTTTAGGTTTTTATGGATAAGAAAACTTTGGAGTTGGTGAAGAGAAATTCTACTGAGATAATTAATGAGGATAAATTGAATGATATTAAAAATCCTGTTGTGTATTGTGGTTATGAAACTTCAGGCGAAATTCATCTTGGGCATTTAGTGACGATAACGAAACTTTTGGACTTGCAAAACGCAGGGTTTAAAGTTAAAGTGCTCTTCGCTGATTGGCATACTTGGTTGAATAAAAAAGGAGATTGGTATTTTATTAATGAACAAGTTAAAATTTGGAAAAAAGGTTTTAAGGCGGCGGGATTGGATAAAGCGGAGTTTGTGGTTGGTTCGAGTTTTCAAAGAAACCCAGAATATTTTGATGATGTTTTAACGATGGCTTTGGAGACAACAATTAATCGGGCGATTAGAAGTATGCAGATGGTTGCAAGAGATATTGAGAACGCGAAAGTTTCGCAGGTTTTTTATCCGTTTATGCAAATTGCAGATATGAAACATTTGAAAGTTAATGTTGTGGCGTCGGGAATTGAGCAGAGGAAAATTCACATGATGGGGGCGGATGGTTTGTTGAAAAAAATAAATTATGAGACGCCGGTTTTTATTCACACGCCGTTGATAAGTTCGTTGAAAGGGCCTGGAAGTAAAATGTCGAGTTCGGATGCTTCAAGTCTTATTTCTATTCGAGATAGCGACGAAGAGATAATTAAGAAAATAAAAAAGGCACATTGTTTGCCGAAGGTGGTTGAAGATAATCCTGTTTTACAAATTGCTGAATTGATTGTGTTTCCTAGGCTGGGGAAAAGAAAGTTTGAGGTGAAGAGAGACAAGAAGTTTGGAGGTGATTTGTCTTTCAAAACTTATGAAGAATTGAAACAGTGTTTTGTTAATGGAGATTTGCATCCTTTGGATTTGAAGAATTCTGTTTCCAATTATCTTATTGAAATAATTACTCCAATAAGAAAGAGTTTTAAGTGATTTTTCCCTAAGTTATTTATGACAAAAGAAACTTTTGAAATTCTTTCTAATCCTAAGAGAATTTTTTCTAAAATGTTGAAAGATATTGATTCCGCAAAATCGAATATTTATTTGGAAAATTATATTTATGAGCATGATGAAATTGGGCGGGCGTTTCGTGATGCGTTGGTTGAAAAAGCGAAACAGGGTGTGAAAGTTAAGGTTTTGTTGGATGCGTGGGGAACGAGGTTGCCGAAAAATTATTGGATGGTTTTGGAAAGTTTTGGTGGAGAGGTTAGATATTTTAGACAGTTGCAATATGCTTGGAGAATGATTAGTGTGAATCATGAAAGGAATCATCAGAAACTTTTGTTAATCGACGATAAAATTACTTATATTGGTTCTTCGAATATTACTCATCGTTTTATTAATTGGAGGGAATTGCAGTTAAGGTTGGTAGGGGATAAGACTGAATTTTTTGTTAAAGCGTTTAATGGAATTTGGAGAAATCATACTAAATTGAGAATAAAAAGAATTGCGAGAATTATTTACAAAGATTTTGAAATTTTGCAGGATTTGCCGTCGTTCGTTCGTAAACTTACAGAGAGAAGATATATTAAATTATTGAAAAATGCGAAGAGAGAAATTAATATTGAGACCCCGTATCTTGTGCCGTCATTTAATTTGAGGCGGGCGTTTGTCAAGGCTGTGGCGAGGGGAGTGAAGGTTAGGTTGATTTTGCCTTATCGTTCGAATTGGAAAATTGCAGACATTATTCGAAATCGTTATTTAGGATTTTTATCTCGAGGAGGAGTTGAAATTTATTATTATAATCCTCGAATGTTACATTCAAAATTATTAATCGTCGATAATAAATTCTTTATTCTTGGTTCTTCGAATTTGGATTATCGAAGTTTGAGACATAACTATGAAATTAATTTATTGGGAAAAGATAAAAAAATTGTTTTGGAATTAAAGAAATATTTTTTGAATACTTTGAAAGATTCGTCGAAGTTTAATTATTCAGCTTGGAAAAAAAGGTCTTCGATTGTGAAAGTTTTGGAATTGATTTTAGGAAAAGTTAGGGGATTTGTTTGATTATCTTGTCTTAAATTCTACGACGTCCAAATCTTTTAATTTGTGTTTTAGTCCGACAATTTGTCCCGAGAATTTTGAGGAGGGTCCCCAGATTTTTGTTTGCACAATATTTTTGTAAAATCCTTTTAAAATTTTTTCAGCGACGTCTTGAACTGTTGAATCTTTTTTTAGAATTATTGGTTTTGGTGCTCTTTGTTTTTTACTCGGTTCTTTTGTGTAAATTCTTATTTTATCAAAACTTTGAAAAATCTTATTTTTTAATTTGTCTATATTTTCTTGTTTTTTTGAGGAGATTAGAACGTATTCATATTTTTTGTATTTTGATTTTAACGTTGCTGATATTTTTCTTTTTTCGTTTTCTGACAATTTATCCGATTTATTGAAAACAATTATTTTTTTTGAATTTGATTTTTCGAGAAGAGGTTCTATTTCTTGTATATCTTCTAATTTGGTTATTGTTAATAGTAAAGTGTCCGCGGAATTTGTTAAACCTTTGTCATAATAATCTGAATCTATCGAGGGGTTTTCGATTATTTGCATGTTTATTGTTTCGAAGTTCATCATTCCAATAACTGGTTCGATTGTGGTGAATTTTATTTCAGAAATTTTTGGGTCAGCGTTGGTGAGTAAAGAAAGTAGCGAGGATTTTCCGGAGTTTGTTTTTCCAATTAAAACAACTTGAAGGTCTTCTTTTTTTATTCCTATTCTCGAACCTTTTCCTGATTTTTTTGTTTTTTCTAATTGTTCTTTGTATCTTTTTAGACGATTTCTTAATTGGGATCGTAGATTTTCTGCACCCTTGTGCCCAGGCATCGTCGAAATCATCGTTTGCAATTTTTCAATTTTGTCTTCTAAACTCTCGGCAGCCATGTAGGCTTTTTCCGCATGGGCATATTCTGGTGAAACATTTACAGGACACATAAATTCTATAAACTAAACTTGTTTTTATTATTTGTGGAACTCAGGTTTTTCTTTTAGAAAAAGAAAAGCTATGTTGTAAAAGAAAACTACAATAGGAAGTAAACTTCAAATGGAAAAAGAAATTTATGAAAAGATTATCGCGAAGAAGGAATTTTCGGATTTGCCGAAGAAAGATGTTGAGTTGACTTGGAAAAAATTTGAGCGAAGGCAGACGATTGACGAGGAGAAAATAAAATTGACGCGGGATTTGTTGAGAAAAGTTTATTTTGCTTTTGGGAGTAAGAAGCTTTTGAACTTGAAAGGTCGTGATGAGGAATGGGTTTTGAAAAAGCATATTTCTACAAAGGAGAGGTTTAATTATTATGAAAAAGTTTATGGAAAATTGTTGGAGGGGTTTAGTTGTAGGAATGTGAATGTTTTTGATTTAGGTTGCGGGGTGAATGGTTTTAGTTATAATTATTTTTCGACGGAGATTAAATATGTTGGCGTCGAGGCTGTCGGGCAGTTGGTTGATTTGACTAATGAATATTTTTCTAAAAATAAAATTAATGGAAAAGTTCATCATTTGAGTTTATTTGAGTTGGAGAAAATTAAGAAATTAATTGAGAAGGAAAAAGGAGAGTCGATTGTTTTTTTGTTTAAGACTTTGGATTCTTTGGAAATGTTAGAAAGGGATTATTCTAAGAAATTGCTTTTGGAGATTGTGCCTTTGGTTGATAAAGTTGTTGTGAGTTTTGCTACGAGGAGTTTGATTTCTCGGACGAAGTTTAAGGTTCAGAGAAGTTGGATTGTGGATTTTATTAAAGAGGAATTTAATTTAATTGAAGATTTTGAATTGGGTGGGGAAAGGTATGTTGTTTTTGAAAAGTAGGAAGGTTTATATATTGTGTTATATTTAATTTGTTAACTAAAAATATATAATTAAAATGGAATTAAAAGTAAAAGCAAAACAATTTGGGGGCTCAATAGGGATTATCCTTCCCCGCGAGATGATTTCTAAAGAAGGAATTCTTGTGGAAGATCTTTTGAAAATTAATGTTGAGAAGATAGCTGATTTAGATTTTATGTGGGGAAAAGGAAAAGATATTAAAAAATCTACGAGTCAAATAATGAAAGAAATAGATAAGGGTGAAGATGACTAAGAAAATTTTTTTTGATACTTATGCTTTGGTAGAAATATATAAAGGGAATTTAAATTACGAAAAGTATAAAACAGGATTTCAGGTTTTTTTGAATAAATTAAATATTTTAGAATATGTTTATTTTCTTATGCGTGAAGAAAGGAAAGAAAATTTTACGAAGGTTTTTGAAAATTTAAATAGATTTAATGTTAATTATGATGATGAGATTTTAGTAAATGCCGCTAAAATGAAATTTAAGTATAAAAAAAATAAAGTGTCTTTTACAGATTGTGTGGGTTATCTTCTGGCAAAAAAACATGGAGCTAAATTTCTTACGGGTGATAAAGAATTTGAAAAGTTAGATAATGTCGAGTTTGTGAAATAACTATCTTTAAATAGTGTTTTGGCTTTTTTGATTTATGGGAAGTTTGAAGAAGAATTTTAAGCGAAAAGTTTTGAAGAATGGATTGACAATTATTTTTGAGAAGCGAATTGTTCCGGTGGTTTCTGTGGCGTATGCTGTGAGAAATGGGGGCGTGAATGAAACTTCTGAAGAGAAAGGGATTTCGCATTTTATCGAGCATATGTTGTATAAAGGAACGCCGACGAGGAATTCTAAACAAATTGCGGAAGAGATTGAAAATAATGGGGGTGTTTTGAATGGGTTTACCGACGAGGAAATAACTGCTTATTGGTGTAAGATGCCGTCGAGACATTTGGGTGTTGCGTTGGAAGTTTTGACGGATATGGTTAAGAATCCTTTATTTGACGAGAAGGAATTGGAGAAAGAACGGAAAGTTATTTTTGAGGAAATGAAAATGCGAAAGGACACGCCGAGGATTTATGTGTTTGATGAGATACAGAGCTATTTATATGAAAAGCCTTTTGGGGCGAATTTGATTGGGACTGAGAAAACTATGGGCTCTATTAATAGGATAGTTATGAAAAAAAAGTTTGAGAAAATTTATTCGCCGAATAATATGATTTTGTGTGTTGTTGGCGACGCTGATTTTGATGAAGTTGTTAAATTTGCAGAGAAGAATTTTGGCGAGGAGAAGGGAGAAGTTCCACAATTGAAAGTTAAAATAAAAAATGAATCTAAGATTTCTGAGCGGAGTGGAATTGATCAGGCGAATTTAGTTTTTGCTTATCATGTGCCTTTAGCTGGCGACGATAAATGTTACGCGGCGCAGGTTTTGAGTACGTTGATGGCCGGCGGAATGTCGTCGAGATTGTTTTCAGAAATTAGAGAGAAAAGAAATTTGGCGTATGCGGTGAAGGGCGATGCGAATATCAATAAAGATTTTTCTTATAATTTTGTTTATGTTGGGACGACGAAGGAAAATGTTGAAGTTGTTAAGAAATTAATTTTGGAAGAGTTTGAAAAAGTTATTTCTGGTTTGGACGAGGAGGAATTGCATAATACAAAGGAACAGTTGATGGGAAATTATCAGATTTCGATGGAAGATTCGCAAAGTCAAATGGTTGGTTTGTTGTTGTCTGAGATTGAGGGTAATGCGGAAAGTTTTTATGATTTTGAAAATAAAATTTCTAAAGTTAATTTAGAAGATGTAAAAGATATTGCGAGAAGTGCGTTGAAAGATTTTAGTTTTTTTGCTTTGGTTCCGAAATAATTAATAAGCTTCGTCATGGTGAGTGAAATTTTCGAAAATAATTATGTTCTTGTTTATTTGAAAAGTTAGTACAAAACTTCCGATGTGAACTCTTTTAAAATTATTTAAAGGGGCTCGAAGATTTTTGAAATGGTTTATTGACTCGACATCTGAATTGACAATTTGTTTAATTTTTTTATTAACCGCAATGGCGAGTGGTTTATCTTTTTTCGAGAGTTTTATTAAAGTTTTTTCCAATTTATCAGAAAGTTCAAATTGAAAACTCATTTCAAGTTCATTAATCTGTCTAAATCATTTAGAGTTGTTTTTTTGTGAGGCATTTTTTCTATCTTGAGCATTTCTTGAATATACTCTTTTTTCAAGGGTAATTCATCTACAGGGTGCCAGTTAATTAATTTACAGAATTCAAAATCTTCTTTGGAAAGTTTTTCTTTGTGCATATATTTTTCGAAAATTGATCTCATTTTAAATAATGAGCTTGCTGTAAGAGACCAATTAACCCAATAGAATTTTTTTAGTTCTGCCTTTGTCTCGTCGGGAATTGTTAATGTTACTGTTGCCATTATATTTTGCCTCGTTGTTTTAACTCTTCGAATTTTTTAAGTTCTTCAAGCCTTTTTAAAATTCCTTGTTTTAAAACTTCGTTCCAATTTATATGAGGGAACTTTTTTTTTGCTTCTTCAAAACCTTTTGGGGCAGTAATTGTTATTGTTGCCATTTTAGTGTGTTTATTGAAATCAGTGCGTATATTTAAATGTTTTGTTTGAGAGTTCTAAAAATTGTTTTAAATTTCTTCTATGTCTTGTTTTTGAATTGTTCTTCTTCCAGAGAATTTAGCATTTTTTATGGACTTTTTAATTAAGTGTTCTAAATTTTTTCTGTTTTCTTCTTTAATTTTTTCTAAAGCTTCTTTAGTTATTCTAAATTTGTTTTCTTTGATGATTTTTTGGATTTTTGTTTTCATGTTAATATTTAACTTTAAATTATATTTTTATCTTTATTAGTTAATTGTAAACTTTGATGTTTTTTGTGAAAATAACTGAATAATTTAATTTTATGGTAAAGTAAAGTTGTTTTAAATTTCGGAAATGTTTATAAATATGTTTTTTGTAAATTAAATATGAAAAAGAAGTTGGTGATGGGTTTTGGTTTGGTTTTAGTTTTGTCTTTGTCGTTAATTTCTGCTGGATTTTTTTCTGATACTTGGAATAAATTGACGAATCCTACTGGGGATGTGACTTTAAATCCTACTATTCCTGGGAGTTGTCATTACGATAGTGATAGGGGCGATTATCCTTTTGGAGCTCCATTTAATGTCTATGAATCAGGTTATATTTTAAGGAATATATCTGGAGTTTTAGATAGGAATGCTAAAGATTATTGCCTTGACAATAATCGTTTGAGGGAATATTATTGTGAAAGCTGGAAAGGATATTCCAAATATAAAAATGTTGATTGTAGTGCTACGATAGTTCAGGATGTACCTGGTTATTGCGCAGATAATGCATGTCATTTATTTTCTGAACAAAAAACTATTGGAGATTGGGAGCAAATGACTGGTTTAAATTATATGGGGGATACTCAGGTGGGAGATCCTCTTTTAAAACAGGGAATATATGATGCGTCGATTTCCCATTGGTATTATGATTATTGTTCTGGAGAAATTTTAACAGAATATAAATATGATTCAAATAATTATGGATATAAAAGAAATGTTAATTGTAAATTATATAACGATGAAAATGGTGGAGTCGAGGGAGCGGATTATTGTGCTGAAGGCGTGTGTGTTATTGTGTCTGCTGATCCAATTACTCCAAGTAGTTCTGTTCTTGAATTAACAGATGGGCAGATTTTTTGGTTAACTAATCTAACAACTGATGCATTGAATAAAACAATTTCAGTGGGAGCTATGGGCTATGAATTATCTGTATACAAAATTGATGTTCTTGGTGGAGGAAATGGAAATGTTAATTTGACAATAGATGGAGTGGATATTGGTTCAAAAAGTAAGGGTGACAAAATAATTATTTCTGGAGGAGATATCGAAATTATGAGAATTTATGAACAGATAAAAGATTCTAAATTATTTAGTGCAGTACAGTTGAATTTTACAAAGAGTGTGGTTTTGGGAGAAGAAGGAAGTGTTGGAAGTTGTGGTGGAATTAGAACAGGGAATTGTTTTTCTATTTCTTTAGATAAATGTGAAAGTGTGTCTGGCTGTGTAATTGACAATGGGCTTGATTTATGTGCTGGAGCTACTTCTATAACTTGTTCAGAGGTTTTAGATGAAGGAGTTTGTGAATCATTAGGGTGCAATTATATTGGCGCTGTTTTGGTTTGTGATGATACTAATGCAGGTGAGCTTTATTTTAATGGAGGTTTTGTAATTCAAGGTGAATCTGGAAATGAAGTTACATACAAAGATCATTGTACTGAGGATGGTAATTCTATTATAGAATATTCTTGTGGAGAGAATAACCAGTTAGTTGAGAGAGAACCTTTTTTATGTCCTTCAGAAGTAGGCTGTAATTCTGATTCGGATGGAATTGGTTCTTGCGGTCTTCCTGCTGGAAAAGAAGGTGTTTTTTGTGAACCAATTTCTACAGGTAAACCAAATATTGCTCCTGGAACTCGAGTGAATATAGATGGAGTTAAAAAGTATTGTAATCCTCAAACTTTGGAATATGAATCTTTGAAAGCTGTTGGGGTGGGTTGTGTTGCAGATTATCAGTGTGTTTCTAATCTTTGTTTAGATGGTAAATGTACTTCACTTAGAGAGGAATTGGGATTTTTGAAAAAAATTTGGTGTGCAATCTCAAATCCTGTTGATTTTACAAATCGTCCTACAGATACGTCCGGAAATAAAGTTGATTCTTGTACTTTGGATAGTAATGACTATTGTGTGTGTGTGAGTGATTAAAATGGAATTTAATTATTTTTTTTTAAAAAAGGTTTTGATAGTTTGTATTTTGGTTTTTGTTAGTTTGGGCTTTTTTGTGATTGCTCAGGAAGTTGGAGAATCTTGTGATGTTTTGGGGGAAGTTTCTCTTTCTGAAAATTTATTTTGTGATGGAACAAATTGGAATGAATTAGTTGGAGAAGGAACTTGTTTAAATAATTACGAATGCGTGAGCGGATATTGTACTGAAGATGGAGTTTGTGGTTCGAGGATTGAGATTTCTGAAGATGTTGGATTAATAGAATTGATATGGGGATTCTTTAGTGGAAAAGAATGTGTTCCTTATGAAGAAAATTGTAGTGGAACAAAACTTTTGGCGGTTTGTAATAGTTTGGGGTTTTGGGAAACAAAAGATGCTTATGTTGATGGAAGTTGTGGGTTTGAAGTTAATGAAGGTGTTTGTATTCTTCCAGATGGTTTGCCTGACTTTACTTGGGAAGATAATGAAAATGAATTTTTTTGTATAGAGGATATTGCTCAAGGTGAAGATGTTTACGAGGAATTAATGCAATGTGATATGGATTATTTTGTTAAACAAGAAGAAGGAAATGATAAATATAATGAAAGTTATGTTGGATGCAGTGAGGATGAATTATTACCTTTAGTTTATGATTGTGTTTTAAGTTTAGATATTTATGATGTTATTGAGAGTAATATGCAAAGTTGTTTGGATGGGACTTATAATGCTTCTTCAGGTTCAGGAACAGATTCTGTTTGTGGAAATGATATTATTGAATCAGGTGAAGCTTGCGAAGGGATTAATTTAGATGATAAAACGTGTTTAACAGAAGGTTTTACTTCTGGAACTCTTGCTTGTTCAAATGATTGTTCTTTTGATTATTCTACCTGCGTTTCACCAATTAAACCTAATATTACCTATTCTAATTTTGATGGAGATACAACTGATTTTGATTCTTTGACAAATTTTAATGATGTTAATGTTGTTTTGGAAAATAGTTTGTATGGAAAGGTTGTGTTCTTGAAACCAATTAATCTTACTCGTAATTTAAATTTAAATAAAAATGTTAAGTTTTCTCAGAATAATATTTTTATTAATTCTACAAGGCTTACTGAATTTAAGAATGTTCCTGCACATATTTTATTGTACAATATTTCTTTGACTACTCCGAGGGTTTTGAAAGATGGAGTTGTGTGTTCTTCTCCGGCTTGTCAAGTTTTGAAGTTTTCAAATAAGACTTTGAATTTTTCAGTTACAAGTTTTAGTGCTTATTCATCTCAAGAAACACCCGTTACAACTTCAGGAGGTTCTTCGGGTGGAGGTGGAGGAGGAAGTAGTTCTGGAGGTTCATCTCTTTTTAATTATACTAATGAAGATTTTTGTGGAGACTTTGTTTGTGAGGCTGGTGAATCTTGTTCGAGCTGTGCGCAAGATTGTGGAAGTTGTTTTTCTGGAGGTGGCTCGAATGTTTATGCGTCTGAATGTGGAGATGCTTTTTGTGATATAGATGAGACTTCAGATACTTGCCCAGAGGATTGTGAAGCGAGAAAAGCAAGTCCAAGTTGGGGTTGGTTAATTTTAATTATTGTGGTTTTAGTTTGTGGAATTGGTTTGGTTCTTTTTTTAATTATTAGTAAAATGAGAGAGAGAAGTGAGGAAGAAGATGAAGATGAAGATGGATCAGATGGAGTTGTTTCTATTCCAAAAAGTCCTCCGGTTATGCCTTCAACAGGTTCTTCGCCGATGCTTAAATCGAATTCATTTATGAGCAATCCTGTTTCTGGCCCTGTTCCTTCTAATTCACCAAATAGTTCTCAACCTAAAAAGTATTAAAAACCCTTTTTGTTCTTTTTTGATATGATAATTAAAGTTCCTGGAATAAATGGTTTGGGTAAGACTAAGGGTTGTGAGGATAGTGGGAATGTTGTTTTGGATTCTTTGAAGGAGATTTTTTCTAATGAACAAGGAAAGGTGATTGATGTTCAGAGTTTGGATTTGGAAGAGATTCATTTAGATAATGGGAATGTTGAGAAAGCGAATGATTTAATTTATAGAAATGCTTTTGAGTTTTTTGGGGAGAAAGTTATTTTTTTGGGGGGCGACCATTCGATTAGTTATTCGACGACGAGGGCGTTTTTTGATCATTGTCAGAATTCGGGAAAGGAACCATGTTTAATTGTTTTTGATGCACATCCTGATTTGATGACGCCTGTTGATAGAAAAATTCCAACGCACGAGGAATGGTTAAGGGCTTTGATTGAGGATGGATTTCCAAAACAAAATATTTTATTAGTTGGGATTAGAAATTCGGACTCGCAGGAAATGAATTTTATTCAAAATAATAAGATAAAGTTTTTGGGAATGAATAATTTTCTTGGAGATATTTCGGATGTTTGTGATAGTATAATGGAATTTGCTTCGGGAAAAGAACTTTATGTTTCTTTGGATATTGATGTTGTTGACCCTGCTTTTGCACCAGCGACGGGTTATCCAGAATCTGGAGGTTTAACTTCAAGACAGATTATTTATTTAATGCAAAGAATAAGTAAGATGAAAAATTTAAGGGCGGTTGATATTGTCGAAATTAATTCAGAGAAAGATGAAAATAATTTGACAGTTAAATTGGGTGCGAAGATTTTGTCAGAGTTGATTTAAAATATAAAATACAAAGAGTTTGTTCTTTTATATGATTTTTGGTTTGGAAAATATGTTTTGTAGAATATAATTTTTTATAAAGAGGGGTTATTTTATTTTATTTTAATGGTAATGGATTATAGTAAAATTTATGAAAGTGCTGTTTTCCTGAGTAGCGATGGAGATAAAATTTATGTTCCAATTGGGGAAGAAGGAATTTTTTTAAAGTGTCAACCTGTTGTGAAAACTGAAAAAGGTTTTAGAAGAAAAGAGATTTCTTATCATGTTTTGTTAAGACAGCATCGCGAAGATAATATTGTTGGGAGTGTTGAAGAGTTAATTCAAGAATAATTTTCTTCGATTAATTTTTTAACTGGTTCAAATTTTTTTCCTAAAACTTTTTCGAGTTGCTCTTCTGAAGCGTTGATGAATTTTTTTATTGTTCCAAATTCTTCAAGTATTTTTCTTGCGGTTGTTGGACCGATTCCTGGAAATCCCTCGATGATTAATTGCTTTTGTTCTTTTGAATCGAGAGATTTCTTTTTTACATTTAGGGGGAGTTCGCTTTCTTTCTTCTTCGATAAAACTGAAATAAATTTTGCGGTGTCCTCCGCGTTTTTTGTGAAGATTAACGGAATTTTGTGTTTCATAACTATTGATAATAAAAAACCTCGAATTGCGTTTGCGTTCACACCTCCGTTATTTTCTGCATATAATTCTTTTTCATAAATTCCCTCGACGATTAATAATTTATTTTCGTATTGTTGCATTTCTTCTAACTGGCTCAATAATCTTCGATTAATCATTGAAGAAATAAAATCTGAAACAGTTTTTCGTTCTATGGCGATTCCTTTTATAATATAGTCGGCAACTTTTAATTCTTTGAATTCTATTTCAAATCCTAAAGTTTGTAATTTTATTGGAACCAAAGAATTTTGTTCTCGGTAATCAATTTCTATTTTTATTTTTGGTTCGTGTTTTTTTATTGATTTTTTTCTTGAGAAGATATCGAGGAAAGGAGCTTGTTTCATATTCTTTTTAGCGGGAAAGGTTTATAAAAATGTTTATGCTGTATTTTTAATGGAAAAAGAGATGAGAGTTGTTTTAGTAAGTTTATTTTTTATTGGAGTTTTAGGATTATTTATTTTTTCTAATTTTGTTATGACTGGAAACATTGTTAATTCTGCAATTATGCCCCCTCAAGGAGTTGAAAAAATTGTAGTCGGGGAAATTAATGCTACGGCGTGGCCAACTCCTTTATTGTCTAAAGAAGGAGAAAAGTTTTTTTATTTTGCTGGAACATATTTAGATAATCCTTCTGAAACAAATGATTATGCTTATTATACTTGGAATGGTGGAGAGGATTCTAATCAAGCCGGAAGAAAAATTAAATCTGGTGATGTTTTGAGTTTTTGGAGTTGGACTCCGAATTGGAATGAGGAAGTAAATAAAATTAAAAAATATCCTTCTTGTGGAATTGAGATTAATTTTGTCGACGATAAAAATAATTTGACGAGCGAAACTTTGAGATGGAATTATGTTGATCAAGATAATATTGTTTCTGTTAAAGGGAATGAAAAAATTAAAGCTAACTGGTATCAGAGAAATATTTCTCTTTCTGATTTTGATGGACGGGAGATTAAATTTATTTCTTTTGTTCAGCAGACGAAAAGAGATGTTGGTGAAAAATGGTGGTGTGCTTATGATGGTGTGAAGATTATTGGCGAGGGTGAAGTTATGACAGATGAGTCTGGTGATGATGGATTTGTAGCAAATGAGTCTAGCGATTTTGAGGTTGTTGAAGAAAGTTGTATTGATAGAGATGGAGGATTAAATTATATGTTAAAGGGATTTACAAAAGGAAAAGATTTTATGACAAATGAGATTGTTGAAGCAAAAGATTATTGTGATGATAAAGGATATCTGCAAGAATATTTTTGTGATCCTAATGGAAATATTGCTAGATTGAGGTTTCCTTGTTCGCAGGTAATGAATAATTTAAATGCTTATTGTTTCGAGGGTAAATGTGTTGTTGATGATTCTAAACATTATAGTTTAAAGTGTGTTTCTAATACTGGAACAGCAAATGATTTTAATCATCTTGATTGGCATAGGGGAAATTGTAATCCTTTAAATTGTGAAGGGGGGCAGGAAACTTTTGTAAAGTGTAATGAAGAAAGAAGAAATGTTGGTTGGGCTTTCTTCTCTTATACTGTTCCTTATCAAAGTGAAGTTTGTAGAAAATCTTACTTTTCAGAATGTTCCGAAATTTCGAGTTGTGCTGTAGGTTATAAAGAATTATCTGGATCAAAAAAGCAGTGTGTTTGTGATGGAATCGGTTGTATGAATCCTTCAGAAAATGGTTCGGCAGTTATTAGTTCTGAAATGACTGGAGATGAAATTTATGTGAATGGAGTTTATCAAGGGAAAACACCTTTTACTTTTTCAAGAAGTGAAGGAAATTATAATGTTATGTTAAGACGAAGTGGAGAAGTTATTTCGAGCGGGGATATTAATATTATCCAATCTCAAAGAGTTATCCTTCCTCAGATTAAAAAGAGAATTTGTGAAGATAGTGATGGAGGAATTATGCCTTTAGAAGGGGGAATTGTTGCTACGGGTAATTGGCCAAGTGGAGGTATGAGTCAGATATATGATCGTTGTAATGGAGTACAGGTGGTTGAACATTTTTGTGATGGAACAGAAGTTAAAACAAAAACAATTACTTGTCCTAATGGATGTTTAAATGGTGCTTGTAAAGATTTTACTGCCACAGCTTGTAGAAAAGAAGGCAGTAATATTATTCGTTCATTAAATAATAAGGAGATAATTTCTGGGAAAGATGGTTGTTATGATATGTATACTCAAAGTTTGGCAAAATGTAATAGTTATAATGCTGTGGAATATGTTCAAGGTAAATGTGGCCTTGGGAAAGTGTGTTCTTGGGGGCAATGTGTTGATGGGGGAATTTTGAGTGCAGATTCTTTACCTCGAGGAATGGAAGTTTCTATTGATACTGGAATTTATAAGGGCTTTCTAAAAAATGAATCTGGAGATATGCTTAAAACTCCCTTTCAAACACAAGTTCCTCCAGGTTTATGGTATTATATTCAAGGTTCTAACGGATATAGTTATACTCTTAAGGAGCAGTTAAGTATTTTTTCTGGAAAAACTACTTCTTGGAGAGGAACTTTGGTTGAGCCTATAGAGATTGTTTGTAATACAGATTCTTATAATTGTGTGGATTTTTCTATTTGGGCTGAAGCTCAGATTGTTTTGAATTATTGTGGTGTATCAACCGATGTCCATAATCTAGATGGGGATGCTGATTTTATTGCCTGTGAAGTCCTTCTGTTGGAGGGAACTACATCTGAACCTCATATTATTCCAAGGGTTAATCATTGGGTAGATGGTTCTGTTGGTTCTATTGCTTGTTTTGATCTTAAGACAGATAGCACTAATACTGAGAATAATAATTTTAAAAATTGTTTTAAGAATTTTTGCCAGAGTCAGGGAGGTTTAATTGATTCTACAGTCCATCCTGTTTCAAGTACAGTTTTTCCTGAATGTAATACAGGTTATAATGCTGCAGTCTTTTGTTATGCTGATTTAACTGGCCTAGATAATCCTTGTTAATTATTACTCCTTTTCAGTTACTACTTTAGAAAGGTTTAAATATCTTGATTTTCCCTATATTTGAGTAAAATGTTAGAAAATATTTTGAAAAAATCAGTTAAGAAAGGGATTTCTATAGTTAGTGCTGGGGCAATTTTTCTTTCTGGAATTGGGGCTGGCGGATGTGTGAATTATCATTCTAAATCTGTTCCAGTAATTGAAGAAATTGTTTCAGGTTATGAAGAAGTTCCGGAAAATATTGAAGAACCAATTGAATTTGAGGAAGAAGGTTTAGATATGAAAGATTTTTTGGATAAAGATTATTTAATTGTTGGGCCCGAGCATTTCTTGGAAAATAAGACGCTTAAAGAGTATGTGAAACATCGGGAAAATGAAGGATTTAAGATTGGTTTGGCAGATATTGAGAAAGTAGATGAATTTTATGCTTCGGAAGTTACGGGTTCTTTGAAAAATTTTATTGGAGAAGTTTCAAGTTCTGGATCTTTGAAATATGTGCTTTTAGTTGGAAAGCGGGATAATGTTCCTGCAAGTTATTTTTATAATGATTCTCAAAGAAAGGGTTTTGGAGATAATGCTTTTGCGAATTTAGAAGGAGACGTTGTTCCGGAAATTGCGATTGGAAGAATTCCTTCAGAAAATGAAGAAGAACTTGAAAATAGCCTCGAGAAAATTATTTCTTTTGAGCAAAGTAATTCTTGGGAAAATTATGAAAATGTTTTTGTTGCGGCGGCAGATAGGAATGTGCTTTGGGATGGTTATGGGTTTGATGAAATTTTTGAAGATTTAATTATTCCTTTAGTTCCTTTAGAGCAGAATGTTACGAGACTTTATGAACAGGATTCTCCAATTATTTTTGCGAATTCACAAAAATTAACTGCGGATTTAGTTAATAAAATAAATGAAGGAGTTTTTTTAGTTGCTTATGCTGGGCATGGTTTAGAAAGTGAATGGGGAAATACTAATTTTTATGAATCTAATTTTAATCTTGAAAATATTAATTCATTAGAGAATCAGGTTTATCCAATTTTTTATTCGAGTGGTTGTTTGACTAATGCCTACAGCGAGGGAGAGGAGGATAATTTTGGGGAAGCTTTAGTTAATTCTGAAAAGGGGGGAGTTGCTTATTTTGGAGCTTCAAGTCAAACAGGGGGGAGTCAATATTTAACTGAAGGATTTTTTAGTGCATTGTATGGTGAAAATGATTTGAATCGAATTGGTGATATTATTGTTTATGCAAAAAACTTTGCGAGAGATAATGAACCATGGGGTTGGAATAACTGGAATAAACATGCGTATGAATTTAATCTTCTTGGTGATCCGACTTTGAAGATTAAGTAATATTGTTGAAATTTTTATAAAGTTTAAAGGCATCTATAAAACATGAGAAATAAATGTTTATGGAATAGAATTGGCCTTGGTTTAGCTAGCGGATTGATATATTTAAGTGGTTTTATTGGTTGTGGAGTTCAGGATGAAAATAGTTCTGAGAAAAATAAATTACTTGATATTAGAGTCGAAAATCCTTATGTTATTAATAATTTTGAAACAAATAATGATGTGGATTATCTTGTTTTGACAGACTCTGAGTTTATCGAGAGTAAATATTTAGTTGATTTTTTAGATTATAGAAATAACGGACAGAATGTGGGTGTTGTGGATGTTTCAGAAAAATCTCCCGAGGAAATAGACAATTTTATTGAATATGCTTATAAGAATTGGGAAGCGAGTAATTCTAAAACAGGTAAATTAGAGAAAGTACTTCTTGTAGGAAATGTTGAAAATGTTTCTTCTAAGCCTTTTGTCAATGATTGGGATGATAAGGGATTTGATGAAACAGAATATTCTGATGTTGATGGAGATGGGAGAGATGATCTTGCTGTTGGGAGGTTTAATATTGATAATTATGTTGAATTGAATAATATTACTGAAAAGATTTATGATTATGAGTCAAATTTGGAATCAAATTTAAGACATCCATTTGTTTTAGCATCAGGTTATGATGGCGGAAGTGGAAACTCAAATTTAGTAAATTCAACTTTTTATCCTAGTCTTGAAAGTATTGAAGAAAATCATGATTGGGAAAGTTTTGGTTTTGATGAGTTGCAGGAAAAAGTTGCTGATGAATTATTGAAAGGGGAGAATATCGTTGAAATTTATGATTCTGAGAATGATTATCCGGAAGGAGGGAGATTTGTGGAGAGAGATTTTATTAATCAGATAAATGATGGAGCTTATGTTTTTGATTTTAATGGGCATGGAGATGTGGATATGTATCAAACTTCTACAGATGCCTTTGATTTTGATTCTATAAAGAAATTGAAGAATAGTGGAAGTTATCCTATTTTTATTTCTCATGCTTGTGATACTGTTTCTTTAGAGCCTGGAGTAAGAAATTTAGGTACTGAGTTAGTCAATGCTTCTGGAAAAGGGGCTATCGCGTATATTGGTTCAAATACTTTAACCTCCGATTCGCCTTATTTTGTCAGGGGATTTTATAGAACTCTTTTAGAGAATGATGAAGTTACATTGGGAGAGGCTTATTTAACCGGTATTCAAGATATTTATGATATGAATATATTTTTGAATGAAAATGGTTTTTTTTATTCTGGAGAAGATAGTATTGTTGATGAAATGGTTCTCTTAGGAGATCCAGCTTTGAAAGTTAAGAATTAAAGTTTTTCTTGCAAGTCATATTTACCATAAAGTGTTCCTTCTTGAAGTCTTTTCTTTATTGAATCTATTGATTTGTGCATTCCTTTTTCTCTTGCTCGGGAAACATAAAAGAAAGTTTCGTCTCGAGTTCCTTTAGTTATGAGAATTATTAATTTTCCTTCTTTTAATCTTGCTGTTCGTCCTGCTCTTTGGATGCTTCGAATTGCCGAGGGGATTGGTTCGTAAAAAATAACCGCATTAACTTCAGGAATATCTAAACCTTCTTCAGCGATACTGGTAGCGCATAAAACATTTATTTTTCCGTCGGAGAATTCTTCAATCATTTTTTTTTGTTCTTTCTGGTTCATTCCGGTTCCTTTTGTTTTTGCTTGTCCGACAAAAACTTTTGCAGTTATGTTTGGAATTTTATTTAGATTGTTTGAGATTATTGTTGCAGTTTCTCTAAATTGTGTGAAGACAATTATTTTCAAATTTTTATTTTCTTGTTGTTCTCTTTCGATAATTTCTTTTAGTTTCAAAATTTTTGGGTGTTCAAATCCTTTAATTAAAAATTCGTTTGCTTGAGAAAAGATAAAATTAAATTCTGGTTTTGCTACGAGTTTTACTACACCTTTGCTTTTTTTCTTTGCGGCTTGGTCATATAAATTTTTTAAATAGCTATGGAAACCTCCGAGGGTTTGGGTTTCTAAAAGTTCTATTGCGTGTTGAATTTTTATTGCCTGTGCGCACGCTGAAGCCCCGAGCATGTAATTATAATTTGTTAAACCTTTTGCAAGAGTTCCCATAATTTTTTTCTGTAATTGAATTAAGCCGGTTTTTGTTGATGGTCCATATAAAACTTTTCTATATCTTAATTCATCTATGTAGCCGTCGAATAATCTTGTTAGGAGATGTCGCGTTTCGTGAAATTCTTCGGGGAAATCTAACATTACTTTTTCAAATTCTAATTCTTGAAGATATTCTTTTACATCTCCGCTTTCACGCGTTCTTAATTCTACTTCTTCAATTGAGAGGTTTTTGCATATTTGTTTTATTTGTGCTGTGTCGCTTCCTGGCGACGCTGTTAGTCCGATTATTCTTTGATTTACTGCTTGATTTTTGTATTTTTGTGCGACGAAATTATAATCATAATTTTTTACGCATCGATGTGCTTCGTCTTGAATTAATAAACACACGTTGTTTAAATTGTAAAGTCCTTTTTTCAAATCGTTTGCAACGCATTGGGGTGTTGAGAAAATTATGTCTGCGGTTTGCCAGATTTTTTTTCTTTCTTGGGCTTGAATTGCTCCGGTGAAAAGTTGTAAGTCTGCGAAAAGTTCTGGGAGGTATTTTTTGAAAGAATTTATGTGTTGTTCAGCGAGAGGTTTTGTTGGAGCGAGGAGCACGACTTTTTCTCCAGGAAATTGTTCCATTCTTTTTATTGTGAGCATTAATGAAATTAAAGTTTTTCCTAAACCTGTTGGAAGCACAACTAAGCAGTTCTTTTCAATACATGTTTTGTATATTTCCTCTTGGTATTTTCGAGGAGTTATTCCTTCTAAGAATTTCATTTAAAGAAAAAATAGGTTTGGTATAAATAGTTTTGTGATTATTTTTATTGATAAAATTTATAAACTATAGAGCTTCTATAGAATTATGGTTACGACAATTCAACTTAATGAAAATGTGAAAAGATCTCTTGAAAGAATGAAGCGGTCGAATAAAGAAACTTATGAACAAGTAATTCTTAATTTAATAAATTTTGTGGAGGAACAGAAAAGAAGACAGGAAGATTTGTTGATTGAAGGATATAAAGAGATGGCTGAGGAGAGTCTTAAAATTTGTGAGGAATTTAAATATGTTGATGCGGAAAATCTTCCAGAGTGGGAAGGAAATTTGTAGAGGAGATATTCTTGTTGCTGATTTAGAACCAGTTTTGGGAAGCGAACAAGGAGGAAAAGGGCCGGTTTTAGTTTTACAAAATAATTTATCAAATAGATATTCTCCTGTTACTATTGTTGCTTCCATAACTTCGAAAAAATTTTCAAAACAATTTCCTACAAATGTTTATTTAGATAAGCGAGATTCTAAGTTAGATAGCGATTCTACTATTTTATTAAATCAAATAAGAACTATTGATAAAAAAAGAATTATAAAAAAAATTTCTCATCTTGATGATTTTATTATGAGACAAGTTGATATGGCGATTAAAGTTAGTTTGGGTTTGTAAATAGATACTTTTATTAATTATATTTTCCTTTAAACTTTATGAACAAAGAGATGAGAGTTGTTTTAGTAAGTTTATTTTTTATTGGAGTTTTAGGATTATTTATTTTTTCTAATTTTGTTATGACTGGTGATGTTGTTAAAGCTGATGGCGATACACTTTGGATAAAGGTTAACGAATCTAAAGTTGTTACATTTAATGGCGTTGATTATAAAGTTTCTGTTTCGGAGTTTGATTTTGAGAATTTGAAGAATTGGAGCGTCAATAGTTTTTTGCTTAATGTTAATGGAGAAAAAATTAGATTGAAGGAAGGAGAAATTTTTTCTAAAAATAATTTTGGGTTGGAAGTTGTTGCGATTCGTCCTGAAACTCTTTGGTGGACGGATAAAAATATTGTGAAGTTTAAAGTTTTTAAAAAATTAGATTGTTCGGATAGCGATGGGGGAAAGAATTATTTTGAAAGGGGAACTGCGGTTGGGTCTCGTGCTTTGGATACGATAAGTCCGTTGGAAATTTTTAAAGGAAGTGATGTTTGCTATTCGAGAGATGCTAATTATTTGTATGAACATTATTGCGATGAAAAAGGTTATCATAAAGTTGAAAAAGTTAAGTGTGATGGGGGCTGTGTTGATGGGGGCTGTGTTGGGAATATTCCAACTTGGTGTGAAGGAGGGTGTCCTGTAGTTGTTTTTGTTGATTCAAATACTTATTCCTTATTGAAATATAAAATTGATAGATTTGTTGAGGATATAAAAAGAGATGTTAAAGCAGAGGTTTTTTTGGAAAAAGTTAATATTGATGAAAATCCTGTAAATATTAGAAATAAGGTTCAAAATTATTATGATACAAATAGAATACAAGGAGTTATTTTTGTTGGAGATATTCCCTATGTTCAAGTGCAATTTACAGAAGGATTAGGAGCTTATGATTGGTGTTATGCAGATACTGTTAGAGATTATATTTTTACTGAAACTTCTGAGGGATGGATTTGCGCTTTGGAAGGAATGAGTGGTTCTTATACTTCTAGAAAAATGTGGTATGGGAGAATTTTGCCTCCCGAAGAAAATAAAATTAATTTGTTTTCTAATTATTTTGATAGAAATCATGCTTATAGAACTGGTTCTTTAAATTATGATGAAGGTTCTCTGTTTTATTATGATAATAATATTGATTTTAATAATGTTGAAGAGACGGATAAGCCAGAACTTTTGGCACAATATATTGGAGGATATAAAAGTTTATATGACTTATCAAATATTGAAATTATTTCTACAAATGGATTGGAAGAATATAACCAAATTGTTGGAGGAGGATTGCCTATAACTCAAGGGGAATATTTGGAAAAATTAAAAGAATCACGTGAAATTGTAATAATAAATCAACATGGATTAACAAATCATCATTTTCCAGATATTTCTTCAGAAGATATAAAAATTGTTAAACCTCAATCATTAGCATATTTATTTTATAGTTGTAGCACAGGGGGATTTCAAGATGAAAATTATATCGCTGGAAATTATTTATTTTCTGGGAAGGGTTTAATTGCTATTGCTCATTCTACTCCAATAATGGTTGGTAAGCCTTCGGAAGTTAGATGGCCTTCCGATGCAATGACTTACAATTTTTTTAATTTGTTAGATAAAGGAGTTAGTTTTGGAGAAAGTTGGATAACTTTATCAAATGGAGGAGGAGTGGTAGGAAGTATTTTGGGTGACCCCACTCTTCGTTTGCGTCCGCAAAAAATTGCCCCCGTTAAAATTACTCCTGATAAAATTGAAATGGATAAAGAATTAACTTTATATGAATCTACTATTTTTAATTTAGGAAATAATGATTTGGAATTATTATATCGTGAATTTAGATTTAATCATGTTTATGATGCAGATGAAATTGAGGTTGGGGCAAAAACGACATCTTTGATTCCTGCTATGGAAAGTAAACAAAATGAGTTTTATTTTGAAGGCGACGAAAATTTTGATGGTGAACAACTTTTAGTTTATTCAGGGGAGGACGGATATTTGATTAATTTTTATTCTGTTGGTGGAACAGGTATTTGAAGAGATAGTTTTATTAATGCTTTTTCTTTAATTTTCTTATGAATAAAAAAGCATTAGGGGGTTTGGGAATTTTTTTAATAATCTTATTAGTGATTATCTTATTAGGAGGAGGATATTTTGGTTATGATTATATTTCAAAACCTAAAATTATTTCTTCGACTTCTGATATAGTAGATAAATGTGTTGATAGCGACGGAAATGATGTTTATATAAAAGGTTCTGTGGTTTATGAATTGGTTGAGGGAGAAGATTCTGAAAAAGGAACTCAAGAAGAAACTTGTAATTATAATCATCCAAAAACAGATTTGAGAGTTGGACTTCTTTATGAAGTTTATTGTGATGAAAATAATGTAGTCAGAGATTTAACAACTTGTGGAAGAGGTTATGTTTGTCGAGATGGAGCTTGTGTGAACAGAGATAAAGATTCTCCAATTTGTAGTGATACTGATGGGGGTAAAGAGGTTAGTAAGAGAGGTTGGATTACTGGATATGGTGGAAATGGAAGAGATGAATGTAGATTAGGCGAATCAATGATGGATGAATGTTCTGGAGAAGGTTGTTCTGTTTATGAATATTTTTGTAATGGAGATAATAAAGATTATGAAATAATTTCTTGTCCAAATGGTTGCGAAGATGGAAGGTGTTTCTAATCAAATAACTCCACTCAAAACCATTTTATAACCTACCTCTACATTTATTCAATAAACGATAAATTTGTAAATATGTAGAGATACGGCTTTTTATGGTTGAATTGAAGAAGGTTGTAAAGGAAAAAAGAAAATTTTATATAGTTGAGAAACTGCCCTTTAATATGGAACAAAATGTTATTACAAGATTGGATAGAATAGAGTTTGCATTAAAACAAATACAAGAGAATATGATAGATTCAGATGTTATTCTAAGTGAAGAAGAAAGAAGAATGCTTGATGAGAGTGTAAAGTGTGAAAAATCTGGGAAGTTAGTTTCTTTAGAGGCGATAAAAAATGTTCGAGATAAAACTCGATAATCAGCCAGAACATTTTCTCCTTAAATGTGAGAAAGAGATTTTTAATAGAATACATGATAAATTAGAATTATTAAAAGAAAATCCTGTTCCACATGATTCAAAAAGAATGTTGGGATATGAATTGCCCACTTTCAGAATTCGGATTGGAAAACATAGAGCACTTTATAGATTAAATTATGAAGACAAATTAATTATTGTTGTGAAGATTGATAAGAGAGATAAAGTTTATGGTTGAAGATCTTAAATACTTTCTAAATAACTATCAACGCGAAGAATAATCCTCTTAAAACAATTACTGAAAGGAAAATCCAGAGGTATCTGTTTGCGAAGAAGATTTTGTTTCCGTCGAGGTTTGAAAGAGGATTAAGTTGTATAAAGGGTGTAGAAACATTTATAAACAAGTAAGAATATCTTACTTTATGGAAATAACTAAATTAAGTACGAAAGGACAAATTGTTATTCCTGAAGGTCTGAGAAAAGATTTTCAGGTTGGGACGCCTTTTGTCGTATCAAGGCAAGATGGTTTAATTATTCTTAAGGAAGTGAACGATCTTTCAGAAAAAGAGGTGGAAGAAATAAAAGAACTCGATAAAATTTGGAAAGAGATTGATAGTGGAAAATGTGAAAGTTACACTGAAGATGAATTCTTTAAAAAAATGAAAGAATGGTAAGGATAATTCCCAGTCAGGAGTTTAAGAAAAATATTAAGAGGTTGAACCAGTTTGATAAGGATAAATTAGAAAAGCAAATTAAAAAAATTATTGAAAATCCGAATGTGGGGAAACCTTTGAAATATAAACGAGGAGAAAGGTCTCTTTATTTAAAACCATTTAGAATTATTTATGCGGTGCGAGGCGAGGAAATTATTTTATTAAAGTTTGGTCACAGAAAGAATGTTTATTAAATTTTTCTAAATAACTACCAACGCGAAAAAGAGTCCCATTAAAACTATTGCGGTTAGGAAAATCCATGCGTACATGTTTCCAAAAAATATTTTGTTTCCGTCTAAATCGGATAATGGAATCATGTTGAAGAAAGCGTAGTAAATGTTTAGTCGTGAGAATTCTGGGAAGTTTATCATGTATCCGATTACGGCGAAGAAAAGATTTGTGATTATTCCTGAGATAGCGATTAGTCCGATTTGAAATTCGGTCATTTCAGAGTAAGCGTAAAGTCCGTGTTTTTTTGCGGCGTGGTAAATTTTTGGTTTGACTTCAAACACTAAAGAGCCCATCCAAGTTAAAGCTCCGAATGAAAGTCCGGTGAAAATTATTGGAAGGAAAACTCCTGCGGGAAAAGGTTTTTTGAAATTTCTTGAAGGGTGGACTCGGGATAGTGCTCCAAGTATTCCGTATTTTTTTATTTCCCAGAGTTTGACGTCTATTTCAGAATCTAAGTAGTAAGCGATTATTTTTTTTGTTAGGATGTTTGCTAAAATTACGAGGGAGATTGCGAGGAAGGTCATGAGGAATGCGTTTATGGATGAGATTAAACTTATTGTGAATGCGAGAATTATTACGACGACGAACATTGCGGATATTTCTTTTCTGTTGAGCATGTTTTTTAGAGGTAAAAATTTTTTATAAATCTTGTTATCTTGGTAATTTAACTGGATACCATCTGTCTAAAATATTCGTTGGATAATGGAAAAGTATTTAAATGATTTTGATGATAATTGTGGATGAGAGTAAAAAAAATTACTGATGTTTTGAAAATTAAGGTGTTCACCGATTCCGGAGATTTTTTCGGAGAGGTTGAAGAAGTTAATTTAAATGAGAATAAGATAGATGGTTGGAGAATTAGAGTGGATGGGAGCATTATGTCTTTGATTGGCGGTGCTCGAGGTGTTATAATTCCTCATAAATTTGTTAAGGCAATTAGCGATGTGATGATCATCAATAAAGCGGCACTTCCGAATCCAGATTCGGATTTTGACGATGCGTCTGATAATTTGATGTAAAAAAAAGATGGCGATAGAAACGATTCTGCAACATGAAGTGTTAACTAGCTTTGCGTATCCCTTTCTTTTAATTGTGTTTATCACTTTTGCAATTTTAGTAAAGACAAAATTATTAGGAGAGAATCAACAAATTAATGCCGCGGTTGCTTTTGTAATTGCGATGATTTTTGTGAGTGCGTTTCAACCTAAACTTATCGTCGGAGATTTGATTTTATTTTTGACCGTTGCATTAGTTGTGCTGTTTGTGGCTTTGTTGCTTTGGAGTTTTTTGATGGGCGGAGGAGATTCATTAAAGATTTTTGAGAACGCTTCTAATCCTTTGAAATGGGTTTTTGGAATTATTATTGTTATTGCAGTAACTATTGCAGTTTTGGTAGCGACTGGAATGGGCTCAAGTGTGATTGATATTTTGTTTAAACAATCTTGGAGTAAATCACTTTGGACTAATGTCGCATTCATAGTTGTGGTTGTGGTTGCTTTGGCTTTGATGTTAAGAAATGCGAGATAATTTTAGAAACATATTTAAAGAGTAATCCCATGGGATTACTATGAAAACTATTACAATAAAACTTCCGGAAGAGGAAATTATTGAATTGAACGATTTTCTTAAAAGAAAAAATCATCCGTCGAAATCTGAATTTATTAGAAATTTAATTATGGAGAAACTTGACCGAACTAAGAAAGAAAAAATTGGGTGGATGGTTCTTGCTGAAAAGTCGATGAGTAAAATTTGGGATAATAAAAAGGATGATGAAACTTGGAGTAAATATTTATGATTGGGCAAAGAGATTTGCTTTTAGTTCCTTTTCCTTTTTCTGATCAATCTGGCAAAAAAGTTAGACCAGTCATTGTTTTGAGTAATGATAAATTTAATGAATTCTCTGAAGATTTATTAGTTATTGGAGTTACTTCTAATATTCATAAAGATATTTATAGTCTTTCTTTGGATGAAAAAGATTTAGAAGAAGGGAAATTATATTCGAAATGCTCTATAAAGATTGAGAATCTTTTGAGGTTGGAAAAGAGTTTGATAATCAAAAAAATTGGGAAGATAAAGAGAGGAAAAATGTTGAAGATTGCTGAGATAATTAATGAGATAATAAAAATTGATTGATAAGAAGAAAGGCGAGATAATTTTAGAAACATATTTAAAGAATATTTGACAAATAATATTATGGCTACAATTGGGGTGAGTGGTGGTGAAATCGGGCAAGCTTTGAATGAGTTGGCTAATGCAGGAGTTTTTGCGTATCTTTTACCTTTTCTTTTGATTGTTGCAGTTGTGTTTGGAATTTTATCGAAGATAAAACTTTTTGAGGATAAATCAATTAATGCAATTATTTCAATTGTAGTAGGATTTATGGCTTTACAATTAAATTATGTGTCTGTGTTTTTTTCAGAAGTGTTCCCTCGGGTTGGAGTGGGTGTTGCAGTTATTTTAATTGGAATTATTTTTCTTGGACTTTTCACACCAACCAATAAAGCTTGGGGAGGTTTTATTTATTTAGGAATTGGAGCAGTTATTTTAATTGCGGTTTTAGTGCAGTCTGCGGGAGCTACTGGTTGGTATACTGGTTATTGGTGGTATGATCATTGGCCAAAAGTAATTGGTGCGGTGGTTATTATTGCAATCTTTGGAATTATCTTTGGGGCAAAAGATAATACTGTTGCTGAAACGCCAATGATGAAAATACTAAAAAATATTTGAGTATGATTTTTTAGAAATATTTTTATTTTTTATGAGAAGTTTTATGTTTTGCAACTTTGCCGAATGAATCTTCAATCATGTTAATTTCTTTTTTCATTGTATCTAAATTTTTTCCATAGGAACCAACTTCTCTTAGAATATCAATTTGTAATTTGTCAATCACATTTTCCATTCTTTTTAATCTGTTTTCAATATTTTCTAATTTTGATTGAGAGATTGTTTTGAATTCTATAACTTCATTTAATTTTTTTTCAGTTTTTCTTATTTTTTCCATGAAGACTTGTTCTGCGATTTCAATTGTTAAACTTGAGTTTCCTCCAGAAGAATAGGCTTGTTGTGGGGGAGCAAAACTTTCTTGGTATGAATCGTCTTCGGGATAAGCATCTTGAGTTTGAGGTGCGTATAAATCTTCCTCCTCTGGTTCGTAAAGTGCTTCATTCATTTGGGGTACATCTTGTTCTTCCATTTCTTCATCTCCTTTTATTGCGTTTTTTATTTGAGCTTGATTTAAGGCGTCGGTTATTTCTCTCGGAGAAATTCCCTGTTGCGTTAATTCAGATGTGATTTGCTCTTCGGGAACGCCCCGGTTCTGCATATCCATCACATCTTTCAAAACAGTCATTGTAATATTACGTTTCTTTTGTTTTTTAACTTTTCTAATTAATCACTTTCTAATTGTTTGAACATTCTTGCTTGTTTTGCAAGTATTTCTAAATCTTCCTTCCTTGCGAATTTCGAAAACTCGCTCGATGCAGTTTCTAAAAACGAAATAAGTTTTTCCATATTCTGTTTGAGTATTTCAATTTCTTTTTTCATCTCGAGCATTTTTTCTCCCATGTGCTCTTTAGTTTCCAAAAGATTTTGCCCGATGAGTAAAAGTCGGTCCTTGATGATTCTTTGTTTTTCTTCTAAATCTCTTAATTGCGAATTTGGGTCTCCGTATGATTGCCCAGAATAATCGTCACCTTCTTCCATGATTGATTAAAGTTTAATTAGTTTAAATTTGTTGTGTTTTGATTTGCACACAAAATAATTTAAACTACATCTTCTTTTTTTAAATATGCAATTTGCTGATGGTACGCCTCTGTATTCTCATGAGGTTCAAAGAGAGGGAGGGGAAGATGTTCTTTATGTCAACTATTTAGGTGCGCCTTTTGTTCCGGGGCTTTCGGATTATCCTGATGTGATGAGTCGGACGATTGACGCGCTGATTGAAAATCCGAATGTTTCGCGAGTGGTTTTTGTTCAGCAGAAAAATTATAATTATGATTTCGAGGAGACTTCTCTTCTTTTGGATCTTGCGACGCTTTACGTTTTTTTTATTAAACAGGAACAGATTTTGTTGAAGTCTAAACTGGTTACGAATAATGAATATGCTTTTTCTAAAAGGTATAACGAAGTTTTTACTTTTCTTTCTTTGTTGAAACAGGACCCGATAATGGCGTATTCGGATTTGAAGAGAATGATTATCGAGGCGAAGATCGAATTAGATAGAATTGAATTTAATTTTAAATCTGACCAAATAAATTATATTTCTTTTCTTGAGAGAATTTTTGAAACGTATTCTAATTCTAAATTTGTGAAAAAGATTTCTTCTTATCTTGGTTCTTATAAATATGGGGACAGAGAAATCTATCATAAAATTTTCAAGCCGGATGTTATTCCGAATTTTACTTTTACGAGGTTGGTTTCGAATCTTCCGGATGATGCGGAGATTATGGACCAGTATAAAATTTCAATTAATAGTTACGATGAATCTTTGGTTACTATTTTGAAAAAGAAAGATGAGTCGAAATTGATTTATCATCTTGTTCCGCCGGAGAATTATTTGAGCGAGGAACAGAATATGTTGTTGAATTTAGCGAGGAGCGTTTTGATTGAGCATCAGCCGAAGGCGGAAGAGTTTACGGACACGGAAAGGACGCGACAGGTTTTTTTTAATATTTCAAAAGATTTGTTACAGGATTTGGCGAACACGAAAAAAATTAATATTGATTTTAATACTTTGAATAAGTTGGCGACGATTTTGGTTCGGCACACGATTGGATTTGGAGTTATTGAGGTTTTGCTTCAGGATAAAAAATTGCAGGATATTGTTTTGAATGCGCCGATTCCGCAGACGAATATTTTTTTGAGGCATCAGGATTTTGACGAGTGTTCAACGAATATTTTGCCGAGTCAGGAAGATGTTGATTCTTGGGCGGCGAAGTTTAGAATGATTTCTGGGCGTCCGCTTGATGAGGCGAATCCGATTTTGGATACTCAGTTGGAGATTGGAAAATTGCGGGCGAGAATTGCGGTTATTCAAAATCCGCTTTCTCCCGACGGGTTGTCATATGCGATTAGAAGACATAGGGAGAGTCCGTGGACTTTGCCATTGTTTGTGAAAATTGGAATGATTAATTCTTTGGGCGCGGGTTTGCTTAGTTTTTTGATTGATGGTGCGAGGACGATTTTGGTTGCGGGAACAAGGAGTTCAGGTAAGACGTCTTTGTTGGGAAGTTTGCTTTTGGAAATTGTTCCTAAGCATAGAATAATTGTTATTGAAGATTCTTTGGAGTTGCCTGTTGAGGCGTTGAGGAAATTGAAATATGATATTTTGAGAATGAAGGTTCGGTCGGCGTTGTTGAAAACGAGTGCAGAGGTTTCTGCGGAAGATGGAATTAGGACGAGTTTGAGATTGGGAGATAGTGCGTTGATTATTGGTGAAGTTAGAAGTGCGGAGGCGAAGGCATTGTATGAAGCGATGAGAGTTGGAGCTTTGGCGAACGTTGTTGCGGGAACGATTCACGGTGCGTCGCCTTATGGTGTTTTTGATAGAGTTGTAAATGATTTGGAAGTTCCAGCGACGAGTTTTAAGGCGACGGATATTATTGTTGTTTGTAATCCTGTGAAATCTCCAGATGGTTTGCATTCTTTTAGAAGAGTTGTTGGAATTTCTGAAGTTAGAAAACATTGGACGAAGGATCCTGTTGTAGAAGGCGGGTTTGTTGATTTGATGACTTATAATGTTGAGACTGACGATTTGGAGCCGACGGACGATTTGATTAATGGAGATAGCGAGATAATTAAGGATATTGCGGCGAGTGTTAAGGGTTGGGCTGGAAATTGGGACGCGGTTTATGATAATATTTTATTGAGGGCAAAGATGAAAAAAGAAATTGTGAAAGTTGCAGAGGAAGTTGGCGACGCTTCGATTTTGGAATCTGAGTTTAATACTTTAGCGAATCACATGTTTCATATTTTTTCTGAAGAAGTAATTGCAGAAAGAGATTTGCCGTTGAGTGAATATGTTTTTCCTTTGTGGAAGAAGTGGTTGGATGCCGAAATGCGAAAGAGACTTGGTTAGTTTAGTTTCTTTTTCATAATCTCTTCGTTAAATGAGTTCTTATGTACGGACGTACACCGCGAACTCATTTGCCTCGATCTTATAAAAAATAAATCTAAACTTGGGGGAGGGAAAGATCTTTAAGAGCATGCTTCTTCGTCTAAGAATTCATATACGATGTCTGCAAAAACATGAATCTTATAGCACATTTGACTTATTTCGGAATAATTTATTTTTATTTTTATAGGTAAATCATGCACTAAAGAATGTCTTAGATTTAAAATCTTTTTTAAATCTTCTTCAAAATTTTTTTCTAAGAAGACTTCTTCATCATTCCTAATTATTTTTCTTTTTTTTATTTCTTCTAAAAAATCTTTATTTATTAAAATGTTAAATATTTTTTTAATAGTTTCTAAATTTTGAAAATTAAATTCCATTGCTATCCATTCTTCAGCACTCCAATTATTTTTTTTTAATTTTTTCATACAAAATAAAGATTTCTTCTAAAGTGTATGCATCGTTTTTTATATTTGAATATTTATCTAATGATATTTTCAATTTATCTTTTTTTGAAAAGAAAATAAACGATTCTCTTAAAAAAACTTCTAAAAGTGTAGTTAGGGAGATTATTTGTTGTTTGTAAATCTCGTGTATCAATTTAGTATCTTTTATGTTCTGATTTGAGAAATCAATTATCTTTTTTATGGTATAGAGTTTTTCATGGAAGATATCCCATGGATTACTATATTTTCTCCCAATTCTATTTGTAAAAAGATTATGCATCTTTTTACATTTAAATTCTAATCTTTCCTTTTTCCCCATTATTCTTTTTTATTATTTAATATTTTTAAAACTTTATTAATCACAATTTCCCAATTTCTTTCAAAATATCTTTTCCTTCTTCAGTAATTACAAAAAATTTTCCTTTGACTGCCTTAGGGTTTAAACATTCAATTAATTTTTTGGAGTTTAATTCTTTTAATGTTTTGCTGATGTGGGTTTTGTTAATGTTTGTTTCTTTGCTAATGCTCGAGGGAGTTTTTGGATTCTCTAAATTTTTTAAAACCTTTTTTCTGTATTCGCTGGAAATTATAAATCCAATATCTTCCCAATTAGTTTCTTTATTCATACAATATTGTTACCAAAAGGTTTATATAGGATTATTTACATAATTGTTACATTATAGTTACAATTTAAAATGGTTAAAAAGAAAGAAGAAAAAATTAAGAAAGAAGGATTATCTGGTTGGCAAATTATTTTAATTATATTTGGAATAATTGGAGTAATTGTTTTAGTTGGAGGTTTTGTTATTACAGGGAATGTAACTAATAATTTTTCATCAAATTGTTATGATAAAGAAGTTCCTTATGAAGAACAGGAAGAATATTTGAAAACTGAATATTATGATGAGACTGTACCTTACACAGAAGAAGTTTGTGAAAGCAAATATCTTCAGTATAACAAAGAGAAGGGTTCTTGTACCAATAGGGTTGATAATTTCTTTGCAAATGACGAGCCTGCAAAATATTCTTGTACAATTATAAATTTAGATGAGGAAGGAGGAAATTTTGGAATGCGTATGGGATTTATCCTTCCAGATGGTTCTACTTTAGAAGAAACTCAAACTAAATATATTTATTCACAAGGAAGTGAAATATTTGTTGTTGAAAGAGATGTAAGTATTCAAAATTGTTTTTGTGTTGAGGATATTCCTACAAAGCAAGTTTGCAGAGATGTTATAAAATATAAGGATGTTCAAAAATCTAGAGAAGTCACGGCGTACAAACCTGTTACAAAATATAAAACTGAAGAAGTTTGCGAATAATTTTAAATTTCAAAACATTTATAAATCTGTGTTTACACAGAATATTATGGCAAATATAACTTTAGCAATTCCAGATTCTTTGCACGAAAAATTGAAAAGTCGTTCTGAGATTAGATGGAGTGAGGTGATGAGACAGATGTTACAGCGAAAAATTGAGCAATTAGATGAAGTTGATAAGATTCTTGAGAAGAGTAAGTTTACGCAGAAAGATGTTGAAATTATTGGAAGAAAAGTGAAAAGAGGAATTGCAAAACGTCATGGTTTAAAATAAGTTAAATTTTTATACTCTCTTCAATTAATTAATTTATGAAAAACTTGTTGATATTTTTGATAGTTAGTGTTTTTTTAATAAGTTTTGTTAGTGCGGTTGAGACGAGTTATATAATTGTTAATGATGTTGTTTTGGCGGAGCACGATTTTGGAAGTGTTCGTGATTTGGAGTTGAGAATTCCGTATGATGCGAGGACGATTGAAGTTAATGTGAATTATGATTTGGAAGAATTTGGCGAGTATAAAATTGTTAAAATAAATTCTGGGGAGAATGTTGTTGTGAAATATATTACTGAGTCGATGATTGATAAGTCTGCGGGTGATTTTTATTTTATTGCGAAGAATTATTTTGATGAGCCGCAAAATGTTTTTTTGACTTTGCCTGATTCGGCTATTTTAGTTGAGAAGGGTTTGGTTTTTCCAGATGTCGATGAAATAAATAGTGATGGTCGAAGTTTGATTTTGGAGTGGGATGATTATTCCAATAGTCAGATTGTGGTTAATTATGAAATTCCTGGTTCAGATAATCTTGTTTTTTATTTGATTTCTATAATTATTATTTTGAGTTTGATTGTGTTTTATGTTTATGAGAAGATGAGATTTAAGAGAGAGTTGAGGAAAGTTTATCAGAAAAATTTTAGTTCTGTTAAGAGGAAAACTAAAGAAGATAAGAAAAAAGATTTGACTATAAATTTATTTGATGATGAAAAAAAAATTGTTGAGTATTTAATGGAGAAAAAAAATAATGAGGCGTGGACGAAAGAGATTTTTAGGGATTTGGGAATTACGAAGGTTCGGTTGAGTAGGAAGTTGAAAAGTTTAGAGAAAAAAGAATTGATAAAAAAGATTCCTTATGGGAATGAGAATAAAATTAGGTTGAATTTTAAGTAGTTTCATGTTGTTAACAGGGAGTTTCAGAGAAGTCTTATATATTTTTGAAAGTTAGGTTTGTTATGGGAAATGAAAATAATAAACTTTATCACTGCATTGTGTGTGATTTTGTTTTTTGGTCAGATGCAAACAAGTGGATGTCTCGAGATGATTTTGAAACTTTAAGTTTGCAAAGAAGTTATGTTCCCTTGAATTCAGAATTTGATACGCCTTATATTGAAGGAGTTTATAATGAAGATTGTTTGAGGGAATATTTAATTGAGATAAGAAAAGTTTTGGGAATTAACTCTTCAATAAATAAAGGAGAACTTCCTGTTAAAATGCGTAGAACAATGGAAATTGCTTTAAGTAATGGGTTAAATGGAAAAAGATGTCCTGGGAAAAAATCTCTTGGAAATTTTTTATTAGAAAATTCAAATTTACATTCACATAGTGGAAATTCAAATATAGATGAAAGGAGGTATAAATAAATGAAAACAAAATTAATGCCAGTGTTACTTCTTGGTATGTTGATGGTTTCTTTGATGGGAAGTTTTGTTTTGGCTGCAGACGATGTTTTGGATGTTGATGCAGGTGTGGCACCTGATTCGGCTTTGTATGTTTTGGATACTTTGGCTGACGATGTGAATTTAGCTTTGACTTTTAACGATGCTGATAAGGCAGAGTTAGCGGTTGAGATTGCCGAGGAAAGACTTGCTGAAACTGAAGTGATGATTGAAATTGGAGACGCCGATGCTGCGGACGAAGCTCAAGTTGAGCATGACGAGTCGATTGCTGATGCGGAAAAAGCTCTTGAAGAAATTGATTCTGACGGAAGCGTTGAGAATAGTGAGGAAGCTGTTGCAGAGATTGAATCTGTAAGAGAAAGAGTTAGAAATCACGCTGAAAAAGTTGAGGCTGTAAAAAATAGAATCATGGAAAAGAAAAGAGCAACTATGAATGCTGAACAAATTGCACATATGGAAGCTGTTTTTGGAAAAATTGTAGCTAAAGCTCAAGGAATGGAAAGCAAAGTCGATCAAAAGAAAGAAAATGCTAAGGTTAAGTATAAGGCTTTGAGTGGTTTAACTGACGAGGAAATTGAAGGCAAGTTTGCTGAAATTGAAAACAAGGTTAAATCAGAAAGAGCCGAGAAGGTTAAGACTAAAACAGAAACTATGAACGCGGGAGAAGATTCTGAACTTCAGGAACAAACTGAAACTCAAACAGGACAAGATTCTGATGGCGAAGCTGAGATTGAAGGTGAAACTTCTGATAATTCTGCTAAGGGCAAAAATGCTAAGTTAAGTACAGGGCAAACAATAGCTATCGAGTAAATCAATTTTTATTTTTTTTTATTTTTTTTATTTTTTTAGTGATTCTGGGAGGAAATTTTTTTAGAAAGAAAATTAGTTCAACACCAACTATAAGAATTATCTTTTGTGCAAAGCTCGTTTTGTAAACTTATTATTTGTGTGTAAGCCAAAGAAAGCATGCAATAATTATCAACACCTTTTCCTTTCCTGCATTCTTCTGGAACTTCATCCATCATCAATCCAACTTGAGGAGGCATTAATTCGGTTGTGTAACTTAATACATTTTCTTCATCTTCGTCATAAACCGGAACTTGTTTTTTGAATTGATATTCATAAAGTTTTGGTGTTGATGAAAAAACTTCGTTGACATTTAATTCTTTAATATTATCTTTTTGTTCTCTGTCTGATATAGTTATAAAATCCAATGCTTGAACATTTCCATTTACATCTACTGATTGATTTGGATTTGTTAAACCAACTCCTAAATAATTATCAATTGTTAAACTATCATCTATATCAATTCCTCCTCTAATTCTCATTATATCTTCTGAAGTTCCATTCCGATTCAAATCTAAATTTAATCTATCATTATCTCCCCTATCTATAAAAAATACATGATGAGTTGAGAGTCCATCCATTGTCATAAATTTTAGTTGAGCTACCCAGCCTGATGCAGAAGGGCTCCACAATATTGAATTTTTTGATCTCGTTTGACCATCAATATCCAATTTAATTCCACTAAGGGGAGAATTTGTTCCTATTCCCACATTATTATTGGTAGTGTTAACATATAATATATCATTTACGATTAGTCCGTTATTAATATCCATATCGCCCTCTTTAACAACAACATCACCAGCGACGACCATTGCTATGCCAAGAATTAAAAAAATAAATAATCCTATAATCGGCTTGCTGTTTAAAATTTCTAAGAATCTTTTTTGAAAACCTCTTTTTGATTTCATTGAGTTAATTAAGAAAAAGAGTTTTATAAATTTGTTGGTTTATTCAAAAATTCATTTGAAATTAAAATCAAACAGAAGGTTTATATACCATTAATAAATTGCAATTTAATGAAAGGAATAAAGTATGAAATATTTTGTATAGTTTTCATATTAATGGTTTTTACTGGGTTTGTTGGAGCGGAATCTTACGATCTTGTATTAAATGGAAAAATTGGAGATGAAATCGAAGGATATATTGAAATTGAAAATTATTATCAAGGGCCAATTAAAGTAAGTATGTTCAATTTTGACAAAGAATATGGATCTAAATCGGGTAAATATTATTCAGTAGAATTTGATGAAGAAAAACAATTTATTTTAGAAGTTAGAGAGAAAAAAGAAATAGGATTTACAATAATTCCTAAAGAAATAGGAGATTGGGAAATAGAAATAAAAGCTTACACAAGTCCAGATGGATGGGGAGCTGGCGATGGGAGACCCACTTATGCGATTGTACATTTAATAGTCGAGGCTGAAGAACTTAGAGAAGAGACAGAAGATATTGTGGATATTGAAACAATTGGTGAAGATGTAGATTCTGTAGAAACACTAAGAATTATACCCTTAACTCCTCAAAAAAATTCATATGAAGAAAAGGAAAAATTTTTTAGTAAGATCATTGATTGGTTTAAAAATTTATTTTAATAAACTTAGATAAAATTAATTAAAATAAAAGTTTAAATACTAAATTTGATTTGATTTAAAATATGGATAAAAGGGGGGTTACTAAAGTAGGTTTGACAATTTTTGTTGTTATATTTTTATTGATTTTCATTTTTCAAATAAATACAATTTTATCTTCTAATCAAGATATAACTATTCCTTCTAGATCTTTCTTTGTGGGAGGCGGGGGAATTTCAAAAAACTCATTTCAAGATATTAATCCCCTTGATAAAATAAAAAAGAAATATGGTTCAAATAATACTGTCCCAATAGTTACTTTAATTGAACCTTTAGATAATTCAATCGACGACGACGGAGAAATAGAATTTGTATTTTCAGTTCAAGATGATAACTTATTAAGAAATTGTATTTTATATAATAATTTAGGGGGTAAATGGAAATCGGATAAAAAAAATAAAAATACTTTTGTACAATTAAATTATCCATTACATTTTACTATAAAAAATATTTCTAATGGAAATTATAATTGGAATATTCTTTGTACCGATGACGCATTTAATATAAATTCAAACAATAATTTTTCATTTACTATAAATAAGATTCCTCCGCAAGTTTTACCAATTCCAGATTTATCTTTGAAAGAAGATGGTATTTTAATGTTAAATTTAAGTGAATATTTCTTTGATCCTAAGGGAGATGAATTAACTTACGATGTTGAAAAAAATAATAATGTTAAAATTAAAATTGATAAGAAAACAAATATGGCAACACTTGAACCCAAGAAAAATTGGTTTGGAGATATTTCGTTAGTATTTACTGCTTTTGATGAACATGGATCTCAAATCGAGAGTCCCCCTGTGAAAATCAGTATTTCTGAAGAAGGAGATACCCCTCCAAGATTTATTTCTACATTAAGTAAAGAGGGGGAAGTTGATACAGATGGTTATCTTTTTCTTCAATGTAATGTGACCGATGATAAAGGACTAAGAGAGATTTCTTTATATTCTGATACGAGTGGAACATGGAAATTAGAAGAAACAAAAGAATTTTTTGAAGAAGATATTTTTACAGAATTTTTAATTAGTGATGTTCTAGAGGGGAGTTATGAATGGGCTTGCATGGCTAAGGACAATTTTGGACAAGAGAGTTGGAGTGAAAAACAAAATGTTGAGGTAAGGATTGATGTAAAAATAGTGCATAATATTTTTGATGAAATAGTTAATAATGTTGAATATCCTGTGTTTGTAGGGGTGGAGTATAGTAGATATTTAAATGAATCTATTATTCTTGGTGATTTGAGGATAAATAAAGAAAATGGTGAGGAATATGTGGCAATAAATATGTCTAATCAACAAAAAAGTGGAAGGGGGGATTTAATTAGATCTTATAAAAAAATTATTATTTCTCCCAATGATATATTTAATAATGGTTTTAAAAAAGGGAATAAAGAAACCCTTAAATTTGTATTAGAATATTTTTATTTGGGAGAAAGATTGGAGAAAGAGTTTGATTTTACTATTCAAATTAAAGAGGGAGGATGGATCCTATAATGATGTTTAATATTATAGATATTTCAATTGAAGGAATAAAACTTTTTATATTATTAATAATGATTTTAATAATAATTTTATTAAATAAAAAAGTTTCAAAAAAATCTAATGTAGAAAAGAAGAATTTTTTATTGAAAGGGGTTTTAATATGGACCTTAGCGTATTTGATTTTTTCTATAATATTTATTATTGGAAGTAGTTTAGTAATTAGTATGGCAGGGGTTTTGCCTAAGATAGGTAGCTTAATATTAGTGCGGTTTATTCCATCCTTATTAATTGGACTCTTTAGTGGGTGGTTAATAATATCACTTTTTTTAAAAAAGATTAAAAATCCAATTTATATTGGGGCAACAATTGGATTTTTAATCTTTTTGTTAAACGGGTTTATTCCAGGATTTATTTTTGTATCTGGATTAATATGGAAAATATTTGGAGTGGATTTTTTTGAAGGTGAATTTATTTTAGCAATGATTTCTGTTCTGTTAGTACTGATAATTTTTGGAGGAATAATTGGTTTTATAGTTAATAAATTAAAAGATAAAAATGGTAAAAAATAAAAAAATAAAAAAATTCATAATATTTTTCGGGATATTAATTGTGAATTTAATTGTTATCACAGGCTTTGTTTCATCTGGAGACTGGTATAGTGGAGAACTTCATGTTTATACTGGTTTTAGGGGGGAAACGGGTTATGATGGGTTGCCAAGTGTTCCAGATAATTGTGGAAATGGGAATGCTGAAGGTTTTAATGTAAGTGAGTTAAAATCTCAAGCATTAGCAAGAGGCATTGAATGGCAAGGATATGCTGATGAAAGTTTTTGTCTACAATCTCCTGAATTTAATACAGTAAAGACAGATTGTGAAAATGCCGAAGATTCTAGCTTTACTTGTTTACATGGGGAAACTTTAGTTGTTAAAGATGATTCTGAAGCTTGGTATAGTGAACAATATTGTTTACAATGTGCGTTACCTTTCTTCTGTACAGAAATACCAATAAATGGTTATGCCGAGTTACCTCCATTTCGAGCAGGAAGAATTGGTACTTATGGGAGTTCTGATTATGTTGGCACTTCAATAACAGATTGGTGTTCAAATTCATTAGCTCCTCAAGATGGAATTGATGATACAAATAATTATGGAGGGTTATCAATAATTCATTCTCCTTTTGGAGAGCAACTCGTAGCTTCTGAGGGGCTTTGGGACTTTGAAAGTAGAGATTATGTTTCTGATTATACAGGTGTTGAAATATGGAATGCCGAGTGGGGTAATTCAACAGATGAAAATGCCAGGAGTTGGTGGAAAGAAGAATTATTAGGGGGAAGGAAGATTTATGCATTTGGAGGTGTTGGAAGACATCACCCTGGAAATTTTTTTGGAACTCAAAATATTGTTTATTTAGATAGCCTAAATAATTCAAATCTAAAAACAGCCTTAAAAGAAGGTTATTCTTCGGTTTCAAATAATGGTAAGATGTATATAGAAGTTTATGATTCTTATAATAACACTTGGGAGAATATGGGGGAAACATTTAATATTTGTGAAGATGATACAATAAACATTTCTGTGACTTATGATGTAAATAATAATTGTAATTTAACAATCTACAAAGGAGTTATTGGTGGTTCAAGTGAATCTTATTGGAAGAAAGAATCTGTCTCTGGAAGTGGATCTGAAGATATAATTACTCTTATTTCAGATGATTCTTATCTTCGTGCAGAATGTATAAGCGATGATGGAAATTACAGGATTTATACAAATCCTATTTGGACAGAATTGTCTCCAGATGTTGATGGAGATAGCTATTGTACTCTTAGTGATTGCGATGATAGTGATGGGAGTTCATATCCTGGAGCCACCGAATATTGTGATGGAATAGATAATAATTGCGATACTAGTGTTGATGAGGGATGTGAAGGAAGTGATCCCCAAGGAGAATCTTATAATTGTACCGAATCTGGTTATGATCAATGCTCGGGGTATCTTTATGGGTCTTGTAATGTAAGTTTGGCAGTTAATCATTATACTAATGTAAACGATATTAGATGGGGTGCTATTGGAGATGAATCAGACCCCTATGTTATTGGAAATTATACATTTGGGTGGAATCTTGTAAATGGTCTTGACGCTTACTATGAAGTAAATAATCCTGGGGAGAACGGAGAAGATGATTGTAATTATGAAGATCAATGTTCTGGAAATGGGGTATTGGATGAGAGCACAATGGAAACTATTGATACCCCAAATATAGCATATAGAAAAAATATTTTAGGATATAATAAAGTTGGATCGAATAGTTGCTGGATATGGTTTAATTCGTTTGAACCGAATTATGGAGAGAATAATCCAATCTATATTTTAAATTGTTTTGATGAAGATGATTGCCCTTCAGGAGAATATTGTGATAAAACACATGTTTGGGACGATTGGAGATGCATTTTAAAGAAAGAAGATGGACGATCTTGTACTTCAAGTTCAGAATGCTCTTCGGGATATTGCGATAATGATGGAATTGGATTGAATGATAGTGATATTTGTTTTACTCCCAAAGATATTTATTTCGATGGAGAAAATCTAAAATATTGTGAATATTCTACAGGATATGGAGATGTTGATTGTGATGAAAAAGAAATTGGCAATGGATGTGGTAGCGATTGTAAATGGAGTGTTAATGCCCCCTCTGAATCCACTATGATCTATCCAAATGGAAGTGAAACATTAAGCACTAATTTAATTACCATTAATTGGTCTTTCTCGACTGATTTGAATAATGATTTTGTTAGATATTCTTTACAATATTCAAATGATTCTGGAGGTAATTGGACAAACATTATTTCTGAATTAGGTTATGAAAATAAATTAAACGATAGTTCAACAGAAAAAGTTAATTCTTTTTCTGTAAATGAAAATAAAACAATTTATGTACGACTACTTAAAAATGCAAAGATTTCTTATGCTAAATTAGATTTGGAGGGTCTATCATCATAAAAATGAATAAAAAAGCTAGGACAATAATTAGAACAAGTATTCTAATTTTGCTAATTATTTCTATATGTGGGATTTCTGTTTTGGCTCAAGATGGAGAACCAAGCTTTGCTAATATTCTTAAAGAAAAAGATCAAGTGCAAATTACAAATTTTTCTTCATTAGATCTTGTGAATAGATCTTTAACTTCAGATACTTTTTATGATAAAAAAAGTAAAGAATATACTTCAAGAATTTATCCCAAACCTATTAATTTAAAAAATTTGTCTGGACAATATGAGCCCTATGAATCCTTAACCGAGTTTACTTTTGATGGGGAAGCTATGATTTTGAAATGGAATGATAAAGTCGTCGAATTAAAAGTTTATACTAAGGATAAAGATAATAAAAAAGAAAAAATCAATAGAGGATTTATATTTAAAAAGAATAAATTAAATTTTGAAACAAACATCCAAAAAAAGAAGGGTCTAATTTACTATAATCATACTCTTATTAATGATAAGAAAAAACAACCAAAAATAGTTGGGTATGATGTCATAACAAAAAATGTTGATTGCGTTGTTAAAAATTATTCATTAGTTTGTGGTGAACAAAAAATAGATTTTATCGAAGCTGTTGTAAAACAAAATTTAAGTGTAAAATTAACTTCAAGCAATATAGAAATTTCGGGAGATGATTTAAGCTATATTGATCCTTCAATCACCATTGATGTAGATGATTCTGTAGGAGATGGGTGGGGAGAAATAGAATATGATGGAAGTAGTACGTATGATTGGGATGATGCAGATTTGAGTGCAATAGGAAGTAGAAATGTTCCTTGGTTAACACGAGGATTTGTTCTCTTTACTGTAGATGTTATTAGTAGTAGTGCGACAATAACTGATGTTGATTTATATTTATATGTTGATGGTATTGATGTTACAGATTGCGATGATAATAATATAGATCTAAGATTCTATGAAATGGATGAAGAAGATTTTGATGAGAGTTCTCCAGATGATCAAACTGACATGCAAACAATCTATGATGCTATTAACTCTAACCAAGATGATTTTTATGGAGGATTCTCCAATCTTGATTCTGGAGATGACAATAGTTGGATTGGAAAAGATTTAGGATATGATGCTGATGGAGAACTTAGAGGGTTATTAGATGGTAGTCCAACAGATGATTTTATGGTAGGAATAAAAGTAGAGCCTGAGGACGAAGACACTAGTGATGATTGTCACATTGATTTTGAAGATACTGACGATGATCCTGAGTTACCTTATATTCGTGTGACATATACAATTCCAGATACTACTGCCCCCACAACAAGTATCTCGGCAACTTCCCCTCCAGGAGGTTCTCCATATACATTTGATTCAACAATCGCTAATGATACTGTTCAAGTTGTGTTAAGTTGTAGTGATGGTGGGAGTGGGTGTAGGTCGGGATATCCAAAATATTGCTTGTCAGGTAAAAATTATACTTGTTCTCCATCAATAACATATTCTTCTCCAATAAATATTTCAACAGGAGGCATAAGTTATATACGATTTCAAAGTATGGATGATTTTGAGAACTTCGAAAGTTTTGAAGAAAGAGGAATATTTATTGATAGAGGATATCCTCAAAATGTTTCCCTTTATGTTGATGGGATTCAAAGTTGGAATTATATAGATTATTATCCCGACTCATCAGCTCCTGGAAATTATTTTGCGGAAGAAGAAATTATTGATTTAACTTCAGAATTGAACAATGCTTTAGAAAATTGTGTGGCAGATGAAGAAGGATATTGCGATATTCCTATCACAATTCATTCAGATAGTGCAGGAAAAATAAATATATCGAATATAGATATTTATTTTAACATCAGCGAATATATTTGGAATATTTCCGGATTCCCAGAACTTTCTACATATAAAACTAAAGTAATGGCTACTGATGGATTATTAAATAGTAGTTGGAGTGAGAGTTATTCTGATTTTACAATAGGATTGCCAAACGATCCCAATAAATTCACTCATAAAAATTCTTTAGGAGAAATTGTCGCATGGTTTGGAGATGAAGGAAATATTGTTTTAGCAGGAAGTTGTTTTTCGGGAGGAACTTGTAATTCTCCTGGGGCAGATAGTTTTATTATAAGAAATTCAACAAACAATAATGTAGCTTTTATTAATTCTACAGGAGATTTATGTTTGGTGACTGGAGATTGTTCAGATCAATCAGCGACGTGTAATCCATCAGGGGATGCTTTTATTATTCAAGATTCATCTATTAACAACATGAGTTATATTGATTTTGATGGAGACTTATGTTTGAAGGGAAGTTTATTTGAGAATTATGATATTATTGACAATCCAATTAATACTGTTGCAGAAGCTAAGGTTGTGGTGTCTCAAGCTTTTGAGGATTTAAATGTTACACGTACTATGGTGATTAATGATACACTAATTGGTTTGTATGATTTTGGATGGGTTCCAGTTATGGAATTACATCAAATAAATGTTACGGGGGGATTTTGTGATGTTGATTTAAATTATGACTATCCAGATGGATCTCCCGATGCATGGAATAGTTCAGAACATATTATTGTAGATAATTTTAATTCTTGGGCAAGTAATTATTCATATATGCCTACCACTATTTATGAACTTGATCAAGCTTATTTACCTGCCGAAACAGATATTTATAATTGTGTTACTTCACATATCATTTATTGTACTTCTCTTGGTGTGACTGATACAAGAGAAGTAGATTGTCCATAGTTAAAATTATCATTCCCCATTCGTAACATTTATAAACAATTGTTATAATATTATAACATATGTTGGAGAAATATAACAGATACATTTTATTGAAGGTTTTTTTGGATTCTCCTTTAGATAGTTTTCGTCTTAGGGAATTAAGTAGACTTAGTGGAATTTCTCCTGCGTCAGTGGTTAATTATCTTAAGGAATTTGAAAAACAAGGATTAATAAAAAAAAGTGAAAAAAGGGGCATTCCATTTTATCAAGCACAAAGAGAGAGTGAAGATTTTATTTTTTATAAAAAAATTAGTATACTTTATGAGATAAAAAAATCTGGTTTGGTAGATTATCTTTGGGACAAAATTTATCCTGAGGCAATAATTCTTTATGGCAGTCATGTAAAAGGGGAATCTGTTGAAGGTTCCGATTTGGATATTTTTATTATTGGAAAAGAGGAAAAAGTTTCTTTAGATAAATATGAAGAAAAACTTGGAAGGGAAATTCATTTAATGTTTAAAGATGATGCTAAAAAAATTCCAAAAGAATTAAAAAATAACCTCATAAATGGCGTGGTTTTGAAGGGATATTTTAATGCTTTAAAATGATAATAAAAGTTAAACCAGATTTGGAAAGAGTAAAGTCGATGCTTCGTTTAATTGAAAATAGAGAAAAATCTATTTTAGTTTTGGATTTCAAAGAATTTCCTACAATTGTTATGGAGAGTTATTATGAAATTATAAAAGAACTTTGTTCGGCATTAATTCTTTTGGATGGTTTTAAATCTCTGGGGGAAAATGCTCACAAAGATCTTATTGATTTTTTATCTAATTATCCTATTTTAGAAGTTGAAAAATCTTTAATTCATGATTTAAGGATAAGGAGAAATAAAAGTTCTTACGAGGGGAAAATGGTTGACAAATCATATTTGGAAGATAAACAGAAAAAGATATTAGATATAATTAAAAAATTAAAATTACTTGTTAAAAGAGGTTTAAAAAAATAAGATGGGTGATGTAAAAGAAATTTTGAAAAAGTATGGGGCGAAGATTGAGGGACAAGCTAATACTTATAATTCTCGGAAGTCAAGTTATAGTTCTTCGTATGAAAAATTTAAAGCAGAGATGGCGCCGGAGTTTTCGACTTATGAGCGTTGGGCACACAGCGTTGGAAGTTTAGTAAAAATTAATGTTTCTGAAAAGGATAAGGAGAAAGTTAAAAAATATATTGATATTGTACATTTAGAAGTTGAGCCATGGCAAGCTTTGAACTTAAGTGTTATGTCTTTTCTTTTTATTTTTGCGTTTGCGGTTTTGACCTCCGTTGCTTTTAGTCCTTTATTGTTAGGTTGGGTGGAGTTGAGTTCTTTGGCGATTTATTTTATTTTGATGTTGATGCTAGGAGTTTTTATTTTTTATTTTATGAATGAATATCCTCGGCGACTTGCGAATAAGTGGCGGTTGAAAGTTAGTAGTCAGATGGTGCCGGCTTTGCTTTATGTTGTGGTTTATATGAGGCACACGGCGAATCTGGAGAAGGCGATTGCGTTTGCGGCGGAACATTTGCAGGAACCTATTTCTTTGGATTTTAAAAAAGTTTTTTATAATGTTCAGGTTGGAAAATTTTCTACGATTAAGGAAAGTTTGGATAATTATTTAGAAAGTTGGAGAGATTATTCGCCGGAGTTTATCGAAGCGTTTCATTTAATTGAGAGTAGTTTGTTTGAGCCAGAGAATGATCGGAGAATTACAATTTTGGAGAAATCTTTGCAGGTTGTGCTCGATGGTGTTTATGATAAAATGTTGAAATTTACTCACAATGTTAAGAGTCCGTTGACGAATGTTTATATGTTGGGAGTTGTTTTGCCGACATTGGGTTTGGCACTTTTGCCGTTGGCGTCGTCGATGGTCGGGGATTATTTGAAGTGGAGTTATATTTTTGTTATGTTTAATTTGATTGTTCCTTTTGTGGTTTTTTATTTGACGGATAAAATTATGCTTTTGCGTCCCGGAGGACATGGGGAGTCGAGTTTGCTGGAGAGAAATCCGCTTTATCCGAAATATAAAAGTAATGCACCTTATTACACCGCGTTTGCGATTGTGTTGCCTTTATTGATTTTGGGATTTTTGCCGTTGATTTTTCAGATAGGAGTGCATGATTCGATTAATGTTTTTGGACTTCCGAATGATCCGACACTCGCTCAAATTTTTAATAAAGGAGATGTTGATGAAAGTTCTTTTTGGGGACAGAAAGTTTTTGATTTCCGAGATGAGGGTGGAAAAACAAAAGGTCCTTTTGGAATGGGTGCGGTGGTGTTAAGTTTGTTTGTGCCGTTGGGAGTTGGTTTGTTTTTTTCTATGGCTTATAAAAATAAGACGAAGGATTTGATTGTTGAGAGGGATAAGACAAAGCAGTTGGAGAGGGAATTTAATAGTTCGTTATTTCAATTAGGTAATCGTTTGGGAGGTGGTGTGCCTCCAGAGTTGGTTTTTGGGAAAGTTGCGGAGTCGTCGAAGGGTTTGATGACAGAGGATTTTTTTAGAAGAGTTAATTATAATCTTCGTCAGGCGGGAATGAGTTTGGAGAAAGCGATTTTTGATGTGCGAAGAGGAGCGATTAATTATTATCCTTCGGATTTGATTGCGACAAGTATGCGAATTATGATTGAGGCGTCGAAGAAAGGTTTGAAAGTTGCGGCGATAAGTTTGATGAGTATTTCACAGTATGTTAAAAATATTGATAAAATTACGGCGAGGTTGAAAGATATGCTTGCGGAAATAGTTTCGGACATGAGAAGTAATATGACTTTCTTGGCGCCGTTGCTTTCGGGAATTGTCGTCGGTCTTACGGTTATGATAACTGCGATTTTGAGTAAGTTGGAGCTTTCGGAAATTGCTGGTGGTGATGCGGGTGTTGGAGGGCTTGGAAATCTTGTTAATCTTTTCGAAGTTACGAAAATGGCACCACCTTATTTTATTCAAATTATAATTGGAATTTATTTAGTTGAAGTTATTTTTATTTTGACTGCGACTTTGGTTGGGGTTGATTCTGGAGAAGATAAACTTGAGAAGACAAATAAGACAGGGCAGAATTTATTTAGAGGAGTGATGCTTTATTTTATTGTGGCTTTGGTGTCGACGCTTGTTTTGGCGGGGTTAGCGTACACCGTCTTAGGCAACATTTAGTTTTAGTTTAGTTTCTTTTTCATAATCTCTTCGTTGGAAGAACACTCACGTACGAAAGTACGCTTCGTAACCTTCCGCCTCGATCTTATAAAAAATAAATCTAAACTTGGGAGAAGAGTAAAATATTTCAGAATAATTAAATTTATATATATATCCTGTAATAATTTAAGCTTGTTTAAGCGAATAGAAGTATAAGGAGGTGAATGATGGAAAATAAAAATATAGCGTTGATAATTTTAGGAATTGTTGTGCTTGGAGTTTTAGCGAATTCTTTTGTTATGACTGGGGATGTTGT
>DAIQOR010000011.1:0-13602 GCA_036787775.1 bacterium | reverse complement strand
CATTTATCGAATCAGACTTATCAATTAATTATCGAAATTTCAAAAGCTGAGCATCTTGATACGAATAGAACTTTTATTTCGGATATTTATGAAAGTGTGAAAGCTTTGGATGGGAATTATTCCGAGGTTATTAATGATGGGGAGTTTGTTAGAGTGACTTTTGAGATTCCGTTGGATAGTTCGAGAGATATTACAATTTATCCTCGGGGCAATGGAAGTGTTGAAGTTTATGAGATGGGTGGAGAAGAATTAATTGCGGATTTTGGTGAAGTTGTTGAGGGGAAGAATACGATTTATTTGAATAATTTGAATGGAACGCAAGATGTTTTTGATTTGAAAGTTGTTGGGGGAAGTTTGGAATTTGATTGGATTGTTGATCCTTATGCGGGGCCTGAATTAACGAGTGTTATTTTGAATTCAACTAATCCTTTGAGTAATAATACTTATCAGAATTTAACTGTTTATACTGATCAAGATGGAAATGCTTCATTAAAGATGATTAGAGATTGGAGAGCATGGGAAATTTCTAAAGCGGTTATTAATTCTCCTTTTGAATCTAATAATTCGGGGGGAGTTGGATTGACTAAAGATTATTCCACTTATTCAAATAATGGAACTGTTACTGGGGCGAGTTGGAATTCTGTTGCGGGTTATGATGGAAAAGGGGCTTACACTTTTGATGGGGTTAATGATAATATTAATTTTGGGTATAAAAATTATTTTGTTGGAAATACTACTTTTACAATTATGTCTTGGATTAAACCGATTCAAGTAAAATCGATAATGAGTATTGTAGAGACAAGAGAAGCAACAGTATTAGGTTGGGGATGGTATTTGGATGATATTGGAGCGAATTATAATTTAGCTTGGGCAAATCTTGGGGGAAGTAGTTATATTTCTTCAGGTACTCTTCCAGCTAATCAGTGGACGCACATTGTTACAACTTATGATGGTTCAAAACATCATCATTATATTAATGGAATTGAATCTGGAACTGGAAGTGCGATTGGCAATGCTACTGATTCAGCCAAAACCATGAAAATTGGATATAGTGGTAATGTTGCAAGATTGTTTAATGGAACTATTGATGAATTTGTTTTTTTGAATTATTCTTTATCTTCTGAACAAATTAATGCAGTTTATAATAATAGAACGGATGTTATTGTTTCACAAGAAACAAGTGTTGGAGAGAATTGGACGGCTTGTGTTACTCCAAATGATGGTTATAACGACGGGGAAGAGTTGTGTTCTAATAATGTTGAGATTTTAGCAAATTTTATCCCTAATGCAACAAATGTTATTTTGAATTCTACAAATGTCATTTTAAATGATACTTTTCAGAATCTTACTGGATATTGGATTTTTAGTGACGATGATGTTGAGGATGTTGAAGTTTTGAATGAGACTAGATGGTATAATAATTCTGTTGAAGAAGTCTCGTTGAAGAATTTTACTATTGTGGATGCTGGAAATACTACTTATGGAGATATTTGGATCTTTAGTGTAAGAGTTTATGACGGAATTGATTGGAGTGGTTGGATTAATTCAAGTGAGTTGGTTATTTTGGATTTGACTTATCCTTCAATTAGTATTTTATATCCAACAAATAATACAAATAGTTCTGACACTGGTTTGAATATTAATTACACGGCTTCAGATTTGAATGTGGGAATTTGTTGGTATTCTAATGATACTTATTTGATTAATACAACTCTTGCTGATTGTGGAACAAATATAACTGATGTTGTTTGGAGTGAGGGAAATCATAATGTTACTGTTTGGATTAATGATACTGCGGGGAATACTAATAGTTCGAGTGTGAGTTTTAGGATTGATACAATTTCTGCGGGGTTGGTGATAATTGTGCCTGTGAATAATTCTAATTTTAATTCTTCATCTGTCGAATTTAATGTTTCTTCTTCCGAGGCTTTGAGTTGGTGTGGGCTTTCAATTGATTTGGGTGCAAATGAAACAATGACTGCATTTAATACAACTTATTATAATTACACAAACACAACAATGACTCAAGGTTATCATAATATTCGAATAACTTGTAATGATAGTGCTGGAAATTATAATTCTTCTATTGTGAATAATATTTTAGTTGATACAATTTATCCAGACATTTCTTATGATGTGACAACTTCGGCAAATTTATCAAGTGTGAGGGATTTGATTGTAAATATTAGTTCGAATGATTCTGGAGATAGTTATGTTGTGAATAATTTGGATAATAGTGTTGTGGGGTGGTGGAGATTTGAACAGAGTAATTCAAGTGGAACTTTGGCTGTGGATGAAATGGGAAAGAAGAATGGGAGTGTGAATGGCAGAGCGCCTTGGACACAAGCTGGAAAGTTTGGAAAAACTTATGAATTTAATGGGGTAAACCAATCAATTACTATAGGAACTACGCCTTCGCCAAATAATATATCTTGGACAATTAGTGCTTGGACAAAATCTAATTCTGGTGGTGCTTCAAATCAAGAAGTAATTGGAAAAGGTTCTAGTTCTCCGGGGGGCAGTGGGTTTCATTTATATTATGCTAGCAGTAAGTTTTATCTTTATTATTATAAAGTTGGAACTGCTGGAATTCAGCAAACTATTTTTGGTAATGCATCTTTACCCAATAATTGGTATCATGTGAGTATTGTTTATAATGGGAGTGATATTATTAAATATCTTAATGGGTCACAAGATAGTTCTGTAAACATTGGAACATTTAATCCCAATAATAATTATATTTTATATATTGGCACTGGTCTTGGCTATTTCAACGGCACAATCGATGATGTAATCATCTTCAACAGAAGTTTAAGTGCTGGAGAAATTTCATCATTATACAATGCCTCGGCAACAAAATATTATAATAATTTTAGTGGGCAACTTACAGATGGAACTCACACATTTACTGGTTATGTTGTGGATAAGGGGGGAAATTTGAATGTGACTGATACAAGGACAATTACTATTGATAATAGTTATCCGCAAATATCAATTACTTCGCCTTTGAATAATACTAATTGGAGTGATATTAATCTTGATGTAAATTATACTTACACTGAATTAAATGTTGGAAGTTGTTGGTATACTAATAATTCTGGAGCGGTTAATAATACTTTGACTTGTGGAAATAATATTACTGGGGTTTCATGGTTAGAGGGAATAAATAATGTTACAATTTATATGAATGATAGCGCTGGAAATACAAATAGTTCATCTGTGATGTTTTATGTTGATACAATAAATCCTGATATTTCAATAATAACTCCTATTAATAATACAAATTCAAGTAATAATAATTTAGATATTAATTATACTACTTCAGATATTGGATTGGGAATTTCATCTTGTTGGTATAGTAATGATAGTATGAGTATTAATAATACAATTATTTGTGGTGAGAATATAACTTCTATGATTTGGGCAGATGGGGGGCATAATGTTACAATTTATGTTAACGATTCTGTCAATAATTTGAATTGGAGTTCTGTTACTTTCTTAGTTGATACAACTTCTCCTTCAATGAACATAACAGAACCTCAGAATACAAGTTATGCTGTGAATGTTTCTTGGATTAATTATACTTATACTGAATTGAATTTGGGTTCATGTTGGTATTCAACTGATACAGGTGCGACTAATTCAAGTGCTGTTGTTATGGGGACTAATTTCACAGATGTAATTAGCGTTGAGGGAAGTAATAATTGGATTGTTTATTATAATGATTCTGTTGGAAATCAAAATTCAACAAATGTGACTTTCTATAAGGATAGTTTAATTCCTGTTGTTTCATTAATAACTCCTGCGGATGCATATTCATCAACAACTGCAACAATTTCATTTACTTATAATGTGACTGATGCTTCGAGTGCTAATTGTTCTTTGATAATTAATGGAGTTGTGTGGAATTTTAATAGTTCAGTAGATATATTCGGTAATACTAATCAATTTGACAATACCACTGCAGTCGGAAGTTATACTTGGAGTGTTAATTGTTCTGATGAATTGAATAATGTTGGAAATTCGAGTGTGAGAAATTTCACAATTACTTCTGTACCGCCTGTTTCTCCTACTGGAGGAGGTGGTGGAAGTGTAGGAGGAAGCGAAACCATCGCTGTTGTAGAAGAAAATCCTTTTGTTGTTCAAGATAGTTATGAAACTACAATTTCATTAAATCACATCGAAGACGATAAAATCTCAATTGAGAACACAGGTTTAACTCCGCGTGTTGTGAATGTCCAAGTTTTAACTATTCAAGATATTTTAATCTTAGATGAATCTCAGTTGACTATCGATGCTGAGAGTAGCAAGGATTTAACTTTTAGATTAACTCCTCCTAAAGAGCCAGGAATATATGTAGGTAAGATTATTATTTCTTCAGAAAGTTTCCAAGAAACTGTTTTGGTTTCAATTAATGTTAAGACTGAGAAGAGTTTGTTTGATATAATTATGTCCGTTATTAACGAAGATAAGCGTGTAAGAAATGGTGAGAATTTGTCGGTGCAGATTGATTTATTGCAAATGGGTATTCGTGAAAAGATGGATGTAACTTTAGAATATGTGCTTAAAGATTTTGATGGTAAAAATTATTTTACTGAATCAGAAACAATTGCGGTTGATACTCAGAAAACTTTGATGAAGGATTTTTCCGTCGATGAAATTCCAAATGGAGATTATGTTTTAGGTGTTCAATTAGTTTATCCCGACGGAGTTGCTGTTGCAAGCTCGCAGATAAAGATTGGGGAAGATGTTGAAATCGGAGAAAATAATGTGATGATTACTTCTTTGATTTTGGCTTTGGTAATTCTTGCTGGTGGAATTTCTTTCATGACAGTGAGGCACAGAAGAATGATTAAGAAAATCAAAAGTAAGAAGATTTAAATAATTGTTTGAGGTTTTACAAATATGAAAAGAGGGGTGAAATTAGTAATAGTTTTTTTTGTTTTGTTGTTAGTTGGAACGTTTGTTTTTTTCGCGTTTAAGTATTATTCTCCGAAAGAAAGTTTTTCTTTGGACACGGTTTTGCTGAAATTAAATATTGTTGAGAAAGGTCAAACGGAGAGTAATATTAAATTAACAAATAATGAAGATTTAGAAAAATCTTTTAGTCTTTCTTTTTCAAATTTAGACGGAATGGTTACTCTTGAGGAAACTGAATTTATTTTAAGTCCTGGCGAATCAAAAGATATTAAAATTTTATTTAAAGATAGCGAGGGAAAAGTCGGAGTTTATGTTGGAGATTTAATAATTGATTCTAATTCTGTTAGAAAAGTTCTTCCAATTATTTTAAATGTCGAGGACAAAAATAGAAATTTTGCAATTGTGAACACGCCAATAAAAGAATATGAAAATGTTTATCCTGGAGCAAAGTTTGGATTGCAAATTAAAATGTTTAATCTTCTTGGAGATGGTTTGCAAGAAGTTGGTGTTAAATATGTAGTAAAAGATTTTAATGATAATGTTGTTTTAGTTGAAGAAGAAAATTTTGCTATAAAAGGTTCAATTGAAATTACTAAAATTTTGGACATTCCAAAATCCCTTTCACAGGGCGATTATGTTTTTATAACGTCGATAACTTATGGCGATGTTGTTACAAATTCTGGATATTTATTTAAAATTTCTGAAAGAAAAGAGAAAGTAAGTTTTATTGATTTTAATTTTTTGGTTTTTGTCGTCGTAGGTTTTATAATTTTGATTATTATTTTGTTTTTTTATTTTCTTAGGTCGAGCGATGAGTTAGTTTCTGAACTTGAAAAACAACATCATTCACAAGTCAAGAATTATTCTGCTGGAATTGATGATCAGAAAAATAAGCTTATGATTCAGGCGAAGACGGAGAAAGAAAAGAAAACTATTTTGAAAAATTTTAATGACGCTAAGAAAAAAATAATTGTTGAAATGAAGAGAGAACAAAAAAGACAAAAAGTTGAGTTGAAAAAAATGAGGTTTTCCAAAAAAAGTAGAAAAGTTATCGAGGATAAATTTCCAAAGTGGGGCAAAGAAGTTTATTCTAAAGCTTTGGAGACCGCGCAAATAAGTAATGAGTTAAAAGATAAATTGGGAATTTTGAAGCATGCTTATTCGGAAGGTTTCATAAGTAAGGATTCATTTGAGAAAGGGAAGTCGAGAATCACGTCAGCTCACAAAAAACTAAAAAGAAAATCTTTATAAATAAGTTTATCTATATATCATAAAGAAGATGGTGAAAAAGATGGTTAAAAAAAAGGTGGTGAAGAGAAAGGCGAGTAAAAAAAAGGAAGTTGTTTCTAAAAAATCTTCGTTGATTGTTAAAGTTAAAAAGCGTTTAATTAAAAGAAAAGTTTCTAAAATAAATAATCAAAAGAGTTTAATTAAAGAAGCGTTGAAAGATTTGAATAAAGAAATTTTAAATATTAATAAAGAAAAGTTAAATTTGAATCAGCAAATAAAAAGTGCGGATGTTAATCTTGAGAGCTATAGGAATTTTGAAAAAAGATTACAACAGAAAATTTCTGCTTTGTTAAATAAAGAAGCTTCTCTTAAAGAAAAGAAAAAGAGAATTTCTCAAAATGAAGATAAGTTAGCAGATAGATTATCAAAGATTCGGAAAGTTAAATCTGAGTTAGATGATATTTAATTTTTTTAGAAAATAATATTTTTATTTAATAATACAATCTTTTTCAATTATATTTTTATCTCTTGGATCATTCCAATCATCTTCGTGTTGAATTGATGCACCTGTTATAGGATTTTTCTGGATTGTTTTATTTCCTTCACAAATTATTTCATAATCTTGGCAGAAATTTTCTCCGTCGCAAATTGCTTTCGTGTAAGAATAATTATAATTTTCTGAGTTTAGTTTTTCTATGATTTTTGGGTTAATTGTTAATGGTAAAAATAGTATTACAATGGAGGTTAGCGCGATAATTGTGAGTAAAATTATTCTTATTTTCATGTTGTTTTATCGAGGAGAGTTTATTTAAATTTTATGTTTTTCAAAAATTACAAATTGAATTTTGTGCTTTTAGAGGCTAAAATAGCTATATTTTATAGGCAAGGTTTTTAAAGCAAATTGAATTTATATTCATATAAATTTTATATTTTTAGAAGATGAGCGAAAATGAAGATTACGGAGCAGCGTCGATAAAAGTCCTTGAAGGACTTGAAGGAGTTAGAAAAAGACCAGCAATGTATATTGGTTCGACAGGGAAAGAAGGACTTCATCATTTAGTTTACGAAGCTGTTGATAATTCTGTTGACGAGGCTTTGGCAGGGCATTGCGAAAAAATAAGTATTTCAATAAACAAAGATGGGTCTGTCAGCGTCGAGGATGATGGTCGAGGAATTCCAGTAGATATTCATCCACAATTTAATATGCCGGCAGTTCAAGTGGCTTTAACAAAACTTCATGCTGGAGGAAAGTTCGATAAAAAATCTTACGCGATTTCTGGAGGACTTCACGGAGTTGGTATGAGTTGTGTAAATGCTTTATCTAAAAAATTAATTGTAGAAATAAAAAGAGGAGGAAATGTTTATTCTCAAGAATATTCTCGAGGAGATGCAAAAACTAAATTGATTGTTGTTGGAAAATGTGGTCCAGGAGTTTCTGGAACTAAATTAACTTTTTGGCCTGATGAAGAAATTTTTTCTGTTTTAGAATTTGATTATAAAGTTTTAGAAACTCGTTTTAGAGAAATTGCTTTTTTGAATGCTGGTTTGAAGTTGGATTTAACTGATGAAATTCAGGATAAGAAAAGAGAATTTTATGCGGCGGGAGGTTTAATAGAATTTGTGAAGTGGTTAAATAAATCTAAAGAAGTTTTGAATCCTAAACCAATTTATTTTAAGAGAGATATAAAAGATACAATTATTGAAGTTGCGATTCAGTATAATGAAGGTTATCGTGAGGGAATTTTTGGTTTTGTGAATACAATTAATACTGTCGAGGGTGGGACGCATGTTTCAGGTTTTAAAACTGCTTTGACGAGGGTGATTAATGATTATGCTAAGAAAAAAGGTTTGTTGAAAAGTGAAAATTTGATGGGAGATGATGTTCGTGAAGGAGTTATGGCTGTGATTAGTATTAAAATGGGAGAGCCACAATTTGAGGGGCAGACAAAAACTAAGTTAGGTAATTCTGAAATGAAAGGTTATGTTGATTCAATTGTTACGGCTGCTTTGTCAGAGTTTTTCGAGGAGAATCCTGCGATTGCTAAAAAAATTACTTCGAAAGCTTTGGATTCTGCGAAGGCTCGATTGGCTGCAAAGAAGGCGAAGGATTTAGTTAGAAGAAAAAATATTTTTTCTCTTGGTGGTTTGCCGGGTAAACTTGCGGATTGTTCAAATAAAAAAGCTGATGATACTGAATTATATTTGGTTGAGGGAGAAAGTGCGGGGGGTTGTTTTTCCGGAGATACAAAAGTTTCCTTGGCTGATGGGAGAAATTTAGAATTTAGAGAATTAGTTAATGAATATGAACAAGGGAAGGAAAATTATTGTTATACAATTAGAGAGGATGGGAGTGTTGGAATAGAGAAAATTAAAAGTCCTCGTGTTACTAAAAAGGATGCGGAGGTTATTAGAGTTACCTTGGATAATGGAGAAAAAATTATATGTACCCCTAATCATAAATTTATGTTGAATGATGGAAATTATATTGAAGCAAAAAAATTGACTAAAAATATTTCATTAATGCCTTTTCATAAAAGAATTTCTAAAATTGGAGGAAGGATTACAATAGATGGTTATGAGATGGTTTGGGATAAAAATAAAATTTGGATTTTCACTCATATTCTTGCGGATAATTATAATTTGGAAAATGGAATTTATGAAATAAATCAAGGAAATCATAAGCATCATGTTGATTTTAATAAATTAAATAATAATCCGGATAATATTGTTAGAATGACTAAAGAGAATCATTTGATTCTTCATACTGAACATTTAGGAAAAACATTACATAGAGAAGATGTAAAAGAAAAATGTAGAAAGATAAAACAAAATTCAGAATATCGGAAAAAAATAAGTGATTGGGCGAAAACGCCTTCTGTTAATTTGATGTTATCTAAAAGAGCAAAAAATCAATGGGAAAATAATGATTATAAAGATTATATGAAAAATAAATATATTGAATTTTATAATTCAAATGAAGATTATCAGGACGAAGTTATTTCAAGGTTGAATAAAGAGCAGGAAAAATATTGGGCTAATTCGGAGAATAGGGAAAGGGCTTCTGAAAAAGTTAAAAAGTTTTTTGAAGATAATCCAGATGCAAAAGAATATTTATCTAAAGTTGCAAAAGAGCAATGGAAAGATGAAACTTTAATTATATGGAGAAGACAAAAAACAAATGAACAATGGACTCCTGAATTTAGAGAAAAGAGAAAGAAGGCATTGAACAAAACTTACTATACTAAAACTATTCAATTAATGAAGAAAGTTTTAGAAGAAAATGGTTCTGTCGAGCAATTTGATAAAATTAGAATTATAAATAATGATAAAACTATTTTGAGTATGGATACTTTTTGTAAAAGGTATTTTGAGGATAAGTTTGAGAATATGTTGGAATGTGTTGAAAATTGGAATCATAAAATAAAGAAAATTGAATGGTTAGATAAAAAAATAGATGTTTATGATTTGGAAGTTCCAAAGACTCATAATTTTGCTCTTGCTTCAGGAATTTTTGTTCATAATAGTGCGAAGCAGGCTCGGAATAAAGAAAATCAGGCAATTCTTCCGTTGAAGGGTAAGATTTTGAATGTTGAAAAAGCGAATCCTGCTCGGGCTTTGTCGTCGGAGGAAATTACAAATATGATTACGGCTATTGGTGTTGGAGTTGGAGAGCAATTTGATATTACTAAATTAAGATATAAACGAATTGTAATTATGACTGATGCGGATGTTGATGGGGACCATATTAAGACTTTGCTTTTGACTTTCTTTTTTAGGTTTATGCCGGATTTAATTCAGAACGGAAATATTTATGTTGCACTTCCGCCTTTGTTTAGAGTTAGAAAGAAAAGTGATCATTATGTTTATAACGAAGATGAATTGAAGAAAGTGGTTGAGAAGTTGGGTGCGACAAATGTTACACGTTTCAAGGGTTTGGGAGAAATGAGTTCGACGCAGTTGTGGGACACGACTATGAATCCGAAAACTAGAAAAATAAAAAAAATTTATATTGAAGATGCCGTCGAGGCTGACCAAACTTTTAGTATGTTAATGGGCGACGATGTTCAGGCGAGGAAAGATTTCATTCAAGAAAATGCTAAACAAGCGGAGTTGGATATATAATGGCAAAAAAAAGTAAAGTTGCAACACCGGATTGGATTTTGGAAGGTTTTGATTCGGAAGAAGATTATGAAAAAGCGAAAGGGATAAGTAAGGAAAAAAAAGCTGGAAAGACTTTTAAAATTCGTGAGTGCCCTAAATGTGGAAGTGATGACGTCGGGGTTGTTTTAAGTGGAAGCGATTCTGAAGAAGGTGGAGGCAATGAGTGGGAGTGTCGTAAATGTAAATGGACCGGAACGGATATTGTAAGAAAAGAATTAACCGAGGACGAACTTATGAAATACTTAGATGAAAAAGGGGAGGAATGTTGCTGATGAAAGAATATGAAGAAGAAGTAGATGTTGAAGTGACGGAGATTTTCCTTAATGAAGATGAAATTAATGAATGGATTTCGAAATTGGAATGGTTGAGAGAAAATAAAGAAAGTGTTCAATTGGAGTTGGATGGAGATAGTGATTTGTTAATAAATTATGAAGAAAGTGAAGAGGAGGACGAAGAATGAAAGATACCTGTGAAATGATTCGGGATGATGCGAAGGAGCGAGGAGTAATTAATTCAGAAGTTTCTGTTGAAATGAAGAAGGCTTATCTTGATTATGCGATGAGTGTTATTGTTTCGCGTGCGATTCCGTCGGTGGAAGATGGTATGAAACCTGTTCAGAGAAGAATTTTATATGCAATGAATCAGATGGGTTTGAAACCAAATACTCAGACTAAAAAGTCGGCAAGAATTGTGGGTGAGGTAATGGGTAAGTATCACCCTCACGGTGATTCTTCAATTTATGAAGCGATGGTTAGAATGAGTCAGAGTTTTTCTTTAAGATATCCGTTAGTTTTTGGTCAGGGTAATTTTGGTTCTATCGATGGTGATAGTGCTGCGGCGATGAGGTATACTGAAGCGAAACTTGAAAAAGTAAGTGCAGAATTATTAGAAGATATTGATAAAGAGACTGTTCCTTTTCAAGATAATTATGATGGGTCGGTTAAAGAACCTGCTTTATTTCCCGGTAAACTTCCGGCTTTGCTTTTGAATGGTGCTACGGGAATTGCCGTTGGTATGGCTACGAGTATTCCTCCTCATAATTTGACTGAACTTTGTGATGCGATTATTGCTTATGTTAAAAATACCGATATTACTACTGAACAACTTTGTGAAATTGTGCAAGGTCCGGATTTCCCGACGGGGGGAAGTGCTACGGGGGATATGGTTGATATTTACAAAACTGGAAGAGGAAGAATTGTTATGCGAGGGAAAGTTTTAACTGAAACGTTGAAAAATAAAGAAGCAGTTGTGATTACAGAAATTCCTTATATGTTGAACAAGACTACTTTAATTGAACAGATTGCTAAATTAATTAATGATAAAAAAATTAAGGATGTTTCTGATTTGCGGGACGAGAGTGCGAAGGGGAAAATTCGTATTGTTATTGAATTGAAGAAGGACGCGAATTCGAAGTTTGTGATTAATTCTTTGTATAAATATACAAGGTTGCAGGATTCTTTTAATGTTAATCTTTTGGCGTTGGTCGAGGGACAGCCGAAGGTTTTGGGATTGAAAGATGTGCTTCGAGAATATGTTCGGCATAGAAAGACAATTATTACGAATCGTTCTAAGTTTGAGTTGAAGAGAGCGAAGGCACGTTTGGAGATTGTTGAAGGTTTGTTAATTGCTTTGAAGAGCCTTGATGAAATTATTAAATTAATTAGAAAGGCAGGTTCAAAGACTGAGGCGTTTGATGGGTTGATGAATAATTTTGGTTTGAGTAGGAAACAGGCTGATGCGGTTTTGGAAACTAAGTTGCACCAGTTGACGTCGATGGAAGCGGATAAGTTGAAGAGCGAGCAGAATGATTTAATTCTTACTATTAAAGATCTTGAAAAGATTCTTGGAGATATTCATGAAGTTCTTGGCATTATTACTCGAGAGGTTAAGGAGCTTAAGGTGAAGTATGGTGATAATAGACGGACAAATATTTTGAAGAATATAAAAGAAATTGCAGAAAAAGATTTGGTGCAAAAGAAAGATGTTATTGTTACAATTACAGATAAAGGTTATTGTAAGAGAATGGATATTCAGACTTATCGAGAACAGCGACGAGGTGGAAAGGGGGTTATTGGAAGTGGTTTGGCGACTGGCGATTTTGCGAAGCAATTACTTTCGTGTTCGACTCATGATTATTTGATGTTTTTTACTACGAGGGGAAGAGTGCTTTGGTTGAAGGCTCACGAGATTCCTGCGGCGGAGAGATATAGCAAAGGAAAAGCTTTGGTTAATCTTTTAGGTTTGAAAGAGGAGAATATTACGAGCGTGCTTTCGGTTAAGAATTTTGATGATTTCTTGTTTATGTCGACGAGGGCTGGAATGGTTAAGAAAATTGATTTGAAATATTTCTCTAAACCTCGGGCTGGGGGAGTTAAGGCGATTAATTTGCCGAATGATAATTCTGATTTTTTGATTGGAGTTGAAGTTGTTAAGAAAGGGCAGGAAGTTTCTTTGTCAACAAAGAAAGGTTTGGCGATTCGATTTAACAGCGACGATGTGCGTTCGATGGGTCGTGCGAGTTATGGAGTTACTGGAATTAAATTGAATAAAGGTGACGAGGTTGTGAGCATGGAAGTTTTGAAGACCGAGGCTATTTTTACAATTACAAAGAATGGTTATGGTAAGCGGACTACCGTTACTGATTATCGAAAAACGGCTCGTGCGGGAAAGGGTGTTATTAATTTGAAAGTTTCTGATAAAACTGGCGAGGTTGTGACAACTGTTTCTGTGAATGATAAAGATAGTTTGATTATTACAACTGCGAAGGGAATTGTGATAAGAATGAGTTTGGAAAATATTCGAGTGATGGGAAGAGCGGCTCAAGGTGTGCGAGTTGTTAAGCTTCAAGATGGAGATTCTGTTACAGATGTTGCAAGAGTTATGGAAGATATTGATGTTGAATGATTTCTCATAAGAAAGGTTTATAAATGGTTGTTATGAATATTTCATGTACAAATAAAATGAAAAGAATATACCCTAAATATATTAGTAAATTATTGATTCCTGTTTTATCAGCTGGGGCTTTGTTTGGATTTGGTTGTTCTCCGTCTAAAAAAGTTGTTGAAGTTCCAAAAGTTAGTTTGGAAGAAGTGGTTCATTATGATTATGGAGATTTGAATGAATTAAATGTTGAAGATGGTTTTTTTAAAGTAAATAATTCTTTGACAAGAGTTAATGTTTGTGACAATTTATCTTTGTCGGATACTCGTGTTAATGATTGGAAAACTATTGCTGAGTTTGTAAATAATTCTGTTAATTACGAGGGTAAATCTTTGAGTGCTGATGTTTGTG
>DAIQOR010000003.1:0-74523 GCA_036787775.1 bacterium | reverse complement strand
GAGATTCAATAAAATAAAATTATTTAAACTCCATTTCTTTTCTTCACTTATGAAATTAAAAGGAAGTGCAACCGAGAAAAATTTATTGAAATCTTTCGCCGGCGAAAGCCAAGCGAGAAATAGATACACATTCTTCGCATCGGTAGCAAAAAAAGAAGGCTATGAACAAATTTCTGCAATCTTCACCGAAACAGCCGACAACGAAAAAGAACACTCAGAAATATTCTTCAAACATTTAGAAAACTGCGGAGAATCATTATCAATAACCGCGGAATATCCTGCAGGAAGAATCGGCACAACAAAAGAAAATTTATTAGAATCAGCAAATGGAGAAAAAATGGAATGGGGAACTCTTTATCCTGAATTTGAAAAAACAGCAAAAAAAGAAGGCTTTGATGAAATTGCAAAATCATTTAAAGAAATCGCCGAAGTCGAAGAACAACATGAAAAAAGATATAGAAAACTTTTAGAAAATTTAAAAGGAAAAAAAGTTTTCAAAAAAGACAAAGAAGTAAAATGGAAATGCCGAAACTGCGGTTACGTCCACAAAGGAAAAGAAGCACCGGAGGAATGCCCTGCTTGCAAACATCCTCAAGCATATTATGAAGTGTTAGCTGAGAATTACTAACCCAAATCTTAAAAACATCTAATCCTTAATAATTTTACAAAAGATGAGATACCTAAAATTAGCACAACTTTATGAAGAAATTTCCTCGACAACAAAACGTTTAGAAAAAACAGAAATTCTTTCAAAATTCCTTAAAGAACTTTCGGAAAAAGACCGAGACGTGATGTATTTACTTTTAGGGGATATTTACCCCGAATACGACGAGCGAAGAATCGGAATTTCAAATCAAATCGCAATAAAAGCAATTTCAAAAGCCACCGGCACAGAAACAAAAAAAATAATTTCCGAATGGAAAACAATCGGTGACATTGGAAAAGTCGCAGAAAAATTCACACTCCACAAAAAACAATCCACACTCCACTCGAAAACTTTAACAACCGAAAAAGTAATTGAGAACTTCCGAAAACTCCCTGCCTTGGAAGGCAACGGAACAGTAAATAAAAAAATCGGACTAATAACTGAACTACTAACTTCCGCCGAACCTGTCGAAGCACTTTACATAACAAGAACTTTAATCGGCGACTTAAGAATCGGAACCCTAGAAAGCACAATCCGAGAAGCATTATCGCAAGCATTTTTCCACGGCGACAAAGAAGCATCGCAAGCAATTCAAAGAGCAATTGACCGTTCAAATGATTTAGCAATCGTGTTCGACATGTCAAAAAAAGGAAACCTAAAAGAATTAAAAAAAATCCATCTTGAAGTTGGAAAGCCAATAAAAGCGATGCTATGTAAAAAAGTAACAAACATCAAAGATGGATTCAAAGAAGTCGGAAAACCATGCGCGGTAGAATACAAATACGACGGGTTCAGAATGATAATTCACAAAAACAGCAAAGGCGTAACACTTTTCACAAGAAGTTTAGAAAACGTAACAAACCAATTCCCTGAGGTCGCAGAGTATGTTGAAAATTTCGTCGACGGAGAAGCGTTCATTTTAGATTCCGAAGCAGTCGGCTTCGACAAAAAAACAAAAGAATACACTTCTTTCCAAAAAATAAGTCAAAGAATCCGAAGAAAACACAACATCGAAAAATTACAAAAAGAACTCCCCGTAGAAGTAAACGTGTTCGACATTTTACATTACAACGGAAAATCCCTACTCGAAGAACCATTTCAAAAAAGAACTGAAATAATCAGAAAAATTTTGAAAAACCACCCTTACAAAATTATCCAATCAAAACAAATTATTACCGACGACGAAAAAAAAGTTGAGGAATTCTACAAAAAAGCATTGAAAGATAATCAAGAAGGTGTGATGATGAAAAATCTTGACGCGCCTTACAAACCAGGACGAAGAGTCGGCAACATGGTAAAAATGAAACCCGAAGAAAGAGATTTAGATTTAGTAATCACCGGCGCGGAATACGGAACCGGGAAAAGAAGTGGATGGATGTCGTCATTTATTCTTTCATGTAAAGGAAAAAAGAAAGGCGAATATTTGGAAATCGGAAAAGTCGGAACAGGAATAAAAGAAAAAACTGAAGAAGAAGTTGGAGGAATTTCCTTCGATGAATTAACAAAAAAACTTACACCATTAATTGAAAGCGAAAAAGGAAAATCAGTTTCAATAAAACCAAAAATTGTCGTCGCTGTTACATACCAAGAAATCCAGCGTTCACCAAATTACAATTCAGGCTGGGCATTAAGATTCCCACGATTCACAGCAATGCGACCAGACAAACCACTTTCAGAAATTTCTTCTTTAGAAGAAATAGAAAAAGATTTTGACAATCAAAAAAGAAATTGGAGATATGGATAAAATGAAATCATCAATAAAATCAGGGTTAAGTTTTGGATTAACATCAGGAGTTATCACAACTTTAGGTTTAATCATCGGTTTGTATTCTTCGACAAATTCTAAATTGGCAATCCTCGGAGGAATTTTTGTAATCGCAATCGCCGACGCACTCTCTGACGCAACAGGAATGCACCTCGCGACAGAATCAAAAACAAAAGATAAATCACAAATATGGTCATCAACAGCCTCGACATTTTTCGCAAAATTAATCATCGCTCTAACTTTCGCCGTTCCAATTTTAACTTTAGAAATCCAAACCGCAATAATCGCAAGCATAATCTGGGGATTTTTATTAATAACCACACTAAGTTTTTACATCGCGAAATCACACAAATCAAAACCACTCAAGGCAATTGCAGAACATATTTTAATTATGATTGCTGTGATAATTATAAGTTTCTATGTAGGAAAATTCGTTAATATTTATTTCTAACCCTCGTAACCTTTATAAAGGATTTTTCTTTATAAATACAATAAGATGGCCGAAACAACTCCCTCAACTAAATCTAAAAGCGAATATAAAATTCAAAACATCGTAGCAACGACTTCTTTGGGCAAACCAGTTCCTTTAGTAAAATTGGCAAGAACTCAACCAAACACAGAATACAATCCGAAAACTTTCCCAGGATTAGTTTTAAGAATCAAAGAACCAAAATCCGCAGTTTTAGTTTTCTCGTCGGGAAACCTCGTTTGCACAGGAACAAAATCAGTTGCTCAAGTAAAAAAAGTAATTGAAGAAGTAATAAAACAACTTAGAAAAATAAATGTAAATGTAACAATCACTCCAAAAATAACCGTTCAAAATATTGTAGCTTCAGGAACAATCGACTTAAAACTTAATCTTAATTTCCTCGCTCTTGAAATGGAAAACACAGAATATGAACCAGAGCAATTCCCCGGATTAGTTTACAAATTAATCGAGCCAAACGCAACATTCCTTCTTTTCTCAAACGGGAAACTTGTTTGCACCGGAACTAAAAACAAACAACAACTCGAATTCAGCATGGACCAACTTTTGAAAAATGTGAAAGCTGCTTTGAAAAATTATAAGCAATAAATTCACCCCTTTGAAATAATCCTCTCATTCTGAAACTACCAAAGAATTCATATAAATCTATAAAAAAGAAAATCCTCTCTATTAAACATGGAAGAGGAACTAAAACCAAAAGCAGACACGGCCCCGCAGAAATCCAAAAAAGAGGACTTGGTCACAGAAGCGAAGAACTTCTTCGATTCTTACAAAAAACAGGTCGGAGAATCCCTAAGACGAGGCGACAGCGTTATTCAGATAGATTTCTCAGAGCTCTCAGAATTCTCAAGCCTGCTATCGGACGAAGTAATCCTAAATCCTGAAGACACGCTCCAATTAATAGAACAAGCAATCGAAGAATCAGGATTAGTAAAAAACGTGCGAGTCAGATTATTCAACTTCCCAAAAAGTCAAGAAATAAAAATAAGAAACATCCGTTCAAAGCACCTTGACCAAATGATAGTAATCGAGGGAATAATCCGGCAAACCTCGGACGTTAGACCCCAAGTCGTGAACGCGAAATTCGAATGCCCAAGTTGCGGAACAATAATCTCAGTTTTACAAATCGAAAAAAAATTCCGAGAACCTTCAAGATGCTCCTGTGGAAGAAGAGGCGGATTCAGAAAAATGAGCCAAGAAATGGTGGACACACAAAGATTAGTTTTAGAAGAATCGCCTGAATCGTTATCCGGCGGTGAACAACCAAAAAGATTAAATGTTTTCGTAAAAGAAGATTTAGTTGAACCGCGAATGGAAGAAAAAACCACGCCCGGAAGCAGAATAAAAGTTATCGGAATTTTAAAAGAAGTGCCAGTCCCGTTAAAAACAGGCGGAATGTCTACGCGATTCGAATTAGCTCTGGAAGTAAATAATTTAATCCCAATGGAAGAAACTTTCGAAGAATTGAATATCAGCGACGAAGACGAAAGACAAATTTTAGAATTGGCCGAAGACCCAGAGATATTTGAAAAATTAGCAAGCAGTATCAGCCCGAGCGTTTGGGGTTATGAAGAAATAAAAAAATCTTTAGTTCTGCAATTATTCGGAGGCGTCACAAAAAAAAGACCCGACGGAGGAATCAACAGAGGAGACATTCACATTTTATTAATCGGTGATCCCGGTGTTGCAAAATCCGTAACTTTAGTTTTCATGGCGAACATTTCCCCCAAAGGAAGATACGTTGTAGGAAAATCCGCATCAGGTGCAGGACTGACAGCGACGGTGGTTCGAGACGAATACTTGCGAGGCTGGTCCCTTGAAGCCGGTGCAATGGTTTTAGCAAATAAAGGTTTGGTGTGTATAGATGAATTAGAAAAAATGGACCCCCAAGATAGAAGTGCCATGCACGAAGCAATGGAACAACAAACAATCACAATTTCAAAAGCAAACGTTCAAGCAACTTTGAGAGCAGAGACATCGGTTCTCGCAGCAGCAAATCCAAAATTCGGACGATTCGACCCGCACCAAGGAATCGCACAACAAATTGATTTGCCCCCAACATTAATAAATCGTTTCGATATAATTTTCACTCTAAGAGATTTGCCCAACAAAGAAAACGACGAGAAAATCGCAACACACGTTTTACAAGAACACCTTAAAGACACCCCCGCGATGATGATTCCAAAAGACCTTTTCAGAAAATATGTCGCCTACTCAAAAAGAAAAGTAAAACCAAAATTAACTCCCGAAGCATTCGACGAAATAAAAAAATTCTACGTAGATTTAAGAAACCGTCCAATCTCATCCGAAAGCGCAATGCGACCAATTCCAATTTCTGCAAGACAGCTACAAGCTCTGGTAAGATTAGCCGAAGCCTCAGCAAAAGTAAAACTAAAAGACACAATCTCAATCGACGACGCAAACATCGCAATAAACCTAATGAAATATTACTTGATGCAGGTCGGATTCGACTACGAAACGAAAACTTTTGACATCGACAAAATCAGCAGTAAATTTTCAACTTCCCAGAGAAACAGAATTTTCGGAGTCAAAGAAGTCATCACAGAATTAGAAAACAAATTTGGAAAAATGATTCCAATCGAAGAAATAGAAAACAAACTCGAAGGAAAAATGTCAAAAGACGAAATCGAAGAAGCAATAAACAAATTAGTAATTAACTCAGAAATATATAAACCTCGTCGAGGATTCGTTCAAAAGATGTAGAAATAATAATTTCTTATAAAAAATACGAATACTTGCAGGGATTGATTTTTAGTGCAACGATGCCGAAGGCAAAAAATCAAAGTCGTGAGCCATATTAATTTTAAAGAGGACACTTTAGGACGGCGGGACGCTGTCCATTTTACAATAGAAATTGTTGTGTATTTTTGTTTTGTGAGCCGCCGCCTTTTTTGCTTCTTTTTTTCTAAAAAAGAAGAGGGGGCACTCTCGTTAATCAACGAAAGATTTAAGTATATGAAGAATATTTTAGAACAGAATGAAAATGAATAAAGAACTTAAATGTAAAATAAGAAAAACCGATTCGGGATTTGAATATGATTGCGGAAAGGAAAAACATGGGATTTGCCCAGTTTCTCAAAAAGGAAAAGGTGGTGGATTGAGCATTCTTGGAAATGGATTAAATGGTGATTACTCCGATACTGATTTAAAATGTTTTGATAGTCAAGATTTGAAAAAGAAACTATCAAAAAAATATAATCAGAATGTTGAACTTGATTTGGAATAGGAAAGATTACAAATAGAACATCACTTAAACTAACAAATATTTAAATTCTCATCTAACGGATTATAGTTAAGATTTATTGTAAATTCTTTGGTAACTTCTCTTTGGTCTTCTGCTCTTTTACATTTAACTACATATTTCACTTTTTCTGGTTTTTTATCTATTTCATAATTAAGATTAATTCCTGTATCTAAATGCCATTCGGACCAAGTTAATTCTCGATTTATAACTTCATTTAAGGTGTTACCATAATATTCTTTTATTTCGCAACCAACTTGTTTATTATCTGGATTAGTGTCAATAAACAGCGAGATTCCGCCATAGACATCATGACAATCATTGCCATTTAAAATTCCGCTTTTTCTAGTTATTAATGTTGCTTCTGAAAAGGGAACATTATCTTCCCAAGAGTAACCCTCCAAACTCTCATAATCACTACTTGCATATAAAATAAAATTGAAGTTGCCTAATTTTTCATCATCATCACAAACACTATTATAGTTTTGGTCTAAACAACATGAAATTCCGACTTTAATATATGGAGAATTACAAGTAACTTCATTTTGAGAATTATTATTTGAATTTGAAATAAAAACAATGGCGAGAACAATAACAACAACTACCGCAATTCCGATATAAAGATAATTGTTTTTATTTGTCATTTTATTTTCCTTTTGATTTTAAGTATGCTCCAATTAATGCCGAAACAATTGGAATAAACAATAAAACTGCTGTTGTTTCAGAAATATCAGAGATTGTTGCTTTAATTCCCTCTTGTCCTAATTCTACTCCAACAACGGACATAGGCAATATTCCAAAAATCTTTGCCACAAGAACAAATAAAAATATTCCTGCTATCCAAAAAAATATTGTGCTTGGTTGAATTTTCTTTTTTGCCATTATAAATATATAGATTAAAGCCCATATAAAAAGCTTTCTTTTTTGTTTTGAGAGTGCCCCAATAAAATCAGAAAAATTTGGGCGAAGCCTTTTATCCTTTGTTAAACGAAATTTTAATTTCGTGAGTTTTCTTTGGTCGGATAAAAGAAGTTTTTCTGCCTCGCTGAAAGCGAGAGTAAATGTGCGAAGCACCAAGGCGGCTCACTTCGTATTTACAACAATTTCTACATTTTAGGGGCGAGTGGTCGGGGGTTTTAAAGTGTCCTCTTTACTAACTCTTTACTCTTTATCTTTGGCTCACGATTGAGTTGAACCTCCATTAATTTAATTCTCAAAAATTTTCTCTCAGCGAGCAATTTAATCAATCTAAAAAACCTCATAAAAACTTATAAATGAACGCGATTATTTCATAATATGTCTGACGCACAATTTAAAAGAAACATAGCATTCAAACTTCGAATCAACGACTTACTACTTGGAAAACCCGCGTTCGACCAAGAAAAATTCATATATTTGGAACTCGGCGACAAAAAAATCAACCGAGCAAATTTAATCGGAAACATCGTCGACAAATATGAAAATCAAGGCGAAAAAAAATACGTTTTCTTCACACTCGACGACGGCTCGGGACAAATCAAACTAAGAGTGTTCGGCGACGACTTCGAAAAATTCAAAAACTTCACACAAGGCCAAACCGTTTTAGTAATCGGCTCCCTAAGAAGCTTCAACAACGAAGTCTACATAACACCTGAAATAATAAAAGAATACAGCCAAAAATACCTTCTCATAAGAAAACTCGAATTGCAAAAACAACAATCGCAAATCGCCCCGCCCGTTGAAAAAGGACAAATCGTCGCAATCAAAGACCAAATACTCAACGCAATAAAAGAATCAGAAGAAGACGGAGGGATAGAAATAGACAAAATGATAATGACTCTCAGAAACACCTCGCCAGAAATAATTAATCAAGAAATCAAAAAACTCCTCGAAGAAGGAATCATCTTCGAACCCCGACCTGGAAAATTGAGGTACCTTGGTTGAAAATGCACTTAAAAAATTATCATATTTCAAAAAGGGGAACTGACCAAAGATATCTTGAGGAGATTAGAAAAATTACGGAAGAAAATCTTATGAGAACTTACGAAAGAAAATTTGAGAAAGAAACCAGATGCCCTGAAGAAATCATCAGGAAATTTGAAAGTAAAGGTTGGATTTACAGAACATTTATTTGTAGTGATGAAATATTATTGGAAGTTATCGCTGCCAAATCATTTTTAGGAGAAAGCACTAAAGAACAAAAACCAATTTCTCATTAATTATATTCCCTACAAAGAAATCCCCTGCGAACTCGTAGCAATCAATCTCTCGCGACAGCGAGCAATTTTCCCAAACCCAAATCTTAAAAACCCTCTCAATCTTTAATTCTTATGACAGACTACGAAAAACTTTTAGAAGAAGCATACAGCAAAGTGAAACAATCAAACACGTCGGGCGAAAGATTCGAAATCCCAAAAATTCAAGGACATTTTGAAGGCAAAAAAACAATTTTAACAAACTTCTCGCAAATCGCATCTCATCTTAGAAGACAACCAGAACATTTTCAAAAATTCCTATTAAGAGAATTAGCGACCCAAGGACAAATCGAAGGCGACAGATTAATATTTAATAATAAAGTCCCGAGTGCTAAAATAAATCAAAAAATTGAACAATACACAAAAGAATTTGTGATATGCAAAGAATGCGGAAAACCCGACACTGAACTAAAAAAAGAAGACAGATTAACTTTCATAAATTGTTTGGCGTGTGGTGCAAAACACTCTGTCAGAAGTAAAATCTAATTTTTTTTCCCAATCTAAACCTTTAAAAAAGAATTTCCCTTATGAAATTTAAGAGATTCAATGAATCTATAATTAAATTCAAGGAGGCAAAAATGGTAAAAGCTTATTGTGTAAAATGTAAGAAAAAAGGTCAAGACATGAAAAACCCAGAAGTTGTTCAAACTGCTCGTGGGGGCTATATGGCTAAAGGCGCATGTAAATCTTGTGGATGCAACATGTGTGCGATGATGTCCAAAGACAACGCTGAAAAAGCAATCAAAGAAGGCGCTAAAAAAGCTTTCTAATTTCCTTTTTATTTTTATTTTATTTTTTCTAAATATTTTTAAAGCGTAGGACATTCAAATTAACATGTTCTACGTAAACATTATTGAGACTTGCCGAAATATTGTGGCAATATGCGATTCGGAAATTCTCGGGAAAAAATTCGAAGAAGGCAACCTGCAACTGGACGCAAAAGAATCTTTCTATAAAGGCGAACTAAAAAACGAAGAAGAAACTTCGCAAATCATACAAAGCATGGCGAAAGAAGACGCGACATTCAATATCATCGGAAAAAAATCAACCGCACTCGCAATCAAAGAAAACATAATCTCAAAAGAAAACGTCAAAACAATCAACGGCATGCCTTACGCACTAATTCTTGCTTAATAATTCAATATCTTTATAAAATACATTTTCCCTGATTTAGTATGGAAGAAGAATTCAAAGACATCGAGGATGAACTATTAGATTCTCCTGAAGGCGAAATAAGAATTAGAGTGCCCTTGCCGAAAGGAAGAGAAGTTCTCGGAACAATTGACCAAAGACTCGGCGGAAACAAAATGATGGTCGCCTGCGTCGATGGAAAAACAAGAAACTGCAGAGTTCCCGGAAGACTCAGAAGAAAATTGTGGCTAAGACCAAACGACGTCGTAATCATCGAACCTTGGGAACTCGACAACACAAAAGGAGACGTTTTACTAAAATACAAACCAAATCAAATTCAATGGCTAAAAAAACACGGCTACCTTGAAACAACGAAAACTGAATTCTGAATCAATCAAAAACCTTATAACACCTTTATTCTCCTATTATTCATGAGAACAATAATATCTGAAAAACTCCCAAGAATTATAAAGAACAAGAAAAAACTCGAAAAAATTTTGAACATCAAAATAACAAACCGAGGAAAAGAAGTAAACATAGAAGGCTCGCCCGAAGATGAATACATCGCAGAAAAAGTCATCGACGCAATAAACTTCGGATTCCCATTCTCCTACGCAGTTTCAATAAAAAAAGAAGAAAAAGAATTCGAAATACTTAACGTAAAAGATTACACCACAAAACAAAACTACGAAAGAATCCGAGGAAGAATAATTGGAAAAGAAGGAAAAACCTTGAAAACAATCTCAAACTTAACTGGATGCAATTTAGAAATAAATGAAAACAAAGTCGGAATAATCGGAAACCCCGAACTAATAAAAAACGCGCAAGACGCGATAATAGAAATCGTGCAAGGCTCAAAACAAACAAATGTATATTCTCGTGCTGAAAGGAACAAAACCCCTCCTATAGAAGATTTAGGATTAAGAGAGTAAACGTCCCGAAAAGATAAACTTTAAAAGGAAATTTGCTGTAAGATTTTCATGTCCCGATAGCTCAGTCGGTAGAGCGAACGGCTGTTAACCGTTAGGTCGAAGGTTCGAGTCCTTCTCGGGACGTTTTTAAAAATAGGACGAGAACCTTAGGTTTCGTTTTACCACACTTGGGAGAGCGAGCGAGCGACTTGTTCGCGACGCCGACGAGCAATTCTGAAATTTCTAATAAAAGAGCGAGAAAATTTAACAAGCGAATTTAAAGAACATTTCACGGATTGAGAGCACTTCTCGGGACGTTCTTATCACAACAATTTTTATAAACACAAAACAACTATTTTCTGAATGAGTTTAGAATTAGCTGAAATTGCGTGTTCTGCAGGAACTGAAATAGATAACTATAAATTAGGTAGGGGAAATGGTTTTGCACAACTAAAAAAATTAAAAAAATTAATTCGAAGAGAATATAAAAATAAGAATTCAATAAATTTTATGACAGAAGGAATAAGTTCAATAATAACTGATATGTATATAGAATTAATTGAAAAAGACGCTAAAGAAAATCCTTCTAAAATGGAAGAATACAGAGATTGGAATAATGCAAAAGTTCAAGCCAAACTTCTCTATCAAGAATTAAATTCAGTTCATACCCCCAAACTCCCCGAAGAAAAATTAGAATATTTAGTAAAAATTTGTAATGAATTATCCCAAAGATTCATGGCAAGAGATGATTATCTCAGACAGAATTTCGCGGCATAATTCAAAAACATTTATTAATACTTTTCTCCTAATCATTTTATGGATTTAGACAATCTAATTGAATCAAGAAAGAGCGTGAAAAAATTTACTTCAAAAAAACCCGACTGGAGATACATTCTTGAATGTGTCGACGCGATGCGACACGCACCAAAAGCCGGCAACAATTGCACGCTAAAAATAATTCTCGTAAGCGACCCAGAAAAAATCGAAAAACTCGCCGAGGCATCACAACAACCTTTTGTCTCAACCGCACATTATGTTTTAGTAGTTTGCTCAGTTCCAAAAATTTTACTAAACGCCTACGAAGAGAAAAACGGTGAAGTCTACAACCGACAACAAAGCGGAGCCGCAATACAAAACTTTTTATTAAAAATTGAAGAAGTCGGACTCGCAACTTGCTGGGTTGGACATTTTGTAGAAGACCAAATTAAAAAAACACTTTCAATCCCCGAAAGAACTCAAGTCGAAGCAATTTTCCCAATAGGATTTGAAGCAAAAATTAAAGGACAAAAAACAACAGAAAAAAGAAGAATTTCCCTCGACAAAATTATTTATTTCGAAAAATACGGAAACAAAAGAATGAAAAAGGTGGGAAAGATGAGTGCTTAAAATGAAAAACTTACCAGAGAAAAAAAGCGTAGTATTGTTATTATTTTTATCAATAATTACCGCAGGAATTTATGTTCCAGTTTGGTATTTGAAAAGAACTAAAGAACTAAATAATTTAAACACAGAAAAAAAATTAAGTGTAGGTTTAGCGAAGACATATTTAATTTTGCACATACTCTATTTAATTTTAGCCATAATAATTCAAACGATGATGAGGGGAGCAATAATGACTCTGGATTTAGTAGCTTTAGCTTCTTTTACAATTTTTTTAGGACTACTTTCACTTGTAGGATTAATTCAATTTATAATAATATTAATTTTGGCATTCTCAACAAGAACAGTATTAAATCAAGCTTTAGATAAAAAAGGCGTAACAAGAAAAATCTCTGGACTATTCACATTCTTCTTCAACTTCGCTTATTTACAATATGAGATTAACAGAATTATTGACGACAGAGAAAATGAAAAAAGAGTAGGACCTTGGATTTGGTTCATATTATTAATAATTACTCCAATAATAATTTATATAATCTTTGCCATTTTAATGGTTATGGGAATAGCTCCCGCTCTAATATAATAAAAAAAATTCTAAAAAAGTAAAAGGGGAGAAATTTTCTCCCCTTTAAAAAAATAAAATAAAAATTAATTAATTTGTTTAACGCCAGACGTCTATACCTAAATCAGAAACTTCTCTTGAAACAGGCATTGAATTGTTATCTCTTCCTCTTCCTAAAACGTAAGGAGATTTAACACCAGTCATAATTGTAATAACACGAACCTTTCCAACAAAATCTTTAGAAATTCTCGCACCAATTATAACCTGCGCTTCATTACTTAAGTTTTCTGAAACAGTCTTACCGATAGTATCGAACTCTTCCAACTTTAAATCAGGACCGCACGTAATATGAATCAAAGCTCCGGTAGCTCCTTTATAATCCACATCAAGTAGAGGATGAGTCAGGGCTTGCCTTACTGATTCTTGAACACGATCTGCAGCGTCCGATTCTCCAATTCCAATCACAGCAACTCCCCCGTTCTTCATGATAGTCGAAACATCAGCATAATCCAAGTTAATTAAACTCGGAAGAGTGATTGTCTCAACAATTCCTTTAATCATTGTAGAAACAAGTTCATTAGCAACTGCGAAAGCCTGTTCGATAGGTAATTGTCCAGCAATATCAACTAAACGATTGTTGTCAAGCACGATGCAAGTATCACTAACTTCTCTTAATTCTTGAAGTCCAAACTCAGCCTTATCAATTCTTGCTTTCTCTGACTCGAAAGGCATTGTAACAACTGCAATAACAACTGCTCCAGTTTCTTTAGCTAATTGAGCCACAACCGGTGCAGAACCAGTACCGGTACCACCTCCAAGACCTGCAAGAACGAAAACCATATCTGAATTACCAACTGCTTTCTTAAGTTCAACAATTGCTTCCTTAGCTGCTTCCCGACCTTTGTTCGGCATTCCTCCAGCACCAAGACCTCTTGTTAATTCCTTACCCAAAAGAACCTTCTCATCTGCTTTTGTAACACTAAGGTGCAAAGCGTCTGTGTTTACAGAATAAATTGTCGCCCCATTAATTCCTTTATTGAAAAGCCAAGTTGTCATGTTTCCACCGCAACCTCCGCATCCAACAACTTTAATGCTAGCCTTACCTGCTCGCAACTCGTCAAAGTTAATACTATGTGTAGCCGTATTTTGTATCGCTTCTTTTGCAAAATCTAAAACCATTTATTTATTTCCTCCTTTCAAATGCGATTCCTCGCGTTTGTTTGAGAGTTGAAAACTCTCTTTCATCTGTATTTCGAAAGTGGTGATAAAGCCTTAAAAACTTCCAGCACCTTCTATGTTTACCTTAGAAAAAAAATGGGCCGAAGCCCGCATATTAAATTCAGTACCACCCAAATTATAATATGATAAAAAAATAGAGGCTTCTCGAGTTTAAATATATTTTCGTTGTGAAATTCAACTATATCCAAACCAACACCATTCCCATCAAAATAAAAATATCAAACAAAGCTTCAAACTTTCCAATCCTCTCAACAAAACCTCCGAACCTCAAACTCAATCTTCCTTTAATTTTAAGAAAATTTAAATGCGCATAATCTAAAATCATATGCGTATAATAACCAAGCCCAACAATCCAAAATAAATTCAAATTATAAAAATACAAAAAAATAATTATCGCAGTCATAATCAAAAACCCAATCCAATGATGAATAAAAGTTCGCCCAGCATATTTTCCATAAACCGCTTTATTCCAAGCATTTCTCAAACTCGAATCTTTAAATTTAGAAACGAACAAAATAAAATGGTCAACATCAACCAAGAAAGCAAAAACAGCAACGAGCAAAGCAACTCTAAAATCAAAAACTCCCAACTTCGCAAACACCGAAGCTACCAAAAACGAAAATAAAAAATGTGATTGTGGATACATAAACTAAATAATCTTTTTTAGTTTTTCAATCTTTCGCCAACCCTTCTTCAAATTCTCATTCGCCTTTTCCAAAACAATTTTCAAAAATTCTTCATCCACCAAAAGTTTCCCATTCTTAACCAACGGAAATTCCAACTTATCTGTACTAATTATTTCAACAACAATATTCCTTCTCAAAGAAATTATTCCAGACCTTTTCCAACCAGCGTTTTGCGCTTTAATCAAAAAAGTTTCCGCATCCTCAAGAGTTTTACAAGCCACATGAAGAATCGGCGGTTCAGATTTAAATTTCAAATTCTTCCATTTAAATTTTTTCAACTCTTTAACTAAATCATGACTAACAAATTCGAAAAGCCCAGGACCTTTTTTATCTTGGTCAACCATAACAATAATTCTTCCAGAACATGACGAAGTCGTGTAATAATTTTCCAAAGAATTTATTTTATCACACAAATCTTTTATCTTTTCATCCCATCCTCCGACAGAACTCTTATCCAACTTTTCAAGAACATCTTTTTTTCTTTGGGGGAAATTGTCAATTCTCATTTCAAAATATTCTCCTTAAACTTTCCCAAATCCTCACGCATAATTCTCGCAGCAGATGCCGGTGCGTGCCCACCCCCCATAGCATTTTCCAAACCCTCAACACCTTTTTTCATTAACTTATTCATATCTTGTGTAACATTCTGATTTCTCGCACTAATTTTATAATACTCTCCTCCGCCTTGATAAGAAATAAAAGTAAAATCCTTTTTCATAGTTGAAACCATTGTTGTAACATAAGACGCAATACTAAACTTCGAATCAACCTCATAAATAAACATATTCTTATCTGGATAAAATTCTGCCTTATCAAAATATTCTTCCACACATTTATTAATTTCCTCGTCGATAATTTCATGAATCTCGTCCAATTCGGAAAGATTTTTTTCCAAAACCAAATCATAAACTTTTTTCAAATCTCTTTTATAATAAATCAAAGCCGAAGAAACTTTCTTTGCAATTATTCCTGGCTTCGAATAAGAAATATTTTCAAGAGTCAAATCAGGATAAACACTTTTCATAAATTCAAAATTCTCTGAACTTTTATAAGAATAATCAGAAAAAATCGCCGCACAAACCAACCACTCCCAATTCTCGCTATCAAAAATTTCTTTGCCCAAATCAAAAATTGTCAAAGCCGAACAATCCGAAGAAGCCGTCTTTATCACTTTATTTCCATAATCAAAACCTCCAACCAAAGGATGATGATCAATCAAAAAAACATCAAACTCTTCCTTCAATAAATTAAACGCGACATCGTCCAAACTATCAATACTAAAATCCGAAATAAAAATTTTGTCTATCAAATTTTCTTTCAAATTAGAGATGACTTTTTCTAAAACTCCGTCCTCATAAAATAAAAAATCCAAGAAAGTTACTTCGTGCCCTTTTGCCTCCAAAATTTTTTCCAAGAAAACCGCCGAAGCCAAACCATCCAAATCCGTGTGCGTCAAAATTCCAATTTTATCTTCCGCCTTAATTGAATCCACAAAATCCAAAAATTCCTTTTTACTTCCAATTAAATAATCCATTATTTCTCTAATATTTCCGCATTTATATTTTCTTCCTTGCAAAGTTCAACAAATTCTTTAGCATCTTCTTTCGAACCAACAATCGAACCATAATGCATCGGCACAGCCAAAAAAGGTTTAATCAATTTCGCCGCCTCAACCGCCTCTTCAACATCCATCGTAAATCTCCCGCCAATCGGAAGCAGAGCAATCAACTTTTTATCCCCATGCCCAGTAAGTTTCTGCATCTCAGGAATTTTGTCCGTATCCCCTGCATGATAAATCAAAACTTTTCCAATTTTCAAAAGATAACCAATCCATTCCTCGCTCTTCGCATGAAACGGCTTATCCAAATTGTACGCCGGAAGCGTGGAAATTTTTATCTCGCCGTAAGAAAACTCTCGCCCCGGACCAACAATCTCCATCTTAATCGGAAAATCGAAACGCAAAATCTTACTCTGACAATCCGCCGTCAAAACAATCTTCGTCTCTTCCTTAATAATCTTCTGAATGTCCAGAAAACTGCAATGGTCATAATGACTATGCGTCAACAAAATCAAATCTGCCTTCTCGCTGTTCGGCGGAATATTAAACGGGTCAATATAAATCACCTTTGAATTAGTTATCTTAAAACCCGAATGTCCAAGCCAATCCAGCTTAATATTCTCAATATCCATACAAATCAAAACAAGCAGAGTTTTTTAAAGATTTACTTCTCAAATTCCTTAGCAATCCCAAACAATTTCCCCTCTTGAAATTTATCACAAGCAATCTGAATCCCAACAGGCAAATTATCAATTCTTCCAGCAGGAACACTAATCGCACAAATCCCCGCCAAATTCGCAGGCACAGTCAAAACATCCGTCGCATAACCTTCCTCAACAGAAATCTTCTCGCCAATTTTCCACGGCAACCTCGGAACAGTCGCACTAACAATACAATCAAAATTCCCAAAAAGTTTCCCATACTCTTTCTCAATCAACCTCTTCGCCTTCAAAGCCCGATGATAATATCTCCCGCCATATTCCGCCTTCGTAATTTCCGCGCCACCAAGAATTCTCCTCAAAACTTCAGGCCCGCAAGAATCCTCAATTTTCTTTCCAAACCTTCGCCCATCAAATTTCCTCGTGCCAGAAAAAACCTCAGTATAAACAATCGGATAATAAGTCTGAATCGCCAAATCAATCAAGTCAATTTTTACTTTCTTAACAACCCAATTATTTTTCTTCGCAACCTCTTCAATTTTTTTATTAATCAAATCTCCAACTCTCTTGTCCGAAGTTTCATAATCCAACAAACCCACAATAATTTTTTTAGGAACCTTAACAGAAACTTTTGAATCAACACTAATCGAATCGCATTCATCTCGCCCTTTAATAACTTCCAAAACTTTTGCAACGTCCTCGACATTTTTTCCCAAAGGCCCAATCTGATCCAAACTCATTGACATATCAACCAAACCATATCTTGAAACGCAACCATAACTCGGTTTTAATCCAACTATCCCGCAATGAGAAGCTGGGCATCTTAAACTTCCTCCAGTATCCGAACCCAAAGCCACATCACAAAAACCCGCCGCAACAGCAGCCGCACTTCCCGACGACGAACCACCAGGAATATATTCTAAATCAACAGGATTTTTCGTCGGACCAAAAGCCGAAGTCTCGCCCGAACTCCCGCAAGCAAACTCATCCATATTACAAACACCAATTATCAAACCATCTTCCGCTTTAATTTTTTTAACAACAGTCGCATCAAAAACTGCACGATAATTTTCCAAAGTTTTCGACGCACAATTACAATTCAAACCCTCAACATTAATGCAAGCCTTAATTCCAAAAATCATTCCCGCAAGTTTCCCCGCCTTTCCACTTTTTATTTTCTTATCAATTTCCTCCGCCTCTTTCACTAAATCTTTTTCATCTCGAACCTGAATAAATGCATTTATTTTTTTTCCAGCTTGATCATTCGCCCAAATCTCTCTCAAATATTTTTTTACTTTTGATGTTGTTGTCATTTCAAACCCAAAATCCTCTTAATATTTCCCCCGACAATTTGATTATATTCTTTTTTATTTGGAGAGAGAGAGTCAACCATTCCTAAAGAAACCCGCGGATCTCCAAAAGGATAATCACTTCCAAAAATAATTCTTTCTGCTCCAAATTTTTTATAAATTTTTTTTAAGATAACAGCATATTGAATTCCAGAAGTTTCAAAGTAAAAATTGTCTGGAAAATCATAACCATCTAATGTAAAAAAAGTTCTTGTAATAGAACCCGAATGAACAGCCACAACTGGAACCTTAACTTTTTTCGCCAAATTAGAAGCCTTGCCCAAATTAGAATATTCTTTTCCCTCATTCGTATGAACAAAAACGGGAAGATTAATCTTTTTAACAAAATCTACAACTCTTTCATCATCTATTTCAATTTGTCCAATATCTGGATGAAATTTAATCGCCTTATATCTTTCATCAATTACCTCTGGCAAATCAAAAACATTAAACCAATAAATTGGAATTATTTTTTTATCTTTCTTCGTAGCCTCCAAAACAGAATCATTATCTGGCGTTGAATTATTTGAAAAATTTTCAGGCAAACCAATTGGAACAACACAATAATAATCTAAATTCAATTTCTTTGCTATCTTTTGATACTCTCCAAAACTTCCCCATTTTTTTCCTGTCTTATCAGAAATTGAACCTAAATGTAAATGTGCGTCTATCATCACCATCCACCTTTCTCCGCAATTATAAAATCCTCATCGAAATTCGGCGCATTCTCAAACATAATTTTCCGACTCATCTCCGCACACTTCCCGCCGTCCTCAGCCCTCTCACAAACATCTCGCTCAACAACAGCCTCACCTCCAAGCCGACCCTCGACACTTGCCAACTTCCCCACAAAAGAATCCATAATCCCCTTCGCCTGCCTCTCAATATCTTCCTTCTCTTTATCAGAAACCTTGTGCCACATAAAATCACTCATAATATAATATAGAATAAGGGATTTATAAAATTACTTGACAAATTAGGATTGCTTCTCTTAATGTTCCAAAATCATTCTTTTATTATATGGAGAAATAATCTCTTTAACTACTGGCTTAACCCCTGGAGCCGAAATTTCATACTTAATCCGTGCCCAATTTGAACCATATTGTATGGACATTTTAGCCCGTACCTTATTCTCATTAATCTTTTTTAAAAAAGGAAAATAATCTGAAGCATCAGAAAACTCTAATCCAATTATTTGCCCATTAAATCCAAAATCTACAACAAGGTCTCCTTGAGGTAATTCAATATCAAAACTAAATTTTATCTTCTCATTTTCTCTAAGAACATGAAGCAAATCTTCTTCTTTATCATAACTTACTTTAATATTTCTTTCTGCCATTTTTTCTCCACCCCTTTACTAGTTTTAATAACATTAATGACCTTTAAAATCTTTGCCCCAAAAGCCACAATGATAATTAAAGAATATTTCGAACTTATTTTGAATATTAATTTATATCTTTTTTCAGGTTCTCCATTAAAAGTCTTATTTTGTTTCTGGACATAATAAAGATTTCTTGAAAAAAGCGTTGATATTAAAAGAGTCTCCTCAACATTTCTCTCATTCATTCTTCCAAAACAATAAGGTCGAATTTCAATTTGATTTAAAGAATAAGCCTCAATCTTTTTTAAGACATTTCTCACCAATTCTTCCATTAATTACAAAGAACAAATCAATTTATAAAATTATTAAATATCCAACAAAACATAATCACCATTAAAACCAACGTTATACACAATCGATTTCCCAATCTTCTTCATTCCTTTCCCCTCGTGAATGTGCCCACAAAAAACATATTTCGGTTGATATTTCTTAACATAATCTAAAATAACTTTGCTCCCCGCATGCTTTCCCCACCAATGTTTCGGCGCCCCAAATTTTCCACTAACTTCATCCAAAATTCCATAAGGTGGAGCATGACAAACCAACACATCAATATTCTTAAAATTCCTCAAAACTTTTTTTGCTTTATCACTTTCTTTTTTAGCTCGTTTCAATTCTTTAGAATAATCTTTAGGTTTGAATTCCTTAACCCAAGAAACATCATTAAAATGCTCCAAAAAACCAACCCTCAAATTCCCAATATTCCTCGAAACATTTTTAACCAAATAAAAATTTTCAATCTTATCTAATTCTTTTCTAAGAGAAGGTAATTTAATTTTATTTTTCTTCTCCACTTTTTTCCTTTCAAATTCTTGAATCATTGTTGAACCAACATTTCCCAAAATAGAATAAACTGGAGCATATCTTGACAATTCTTTAACAATACTCAAAGTCGAATCATAAATTTCCATCCGAACTTTTTTCTCAAACTTCGCATCCTTTTCTAATTCAGGCAAACCCTCCCTCTTTCGTTTAAGATTTTCAAAAAATTGCTTCCGAGCCAAATCCGCTTTCCCAATATCTCCTGTAATCAAAATCAAATCAGCTTTTTTCAAATCAGACTTTTTAATCTTAGAAATATCTCCATGTGGATCACCAACAATCAAAACTTTCATACTTTCATTCAAAGAACTTTCATTTAAAATACTTTCCAACATCAAAATCCCTCAGAAACAGAGTATATAAATTTATAAAAAATAAAAAATAAAGTCGACTAACTAAGAAACTTACTCGTCGTCGTAGTCATCGTCTGCATCGAAGTCATCGTCATCTTCGTTATAGTCATCGTCATATTCGTCTTCAGGCATTTTCAACCCTCCAATTTAGAATAAAACTATTTATTTGTTCAGTTTTTAAACATTTCCATGCCCTAAAAAATAGGTACAAACTAGCCAATAAAAAATAAAAATAAAAATAAAAAATGAGAAAGATTAATATTCATCCTCATCATCATCGGAATCGTCGTCATCGTCATCATCATCGGAATCTTCTTCTACAACTTCATCTTCCGCATCAGACCCTTCTATAACCTCTTCTTCAACTTCATCTTCAGATTCTTCTACATCTTCAGAATCATCATCTGAATCCTCACTAGAATCATTTTCTGATTCTTCTTCATCTGAATCTTCTTCAACATCTTCAATTTCTTCATCGCATTCGCCACATGTCATTTTATTTTTACCTCCTTAATTTAGATAGAAACATAAAAATTCCACCTTTTTTAAAGATTTACATAAACCCTAAAGGGAAACTAATCGTCATCGAGGAAATCCAAATCATCGTCCAAACTAGTGTCGTCTTCTATCGCATTCCACTTACACTCATCGCATTTTCCACAATCGCATGCCATAAAACTCCACAAGGTTAATCATTTTTAAAGCTTTCTAACCACTAAATTACAGTAAGAATTACGGTGTAAGCCTATCTCTATCACGCGGGAACAAAGTAACTTCACGAATATTCTGAATTCCTAAAATTAACATAGTCAATCTTTCCAAACCAATTCCCCAACCCGCGTGAGGAGGCGCACCAAATCTAAAACTATCAATATAAGACTTAAAATCCTTAGATTTCAATCCCTTCGCTTTCAATCTTTCTTCCAACAATTCTGGAATATGAATTCTCTGTCCTCCAGAAGTTATCTCCATTCCTTGATAAATCGCATCAAAACCTTTCGAAGAATTTTTTCCCTTCGGCATAATATAAAACGGCTTGCCTTCCAATGGCCAATCATGCACAAAAACAATCGTATCCGGAAACAAATCCCCTAACTTTTTCTCTGCCTCTGTAGACAAATCGTGCTTCTCCATATTAATTTTATTTTTCTTCATCAACTCCACAACTTCTTCAAAAGTAATATATTTCGTCTTCGGCACTTTCAATTTAACTTCCAATAATTTCAACTCTTCAGAATTTATTTCCAAAACTTTCTCAATAATATACTGAACACAACGCCCCATAACTTCCATCACCACAAACTCGTCCGCAAACGCCATCTCAAAATCCAACTGCCTCGCTTCATTCAAATGCCGAACTGTGTTATGCTTCTCCGCCCGCCAAACAGTAAAAATTGAAAAAACTTTCTCCATCGAACAAGCCAACATTTGTTTATACAACTGACAACTCTGACTCAAATAAGCTTTCTTATCAAAATATTTCGCCTCGAATAATTCTGTCCCCCCCTCACTCGAAGAACTAATTATCGACGGAAAAACCGCTTCAACCGCATTTTCTTTAATCATAAATTCTCTAAACGCCTGCATAATTGTAGACTGAACTTTAAAAATCGCCTGCGTCCTCGAACGATGCAAATCCAAAAACCGATAATCCAACCTCTTCGGCAATTCAGTTTTAGAAAAATCAGAAACATCAATCGGCAATTCATCCGCACTCGCAAAAACATAAATCTTCTCTGGAATAATTTCCTTCCCACCAGGCGCCTGTTTCGAATCCACAACCGAACCCTTAACATAAACCACCGACTCTCGAGAAACTTTATCAGCAATTTCAAAAACAGCGTCGTCAACTTTCCCCTTAACCGCCGTAACCTGAATCAAACCCGAAACATCTCTCAAAAGCAAAAACTTAATCTTCCCAAGCCCACGAGTATTATGCACCCAACCCGCAATCTCAACGCTCTTTTTCTTACTTTCAAAAACATCTTTTATCGAGGTTCTATTTTCATTCAACTTAACCAAATCAAAATCATCTTTCATAAATTAAACAGAAAAATATTGTTTATTAAATTATCTCTTCCTTTTTTTATTTCTTTTTATCGCCTCATCAACAGCATCCTTAATCTTTTCCTCCTTCTTAACTTCTCTTTTAATTTCACTCACCTTTGCCGAAACATGTTTCTTAAACATCACAATTCCAATTAAAGAAAGAAAATAAAACGCCATTCCAACTCCAAAAAAAGAATAAAACATTGTAAAAATTTTTCCCGTCGCTGTAATCGGAACAATATCGCCATAACCAATCGTTATCACAGTCACAACCACAAAATAAACCGAATCCAACATGCTCCAACATTCAACATATTAATAAGCATAAGCCCCAGCAAAAATCACATCTACAAAAACCACCACCGAAAAAAACAAATGCCATCTAATTTTCATGAATAAAAAAGAATTTCTAAGTTATATAATTAATCATTCTTCAATTTCTTAAATTCATTATTCATACATTCAAGATAAGTTTTATACTGTTTATTTTTAGATTCAAATGAATCTTCTTCCATTACATTCTCTGAAATTGTCAAACAATAAGGACTCAAAGATTTTAGTTTATCATCATAATAATTTTCATACAATCCAGAAAAGCACTGAAGACGACAATTAAAAGAAGCATTCGAAACAAATTGATAAAGTGCCGAAGAGTCAATTTCTCCCTCGGATTCTGGAAATACTAAAAGAACACATTCTTGAAAACAAAGATTTTCATCAACTATCTTCTCTCGGTACATCATACTCTTAATTTTTTTATAAGAAAAATATCCCCCAATAATTAATAAAAATATTACAAGAAAAATTAAAACCACTTTAATCCAAGTCTTCATGAAAAGAAAAAGGAAATAGGTTATTTAAAATTATTTCTTTTTACTCTTTTCTAATCGCCCTAACAATTCATCAAAAACCCTACAACCACTCTTACAATTTTTATCAGAATAAGGGCACTTAGTACAATCATCCATATATTTTACACATTCGGAATATAATTCTTTACATTCATCCATCGCCTTTTGCAAACCTAAATTATAATCTTCTTTCATTTCACAAACTTCCCAATAATCCCCATAACTTCTTTTCCAGAAACTTTTCCACCAAACTCCTTCATCACCAATCCCATATAAGCCTTTTCAGAAAGTCCGGGTTTCGATTTTATCATTTTCAAAATTTTCTCCTCGACATCACCCAAATCAATTTTCTCAACTTTAATCGCATCTTCCAAACTCTCTCCCTTCGCCAACTTATCCATCACATCCTTAATCTGATTCTCCGAAATCTTTTTCTTAACCAACAAACTCAAAACATTTCCAAGATTATCCTCAACCAATTCCTCAACCCGCTCCTCGCCCAAATTATTCTTCGTCCCAACCTCTTTCAACCACATCAATAAAATCTTCGCGACCAAATTCGGATTATTAAAAATCGCCAACAATTCTTTATATTCCTCAACTTTATTCTGCTTAAACAATAACTTAATCATATCCTCGCCAAGCCCCTCTTTCCTCAATTCCTCCTCGACAACACTTCGCAATTTCGGCAAAGTCCGCTTAACTTCATTAATTAAATCTCGATGAATTTTCAACAACGGCAAATCTGTCTCCGGATACATTCTCGCACTTCCGGGCATCGGTCTCAAAAACTCCGAACTCCCATCCTCCAAAACATTTCTAACTTCTTCAGAATTTTCTTTCTTAACTTTTACAAATTCCAACTGCCTTTCAACTTCGTTCTCAACTGTCTTAATCATCATTTTCGGATCCTGAAAACCTTTCAACTCAACTCGATTAGTTCCCTTAATTGAAATATTAATATCCTGTCTAATAGTTCCAATTCCTCGACGAACTTTACAACTTCTCAAAATCTCACCAATCTTTAAAGCAGTTTCTTTTGCGTGCTCTGCATCTTTAATATCTGCACGAGTAGCAATCTCAACCAAAGGAATTCCCAACCTATCAAGACGATAAATAACTTTATCTTCGGTTTTCTCGACGGGACGCGCAGAATCCTCTTCCAAAAACAGATGATTAATTCTAACATTCCCTCGAGAAGTCTCAACAAAACCATCAAATGCAATCATAACTGTCCTCTGAAACCCGCCCGTGTTCGAACCATTCAAAACCGTTTTCCGCATAATCTGACTCAAGGGCACAATTTTACAATTCAACAAAATTGCAATCTGCAACGCAATCTTCAAAGCCTCAGAATTAATCTCATGCGGCGGCTCCTCGTCCAAATCAACAAGACAAACATTTTCATTATAACCCTGGTAAATAAATTTTTTATTCAAAGAAACTTCGTGCGCAACCGCAACATCAACTTCGCCCGACTCTCCCGCAACCGCATGCAACCTCCGCTCAACCTCATAATCCGGCTCATCATTTCTCAACACCGACGGACAATCACAAAAAAGTTTATGCGTGTCCAACTGCTGATGAATTTCCAACCCAGACTTAAATCCTAACTTTTCATAATCCATTGAAAAATAAAGAAGAAAGAGTTTAATAAATTAATGGGAATTATTACTATCTTCAAGATATTTGTTTGACGCAAGCATACGCTCCATATTTCCCACAGTAGTTATTGAAACTTGTGAAGGATTTACTCCAACATATCTTGCAAGATTTGAAAGAAAATTAACATACTCTTCAGTGACATTAAGATCATTTTTTACTCTTGGAGTAAAAATATCATAATCAGAACTATTTACACCTTTTGCCATTTCATAACTAACGGGGCAAAGTCTCGGATCATCCATTGTAAGAATCATCTCAACTTCAACCGGCAAAATTCGGCCTTCAGATCTCAAAGAAGAATATTGTTTACCTCGATTATTTTTTGCTTTAGAATCTTCTATCCCGATTGACCTATAAACTAATTTCTCTGAAAGAGATTTTTTAACTGATTCTCGAAGATATTTTGAATCATTAATAACAAGAGATTTATCCTTTCTGTAAGAACCATCACCAAATCTATTTCTAATATTTGTTAGTTCAACGCTCTCCTTACTATCTGTCAAAAAATCTAAATCATCAATTGCCTTCAAACATTCCTCATCGTCGTGAGAAGAAATTCGTTTTATTAAATCTTGCTGCAATAATTTTCTATAATTTTGAGTAGCCACATCAATATTCTTAACGCATCTAACAAGAGAATTACCACTAACAACTTCGTCAATTCCTAAAATAGTTGGAAAATGATTTGGAGAATTAACAACGTCTTCTAAAAAATTCCCATACCACTCTTTTATTATGTGACTAATATTATTAATTCTACTCGAAGCCGGCATATAGATAACATTTGTTGGATCAAAATCACGATCCACAATTGCCATTGCATCTATAAAAGGAATAGAACCCAACATAGGTACAACTAAATAGTCAGGATTCTCTCTCGTAATTAAAGACGAAGCCTCTTTCATTGCATCAATATAAGACATAATTTGTTCCTTATTTGCCATAAATAATTTACGATTTTTCAATATTTAAACCTTTCTATTTGTAACCTTTAAATAGTTACAACATTAAAGTAATTCCATCAAATACATTTATAAAAAAAATTTCCCTTTGAATAATATGATAAAAGGAGACGACAAAAAACAAATTGTGATTAACAAAACTATCACGGATGCCCTCGGATTCGGAGGAAAAATCACCCTCGGTCAAAGAGCCGCCGACAAACTAACCAAATGGGCAGGAAGTTGGACATTCATAATATCTTTTTTTATTCTTATAGTTCTTTGGATGACTATGAACACAAGTTGGATAATCTTCGGAAAAAATTGGGACGAATACCCATTCATTTTTCTAAACTTAGTTTTATCCTGCCTCGCCGCAATCCAAGCTCCAGTAATTTTAATGTCCCAAAACAGAGCTTCAGAAAAAGACAGACAACGAGCGGAATATGACTATAAAGTTAACAGAAAAGCCGAAAGAGAAAATGTTATCATTCTCAAACAACTTGATAGAATTGAAAGGAGATTGGGAAAGAAGTGATAATGAAAAATTATTTTTTCCGATTAAAAATTAATCCCAAAATTAATCCGACAACTGCCCCAGCAATAGAACCGCCAATTAATCCAAAAAAAGCGTAATATTTTGGATCTCCCATACAAGAAGAAATCTCTCCTGTTAAAGAATTAACCGGACAAGTTGGTGAATAACTAAAACCATAAATCAATCCAGCAAGTGCCCCAATAACCAAAAAAATTAAAATATAATTATTTCTTTTCATAAGTTAATTTATTTACTCAGATATTTAATTCTTTCTATTCTTCCAACCTTTCATTAAACTCACCAGAAATATTTTCCAACATCAATTTCTTTACTTCTTCTTTTTTCGTAACATGCCCCAAAACCCAACCCAATTTCACAAAAGCCGTCTCACTCAACATATCTTTCAAAAAAATAACTCCTGTCTCCATAATCTCTCGACCATTAGAATAAACTAAAGGATCCAATTTCCCATTAATCGTCTGAGCCGCGGCACAAACAATCAAACCTTTTTCCTGAACTTCTTTCAACTTTTTAATCCAACTATTTCTCGAACTCGAAGTCGCAACATGTCCTAACCCAGTCATCTCAATCACAATTCCCTTAAATTTATTTTTCAAATAATAATCCAAAATATCCGCACTCTGCCCCGGATAAAATTTCAACAACGCAACTTTCTCCTCGAATTTTGTATCCAATTTCACCTTCGCTTTATTTCTAATTTTATGTTCATTCAAAATAATTATCTTCTCCGAATCAATTTTCGCAATAGGTTTTTCATTCACTGGCTTAAACGCATCCCGTCGAGAAGCATGCAACTTTCTAACTTTAGTTCCACGCAAAGCATAACAATAATCATCATTTGTCGTCGCGTGCCCAACTAAAACCACTTCAGCAATATCAGAAATCGCCGTCAACGCCGAACACTGCAAATTCAAATTCGCATCCGACGAACCTCTATCAATACTTCTCTGCGAATAAGTCAAAACAACCGGCTTGTTCAAATCCCTCAACATAAAACTCAACGCCGACGCTGTAAAATGCAAAGTATCTGTCCCATGCGTAATTATAATTCCTTTAAGATTATCATCATTAAGTAATTTTTCACAAGTTTTAGCAATTTTAATCCAATCTTTGTAATCCATATCCTCCGAACCTTTCATAAACGGAACTTCAATTTTAGAAATATTAACTTTCTTCAAAAGCTCAGGATAAAATTTTAAAAAATCATTCGTGTCAGTCAACCAACTAACGCCCCCCGTTTTTGCATCCAACTTCGAAGCAATAGTCCCGCCAGTAATTATCATCGCTACATTCGGCTTCGCAGAATCTTTCTTAATAATTTCCTCAACTTTCTCGCCTTTCTTAAACTTCCGCTTAACTTTAATTTCCAAAATATCTTTTTTATTAAAACCAATATTATAACCATTATCCAACTTCAAAAGCACAATGCCCTTCTCCGACTTCGGAACTTCTAACAAAACACCTTCATAAATTTTCAAACTAAAATGCAATTCAACATAATCTCCAACTTCTGCTGTCATAAAACTAAAAGAAAAATAGAATTAATAAAACTATCCAAAAACTCCCGCATCCAAAACAATTCCAACAATCAAAGCAAAAATTGAAAGCAAGCAAATAAGCAAAGAATTCCACCTCGCCTTTGAATTTACAGAAGTATTAATCACATAATTCAAGGCCTGCCTTTGCTTTCCTTTTATTTTTTTATCGTCCCTAATCATCTTCGCCAAACCATAATCTAAAATAATATTTCTTTCTCTTGCCTCAACACTATATTGATAACCAAAATACAAAATGAAACCCACAGTTCCAATATACCAAGAAATCTTAACCCAAAGCGGACTATAAAAATTCAACACAATGACAACCCGATAAGCCAAAGTCGCAATCAGCCCCGCCAAAAAAAAGAAATACTTCACAGGTGCAGAATATCTAACTATCTCCTCTTTCATAAATTAATAATGAAATTTCAAATTATAAACTTAACTAATTTATATTTCCATATATAAAATTTTGAATTATTTTTAGGTTTATACGAGGCGGAAGGTTACGAAGTGCCTGCTTGCAGGTTCTCGCCCCTCCTTGGGGTACGTCCGTACTCGAGACTTCTTCCAACGAAGTATAAATCAAAAAGAATCAAAATTAATTAAGCTCGAACACAATCGCAGGCTTTATACCCTTCTTCCAAAGCTTTCTGTGCAGAATTATATCGCACCAAACTTTTCGGAGAAATATTCTTTGCAAACGGACATTCTTTAATGTGAAAATTTTTCCCAGTCTTCGACGCAATATAAGTATGAACTTTAACAGCCTTTTTCGAAGCAATTTTCTTTTCAATAGTTTTCTTATTTTCAGAAATTCCTTTAACCAACTGAACATCTTTTCTTTTCAAATCGTTAATCACGTCAAACAACTCCATCTGTTGCGAACTTATCTCCATCAACTGCGCCTGAATATTCATTATATCATTCTTAACCCGCGCGAACGACTCCTTCAAAGTATCCTTTTCCATAAAATCCTACCGCCAATTCCTTATATAAATATTACTATAATACAACATAACCTATAAAAATAAACAATCTTTCTAATTACATGGTAAAAATAGGTTTGGAAATTCACGGCTACTTGGACACTAAAAAAAAATTATTCTGTTCTTGCGAAGCAATCCACGGAGCGAAAAACACAAAACCAAACATTTCAATTTGCCCGATATGCACAGCCCAACCCGGATGCAAACCCCAACTCCCAAACAAAACCGCCGTCGACAAAGCAATTCAAATCGCACTAATCCTCGGATGCAAAGTAAATGAAAAATTAACTTGGCAAAGAAAACATTACAACTGGGCAGACCTACCAAAAGGATATCAGAACACAATCTCGGGCCCGCACTCCACACCTAACGGAACCAAAGGAAAATTCTTAGGAATCGGAATAACTGAATGTCATCTCGAAGAAGACCCTGCCGCCTGGAACCCACAAACTGGAGAAATCGACTACAACCGAAGCGGAAGCCCACTAATCGAGATAGTCACCGACCCAGATTTCAAAAGTTCAGACGAAGTCATCGAATGGCTAAAACAATTACTCGCAACTTTAAGCTACATAAAAGCAATCGACAAAAACGCAGGAATAAAGGCCGACGTAAATGTGTCAATCCCTAAAGGAAAAAGAATAGAAATGAAAAACATCAACAGTTTAACAAACATAAAAAACGCAATCGAATCTGAAATAAAAAGACAACAAAAAGATTTACCTTTAGAACAAGAAACCCGACGATATGACGACAAAAAAAACACCACAACAAAAATGCGTTCAAAAGAAGAAACCGCGGACTACCGATTTATATCTGACCCAGATTTACCAATGTTAATTATTGATAAAAAAAGAATACAAAAAATAAAATCTGAATTACCTGAAACCCCTCAAGAAAAATTATCTAAATTAATTAAAAAACATAAAATTCCATCACAACACGCAACAATCCTGACAAAAAAATTAGAAATTGTTGAACTATTTGAACAAGTTATCGAAAAAATAAAACCCTCAATCGCAATCCCGTGGATAACAATAGAACTCGTCGGAGCTTTGAATTATGTCAAGAAAGAATTGGAAGACGTCGAGATTGAAGCAAAACATTTCATCGAACTTTTGCAACTTGTAGAAAAAAACACAATCACCGAACTGAAGGCAAAAGAAATTCTGAGGCAATTTATTCCAAAGTCTTTCTCACCAAAAGAACACGCAAAGGCACACGCCAAAATTTCAGGCAAATCTGAAATAGATAAATTCGTACAACAAGCAATTAAGGAAAACCAAAAAGCCGTCGAAGATTATAAAGCTGGAAAACAAGAATCAATAAACTTCCTCGTAGGACAAGTAATGAAATTAAGTAATAAGAGGGCTGATTTTAAAACCGCGAAGGAAATGTTGATTAGAGAATTGGATTAATTGTTAATTAATTTGTTTAATTTATCAAAGTTCGTTAAAAGTCTGTTGCTTGGATTCGCCCAAATTTTTCATTAATATAGAAGTTCCAAATTCTTCAGATATTTTGTCAGCCTTGCCAAAAAAGTTTTATTTATAAAAAAGATAAAAATTTTTCTTCTAAGAAAAACAAGTAAATTTTATTTTTATTTTTTAATTTGCTTGTATTCTGCTAGTTCTTTCAAAAATCTTCGCACAGCTTCTTTCACAATTTCTCCTCGTGAAGTGTAGCCCAAACCACTTTTCTTAACAACCAAATCAATTTCTTGAATTAGTTCTTCTGGCAATGCAACATTTGTATATTTACTAACCATAGTTAATCTATACGAAACAGATTAACTATAAAACCTCTTTTGGTTATCTATTGGTAATGTATTGTAAATACATAGTAAGATTTATAAAGAAGTTCTTTTTGTTAATAGAATGGTTGAACCACATACAACTCACAAGAAAAAAGATGTTTGGAAAATAATTTTAATGGTTTGGGCAGTGTTATCAGTTTTAATTCTTTTTGGTATGTCTCAAATAATTAAAGAACAAAGTTCAAGTTTATCTGATATGTATAATAATTATCAATTTGTCCCAGAAGGAAGTCAAGGTTTCTATTGCGAGAAAGGGCAAAGTTATACTTGTTATAACTCAAATGAATATGCTATGATTTATGATACAAAAACAGATAGTGTCGTAAAATGCAATGCTCTAAAAAATGAACAAGCAACTTGTGTAAATCAAAACCAACAAATTTCTTATTGCTCTTCAGACCAATATTCTATCTGTGTAGACGAAGATGAACCATATACTACTTGTAATACTGGAGAAGTTGCAACTTGCCATACCAAAGGACTTTATGCTATCTTTACAGGAAGTAGCTCTTATAGTTGTAATGCAGGAGAAATTGCTTGGTGTCAAAACTAAATAATTTTAAGATGGTTAATTTAAAAAATTCTTGCGGATGTGGAGGGAATATAGATTTACATAATTTTCCCAAAGGAACTATTGTAAACATATATCCACAAACTCCAGCAGAATTAATTTTAAAAGTTATTTTATGCCTGGCTTCTTTTATTTTAATTTCTTTATTTTGCATTAAAGCTCTCAATTTATCTCCACTTCTTTCTGCGATTTTTGGAGTAATACTTTCTCTTTGCTTTGGAGGATGTTTTAGTTTTATAATAAAAAAATTAGATTCATTATTTAAAATTTATTAGATAAAATCTTCTTTTTAGAAAAAAGATGAGAGAAAAATTTACTTTTATTTTTGAAATGGATTTGTAGGAGAATTTCTAAAATCATTAAACTTTTCTATTCTCAAAAACATATCTCACAATCTAATCTCCAATAGTTTCTCAAACGATTTTCGGCGATAGCCAGTTCATTAATAATTCCTTCCCAAAAAAATTTTCCTCGACAAAGTCAGGAAAAATTTTCAATCATCCTCGCCGAAGGCGAGACAATCTATTTTAAATTAAAACAAATTCAAAATTACAAAATTTCCCCAACATTTCCAATGCTTTTCTAACATCCTTAATAGTCAGTTCTTCTAATTCAAGAACAATATCATAAACTCCATCTGTTCCTTTTGTAATCCCTTCTTTCGAAGAAGACAAATCTTTCTTAATTTCTTCCAAAGTATAAAACGTTGCTCGAGTTAAATTATTTTCATCAATTAAATCGTCATATTGACAAGGATATTTTCCAGTTGTCCTTAATTTAATAATTTTCTTAGACATACAATAAAGATAATTTTTAGTCTTAATAAAAATTGCTATTTCTTCCTAAACCAAAATCCCCCAAACTTCTTGAACAATTCCCAAAACAAATATCAAAGTCACAATTCCTAAAATAAACCAATTAAGTGGAAAACTATATTCAGGTTTTCTATTTCCTTTTTTCTTCGCCACCTTCACACAAAATAAAATTAAAATTGCAGTCAATCCTCCCGCAATAGTACCTCCAATAGAAAGAATTTTACTAAATGAAAAAATATCAAAATAATTTATCAAAGCAAAAACAACAACAGGGATTATTGCAGAAAAAAACCACGCTTTAAAACGACTCATTCTCTCATCATATTTCAAATTATCCCTCAAAGCATTTCCTAACGCAAGATAAGAAGTAAACATTGTCAAAATACCAAAGAAAACAAAAATAGTTCCCAACGCCAGCGTCGCTATTTCTGGCGTTTCAAAACCTTTTGCACCAACAATAATAAGTGTAAACAAAGCATAAAAAATCGTGCAAAACACAATCGCAAAAAGAATACTTCGTTTCATAAGATGCTCGTTCTTTTTCAGAACAAGATTAACTTCCGGAATCGCACTAAAAGATAGCAACGCAAAAAGCACAACTCCAAACGGCAAGAAAATATTCGAAGAATTAAAACCAGTCAAATTAACAAAAGAAAAATCTTTTATGAAAATTATAAAAATTAAAATGAGCAACAAAAACACAAGTGAAACCCCGACCTTCTCAAAAAACTTAAGCGACTTCAAACCCCTCCAAATCAAAGCCGACATAAAAACCCCAAACAAAACTCCGAACAATAAAGTATGACTCAAATCACCATAAACCAAAAAACTAATGCTCCCGCCAATTCCCAAAAGATACGCAATTATCGCCGAATAAATCCCAAACACAAAAGCAAACTCCATAACCCAGCCCGCTTTTCTCCCAAGATATTTCTCAACATATCCCGCAAGCTGATGTTTCTCTTTCGTCCTCAAAGAAATTTCTCCAAGATAAAGATTAACAACCATCAACATCAAACCAATAAATAGAATATAACCGAGCGCAACAAAAAAACCCGACTGCACCGCAACATACGGAATCGCCAAAACGCCAGCACCAATGCAAGTTCCAATCAGGATTGCCGACGCCGAAAAAAATCTTTTTGTATCACCTTTCATTTTAAATTCCCCCTAAAATGAAAGTATGAAAATATTTGATTTACTTCTTTCATAACAAAATAAAAACAAACCAGTATAAAAAGTTATTTGTGAATTTATTTTTAAAAAATTCAAATGAGCCTACGAGGATTCGGCGTCGCGAACAAGTCGCTCGCTCGTTCTCCCAAGCGTGGTAAAACGAAACCACCGGTTCAAATTCAAATGAGCCTACGAGGATTCGAACCTCGGTCAACAGGGCCGAAACCTGTTATTCTATCCACTGAACTATAGGCCCAATCACTTTACTAAAAAAGTTAGATTTATATAATTTGAGTTTTACTCATTTAAAAGAAAGATGGTATTAGAAAGAAAACACAAATACATGATTGGAAGTTTCACAACAATTGTAATAGTTTTCATGATTTTAAGTTCAATATTTATGTACGGATTATTCGTAAACCAACAAATGAACTACGACAAATTAAGCACAGAAATAATCGACTCCCAAAATAAAATAACCGAAATATCTTCAAGTCTCATACAAGCAAACACTGAACTCAAAAACCTCGGCTCAAAACTCGGAACAATCGGCCAAGAATTCGACGAACTAAAAGCATCAACAAGTGCAGATTTCTCAGGAATAATTGAAGACGCAATAAAATCCGTCGTTACAATAAGAACCGACGTCGGACAAGGCACAGGATTCATAATCACCGACGACGGATACATCGTAACAAACGCCCACGTTCTCGTCGGAGGAAAAACAATAACTGCAATAACATACGAACAAGAAAACCTCCCCGCAAAATTCATAGGATACAACGCGGACTACGACATCGCATTATTAAAAATAGACAAAAGCGTGCAATCAATAGAAATAGGAAACTCCGACGAATTACAAATCGGGGAAAAAGTAATCGCAATAGGAAACCCATTAGGATTACAATTCTCAGTCTCCGAAGGAATAGTTTCAGCAATTAACAGACCAGGAGCAAACGGAATAAATGCATACATCCAAACCGACGCCGCACTAAACCCCGGAAACTCGGGCGGACCTTTAATCAACAAACAAGGAGAAGTCATAGGAATTAACAATTTCAAAATCGGCGGAGGAGAAAGTTTAGGTTTCGCACTTGAATCAAAATACATAGAAAATATAGTTAATGAAATTTCTCAAGGAGCTTTAAATCAGACGCTGATTTAATCAAAACCCCAATTAACACCGAAGCTATTCCAAAAAGTTTCTTTATATTTATCTTCAAACTTCGAACCTTCAAAAGGTTTTTGATAATTAATTCCTACATTCAACGAAACATTTTCAGGAAGAGAATAACTTACATTTCCAGATAAACCATAATGAGACCAATCTTTTGTTTTATCTCCTTCGAGAGCAAACCATCTATCATTATATTTAACAAATCCATTCAATCCTAAATTCAATCCATCAGTAAACAAATCCTCAAAAGATTTTCCAATTCCAAAATCAAACCTTCTTCCTTGTTCATAACCTTCCCAAAAAATATTTGGAACTGCTAAAGATAAATCCACTGGAAGATTAGTTGAAGAAACTTTTCCCGTCACCGCAAAACCTTCCCCCAAATCTGTATTTGGAAAAGTAAAATAACACCCCGCTAATTTTAAATTAACATACTCCGTACTAAAAGGCACTCTAACTTCAACATCTCGCTCATTTGTAATATGATCTCTAACAACATAATTATTCCAAACATTCACTCCAAATAAATTAGTTGTAAAATCAACGGAACTCTGAACAACCGGCGAATCATTAAAAATAGAACCACTTCCAGTAACATATTGTGAAACATAATCATTTCCAATACTTGCACCAGTCAATTCAACCAAAGATTTTTTTTCCTGAACTTGATTCTCCCCAGCAACCGCATTAACAGTGCTTCCAATAACGAAAGGTACAACTAAAACTACCAAACCTTGTTTTACTTTTATTTTAAATGTCATTTTCAATTTTCTCAGAATTAGGTCTCTGAGGTACCACCACCTCTAATAAAATCACAAAATAACAATTTATAAAAAATACTACACTCCAAAATATACATTCTAAAATATATATTAAACTATCTAATAAGTCTTCCCAACATAAACCCAATAATTAGCATTCTTCCCACAATACAAACATTTCTTTCCTTTCGCAGAATTCTTCTCATCAATAAATAAAGTCTTCGCCCCACTATTCTCCGACTTCATCAAATCCTCGCAAGCAAAACCATCACACATTGGAATAGAAACCATTTTCTTCGCGTCAAGAAATTTCTTCAAATCTTTTTTCGTCTCCGCCTTCACCATGCTTTCATCCAACAATTTCTTCGCACGAGCATAAAGTTCTTTTTGCATCTCTTCCAAAATCACAGGAATTTTATTTTTCAAATCTTTAATTTTAATTTCAATTTTCTCGCCACTAACTCTATTCGAAACAACAACCTGCTTCTTCTCCAAATCCCTCGGACCTAATTCAATTCTCAACGGAATTCCTTTCAACTCCCATTCTCCAAATTTTCTTCCAGGCGTAACATAATCCCTGTCATCCAAAAGCGGATCAAAAGATTTCAAATCCTTCTCAATATTTTTAGCAACTTCCAAAACTTCTTTCTCCTTTCCTTTAAACAACAACGGAATTATAACAACTTTATTCGGCGCAATCCTTGGAGGCAAAACCAAACCATTATTATCTGAATGCATTCCTAACATCCCGCCCAACAACCTCGTCGAAATCGCGTGAGTGTTTTGATAAACATAATTTTCTTTTCCATCGCTATCTTTAAATTTTATATCATACGCCTTCGCAAAATTCTGCCCGTCATAATGATTACAAGTTCCTTCCAAGACTTTTCCATTCGGCAAATAAACATGATTCTTCTCTGTAAAAACCGCGCCAGCAAATTTTTCTTTTTCGGTCTTCCTTCCATAAATCGCAGGAACCGCCATCAATTCTTCAGTAACTTTATCATAAGCTTTTATAACATTTAACCCGTGCTTCAAACATTCTTTCTCTGTAGCAAAAGCCGTGTGCAATTCGTTCCATAAAAATTCTCGTCCTCTAAAAAATGGCACAGGATTATTCGTGTCCCACCGCACAACATTATTCCACTGATTAATTATCAAAGGCAAATCACGATGACTTCTAATCCACTTCGAATAAAAATAATACATAATAACTTCCGACGTCGGACGAATCGCCAATCGCTCACTCAATTTTTTATTTCCAACCTCCGTAACCCACGCAACCTCCGGAGCAAAACCCGCAACATGCTCTTTCTCTTTCTCAAATAAACTCTCGGGAAACAACATTGGAAAATATGCATTCTTAACTCCAAGTTTTTTAAATTCTTTATCAACAGCCTCTTTCATCCTTTCCCAAATTTCAAAAGCATAAGGACGATAAACAATAAAACCAGAAACCGGCGAATAATCTGCGAGCTCGGCCTTTGTCATCAACTGAATAAACCACTCTGTAAAATCATCTTCCTTCTTTACTGTCAATCCTTCTTCTGATTTCTTAACCATATTTTATTTAATCAATTATACTTTTTAAAACTTGCACAACTATCACTAACCTACTAAGAGTAATCCCAAAGCAACATTATTGTCTAAGGATTTTGTATAGTTCGTTCTCTAAGTGAAGAGTTCGTTCTATCAAACCGTTTAATTCTTGCTCCACGAAAACTCTTTCACTCAATTCTTGTTTTTCGTATGTTTGTTTCATTTTATTTTCCAAAAATCCAAATCAATTCAAAAGTTTCAGACCCATTAAGTTGTAAAGAAATTTCATTTCAACCCAGGCCTAAAACCGTGAATTAAAATGAATAATGTTTAATAGGGGCAGTACAGACTAAGCCGGATCTACAATTCCACGTCAGACTAAATCTTTGCTCCATATCTTATCCAAGAATAATAAGTTTATATATTTATCGATAGTAAAAGTAGTTATTTCAAAATAATATCATCGTCGAGAATTGTAAATAATTATTAATTTAAATTTATTGCTAATAGAATAGTTTAACAGTTCAATCAGAAAATTACTTTTTAACCATCACAAACCTTTTTGCCCTACTCTCGGCTCTTCCGATTGCTTTCTTAACAACTTTTTTTTCGTCTTCTAAAAACTCTTTTGTTAAAGGATCCCTCATTACTTTTTTAGTAACTTTCTTTACTTGTTTTTTTATTTTTTTCATTTTCATTTTAAATAAATCCCTTATAATAAAAGTTATCATCTCCAAAATAGATAAATATTTGTAAGAACTCAAAAAGACTCATTCAAATCTTTCTTTAAATGCCTGAAAATATGTTATAAGCAAAGGCAACAATATTGGTCCTATAAAAATCCCTACAATTCCAAATAGACTCGCTCCACCTATAACTCCCACAATTACAATTATTTGATTTACCTTTGCTTTTGAACGCACGATTGTTGCAAGAAGAAGATTATCAATTGTGCTAATTATTAAAAGGCCGTAACAAAACAAACCTATTCCCCTACCCAACATCAAATAATCATTGGAAAAATAACCGCTTAAAATCAAAAACAGCGACGCTGGCAACCAGATAATAACTGTCCCAATAGCAGGAATCAAAGCACAAAACGCTAACAACAACCCCAAGATTATAGGAAAAGGAACACCAAAAATATAAAATCCGACGATTCCAACAACACCCTGAATTAATGCAATAAATAATTGCGCATAAAGTACCGTGTGAGTTATATCTCCGAATTGACTAATAAGTTTATCCGTTGTTTTCTTTTTCATGGGAAGCAAATCAATTATCCCATTCAGTATTTTTCTCCATTCTTTTAGAATAAAAAAAGTTATAATTAATGTAAGAAAAATCTTTGCCAATATAATCGGTATGCTCTGAATAAAATTTATCAATTTCGATTTCAAAAACGGCAAGAATTTTTGAAGTTGTCCTTCAATTCCAAAAGATGACGATTGCTCTAAACTAAATTTTTCTATATCATTAATAATTGTACATAATTTTGAATCCGTACCAGTACATCCAAAACCAAACACTGCCCCCTGACTAATACTGGTTGATAAAGAATCATGAAAATAAATTCCCTGCTGTATAATTAACGAACCTAAAATAAAAAAAGGAATTAACATAATAATAGAAATAATTAACAAAGATAAAATAGCTGAAAGAGACTCATTAGGTATCTTTTTATTTATTCGCTTATACAAAGGAAAAGTAATGTAAGCTAAAAGCACACTGCTCAAAAAAATAACTATCATTGGTCGAACAAGCATAAAAAACAAAACCAATGCCCATACAAAAATTATAAACGGAACTATTTTTTTATATTGGTTATTAATTTCCATTATCTAAAAAGCATTACATCATTTAAATAGCTTCGGTTTGACTGGGGAAGCTGAACTAGAATCCTTTTCATTTTCCTTACACCCTCGACAAACCTATAAGTTTTAGTATATTATTAATCGCTTGATGTTTTCTCTAAACTGGTAAAGACATATATACGTTCCTTTCCTCATTTATGAATGTGTTTTACTCCCGCTGTTTCATTAAGTATCGCGATTATTGAATGGATTCTGACAACAATAATTCTTATATTTTTTAAGCGAACAAATTTCAGGATGTATTTTGCATGGATTATTTATGTTCTGGGTTTTTACCAATTCACAGAATTTATGCTCTGCACATCAAACAATGCTTTTTTATGGGCTAAATTAGGATTTATTACTTATACCCTCTTGCCGGCATTGGTGCTTCATTCGGTGCTAAGGATTTCTGGGAAAAATATGAAAGTTTTCGGAATATATTTAATTCCTTTTGCATTCTCCCTACTCGCAATTATAAATTCTAATTTTATCACCGGCGCAAAATGCACCGCGGTTTTTGTTCAGGTACGACTTGCATTAATAGAAAACCCGGGACTTCTTCAGAGTTCGGTCTCTTGGATTTACATGGCCTATTATTTTGGTTTTATAGTTCTTGCTCTAGCCTTTATTCTAAAAGACTATCTGCATCAGAAAAATAAAATAAAAAGAAAAATAAGAATTATAGCATTTATAGGCACGATTATGATGCTTGTCCCAACATTATTGCTCATGGTTGTATTACCCCACTTTAACGCAGGATTTCCTTCAGTATTATGCGGTTTTGCACTCTTCTTTGCAATTGCAACTTTTATTATAGCCTATCTTGAAACCAAACTTAAAAAAATTAATTGAAAACCAAAACTTGTTATAAATAATACAAACAGAAAAAAAATATGAATGAAACTATTTTAGACACACAACTTTCAAATCAACCCTTCAACCCTTTCTCGAAACATCTCCAAATCTTTTTCATAAATCTTCGCGCCGACGGCATCTTCGTGTCCTCCACCCGTCGCATCTTCAAAACCTTCAATCGCTTTCAAAATTATTTTCCTCACATCTTTTCCACGACCAGAAATATTAACTTTAGTTCCATTAACATAAGCAATAATAATATATTTTCCAGGAAATAAATAACTAAGTTCATTCGACAAATTACTACTCACGCTCAAATCTCCCCCATACTTAAAAAACAAAAATTTCTCCCCCTCGTCAAAACCATTAATCGCTTTATTCAAAACTTTTTGATACTTTTTATCTATCTCATTATATTTCGTATACAAAGAAATTTTTTTATTATCCTCATCCAAAACTTCATACGGACTCTTCGCACCAAACAAAAACTTCAACATCCTCACAACATTACTAATCGAATCTTTCAAACCAAAATCAAGAATTTTCACCACCTTCCCAATTTTAGAATTATACAAAATATCAAAAGCATCATTAACCTCAACATTCTCCGTCGACAAATCCGGATATTCTTTTTCAAACTCTTCATAAAACTCCGGAATAAATTTATCCGAAATACATCCAATAACCGCGAGCCACAAATCCTGTTTCCTATTTGTTATCTGATAACACAAAGCCGTCACAGGCTCATTTGTTTTTTTCTTATTATTTGTCGGATTATAATAATTCACAAACGCCGGAATTTCCTGAGAAGTCTCGTGATGGTCAATCCAAACGACAGGAATATTCTGCTTTTCAACTTCGTCAAAAAACTCTTGTGAAACAATCGGCTTATCCACAATAAAAATATAATCCGCGTTCAACTCTTCAACTTTTCTAAAATATCCAACTTCCAGCGACGGAAAAGTCCGAATCGCAACTCCCTTTCCTCGTTCAATATATCTTTGCAATAAAAGAAAACTACACATTCCATCTGGGTCATTATCAAAAAAGAAAACCGGATTCTGTGCCCGTTCGAGATGTTCTTTAATCTCTTCAACTTGTTTCTTCGTTAACATAAAGAACCAAAATGAAAAAGGTATTTAATGGTTTCTAAACCTTTTTTCCTGCAAGTATCTTCTCTCTCAAATCTCTCAAATCCATAATTAATGAATTAATAAAACTCTCGTTATTAAAAACACTCATCAAATCTTCCCGACCCAAATCAAAAATCTGATCCAATCTTCCAAATTTTCCAATTAAAGTATCCATATCCTTCGGAAGCAAATCAGTTTTACTCAAAATTCTAATTCCCCTCGGAGAAATTTCCTTATCATGAATATCCTCGAAAATCATTCTCGAAACATTTGAAGTCTCCAACAAAAAATCAAAATTCATGCTTTCCAAAAGTTCCTCCACCCTCGCCGAACCCAATCCAAAATAATCCTCCAAAATCATATCAACCTCTCGATAAAAATCCCGCGTCAATTCTTTCAAACGCATACTAATTATAATTCCCTCTTTTCCCAACTCAACCAAACACCTTCGAACAATTTCCGAAACCCGTTTAATCATCTCCGTTCTCTGAAGCACCTCGCAAACATCCCGCGTGTTCGAAAGATTAGTAATTTCCAAAACATTCAAATGTAAAAGTAAATCATTAAAACTCTCTTTCTGTTTTTCCAAAATCTGCAAAGTCTCCGTCGCCCGTCTCAAAATCTCCTCGCTCTTTTCCAAAACGTGTTTTTCATTTCCCCAATAAACAGTAGTTTTATTTTTCCTTTCCGAAACCGCAATAACAATCGCCCCAAATTGCTTAGAAATTCTCTCCGCCGCCTTATGCCGAGTCCCAGTTTCTTTAGTTTTTATTCCCGCGCTCGGAACAAGCAAAGTATTCGCATAAAAAATCTTTTTCAAATCATTAGAAAGAATTATCGCCCCGTCCATCTTCGCCAACTCAACCAACCTCTGGGCACTGAATTTACAATTAACTCTAAAACCCCCCTCAAAAGCATTCGAAAGACCTTCTTTATCAACAACAATCAACGCCCCCATCTTCGCCCGAACCATGTCGTCAACTGCAGTTCTCAAAGATGTACCTGGCGAAAACAATTTCAAAATATTCAAAAACGCATCTTCCTTTTCCAAAAGATTTATTGTCTCATAATGACTTTTTTCCGGAGTAAAAACGGTGCTCTCAACCAACTTTTCATTTTCCATAAATAAAAAAACACTCAAAATTATTTAAATCTTTTGTAAGAAAATTATGTTTTTGTTAAATTTTTAAAATTATCCTATTTCTTAACAGCCCCAAAAATCAACGGCAACGCAATTGTCGCATCACAAAAAACATCAACAAACTTTGCCTTCGCTTCCATCTTTCCCCAAGAAATTCCTTCCTTCAACGGCGCACCCGAACTTCCTCCAGGCTCAACTCTATCAGTTGTAATCTGAATTCCATACTCCGCACCTTTCGAAAACTGCATAGACTGCTGAATAAAATTCTTCGGCAAACCGCCCCCAACATAAATCACTCCATTCTTTTTCGAAGTCCAAGCCAAATCAATTATCTCTTTCATGTCCACAAAAATATCAATGCTCGTGTCTCCCTTTCCTTCAACACTTCGACCCCAAATCATCAAACCAATTCCAGAATCCGCAATCCCTGGACAAAAAATCGGAATCTTTTTCTCAAAACACTTTTTCAAAATCCCGTCTCCTGGAACCAATTCCCCAAGCTTCCACAAAAATTCCTTAACAGTCTTACACGCCTTAAACTTTTCATAATGTTCCTTAAAAAAATCCTCCATTTTCTCATAAACTGAATTCTTCAAAAAAACATTATAAATTCTATCAATACCTTCTTTATTCAATTTCTCGTCATCAACAGATTCGTCCCCGTGATAATGCCTCTCACCCAAAGACTCCATCAAATCGTGCGTCAAATTCGCGCCCGTCGTAACAAAAACATCGACCTCATCCAAAACATCCATAATAACATTTTTCATTCCCGCAGGAACCATCGCCCCTGCAACTCCAAAAAAAACCTTACACTTTTTATCCTCAAACATTTGCTTCATAATAACACTCGCCTCAGAAATTTTCCGCGCACCAAAACCGGCCCCACCCATGCTCGCCACTAAATCCGAAACTTTCATGTCCTTCTCAACCTTAATCGGCTCTATCGCTTTCATAATACCATCTAAATAACTGATTTTAAAAAACTATCCATATACTCAAACAACATAATCTTTTTAAAACAAAAATGTATCAAAATGTTACAATGAATAAATGGATTGAACTAATATTGGGATTGTTGCTTTTGAACGGCGCGATCATGGCATGGTTTTTCACTGGTTTCGGTGAAGCGGCTTGGTTGTTCTTCAAGGGCGGTCTAGTATGGTTTGTTATTATGATTGGTTTACTTTTCATAATGCTCGGAATCAGTGACTTAAAAGATTAACCAAGCAAAGAAATTAAACTGCCTTCTATAACTGCCGCAATTACTAAGAGTGGTAGAACCACTAAAATGAAAACTCTAAGCGAGTTCCAAAAATATTCTTTAAATTTTTCTAATTTTTTCTTCTCAAAAGCAAAACTTCCAAATTTCATTCCCATTCCATAGGAAATAAAAATCGCCGGCAATTCAAAAATCCCATGAGGAACTAATTTCCATAAAATCGAAAGCCCGCTTTCTCCAACAACTAAAGACGCAACAAACCCCAAAAAGTAACCATTTGCCAAAGTCGCAAGAACAGGAAAAACCCCCAACGCAAATCCAAAAATCATTCCCATAAACCCACTCTGAATATTATTCCAAAAAATAAAATTAATCATTTCAAATTGCGAAAGCCCCTCAGTCTGCATTAATAATTCCTGAAGAAATTTCAAAACATAATCTCTAAACGAATCCGAAACCGGCATAAAATATCCTATCAAAGCAAACCCAAAAAATATCGCAATCACAGAATAAATATAATTCTTCGACTCTTTCAAAAAATCCCAACTAAGTTTATACTCTTTCTTAAAATCAAACCCTCTTTTATTTTTTTTCTTCATTTTTCCTCTTTTAACTAAATTGCTTACCAATCTGTCGAATCTTATTTTTATATTTCTTTCTTAAATACAAACCATAACCCAAACCAAGCAACAATCCTCCAAGATGTGCAGTGTTTCCAATTGGAACATTTCCAGCAATAGAAACCAACCACAAAACCAACAACAAACCAGGTGCAGCATATTTCATTTTAATTGGAATTGGAATAAACATCACATAAACTGGAAGATTCGGCGTCAACAAAACTAAAAGCCCAACTAACCCAAACAAAGCTCCAGACGCCCCGACGGCAAAAACACCAAAATCATTTACAAAAACAAACTTACTCATCAACACAAAAAATAATCCCGCGAACAAACCCGAAGCTAAATAGAAATACAAAAATCTTTTAGCACCAATTATTTTTTCAACTAATCCTCCAATAAAAAACATTGAAAGCATATTCACAAAAAGATGAAAAAATCCAGCGTGCATAAACATACTCGTCAAAAAAGTCCAAACATATTTCCCTACAAAAATATTCGACGGCTGAATTGCAATATATTCGAGAGGCAAAACCTTTGTTAAAATTAAAACACTAAAAACAAAAAACGCGACAACATTAAGAATAATCAAATTAGTATTAACACTCAAATTACTAAAAAAAGATTTTCTTTTCGGAGTTGGATAAACTTGATAAACGCCCATTTTATTTTTTCTTTGGAGAAATTTTCTTTGCTACTTTCTTGATAACTTTTTTCTTAACTTCCTTCTTTACTTCTTTTTTCTTTGCTACTTTTTTAACAATTGGAGGCAAACCATCTTCTTTCCTTTTCACTGCTCTTTTCACCGCAGCCTCGGCTCTCTTCACAGCCCGCTTTGCAGAAGCTTCTTTTTCTACTTTAACAACTTCCTTCAACCTAATTTTTTCTTCCTTGTCCGATTCTATTGCAATTTCCTCGTCTACCAAAACCAATTCTTTTTTCAATTTATCCATCCGCCTAATTAACTCTCTCAAAAGTTTAGAATTATCTTTCAAAGTAAAAATATCCCCGCACTCATTACAAGTAAAATCATTCAAAAGCGCGTTCTCCTCGTTAAATTCAATGTTACATCTTTCACAAATATAAAACTGCTTTGTCTCTCGACTATTTATCTGGCTTCCAATTTGTGAAAGCCTTTTGTCCATTATATCCTTCAAAAATTCCAACGCTTTCAAAACTTCTATTTTCCAAAAATAAGTATACCACCCTTTTTTCTTATCTTTCTTTCTCGTTGACGAAACCAAACCATGATCCGAAAGTTTATACAAAATATTTCTCGTCTGATTTATTGTGAGATTTAATTTTTTAGCGAGGATAAATTCATTAACGTACTTTTTAGAATTCAACAAATCTACAATTCCTTCCGCTTGTTTTCCAACGGCAATTACAACAACTTCTCTAAGAAACTTATCTAACATTCGAAACTAACGAAAAAAGTATTTTTAAATGTTAAGTTATGCGAAAATCGTAGAAGCATTTTTAAACTTATATTGTTTATAATATATATCAAAAAATACACGAAAATGGGATGGTTCAACAAAAATAAAAAAGAGGAAGGCATACCAAAACTTCCAAGTCTTTCAAGATTACCTGAGTTGCCTCAGCAATCCCAAAGAAATATTTCTCTCCCACAATTACCTTCACTAGAAAATCAAAATTCGCAAATGCCTTTTCAAAGAGATCAATTACAACAATTACCGAGTTTCCCGATGAGCGAACTTGGAAATAGATTTTCACAGAATGCTATAAAAGAGGCAGTTTCTGGAGGAGAAAAAGGTGATGGAGATTTCGAGGCAGATGAATTTGATTTGGATGACGAAGAAGAAAATCAAATGATGCCTTTAGAAACTCCGATAAAAATGCAAACAGAAAAAAGAAAAATTGAAATCCCTTCAGAATTTAGAACAGGCACTTCCAGAATTAGAAAAGCCGAACCAATTTTTATAAGAATTGATAAATTTGAAGAAAGCCTTCACCTTTTTGAAAAAACTAAAGAAAAAATAAAAGACATAGAAACTTTACTTGGAGAAACAAAAAGAATAAAAGAAGGGGAAGAAAAAGAACTTGAAGCTTGGGAAAACGAAATACAATTAATAAAAAATCAAATTGAAAAAGTCAACCAAGACATTTTTTCTAAAGTAGAATGAAAGGAGAAAATAATTTAATTCATATAAAACTTGAATTTAGCGAGGCTGTAGAATCAAAAAAAGATATGTTATATTCTCAACAAGCTCTATTAAAGCTTGCACAAATAATAAAACAATACCGAACATTAAGAACGGAAGAATTAAAACTCAAATTAAAAATTCATAAAAAAATGCAAGAAGTTGTAACAAACATAAACAAACTTCAAAAAATACTTCCAGAAATAGAAATACCTTCAATCAAAAAAAGAGAAGAAAAAATTAAAACAACAACGAGAAAAGATGACAATTTAGAATACCAATTAAAAGAAATTCAAAATAGATTGAGAGCATTAGATAGATAATTGCACAAATATTTTAAAACTCTAATTCTTATAACTTAACATGATAACTCGAAAAGAACTAATAAAAAAATACATTGAATTTTTCAAATCAAAAAAACACAGGGAAGTTCCAAATTCAAGTTTAATTCCAGAAAATGACCCAACAGTTTTATTCACAACAGCAGGAATGCACCCATTAGTTCCTTACTTAATGGGACAACCACATCCCCTCGGAAAAAGATTAGTAAATGTTCAAAAATGCATTCGAACCGGTGACATTGAAGAAGTCGGAGACACATACCACCACACATTTTTCGAAATGTTAGGAAACTGGTCCGTCGGAGATTATTTCAAAAAAGAAGCAATTGAATTTTCATTTGAATTCCTAACAAAAGTTTTGAAAATTCCTTTAGAAAGATTTGCCGTAACTTGTTTCAAAGGCGACAAAGACGCACCCAAAGATGAAGAAGCAGCAGAGATTTGGAAATCATTAGGAATAAAAAAAGAAAGAATTGCTTTCCTCCCAAAAAAAGACAATTGGTGGGGACCAGCCGGAAAAACAGGACCTTGTGGTCCAGACACAGAAATGTTTTATTGGAAATTAAATAATATTCCAGCACCAAAAATTTTTGACCCCGAAAATAAAAATTGGGTAGAAATTTGGAACGATGTTTTAATGCAGTATAATAAAAACGAAAAAGAAATATATGAAATCGCAAAACAAAAAAACGTCGACACTGGAATGGGAACTGAAAGAACGACCACAATTCTAAACGGATTAGAAGATAATTACCTCGGAGACACATTCAAACCAATAATTTACGAAATAGAAAAACTTTCTAAAAAAAATTACAAAGGAAATGAAAAAGCAATGCGAATAATTGCCGACCACATTAAAGCTTCAGTTTTTATAATTGCCGACGGGATTTCACCAGGAAATTCGGAACAAGGTTATGTTTTAAGAAGACTTTTACGACGAGCAATAAAATACAAAAAAGATTTAGGAATCTCCGAATCAATTTCAAAAATAGCGGAACCAGTTTTCAAAATCTACGATGATTATGAACATCTTGAACAAAACAAAAAACAAATTCTTGAAGAAATAAAAAAAGAAGAAAAACAATTTGAATCAACTTTAGAACAAGGAATAAAAAAACTTCAAAAATTACTCGACTCAAAAAAAGATTTATGCGGTGAAGACGCTTTCTTATTATATCAAAGTTACGGATTCCCAGTTGAAATGATTAAAGAAGAAGTTGAAAAGGCTGGAATGAAATTTCCAGAGAAAGAATGCAAGGCACACTTCGATAAACATCAAGAACTCTCTCGAACAGCATCGGTTGGACGATTCAAATCCGGACTCGCAGACAATTCCGAAGCAACAACAAAATTACACACCACAGCACATTTACTTTTAGAATCACTAAGAGTTGTCTTGAAAGATGAAAACATAATGCAAAAAGGTTCGAACATAACTCCAGAAAGATTGAGATTAGATTTCAATTTTGACAGAAAATTAACTAATGATGAAATTCAAGAAATTGAAGATTTAGTTAACGCAAAAATACAATCTTCTTGTGAGGTAATTAGAGAAGAAATGTCGCCAGAAGAAGCAAAAAAGCAAGGAGCTTTGGGCGCGTTCGGACATAAATACGGAGAAATAGTTTCCGTTTACAGCGTCGGTGATTTCTCAAAAGAAATTTGTGCGGGACCTCATGTAAAAAACACTTGTGAATTAGGAAAATTCAAAATACAAAAAGAAGAATCAAGCAGTTCTGGTGTTAGAAGAATTAAAGCTATTTTAGAATAAAAAATAAAAAAATAAATTTTACATCAAAAGTTCTTTGAAAAACCAGATTATTAAAACAATCCAAATTATTAAAGCCAACCAGTATTTTCTAATAACTTTTTTCTTTTTTAAAATGGTGTTTGCAAAACCAATTGTATCCTTACTATGAACTGCAAAACTCAATACCATCAAAAACGATATGAATAAAAATACTGCAAAAATTTGAACGATGCTCAAACCCTCAACACGAACCAAATAATACAAAGTAACTCCTGCTAAAATTAGAGAAATTATTTGTGCCAAAACCGAATTTGAGTAAATAAATTTCACAAATTTCATCCACGTCTCTGCCTTTATCAAAATCACAATTATTTTAACCGCTACAACTAATGCAAAAACCAATGCTATAATTTCTATTGGTGTCATTTTACCTCCTTTCAATTATCCGAAAACAAAATAAAGAATACTTTCCGATTTATTAAAGTTTCTAATCTCTTCTTTCAACTAACTCGGGAAATTTCAAACAATAAAAAACTTTAAACCTTTCACCATTATGACAACGATTAAAATCTTCTAACAATTCTTCATCATTAATTTCATCACAAGAACACCCTTTTCGACTTCCAATTAAATTTCTCTCCGTCGAAATCCATTCAGTTTGTTTTCTCAAATAATGCCTCATATCTTTAGGAACATAACAATCAAAAGATTTCATCTCATCACAGTTCATTCCTTTGATAGTTTCCAAGTAAACTATATCCGAAAGATTGTCAACAATCGCCAACTCTGTATCAGTTAATTTTTTTATTTTCATTCTAAATAAATTCCCGGCCGTCCAGGTTTAACTTTCTTCGACTTATTCTCCGGATCATATTTATTTTTATCCGAAACAGCAAATAAATTTATTCCTTCAACATCTTTGTAAATTCCCAACTCATTCGGCAAAACATAAACATAAACTTTCGCATTAGATTTATCAGTTATTTTTTTAATCTGCGCAATATCACTAACCAATTTATCAACAGCCTGCTCCGCCTTCTCAAAACTCTCGTCAATCTTTTTCTCTTCCGCCTTCGGCCATTCACTCAAACTAATTATTCCTTTCCCTTTAATTTTCTCCCAAAGCTCCTCGGTAATATGCGGACAAATCGGATGCAACAACTTCAAACTTTTCTCAAGAACTTCATTACTCTCTTCATCTCCCAAAGAATTAAACAAATCCCGAATCTTAATTATCGCCAAACTATATTTGAAATTTTCAATCTGACTCGAAACTTCTTTAATCGTTTTATTCAACTTACTCTCAATCTTCGGATTAGACTTTCCAATTTTAATATTCTCAAACTTTTCCCAAACTTTATTCAAAAATTTATAACTTCCAATCAAAACTTTCTCATCCCAATTTGTATCAGAATCCGGCGAAGCAAAACTCATCAACGCCAACCTCAAAGAATCCGCACCATATTTTTTAATCGTGTCAATCGGATTAATTACATTCCCCAAACTCTTCGACATTTTATTCCCGTCGGAAGCGTGCAACATTCCTTGATTAAATAATTGAATAAACGGCTCATCATAATTAACAATTCCCAAATCTCTCAAAGCCTTCGTCCAAAATCTCGCATAAAGCAAATGCATCGTCGCGTGCTCCGCCCCACCAATATAAGTATCAACCGGCAACCAATAATCACCCGCCTTTTTATCAAAATAAATTTTATCATTCTTATTATCCGCGAACCTCATATAATACCAACTCGAATCAATAAAAGTATCCATCGTGTCAGTTTCCCGTCGGGCTTTCCCATTACACTTCGGACATTTCGTCTCCAAAAATTTCTTATTCGTAACCAACGGATTTCCTTTTCCAAAAACAACTTTCTCAGGAAGTTCAATAGGCAAATCTTTTTCAGGAACAGGAACCATCCCACACTTATCACAATACACAATCGGAATCGGCGTGCCCCAATATCTCTGACGAGAAATCAACCAATCTCTCAACTTAAACTGAACTTTCTTTTTCCCAAATTTTTTCTTAACCAAAAGTTTAGTAATCTCTTCCTTCGCGTTTTCATTTTCCATTCCATTAAAATTTTCAGAATTAATCAAAGTTCCTTTCCCCGTATAAGCCTCCGGCAATTTTTTCTCTTCAATCTCAAAATCCTTCGGACTAATCACTACCTTAATATCAATTCCATATTTTTTCGCAAACAAAAAATCTCTCTGATCGTGAGCAGGCACCGCCATAACCATTCCAGAACCATAATCAGCGACGACAAAATTCCCAGCATAAACCGGAACCTTATCTCCAGTCAAAGGATTAATCGCATACGATCCAGTAAAAAACCCTTCCTTTTCCATAACTTCCAACTCTTTCTCAGAAACACTTTTCAACTTTTTCAAAAACTTCTCAACTTCTTTCTTCTGCCCCTCGGTAACTAAATCAAATAAATTATTATGTTGAGCCGAAACAACCATAAAAGTAACTCCATAAATCGTATCTGGTCGAGTTGTGAAAATCGGCCATTTTTTGCCACCAATATCAAAATCAATCTCAGTCCCGTAACTTTTCCCAATCCAATTTCTCTGCATCGTCTTAATTCTCTGAGGCCAATTCAATTTATCAACTTCCAAAAGTTCATCCGCATAATCTGTAATTTTCAAAAACCATTGCTCAAGATGTTTAACCTCGACATCACATTTATGAATCCAACATTTTCCATTATGAACCTGCTCATTCGCCAAAACCCCATCACACTTCTCACACCAATTCACTGGCGCCTTCTTCCGATATGCCAAACCCTTCTCCAAAAATTTCAAGAAAAAATATTGATTCCATTGATAATACTCTGGCTCGCACGAACTCAACATCTTCGTCCAATCGTAACTCAAACCCAACGCCTTCTGCTGAACAATAAAATTCTTTATTGCATTCTGAGTATACTTCCGAGGATGCACCCCAACTTTAATCGCAGCATTCTCCGCCGGCAAACCAAACGAATCATAACCCATCGGATAAAGCACATTAAAACCACTCATACGCTTGAACCTCGCACGAATATCTCCAATAGTATAATTCAATCCGTGCCCCAAATGCAACCCCTCTCCAGAAGGATAAGGAAACATCTCAAGATTGTAAAATTTTTTTTGTCGACTATCTGCCTTAACAACAAAGACGTTTCCTTCGTCCCACTTCTTCTGCCACTTGCTCTCTATTTGTTTGAAATTATATGTCATATTAAAACAACTTAAAACGCATTTATATTATTTGCCTTCACAACAACTATCTCAAGCCCTTTTCTCTCAAACAAAGATTTCTTCTCAGTTCTTTTTTCAAGATACTTTTGAAATTCTATTTCTGCCCGCGGTTCAAAAACCATCTCATAATTTTCAAAAGCATTGAAAACGCCCAAAGCGGTTTTACGAGCACCCCTGTCATGATAACCAGCAACTCTTTCAGAACACGGCTTCAACAACTGAAAAGACCTACTTCCAGTTTCGCAAGGTCGATACGCTACTTTCCTTTTTTCTTTTTCCATTTTTATACCTCCCAATTTAATTCAGAATTCTCTTAACAAAACATTGCTCGTTCATCGGAAAACCAATGAACTTAATTTAAGAGAATCACGGCTACCAAAGACTTACATAAAATTAAATCCCTAATAGCATTCATCATATAAACATGAAAAGCATATTTTTAAATATTGTTATAAATTATTATCACTATGAAAAAAATACAAGCACACTTAATCGGAGAAATTGTCCAGAGCAACGACCCACTCGCGATGGGACTATCAAAAAAATCCGCGCTCGGAGAACAAGTCGGCGACAAAATTCAATACAGTTTATCAGAAGCATACTTCTTAGTTGAAACCGAAAAACTCGAAATAATTCAAGGAAACAAAAAACTCGCAAAAACCGAGGTCATAAAAAAATTCAACAAGATAGATAAAAAGTTCCAAATCAAATATCCCATCTACAAAGATTTAAGAGAAAAAGGTTACATTGTAAAAACCGCATTAAAATTCGGTGCGGACTTTAGAGTTTACGAAAAAGGCGCAAAACCTGGAAAGAAACACGCACAATGGATTGTCTTCGTCGAACACGAATCTAAAAAATCAACCTGGCACGAATTCTCTGCAAAAAACCGAGTAGCACATTCCACAAAAAAGAACCTTCTAATAGCAATTCTTGACGAAGAAAGCGATGTCACATATTACGAGGTTAAGTGGATTAAACCTTAATTTCCTGATTACTACTTGGAACACCCCATCCTGTAAGCGCATTCAAATCATTTAAACTCAAAAATTCTAATCCAGATCTTTTATCCCCCGGCACTCTTTTCTTAACTAAAACTCCTTTTTCAGTAAAATAGATAGAAAGTGTTGTTTTTATATTTGATAAAAGAAATCTTTTTTGTTCAAAATCTGCACTAATCTCATAATAAGGTGCCACCTCTCCTTTAAAATATGCGTCTAATAATTCATCATAACCTTCACCAGAAATTACTACAACCATAAAAAAACTAATCCCCAATCATTTAAATAAATTTATATCCAGAAATTATTATAAAAATATTTATAACCCTCTTAATTCTTCTTCAATCATGCCTGCACAAGACACGTCACAATTAAAAGAGAAAATCATACAATTCATCCGAACAAGAGGACCCAGTTTACCTGTCCACCTCTCAAAAGAAATTGATCAAAGCATACTTTTCACCTCGGCATTTCTATCCGAACTCCTCTCCGAAAAAAAATTAAAAATAAGCCACATGAAAGTCGGGTGTACACCAGTTTATTTCATCCCAGGCCAAGAATCAAAATTAGAAAAATTCTCAGAGCACATAAAAAACAAAGAAAACGAAGCATACAATTTACTAAGAAATGAAAAATTCCTAAAAGACCGAGAACAACAGCCCGCAATAAGAGTCGCACTAAGAGAAATAAAAGATTTTGCAATCCCCTTCAAAAAAGATGATGAAATAATCTGGAGATATTTGACAACCCCAGAATCAGAATTCCAAAAAGAAGATGTTCCAAAACAAGAAGAAGTTATTCAAATAAAAGAAGAACCAAAACCAGAGATAAAAGAAATTCCCCAAACTCAAATTCCAAAATCAATAATTCAAGAAATTAGAAAACAACAAGAAAAAGAAGAAATAAAACAAATAGAAAAACCTCGAATAAAAATAATTGAAAAACCAAAAGAAATTCATAAAAAGAAACCCCTCAAAAAAATAGAAAATTCTCAAAAAACAAACGAAAAATTCTTCAATAAAATAAAAGAATATCTTTCAGAAAAATCAATAGAAATCTCGGACATTCAAAGTTTCAGCAAAACCGATTTAAGATTAAAAGTGGTCAAAAACCAAAAAGAATATCTTTTAATCGCCTACAATAAAAAAAGAATTGTTGAAAAAGACTTTATAGATGCCTACAAAAAAGCCTCTGAAATAGACCTCCCTTACATAATCCTCAGCCTCGGAGAACCCGCCAAAAAAATGAGCCAGTTCATAGAAGCCATAAAAAACCTCTCAGGAATCGAAAAAGTCGAATAAAAATATTTAAAAACCTTCAAATAGACAAATAAGAATGGGAAAAATAAAATCTAAGTTAGTGCGAAGAACTGTGAACACACTTTCAGACAAAGGTCTAACTTTTTCAGAAGAATTTCAACACAATAAAAAAATTCTTGGAAATAACACAATGCCCAGTAAAAAAATAAGAAATCAGATAGCAGGACTTTTCGTAAGAACAAAAAGGCAAGAAAGAAAGAAAGAAGAAGAATTAAGCGCCGAATAAAATGACGAATTCAATTCAAAAAGAGGATTCTCCAGAAAATAATAATAAAGTTTTTGTCGGAGTTAAACATTTCTTAAATTATATCAAAAGCATAACTTTCCAATTCACCAAAAGTGAAAACGACGAGGTCACAATAATTGCCCGAGGAAAACAAATCACAAAAGCCGTCGATTTAGCAGAAGTCATGAAAAAGAAACAAGTCGATGGGAAAAACATTTCTGTAAAAAAAATAAAAATAGGAAGCGAATCCAAAAAAAGCGACACAGGCAAAATAATAAACGTTTCAACAATAGAAATAACTCTAACAAAAACTAACCCTTAATCTTCAACTTTTTCTTAATTAATTTTATATCTCTACTCATTTTATATTGAGAATAAGTTCTAAATAAAAGAATCACAAGATAAACAACAAAAATTCCCCCAATTGCTTGAATCCAAAAACTAATTTGAGAAGCCACCTCTGGCGGAAACATATTTACCATTTGATTTATCACTTCTTCTTGACCAACCATAAATAAAACAAGAAAAAAGAATATTTAAGCCTTACCTTAAAACTTTTAAACCCATTTATTTTTATAGTTTCGGCTCTGTAGCTCAGTGTTAGAGCGCTGCTCTCATGAGGCAGAGGTCGAGAGTTAAATTCTCTTCAGAGCCATTTATTTTTTAACTCGAGACCGACAGAGGTCGCGAAATTATTGGAAAGTGCAAAATAAAATATTAATGACAACTTTTCAATGATTGAGTTGTAGTTAAATTCTCTTCAGAGCCATTTATTTTTTCTCGACCGGAGAAAACACTCAAACACAACAATTCTTTTAAATCTAAAAATAAATATTCTCAAATGATAAAAACACTTTCAAAAAACAAATCCCTCTCAATCATCCTAACACTTTTAATTGGTATAGAAATATTTTTCTTTTCAAGTCTGCCAGGGACAAATCAATCCGGCGGAATTACATTCATCCCAATAATCTACCACTTCGCAGTATTTTTCCTGTTCAACTTTTTTCTATTTTACTCATTACAAACCAAACAAAAATTTTCCTACAAAGTTTTAATCGTAACAATTTTCTTTTCATTAATTTACGCAATCAGCGACGAGATTCATCAAAGTTTCGTGCCAATGAGAAGCTCAACAATCACAGATGTTCTAACAGATTTTATAGGAATAATTTTTTCTTCAGCAATAATTTTAAAAATAAAAAACAAAATCAATAAACCCGCGGAACTTTCCCCCCCTTCTTCCTCGGCAAAATATGAAAATGCACGTGTCCAACCACCTGCCCCGCACTCTCAAAATTATTGCTCACAATATTAAACCCCTCACTCTTATACTCAGCCATAAGTTTCAAAGTAGTATTCTTTATACAATCAAGCAATTCACCTCCCAAAGTATTCGGAATATCCAAAACCGTCGCAAAATGCTTCTTAGAAACGACCAAAGAATGACCATCTATTTGTTGATTAGCGTCGGGAAAAGAAACAAAATTATCATTTTCATAAATAATCTTAACAGGAATTTCTCCATTCGTTATCTTACAAAAAACACAATCTTCCATTAATAAACCAAACAAACAGAATTTAAAAACTTAATCAAAAACCAATTATAAAAAAATAAAAAATAAAAAATAAAAAGGTTTATTTCTTTTTCTTCTTAACTACTTTCTTCTTAGTTACTTTCTTCTTCACTACCTTTTTTTTAGCAACTTTTTTCTTTACAGCCATGTGAGATACCTCTTTTTAATTATTTATTATAAGAATATAAACTTTAAAAAGTCTTCGGTAAAAAAATAAAAAACATTTTTCACAAAAAAATTTAATCAATTACTATCAAAATCAGCGTCGGTGAATTTAATTTATTAATTTTCCTGCTTTTTCAAATTCAATCTCAGAATTAATTAATTTTCTTAAAATTTCTTTCAAATCAGAAATTTTTACACGAATTTGTTTTGTTGTATCTCTATCTCTAATTGTAACATCATTATTTTTTACTGAATCACCGTCGATGGTTACACAAAATGGAGTTCCAATTTCATCATTACGCGCGTATCGTCTACCAACTGAACCAGACTTATCATAACAAACATTAAACTCTTCTCCTAAGTTTTTTGAAACTCCTTTCGCTAAATCTTCAAATTCTTTTTGTTTAATCAAAGGAAAAACTGCAACTTTAATAGGCGCAAGCTTCGCAGGAATTCTCAAAACAATATTTCCTCGAGATTTATCATCACAATAAGCATTAGTTAAAATAGCCAAAAAAACTCTTTCCATTCCAAAAGTTGGCTCAATCACCCTCGGTAAAACCTTCTGTTTAGTTTTCTCATCAAAAACTTCCATACTTTGTTTACTTTCTTTTTGATGTTGCATCAAATCATATTGTCCCCGATTTGCATTTCCCGCAACCTCTTTACTTCCAAACGGATATTCATAATCAATATCAAAAGTCGCAGAACTATAATGGCTCAATTCCTCTTTTGTGTGCTCTCGAATTTTTATTTTATCCAAACCTAAACTTCTAAACCAAAAAATTTGTTCAGCCAACCAATAAGCATGCCACTCATCAAGTTTATTTTTTGCAACAAGTTCTTTCATAGCAACTTCTTTCAAACCATCTTTTCCAGCAACCTGCGTCTCTGCATCCAAAATTCTAAATTTCACTTTAAGATGTTTATCGTCGAGCAATTCACATTTTTTCTCTTCAGGATGAATAAAAAATTCAAACTCTCCAATATGAAATTCTCTACATCTAAATAAAAAATCCCTCGGAGCAATCTCATTTCTAAAACATCTTCCAATTTGGGCAACACCAAAAGGTAATTGCATTCTCGAAGTTTGATGAATCAATTTAAAATTCATAAACATTCCTTGCGCGGTTTCTCCTCGGAGATAAGCAACTTCCGAATTCAATGCTCCAACATTTGTTTTAAACATTAAACTAAATTTCCCTTTAACTTCAAACTCGCCCCCGCATTCACATTTAACTTTTCCTTCTTCAGAAACATCAATCTTAGTTCCCTTTTTACATTTCTTACAAACAACAGCCAAATCATTAAAATTTTCTATGTGCCCAGAAGCCTTCCACGTCCTTGGATGAGAAATAATGCTCGCTTCCATTCCAACCATATTTGTATTTTGATAAACAAAATGATTCCACCAATCATCTTTTAAATTTTTAAACAACTCAACTCCCAACGGACCAAAATCCCAAAAACCTGAAAGCCCCCCATAAATATCTGAACTTCTAAAAACAAATCCTTTCGATTTACAAAAATTTGCCAACTCCTCGATAGAAATATTCGTCGGTTCACAGACTAACTTTTTCACCGCCTTACTCTCACTTTTTGCAACATCTAAATTACCCATGTTCTTAATTATCTCTTTTGCCTTTTTATCTGCTTCGGTTTTTGTCTTCCCAAGATATGCAATGCTCTTACTCACCACCTTACCGCCCTCACGCACACTTTTCCGAAGATAATAGTAATCGCCACCATTAACATTTTGTTTGACCACATAAGCCATATTATTCTCTACAAAAAGAACTATTTAAAATTTTTTAAGCGCGGGGATGGTGCTCCCAACCCGTGAAATATTCTTTAAATTCGCTTTTTATTTTCGTTGCTCATTTATTCGAAATTTCAGAGTTGCTCGTCGAACCGGGTTCTCGTAAATTAAGCGCGGGGTGGGACTCGAACCCACGGAAACTTCCTCTGCAGGGAAGCGCAGTAGCCGCTGTGCCACCCGCGCAATGCCCCGAACAGGATTTGAACCTGCGACCCCTAGCTTAGAAGGCTAGTGCTCTATCCAGGCTGAGCTACCGAGGCATAATTAAACCAAGAAATAATCTTATTTAAAATCTTTCTATTTCCCTATTTTTTCCAACTAATTTCTTTCAGGCCACCTGCGGTTTGTGCACTAAGGTTATTAATACGAAAAAATAAATTTCCCGACGATAAAACAAAAAAATTAATCAGTTTCCGCAAGGATTTTCAATTTTCTCATAAGTAATTGGATCATAATAAATTCTATCATAAATTTCCAAAGGTGTTCCGAAAAAACCTTCCAACTTATTCGGAGTCAGATCCCATTTATCATAATATGAAATATAAAAACCACAAGAATCTTTTCCTTTTGAAAGTGTATAGTCTCTTAAACCAACTCCTCCCTCTGCCCCCCCCATATCTGGAATCACAACTGAGTCTACATTAATTCTGGATTTTCCACCTTGAGAGATTCTATATAAAACTTGTTGAACATTTTCAAACTCACTAAACTCATTTATTTTATAATAATATCTATTTTCCGAGCTTATCGAAGGTTGATATTTTGAAATTGAAAAAGTATTATCTTGTTGGGGCATCCCCAAATACAATCTCCAAGCATCTTCTCTTCCTGTTGAAGTTCCCTGAGTAAATGCTGTAGCCCCCCTTTTAAACCTATCATTAAAATTTCTAATAAATTGTATAGGATCCTGCGTAGCTAAATCATAGACATAATCTCCTGCAGGATTAAAATTTTCTTGCCACCATTCACTAACTTTAGGAACATACCCTCTTTCTAATTCAGGAGTTATTCCATGTTCCAAAAAATATTGTTTATCACGTTCTCTATCCTCAAATTTATTCAATCTCTCATCAGACGCTTCAATAGTGTCTCTTGCTGGAAGAGAATACAAAGAAAAATCCTCTCCCTCAGAAGAATAAACATTATTTGTTCCATCATAGTTTAAATTTGAAGATTCATCCCCAGATTTAACTACAACCTCTAAATCAATCTCCTCTTGATTTATTTCTTCTTCAGATTTCCCAAAAAAAGATCCCCTATTAAATCTCTTAAAAATTTTCCCATCCTCAGAAATCCTCAAGGTGTTAAAATAACCAGAATTAATAATTGTAGAACCCTCACATAAAACTCTCGCTAACCCCCTCCCCTTAGATATCTCAACATTTCCATTCGGGACTAAACTAAAAATACTCTTAAATCCCGAACGGGTAACATAATGCTCAGTCAAATAATAATCTCCTCCAGCATACAAAACCCCACTTGTCAAATCCTCATAAAAATAATTTTCATCTTTATGAGCTGAAATATTAAAATCTGCTCCATAATAAAAATTCAAATAATCTTTATTATTTAAAGAAAAATCCCTTACATCTCCAAGCATAAAACCTTTTCCTTCAACTCTCAACACTCTTCCAAGATTGTCAAAAATTATAGAAATTTGTTCTTCTGAAGACAAAGAACCACCAGAATATCCATTAATTGTAAACACTCTTCCACTAAAAACCATTTTCCCCCTTTCCAAAAATTCCACCTCAACATTTACACCAGGATTCAACAATAAATTAAATTTTTTATTTTCTTTTGTGTTTATTACCACATCTCCGTTCCCAACAAAAACAACCTTCCCTCCCCTAAATTCAACACTCGTCCCCTTAGGCAAAAAATATTCATCTTCTCCAAGAGTATAATTCCCTTCGCCAGTTGTCACAAAACTCGCACTCACAATATTTCCCTCAGCATCTAAATCAAAATAATTTGTTTTACTTTTATCAATATTTTCATAACAATTTCCTCTAACACAAAAACTTCCATCTTCATCAACAATCTTAATCGAAACCACCGCACCATTTTCTCTCGTCTCAGCCTCGTTAAAAATAATATATTCAATACCTTGACCTTGCAATTGTGCTTTTTCCTGATCAATCAAACTTTCAACATCTTCAATACTCACACCAAAGACAAAATTCAAACTAATTAAAATAAACAAAAACAAAAATAATCCTCTAAATTTCATAATCCTATTAACTATTCCACTAATTTAAATTTATGCTTAAAGATAAACAATGGATTAAAAACATCCTCTCTATCTTTTGAAATTGTATAAATCAAAATATCATTTCCCTCTTTCTGTCCTTCTAAAGAAACAATTGAAACTCTTTCTCGTCCAGCAATATCCGTCGCACAACTCAAACAAATTTCATCAACATGTTTTTCCTGCTCCTGAGTTAGTTCAACCGCAACATTATAAAAATTAAAATAATCCGTCTCAATCTCTGAACTAAACTCATCAACCACCAAAGAAGAATCATCCATCTTCAAAGTAATAGGCAATCTTAAATTAATTTTAATAAGATTATTTTCACCTTCAATTTTAAAAATAGCTCTCTCCAAATCATATTTCACCTCACCAGGCAAATCAGAAAAATTCAAACAACTTCCGAAAATACCCTCGACGCCCAGCAATAAATTATTTTCCAAATCCTCTTTTGAAGGAACATTAGATTTCCCATCCTCAAAATAATAACCAGATTCTTCGGAATCAAAATATCCTCCCTGAAGAGAATTAGAAACAATCGCCAAAGCCAAAGAGTTCTCCAAACAACTTTCAACCCTCAAACCAACTTCATCACCTTGCAAATTAATTGCAGAATTAGATTTTTGATTTACAAAAAAAATTATCGCCCCCGCAACAATTATCACAATTGCCACAATTATAAAAATAGTAACCTGTCCTCTTTTTTTCATAACTAACTAAACAAATTCTTATATAAAAACCTTTTCTAAGAATTAAACTATTCATTCCCACAAGGATTTTCAATTATTTCATACGTAAGAGGTTCATAATAAACTCGGTCATACAATTCAAACGGCTTGCCAACAAAACCCTCCAACAGATTCGGTTCTAAATCCCAAATATCATAATATGAAATATAAAAACCACAAGAATCTTTCCCCCGAGATAAAGTATATTTTCCCAAAGTTCCTCCAAAAACAATTGAATCTCCGCTTTTTCTTTCAATTATCTCATCACCCTCCCCCAAACTTATTCGTTCTAAAAGAAAATTAATATTTTCCCCAGAAATAAAATTATTCACCTTATAATAATATTTGTTTTCGGTACTTATAGAAGGTTGATAATCTGAAACTCCAAGAGATCCATATTTTTGAGGCAATCCCATATAAGCTCGTAACAAATCTTCTGGAACATAACTCCCCCCTTTAGCGATTTTTCTTTCCCAAAAAGAAATACAATGATCCTCATTATTTTCAAAAGCCCCAACCAAATTATTTACAAACCCAAGATTATAATTTTCATAATCGCAAATGGCATTAATATGTTTATAAAGAAATTCGCTCACCTCTGGAAGATAAGCTTGTCTCCTTTCATCAGTTATCCCCTCATTCCTCAATTGCTCTCTTGCCTTATCTCTATCTTCAAACTTATTCAATCTTTCATCAGGAGACACAATAGTATCTGTTGCCGGAGAAGAATACAAAGAAAAATCCCCCTCTTCAGAAAAAATACTTCCTTCTTTATCGACATTCATGGTTGAAACAATATTTTCATGTTCATTAAAAGTTGTAATCAACATATCTGCTTTAGAGACATCTTCTCCAACTTCATTATAGGTATTACTCATTATTTTCTTAAAGATTTTTCCATTATTAGACGTAAAAACATTTAAATTTTCTGTTTCTAAATCAGAATATCCAAAGGAGTCCACGCGAATCTTCCCATTATCAACATAGATATTAGTTTTCCCAGAAGCAGTCAATTCAAAAAAAGTAAAGGACTCATCAATGCCTAAAAATAAACTAGATGTTGGTCCAAAATCAACCTTTAAATTTTCTCCGCCGATACTCCATTTATTCCCATCAATATTTATATAATTTTCATTTTCATGTTCTTCAGGATTAAAATTTGAATTATAATAAAAATTGGTGTTTTGATTAACAGATTCATGACGAAAATTATAAAATTTAGGGGGGCCCCCAACTAATCTAGTTCCCTTTTCAATTTTTTGCAATCTTCCATATTCGTCCAAGGTAACATCACAAAAACCACAATAATATGAATCATTATTAATTAAAAAAATAATCTGTCGTGATTTAAGTCTTCTTTCACAACCTTTCATATTCTCTATAATTAAATCTCCTTCCCGAAACCTTTCTATAAATGATATTGATTGGTCTTTGCATCCATCTTTTCTTATCTTAAAATCACCATCCCCACTCAAAACAGCCTTCCCTTCCCTAAATTCAACACTCGTCCCCTTAGGCAAAAAATATTCATCTTCTCCAAGAGTATAATTCCCTTCGCCAGTTGTCACAAAACTCGCACTCACAATATTTCCCTCAGCATCTAAATCAAAATAATTTGTTTTACTTTTATCAATATTTTCATAACAATTTCCTCTAACACAAAAACTTCCATCTTCATCAACAATCTTAATCGAAACCACCGCACCATTTTCTCTCGTCTCAGCCTCGTTAAGAATAGAATAATCAACTCCCTCTCCTTGCAATTCCGCCTTATCCATATCAACAACACTTCCAACATCTTCAATACTCGCACCAAAGACAAAATTCAAACTAATTAAAATAAATATTCCAAAAACTAAAAATATTATTGTTCTCATTATAACTTGAACATTAGAACATATAAAAACATTTCCGAACTCAATTCAATTCTACAATATCCAAATCTTCAGCCAAAGAACTTTTACTAAAAATTTTCTTCGCCTCATCCAAAAGTTTTTTCGTCGCCTTTCCATATCTCTGACTCAAATGCATTAAAATTAATTTCTTAACTTTCCCCGCTTTAGCAATTTCCGCCGCCTGCTCCGAAGTCATGTGATTATATTCTTTCGCTTTAGTTTTAAATGAAGAATCAAAACTCGCCTCGCTAATTAACAAATCCGCCCCGTCGACAAACTTCGCAATTTTTTTATCATAAGCCGTATCCAAAATAATCGAAACTTTTTTTTCAACGTCGCCATAAGTCAAATCCTTAAACTTAAACTTCTTCCCTTTCCACGAAACATCTTTCCCTTCTTTCAACTTTTTCATCAACGGCCCGCCCGGCAACCCAGACTTTTTCAATTTATCCTTGTCAATTTTCAATTTTCCTTTCTCAACAAAATTATACGCGAAACAACTAACCCCGTGCGTCAACTTCTTCGCCTCCAAATAAAAATCCCCCGAATCAAAAAACTTTCCTTCTTTACTTAATTCAATTATTTTCATTTTAACTTCTCCAGAAAAAGCAAAAGTTTTCAACATACATTCCATAAATTTTTTTGTCCCGACCGGCCCATAAACTTCTAAAGTTTTTTTATAATCACTAAACGCCAGCGTCTGCAAAAATCCAGGAATTCCCAAAACGTGATCCCCGTGCCAATGCGTAATCAAAAGTTTCGTCACTTTGTTCGGACTAAGTTTAGCATACTTGAACTGCCTCTGCGTGCCCTCACCACAATCAACCAAAATATTTTCACTTTTATAACTAAGCAAAACCGCCGTGTGATTTCTCTCAATCGAAGGAATCGCCCCCGAAGTTCCCAAAAAAGTTATTTTAATTTTCTCTCCCATAAAATAAATAAGAAAAAAATCTTTATATAATTAACTCAAAGTTATCACTAACCATAACACACCAGAATTCTACCCAGCGAAAATCAACAGGTAAAACGCTTATTTCTTAAGTACAGATGAAGCAGGAGAGATAAAAATTATCGTATCTCCTCGCAAAAAAGTCAAGCCAACATTTCGTTTGACCTCACCATTCTGCATTTCTTTCGTATTATCCATCACCAAATTAATGTGGATATCGAAAGCCAACAAAGTCCCAACGAACTGCTTGTCGCCCTTCAAATGCACTAACACTTCAGTACCTTTAGAATTGTTCAACAAATCCAAAGGTCTCTCTATTCCATTAGCCATAACAAATAATGACCGCGCCGTTTTATAAACATTTCGTCACACAGAAAGATATTTAAACGAAATAAAAATTGAATTACTATGAGTTTGCGAAAAGGAAAAAAAATCTCTGGTGGAAAATACATCATGAGAAGAAAAAAGAAAAAATATGAAGTTACTGGACAGAAAAGAACAGTGAAACTCGGAGAGGAAAAAAGAAAAACTGAAAGAATCCGAGGAGGAAACGAAAAAACAGTTTTATTAAAATCAAATGTGATTAATGTTATGACTGACAACAAAAAATCAAAAAAAGTGCAAATAAAAAACGTTCTTGAAACACCTTCAAACAGATTCTTAGCAAGACAAAATATTTTAACAAAAGGAACAATCGTTGAAACAGAATTAGGAAAAGTTAAAATCACAAACAGACCAACTCAAGAAGGAAGCGTAAACGGAATTTTAATTAAATAACTTTTACTTCTAAAACATCATTACGCAAATCGGAAGGTTTATAAAAGGAAACGCTTTATAAACCTTACTATAAACCCCTCTAATTTTAAAAATGAGTAATATAAAAAAATGCCCCGAATGTGATAGCACAAATTTAACATATGATTCTTATCTTGGAGAGGTAATTTGCAACGATTGCGGACTTGTTGTTGAAGAAAAAATGGTCGACACCGGAATTGACATGCAAGGAAAATTCGACAAAAGCGACAAAAAAGGTCGAGGCGGAGCGCCAATCTCAATGCAAAAATTCGACAAAGGATTAACAACCAACGTCGGTGAAATCACAGATATCTACAGATTAGAACCAAAACAAACTCGAAAATTCTTAAGATTAAAAAAATGGCAAGAAAGAGTATCAACTTCAATTGAAAGAAATTTAAGATTGGCCATGGCTGAATTAAGAGTTATCGCTTCTTATTTAAATTTACCAAATGTGGTAAAAGACGAAGCTTCGAGAATTTACAATTACGTTTTACAAAGAGGATTAGTTCGAGGACGAAGCATGGAATCTGTAATCGCAGCTTGCCTTTACACTGCCTGCCGTTCATACAACATTCCAAGAACTTTAGATGAAATGGCAACAGCGTCGGACGTTGAGCGAAAAGAAATCGGAAGAACCTACAGATTCATCATAAGAAAACTTGGAATAAAAGTAAAACAAAGCTCACCTAAAAATTACATCTCAAGATTTTCATCAGTTTTGAAACTTTCTCCAAAAACTCAGAACGACGCTTTGAAAGTTTTGAGAGACGCTGAAAAAGTTGAATTAACTTCGGGGCGAGGTCCAGCAGGAATCGCGGCAGCCGCACTTTACGTCGCTGCTTTAATGAACGACGAAAAGAAAACCCAAAGAGAAGTTGCGGACATCGCAGGAATCACTGAAGTTACAATTAGAAATCGATACAAAGAATTAATAGAAAAATTAGATTTAGAAGAAAAGATAAAAGAAAAAGAAAAGAAAGCTAAGGCAAAGAAAAACAAATAATTCTAAAAAATGCGAGAATTAGGATTCGAACCTAAGTAAGCACTAAGCTAACAGGTCCTAAGCCTGTCCCGTTTGACCACTCCGGCATTCCCGCATAGAAACAATATAAAAAAAGAGTATAAAAAGTTTTAGAAAGCAATAATTAAATTCAAAATTTATTTTGGACTCTCAAAATAATCATTTATCTTCTTCAAATCTTCAACAGCAAGATTTTGATTCTTATAAAATTGATCAACCGAGATCTTTTTCCAACCACCCATTCTAAAATAAGCATCCCAAACATCCCTCGTAAAAGAATTTCCAATTTCAATGCAAATTCCAGGAGAATATTTTTTGTTCGAAGAAGTTGCTAATTCCCCGTTAGACCATTTCCATCCTCCAAGATAATAAACTCTCATCAAATTGTTATAATCACTTTCAGCAATTCCACAAATCACATTATCTCGCAACGGAGTCAAAGAAACAACTGGAATCCATTTTCTTTCAACTAAGATATCAACTTTCTTTGAAGACAAACAACCATTAATTAATAAATTATCTGCAAAAGTACACGTTACTCCTTTACTAGCCCATTTTTTATTAATCAAATCACACTCATCTTTTCTACACCAATTTACAAATCCATTTCCACAAGTTGAACAAATTTTACTTTCTTCAACCACAGAATTAAAATTAAAAATATAATAAGCACCTTTATAGAAATCCATTGAATTTAATTCATTCAAAAATTGTTTAATAAATGTTGAATCTTTAACATCAAAATTTGTTAAAGAATATAAACTATCTTGTCCCATAGAATATCTCCAAATTCCCTCTGAATATTGAATTGAAGGCGAAATAGAACCAGAAATTGGTTTGCCCTCAGCATTCAAAATTTCTTCAACAACTCCTCCAGAAAAAACAAATCTCTTTCTTTCCTGATCTCCTTCAAAAATAATTCCTCCAATAAAAAGTTTATCAGAATCTTCAATAGCTAAATCCATTAAATTTCTAATACCTCTTTCATAAGTACTTTCTGTTTTTAATTTATCTACAATTTTTTTCCAATGTTCAAGATAATCAAAATTGCCCACACTTACAAAATCACCATCTTTATCATTAGAAGCAATCCATCTATAATTTACAAAATCATATTTTAAAAACAAAGAATCCTCAACGGGATAATCATATTCAATAATTTGCCATTCAACACTTTCTTCACAATCAATTGAACTATAATCTTTTTCATAAATAACTTTAACATTTGAAGTTGCTTCGGATTTGGTAATTTTCTTATCACTATTTTTATCTAATCCTCTATTTTGCAAATAAGTTACATCTTTAGTAATCCCTTCCCACAAAACATAATCATTACTTTCCCCAACTGCCTTAGGCCATAAAACAGACATATAAATATCCTCCAAATTATTCAATTTTCCAACATAGGGTTTCAAATACATTTCAACGTATCTTAATTGCTCTAAACGACTCATTTTTTCCAATTGTTCAACGGAAGTGCCTAAGCCTGTAGCAGTTTTAGGTAAAAATTGTATCAAGCCAGTCGCGCCACTTCCAGCTTTATTTTTTTCAGCAGGATTAAAAGTTCCACCAGTTTCAAAATGCATCACGGCTAACAAATAACCTGCATCTTTAATTTCCAAATCATTTGCAATTGTACAGGTCTTGCTAATAAACTCAGTATCTACAAGAATATCAATACCCCCAACTTCTCCCCCACTAACCATTTCACTATCATCACTAACTTCAGCAACCTTAAACCGCTCATCCTCACTTTTATCATATTCACAAATAAATCTATGAGCCTCTACAAAATAAAGATCTCCGTCTTTTGATGTACTTCCCTCATTCAAATAAAAAGTTTGCCCACCTAATTTAACGGGTGACAAACCTTCGGAAGCCCCAGGATCATAAATAACTCTCAAAGGATTATCAACATCGCTCAAATCATAACTATCAAAAATCGAAGAATGCCTGTAACCGCCAGTATCAGTATAACCTTTTTCCTTAAACAAAACAACATCTCCTTTCTCCAATTTCATCGGATCGGTAATTTTTCTAAAACATTTACTATCGCTCAAAACTTTACTCAAATCTTGAACAGTATCGGTGGGGCAAGTATTTGGCGCAGGTGCAACAATTCCATTTGCTCGAACTCCTGCTTCCACTAAAACTCTTGTGACAAATCTTGCACATGTAAGAGAATAATCCTTAACTCCTCCAATCTCAGTATATTCATCCCAATTATTTTGACGATACTCTTCCGCTTTCGCCCAAATTCTATAACCATTAATAGAAACTGCTTCCCTTATCACAAAAGCCAACTTACCATAAGCCTCCGCTCGATAAATCAACAACTGACCTTTCTGATAATTATAAATCGCTCTCATCAAAAAATCTTCATCAACGGTATCCACAATCTGTTGAGAAGGCAATTTGCTAACATCACTAACATCGGTATCTGTCAAACTCTTAATTCCTCCAGCCTCCAAATCCCTCTTAATATTTTCCAATTGATTTTTTTGAATCTCTGCCAAAGTTTGCCCTGAAGTATATTCATTCGCTATCGCACTTTTAACCGAAGTCGTATCAATCCAACATTTCAAATTACCTCTCTCGTCACACACTCCAACCTGTGCCCAACGAGAATTCCCTGAATTATAAAGTGCATCAGTTCCCTTACCAGGATTCTCCGTCGAGCAAACCCTCACAATTCCTTGATTATATAATTGCGGGTCAAGTAAATCTTCCGCAGTAGCTTGAACATTCGGCTGAAGCAAACTATAAGCGCTCGAAGTTCCCGAAATACATTCCGCCTCTGTTTTAATATTTGTCTCCGTCGCCTGTTCATCTAAATACATTCTATTTGCCTGATCCAAAACAAAACTCGTCGACACTTTATTAAATCCACACTCGTCCTGCCCGTTAACACTCACACATAATTCCTGATATCCAGTCGGTGCGGTGAAATCTTTTGTCTCCGAAGCATAATCACCGACGCCAATAAATCCTGAAGCAACTGTAAAAGTTGGAATCGATTGGAAATAACTTCCGCCAGTCGGACTTTTCAAATAAACGCTGTAAGACGCGCCCCTTTCTTTACCCGCATAAATATGATAAAACACTTTATACTGCGAAGTCGAAGGCACCGTCGCTGTTGTGAAAATTGTATCACTAAACCAAGCATTATATTGGAAAGGCGAAGCTGGCTCAATTAAATTATCCAACAATTCTGCCGACGACGGGAAAGTCCCCGAAACCGAACTCTTACAAACTGCAGCCTCGATAGAATCCGTCGCTCGAACCTTGAACGCATCAAAAGATTCCTTTCCATAATAACTTGCCATAAAATCAACCGACTTCCCGGCAGTGTCATAAGCATCCTGCACCCCAAGATATTCTCCTCCACCTCTTCCACCTTGACCTGTCAAAGTTTCCAACGCTTTCGGCACAAGCAAATCCGCGAACGGCAACGCCTGCTTCCAAAAAAACTCACAAAGATAAATACTATAAATCTCATCACAAACTCCGACCATCTTTCCAGTCTCAGAACTTTCTTGCATACAATCACGATAATTATGCATAATAGAAAGAATACCGTCGATACCCGCCTGCACTCCGGTCAAACAAACCGGCATCACAATTCCTTCCTGAATATTCGGCAAACACAACGCGATGCTTCCAATAATTCCAGATTGAATAACATTAGGAACAGGATACTGCCCACCAAAATCACACCGACTCGACGGACAAATCACTGGGTCACACACGTTAAACAAAAGAAGACAATCGTCGGGAGACATCACATCTTGACATTGAATATCAGGAATATCCATCGCAGGAATTCCAACCTTGAAAGCAACACCATTAATTGTAACCTCTTTAACTCCACTCTTATATCCTTGCTGTGCCTGCCTAATAGCACTCTGTGCCTTCGTCACCAAATCATTTGTCTTCCCAACATCAAGTCCAGGAAAAGTTCCATAAACTTGTCCAAGCCCAGGATTAAAAAGCATACAAATATCGTCGCTATTACCTTCTTCAATTTTTCCATTCACACCAACATTACAAATATAAAAACTCACAGAAGCACCTGAAGCATCATAAGCCCGAATATTCCCAAAACCAGAAATCGTTTGCTTACTCTGAACATACCAACCATCTTTAACATCAAAAGGCACAACAGCCGGCTCGCCCTTGTAAGGTGCCGTCTCAAAATATTTCAAAATTCCCAAGTCCTGATAATTCTTAATCGGATTTTTGTATTCACCAGTTTGTGCAAATTCCAATTCCAAAGAATTAGATTCAGTTTCAAGACTAAGCGAATATTTAGTTCCAACTTTTGTCATCCCAAATGTTTGAGCAACAACTCCACCTTCTCCTAACACAATTAAATAATCTTTATTCGTCGCAAAATCTTTTACTATTTGCACCTTATCATTATCTTGCACAGTTCCCCCTCCAGAAATAATTCCAGTTTTTATATCTACAAAAGTTTTTCCCGTATAATAAACTTTTTTCAAATCTTTTGTAGAAACTCCCATAACATCTGTTGAACCAATATTAAAACTATTTGCAAGACTTGTTGCATCCGCTTTACCTTTAGAATTAGCACCAATATCTTTCAAAATACTATTAATTCTATCTGTAGAAGATTCATTCAAGCCCGCACTCGCACCGCCACCAATCAAAATCAATTGATATCTTTCCAAATCTTTCGCCTGACTCAAAGAAAGAATATTATCTTTACAACCATTATTAAAAGTTGTCTTAACATCAAGTGTCAATAAACTACTTTCATATTGTGCTAAAGTTAATTTATTAAAATTATCTAAAATTTCCACATACCTCTCTCCACAATTTTCATCGGTAATCGCCTTCTGAGAACTTATCGCCCTCGACACAACATCAACATCTCCATCGATTTCTTCAGAATGTTCAGAGAAACATTGATCCATAGATTTGTAAAGTTTATCGTCGCCAGTTCCAACCAACCCTTTACAAATATCTGTCCATCCCCCGTCAGCTCGCATAACTTCTTTTCTCGCAATTGATTGCCCGTCGAGATTTGTCAAAAAATTCTTCGTCGTCAAAAACAAACCTGTTCCTAAACAAGCCGTCTTCAAACTTTTAACAACAGTTCCAAGTTTCTCAGAAATACTCTCCCACTGAGTTATCATCTTATCTGTCTTTCTAATCTGATCCTGAATCTGCTTCGGAGAAAGTTGAATCGCTCGTTTCTCAATTCCAACCTTGAAAGTAAAATTCGCCGAAGTCCCTCGAGTTTGAATATCTGGAATAACCGAAACCTTCGCAAACTTTTTCAAATTAATATCACTCAAAGAAAGACTATATTTCTTATCTCCGACCAACTGAGATTCACCATTTCTAATTTTCAAACTCTGAGGTTCATAAACATAAGTCTTAGCAGTAGTATGCTCAACACCTCGAACATCAAACACAGCATAAGTATCTCCAATTTCTTTCAAAATAATTGATTCATTCTGCGAAAGATAAAGTTGCTGATTCATCATTAAAGTTCTAGAACCTGAATATTCCTTAGCAGAAGGTCCAATGTAAACAGTCGCACTATATTCGTCGATACTCGGTTCACGCACACCTTCAAAACCCAAAACCTTACTACGACCATCAATCAAAAACGCCTGACTCAAAACTCCCTCACTCGAAGCAAACACACTATTCAAACACAAGCTCGAAAACTCTTGGAATTTTTTAGGATAAGCGTCCTCAAAATCATTACAAAGTTCCATCGCAGTTCTTCTCTGCTCATTATCTTTCGCCAACTGAATCGCATCTATATAAGCCCGCTCACCAAAAGTCTCAGTATCAGCGACATCCGCTTTCTCCGACGGGAAACTCATAATAATCAGCTTATAATCTGCAATCGCTTTATCAAAATTATTCTTAAATACAGCCCCATAATCTCTATCCACCGCACCGGCATAATCAATAAATTTAATTGTAGTTGAAGGAAATCCTTTACTTGTATCAATTAATCCTGCAACTCCTGAACTAAAATCAAGATAAGAGTCTTCAGTAGTAGAACCTTTTCCAAGATAATACGCCCCAAGAGGATAATCTCCCGACTTTAAAGCATTCACAAAAATAAAAAGCGTTCCAAAGGAATATTTTGACAAACTCGTGAATAACATCGCAGGCTTAAATCCAGGTTCATATTGGAAAGCTGAAATATAATCTGGCAAAGTCTTGTAAACACTTCTCTGTAAAAATTCCTCCTTAGTTTTCGCGGTGCTAACAACTGGAACAATAAAATACTCAGTTTTACCCCCCTCAACAACATCCTCACCAATATAACCTAAAAATATTCTTTTAGTTCCATCATCATTAGTTGCAAGCACATCCCCAATTGAATATTCTTTTTCTCCATTAACTTCAATAACAACTTTCGGACTTATACTAAAAAAGAAATTTTCTGTCCCCTCATCTGCTTTACAATAACCTTCAACCTGCTGAATAATTCCGCTCTTTCGAATATCAGTAACTTTACATTTATTATCTAAAAAATAATCTCCCTCAATAACTTCCGAAACTCCAACACCAGAAACATCAATTCTCGCTCGAGTATCAGGATTTTTCAAATCATCCAAACGAATTCCCGCACCCGCCGAACAATAATAACCAGGCAAATAAATATTATCCGAAGTCTGACCTTTCTTAACTATCACCGTCGACAATTTTCTATATTGGTCCGCATAAACTCCAATAGTCGCCTCGTTCTCATCAACATTCTCAACTCTCAAATAACCCTTACCATTCCAAAAAGCATATCTTTGATAATTCTGTGCCCATTCTTCATCGTCAACAATTTGCGGAATATAAAGTGTCGGCTTCCCGACGCCAAAAGCCAATTCAGGATCATACCGCAAATTCGCAGTCAAACTTCCCTCGATATAATCTGCCATATCGGATTCATTATTTTGTTGTTCCAAAACAATAACTGCGTAACCAACATTTTGCAAAATTGGGGAATTCAACAAACTTTTGGAACTCCCACTAACCGCAGCACGAGAAGGATGAAACCCAACACCAGAAACACCATCGGGAAGTTCACCATCAAAAGAAATCGACTCAATCGCTTCAACTTTTATCAAAGGATTTAATTTCGTCGCCGACAACTGACAGAAAACCGGAACGTTCTGCTCTTCCAACAAATCACTTCTCACCACCGTCGGCGTACAACCAAAAGGCGCAACTTGAATTATAAAATCAGTTCCTTCCGCACACATGCTTTCCTCAAAACTCGGGAATAAACTTGAACCGCCATAATTTTGACCAAAAGAACTTCCTGCACCAAACACGTTCACCCTCGAAGCCGAAGCACTAACGCTCACCAACGACAAAGTCAAAACTATCAAAAACATTCCAGCAAAAATTAAATTTTTATTTTTCATCTGAAATTTATCTCCAACCCCCTTTGGTCATATAAAATATAATTCATTTGCATCTCTTCAATCGAAGTCGGTTTCGTAACTTTATCTGCATTAATTGTTATCGACGACGAACTCTTCAATTCAGATTCAAGAATATAATAATTCTGCTTTCCACCGCCAATCAAAACTTGTGTAATTGTCTGCCCAGGAACTTCAATATCATAACATCTCTCTTTAGTCAAACCTAAAATTCTTCCAAAACCTTGTTGCGGAACATCCACACACTGCTGACTCTTCGACGACGGAAATTTAATATTCGAATCCCCGTAAATCTGAACCTGAACTTCATACTGCCCTTCCATCAACTCAACACTTTTCTGCTCTGGATAAACAATCGTCTTCGAATCCGAATCAGATTTGAAAGTCACAATCGACTCACCGTTATAATCAACACCGCCAAGTTTAAGATTAACTTCAGTTTCATAAACTTTATCCAAAATTATATCAACATTTCCAGAAGAAATTGTAGAAAATAAATATTTAGATTCCTTAAATCCATCTGCTTTAGCGACGATAAATCCATTTACACATTGGGGGAACATTCCATCCAATTCGCCATTAATTGTCTCGCCAATATCGCACTTAGTTCCGAAACACTCAAAAGAAATATTTGTATTCACAGAATTAAATCCAATATCGTAAGTTTTAACACTCACCGGCGTGTCGCTATACTCACAAAGATTTGTAAACTGCGAACCAACAGCCTCGACATCCAAAGGTTTTCGCGGATTATTATTATCTAAAACAACCGCCATCGGAAACTGAAAAATCTCCTCATTCAAAGAAGTCTGCACTAAAACTGGATATTTCACGTCGTAAACATAATGATAAGGCACATAACAGAATCCCATAATTCCCAAACCAGGTTGATTACCAACTGGAAGCGAAACTAACAAATCTCCCTCGGAAGGATTAACTTCATAATAATACGGCCAATTCTTAGAATTAATAAAATTAACACTCACACCAAAATCCTCGTCGATAACAAAATATTTATTTATTTCATCCTTCAAAGTATAATCATTCCCCTTCGTTCTCAAAGCCAAGGTATTTGACTCAATTGCATTCTGAAGTTCATCAAAAACTTCCTGTGAATTCCAAATCTGTGGCGAACAAGTTATCTCAACGCCGTCGACAGGTGCATAAAGCCTCAAATTATCCACAGTATATCTTTCTAAAAATAATTCCTCATTTTCTTTTTCATAAACTTTAATTGCCGAATCATAAAGCGTTCCCAAATTAGAATTAACAGCAAGTTTATGCGAACTAATTGTGCTCGAATCTTCTTCTTTTGTAATTGACAAATCCATTTTCAAATTCACAACAACTTCTCCTCCACGAATACTAACTTCTGAAATGGGCTCTCCTTGATTTATTTCATAACCCTCTGCATAAAAATCATCAAAACCACAATCTCTAATTCTTCCGTCGATAAAACTCGCCAAAGCTTCTTCCATTTCTGTCTTTGTCGGAACCTGCTCTTTCTCTAAACCATTTGCAGAAATATAATACCAATAAGGAACAGGATTTCCTAAAAAATCCAACTGATTAGAAAATGGTGCGTACTCTGAACCCGCTTCAAAAGTCGGAACCTCAATATATCCTCCCTGACTTTCAAGCACATCAATTCCTAAAAGTGTATTTTCTTCTAAGCAAGATAAAAAATTCTGATAAACAGGCTCGACATTTGCAGGAATAGAAATAAAATTAAAAGAATCTTTCAACAAAAAATATCCTGCAACTAATGCTACCAAAACAACCGCCACGACAATAAAAACCGTAACCTGACCTTTATTCCGCATCTTTCACCCCCGCATTAGCCTTCTTTTTTATCAAATTCATTATCTCAGTATTAATATCTTTATTTATCACCTTCTTAAATTTCTCCCACAACTTCTCATCCTCGACTAAAAGTAAATATTTCTTCATTTGACCTCAATTCAATACTAAAAAATTTTAACTATTTAAATGTTTCTTAATAACTTACTTAGTTAGTAAATTAGTTACTTAGTAAGTAAAAACAGGATATTAAACATTTAAAAAATTATAAATTAAACTAAAACTGAGCAGTCAATCTTTTCAATCTCTTAATCCTAAAATAATTCAC
>DAIQOR010000016.1:0-3158 GCA_036787775.1 bacterium | reverse complement strand
CGTTTTTTGAATTGATTCCAGAAAGTTTTGAGGCGATTGGAAATTTGTATTGGGTTGTTGCGGGAGTTTTGTTATTTTTTATAATTGAATCTTTGTTGCATTGGCACCATCATCATAATTCGACGGGGAATTGCGAAAAGTGTCATCACGTTAAGCCTGTTGCTTATCTTAATTTAATTGCGGATGGATTTCATAATTTTATCGACGGTGTTTTAATTATTGCGGGTTTTATGGCGGGAGTTCCTGCTGGAATTTCAATCGCAATTGCTATTGCTTTGCACGAGATTCCGCAAGAGTTAGGGGATTTTGCAATTTTGGTGCACGGAGGTTTTTCGAGGGCGAAGGCGTTAATGTTCAATTTTGTTTCTGCACTTTTTGCGGTTTTGGGAGTGGTGATTGGTTACTTTGCTTTAAGTGGTTTAGAAAATTTAATTCCTTATGTAATCGGAATCGCGGCGGGAGGATTTGTTTATATTGCGGGGGCGGATTTAATTCCCGAATTGCACAGGACAGGTATTAATTACAAAAGAGTGTTTATTCAGATTTTATTTTTAATCCTTGGTGTTGGATTGATGTGGTTTGTTTAGAATAATTTTTTGTAATTTTCTTCAATCTTTTTTTCAACTTCTTTCAAACTTAGTTTTTTTATTTCTGCAATTTTCTTGTAACTCTCGACGACGTTTGCAGGTTCGTTTGGGAATTTTTTATCTGGGTGTAGAAAAGGTGAATCGGTTTCGCAGAAGAGTTGTTCGATTGGCGTGAGTTCGATTACTTTTTGAAAATGCTCGGCGTGTTTTACATTTGTTGGAATTGATAAGAACCAGCCGTTTTCAATTATTTTTTTAACGAGTTTTAAATTTCCGTTGAAGCAGTGCATTATTATTTTTTTGTAATTTGATTTTTCTAAAAGTTCAATTGCTTCAGCCTCGGCTTTTCTCGAGTGGATTACTATGGGAATGTTTAGTTCTCTGGCTAAGTTAATGAATTTTTGAAAAGTTTTCTTTTGTTTTTCTAAAGTTGATTGGTCTTTTTCTTTTTGGTCGAGACCGACTTCACCAATTCCGATTATTTTATTTTTGTTTTGTTTTATGAAATTTATTTCTTCATTTAATTCTTTATCTGTTAAATTTAATGAATCTGTCGGGTAAATTCCTAAGCAGGCTTTGACTTCTGGAAATTTTTTTGAAAGTTCCAATGCTTTTCTGTTCGTTTTAATGTCTATTCCGCAGGTTAAAATTATTTTAACATTTGCTTTTTTTGCGTTGTCGATTATTTCGTCTTGGCACATTTCTAAGTGAGAGTGGATGTCTATGAATGTCATCTTCCAGTAGAATTATTCCAGTTTTCTCCTCGTGATGATTCGGAAAGTTTCTCGACTTCGATGAATTCTGCTTGATTATAATCAATTATAACTCCTTGGCATACTCGGTCTCCTTTTTTTATTTCTTGAGGAATATTTGAGTTATTTACTAGAATTGCTTTTATTTCTCCTCGATAATCTGAATCCACGACTCCTCCGTGAATTTTTAATCCTCGCATTCCCATACCGCTTCTATCCCAAATATGTAAAACTTTTCCTGTTGGAATTTCTATTGCGATTCCTGTTTGAATCGGGTGAATTTCTCCAGGGTTAAGGGTTTTGTCTTCGATTGAAAAAATATCAAATCCTGCAGCGTGTTCCGAGCCAATTATTGGTATTATTGCATCTGGATGAAGTCGTTTTATTTTCACAGTTATTTTTGTTATTGTCATTGTTTTATTTAGGGAGGAAGGTATAAATAATTTTGGATAGAAACCTTTTTAATTGAAAGATGATAGTAAGTTTTAGGTCCTGTAGTCCAACGGCTAAGACGACTCGTTTACACCGAGTAGACCGAGGTTCGATTCCTCGCAGGACCATTTATCTTTTGGGTATATTACATGTCCGAAATTCCGAACCTTATAAAAGAAAAGCTCTTAAACATGTACTTTCTTATATTTTTATGGAACAGGAAATAAGTGCTGTTGAAGACAATAATGGGGGTGTTGAGAGCCGAAAAGGGTATACTCTGCAAGATAGTACCCTAATCTCTGATTTAATATTTGGGATAACAAATCCTAAATTTTGTTTTGCTTATACGGAACACCATCAAGATTATATCAAAATTTTAGAAAACTATGGGCTAATTACAAAAATCAAAGAAGGGAAAAATGTTAGAATCTCTAGTAAAGTAAAACGTAGTAAAAACGGGATTGATTTTAGATTTTGATAAGGATGTAATGCTTGTTACAAAGACTTTTAAAAAGGGATATCTTAGAATTTCCATGGTACTTAATGAAGCAGATACAAGGATAAAATTAATTGATCCAGTTTTAGAAAGAGTTGGCTGGAAAGTTAAAGGAAGTTATGTTAAAGAAGAAGTTAATCCTGTTAAATCAAAATTTCAATTAAGAGAATATATTGGTCGTGAAGCTGGAATTGAACGCGGAGTAGATCGTTTTATTGATTACTTACTTTTAGATGAAGATAGAAGTCCTATTGCAATAATAGAATCAAAGAAAACTTCTGTTAGTGTTGAGAAAGGAGATATACAAGCAAGAACCTACCGAGATGATATTGAAAAGCAAATTAAAATAAAAATTCCTATTTTCTTGACTAATGGTGACAAGTGGTATTATGTAGATGATTTGGATAGAAGAAGACAAGTAAAACTTCCATTTTCTCAGAAAGATTTGCATAGAATTGTAAGATTAATGCAAAAAAGAAAAAACCCAGCTACAATAAAAATAAATTCAAAAATAGTCGATAGAAGAAGAGGAGTTGAAGCTGTAAAAGGAGTATTAGAACACTTTTCTAAAGGTTATAGGGAAGCATTAATTAATATGGCAACTGGAACTGGTAAAACAAGAGTTGCAATGGCAATTATTGAAGCACTCAGAAAAGCAGAGTATGTTCAAAAAGTATTATTTGTAACAGATAGAATTTCTTTAGGAAATCAAGCTAAGGAAAAAGGTTTCAAGGAATTTTTTCCAGATGATCCAGTTTGTGAATTAAACGAAGAAGGCTATTCAGGTACTGCGAGACTTTATGTGTCCACTATTCAAACCTTAATGTCTCCTCAAAAACCAAGAGGAAAATTCTACGAAAAATTTGGAACAGGAGCATTTGATTTAATTAT
>DAIQOR010000010.1:0-20379 GCA_036787775.1 bacterium | reverse complement strand
TAAACTAAAACTGAGCAGTCAATCTTTTCAATCTCTTAATCCTAAAATAATTCACCGCTCCGAGAATCACAAGCAATCCTCCAACAAAAATAATCCAAATGTTAAACTTAGAAATATATTCTGGAATCAAAATAAAATTAAACGGAATATTCACAAGATAAGCTCCTAAAATCAAATAAAACAAAAAGAAAACAAAATTCACACCCTTTTCTCTAACCGCACCAGTCAAACCCCTTTCCACACGTCTTCCTCCAAAAAGTCCCATTATAGATTAAATAAAATAACATATATAAATCTTATTACGCAAATTAGTTCATGGTCTCGTAGTCCAATGGCTAAGACATGTCCTTGACGTGGACAAAATCGCAGTCCGATTCTGCGCGGGACCATCTCGATATATTTTATTCAATTAATTATTCCTTGCGAGAGAGAAGCTCGCCCCTTCTCCGACCACCTTTCGATTGACCCCAATTCTCTCCAACAATTTCAAAAGAAAAATCCTTCGCGTCTAAATCTGCAAACTTTATCAAATCTCGAAACAAATCCTCTGACAAAAATCTCTGCTCAGAAAAATAATTCTTCAGCGTCGAATAAGGCACATCAAATCCTCGCCGAACCAACTCCCTCAACGAAGGCGAACCACTCTTTTCCAAAACCTTCTGTAAAAACTTTCTCTGTTCTCCTTTCTTAAATTTAATTCTCATAAATTAAGTGCGGGACCACACTATAAAAAGTTTTATAAACCAAAATCTACCTATTCTTTCATGAAGATTCCAAAAACAACAAAAAGATTTTGTCCTCATTGTAACAAACAAACAGAACAAAAAATAAAATTAGTTGGAACAGGATTCTCGAGAGGAGTTATGACTCGAGGTGGTGGAAGAGTCCGAGCGAAACTTAGAGGACTCGCAAGAGGATTAGGAAACCTCGGAAAATGGGGTTCGAAACCAGCTCAGGCAAAACACAAACGTAAAACTAAAACAACTAAAAAAACAAATATTATGTATACTTGTTTAACCTGTAAAAAATCTAAATATCAAAAGCGAGGCATAAGAGCCGGCAAACAAATACAAGAATAATGGCAATAGCAAAAAAGAAAAAAAGATTCTTCGACGCGGAAATTCCGTTGATTGGAAAGACAACCCACTTAATTGCATTTGAATTAAAAGAATTAGAAGGAAGAACTATAACTTACGATTTGACAAGAATGCTAAAAGGTAAAAACTGCCTACTTAAAACAAGGGTATACCTCGACGGAGAAAAAGCAACCTCAAAACCAATGGAATTCACAATTCTACCTTCATTCATGAAAAGAGTTGTCAGAAAAGGAACAAACTATGTAGAAGACTCGTTTGTTTTGGAATCAAAAGACGCTAAAATAAGAATAAAACCTTTCTTAGTAACAAGAAGAAAAGTATCGAAAGCTGTTCAAAACGCACTTAGAAAAAAGATGAGCGAAGAATTAACAAACTACGCAAAAACAAAAACAACCGAACAAATCTTCGACGACATCTTAAAAAACTCAGTACAAAAAGATTTGAGTATAAAACTAAAGAAAATCTACCCCCTTTCACTTTGCGAAATCAGAGACATCAAAGTTGAAAAAGAACTTTCTAAAAAAGAATAAAATTGTTAAAACGATAAACCTTTTAAATTAACTAATTTTAAAACTATTATGCCTGCATAGCTCAGTGTTAGAGCAACTGCCCTGTAAGCAGTAGGTCGGGGGTTAGAATCCCTCTGCAGGCTTATGCTATCTTTAGATAGCATTGATTCTGAAAGAATTCTAAGTCGTGTAAACGAGTAAGATTTATTTTCTGTCGGGGGTCGAGCATTCGCATTTGCAAAAATTTGTGAGCAAAGCGAACGTCGTAAGCAAGTGCGTGTGCGAGCCGGAATCCCTCTGCAGGCTTATGCTATCTTTAGATAAGTTTTAATATCGTTTTCTTCTTAATTATTTTATGAAGATTGAATGGAAAGACGTTGAAATTAAAGGAAAGAAAATAAAAGCCCTTTTAACAATAAAGGAAAAGCCCGACCAAGAAATTATAAAAAACCTTTATTTTGATTGGAAAAAATTAAATGATAGATTGAAAGCAATTTCCACAAGGGGAATTAATCTTCCAGAAGCAATAAGTGAAAATGCTTTTGCTTTATTTTTTCCAGATTGTTTTAGAGTTGTAAGTCTTAAAGGAATGAAATGTTCTTTTGATTGTATAAATATTAAGACAGGCTCGAGAATACAAATTAAAGCTTCAAGCGTAGAAAATGATTTAACTTCGTTCGGCCCTCATTCAGAATGGGATGAATTATTTTTCTTAGATTTTTCCGCAAGTGACGGAAGTTTCAAAATCTACAAAATCGAACCAAATTGGATTTACAAACACATGGTTAACAAAAATCAATCATTTCAACAACAGCAAGAAGAAAACCGAAGACCAAGATTTTCTATAATTGAGAATATCATTAAGGCAAGAGGATTAAGACCTGTTAAAGTTTGTAAATTATAAATTTAGAAGAAAAATACAGCCAATAAAAACTCATCTATGGAGATAAAAGTTTTTTTCTTTATTAATTCCAATATTTTATTTGATGCATAAATAAAATCAGAAGGTGTTATTACCCTTACATTCTCACTTTTATTGTTTGAATATAAATTTATATTGTTAGTTAATATTATAACTTTTCTTGCTTTGGATTCTGATTCTGCAATCCAATTTATTGCTTTTTCAATATTATAATTAGTAACTCCTTTTGCCGAGTCATCTATAATGCAGGTAGATTTAAAAAATATTTCATGTTCTTTTTCAATTCTACATTTTATTTTATCCCAAAGAATACCTTCAAGGATAATATTCACATCACCAAGACTTTTCAATTCAACAGCAGAATCAAAAGCCTCCCTTCTTGCATTTGCTCCATCACCAGAAATATTTTTATCTGTAATTGCTTTCATTATTTCTAAAGCAGGTATAATAGTTATCAATTTAATAAAAAAGAATTAGCTATTCTAACAGGACTTCCTTAAAGTCTGCAAGAGATAACAAGTATTCTCGAATTCCTCCTCTTTTAATTGGAATAAAATTTTCATTCAAATCGGGGTTTCTACTTTCTATAATAATTAATCCACTTTCAGGGAGATTAAACTGCTTTCTTATTGATTCACTCAAATTCTCTGCCCTTGCAAGTCTTATATTTTTTAATGTCATATTTTTATTCAAGAAGCACCTTATTTAAATTTTATTGTTATTTCTTACCTCCTTTCATAGCATACTTAATCATAACTTATATTTAAACCTTCTTCTTTTTTCGGGGTTTATTCCAATAAGGACTTTTACATTTTGGGCATACAGCAGGTTCCTCTTTTAAATTTCTCGGCACCCATTCATGACCGCACCTTTCACACTTAAAACCTGTCAAAACTATTTTTACTTTAGCCATTACTAATGCATTACTTATTAATATATAAATTTATTGTATATTATTAATAAACGAAAAATATATAAATGGTATATACCTAACTAATATTATACTAATAAAGTAATAAGTTGAAAGCAAATAATTAAAAAATGAAAAAACATAAACTAAATATGAAAAAGGTGTTTAGAACATTAGATTTATTTGCTGGTGTTGGAGGTATTAGATTAGGATTTGAAAACGCTGGATTCAAAACTATTTTTGCAAACGATTTTGACAAAACTTGTAAAGAAACTTATGATTTAAATTTCAGCGAACCGAAACTAACAATAAAAGACATTTGGAAAGTTGAACTAAAAGATATTCCTGAATTTGATATTTTACTTGGGGGATTTCCTTGTCAAGCTTTTAGCATAGCCGGATATAGAAAAGGTTTCAAAGACAAAGAAAAAGGAAATTTATTTTTCAGAATAGCGGAAATTTTGGAAGAAAGAAAACCGACGGCATTTTTATTAGAAAATGTAAAAAATCTAAAAGGGCATGATAAAGGAAAAACATTTAAAATTATTCAAAAAACCCTCGAAGATATGGGATACACAATAAAATCAGAAGTTCTCAATAGTATGACTCACGGAAACATTCCTCAAAACAGAGAAAGAATTTTTATAGTAGGATTTTTGGATAAGAAAAAAACAGAAGCTTTCGATTTTCCAAAAGAAATTCCTTTAACAAAAAATTTCAGACAATACACTGCAAATGAAGCCGACGATAAATATTATTATAATAATAAACCTCTTTACGAAAAAGTAAAAAATGATATTAATTCAGAATTTTCAGTTTATCAATGGCGAAGAAAATATGTAAGAGTAAATAAAAAAGGCGTGGTTCCAACATTAACAGCGAATATGGGCTTGGGCGGACATAATGTTCCAATAATAAAAAATCATAAAGGAATTAGAAAATTAACGCCCCAAGAATGTTTTTTATTACAAGGATTTCCTAAAGATTTTAAATTACCCAAAAACCTTGCGGACAATAAATTATATCATCAAGCAGGAAATAGCGTCGTGGTTCCAGTAATTCAAAGAATAGCTGAAAATATGAAACTCACTTTAGAAGGAAAAAGAATTAACCCTCAAAAATGTTTAATATAAGAACATTTAAATAAATCCCCTTCCTCAATCAGACATGACAAAAAAAGATTTGATAACAAAAAAGACTCAAGGAATTTTACTCTTAATTTGTGCAGGATTAATTCTTTTCAACATCCCTTTTGTGGACGAAAAAATAATCGCATTTATACTCGCACTGATTTTAGGAATTTACAATTTAGTTAAATAGATTTCTTATCTTTCAACTTTCTAACAACAATCTCTTTTTTCTTGATTTTCAAACTCTCCAACCTTTTCTCAAGCACCGGAATCTGCTCTTTTATTTCCAACATTCTATCTTTATATTTTTTAACCCGAATATTATAAACCAACTCCGAAACAGAATTATCCTTAAATCGCTGAGTCTGAATCTCCTTAACCAAATTCAACAAAACACTTTTCTCTAAATACAATTTCTCAATCTGTTTTTTCAAATGTATTTTATAATATTTTTTATAACCAAAAAATCCTCCAACACTCCCAACAATCAAAACAACCAAAATAATAATCCAGTATCTCTGGAAAAAATTCTTGCTCCCAGTTTTCAAAGTTCCCAAAAACGAGGCCTCTTGCCTTTTAATCTCAAACTCTTCTTTTATTAAAGTCAATAATTCCTCAGCCTCGTCATACCTATCCTCATAAAACGCAACTTTAACCTTAACCAAAAGTTCTTCCAAATCGCTCACATCTAAATCCGGATAATCATTCAACCTCCCATTGTAAGAATTTATCGAATCGAAAATCAAATACGCCCTATCTTTTCTATCTTTAATCTCGTCAGTATAAACAATCACATCAGCATAATCAATATTTTTCCAATCAACCAATCTCAAGGCATCCCTCGCTTCATTTTCTAAAAAAGTATTCGAGTCAACCTCGCCCCTCAAAATCTTCGCATACTTAACTTGTTGAAAAACTCGCTCCGCTTCAAACAAAACATCTTTCATATAAATCATAGAAAAATTACTTACATTCATTTCTTGAATTATAATTTTAGATTCCAAAATAGCATCGGAAACCATCTCTTCAGTATAAGTAACATTCTCCGCCGACGAAACAAAATTCAAAACTAAAACCAAAATTAAAACTCCAAATAAAAATTTACTTTTCATTTTTTGTCCACCTATGATTTATTTTAATCCACTTTCCTTTACAATCTTTTCCTTGAATTTCTTTTTTAATTGTATGCAACAAATCTCCCTCTTCCACACTCATCAAACCTTTTTTATCTTTTCCAAACCAACTTTTTATTTTGTTCACAAAACTATCTTTCCTCTCACTCAAACTAACATTCGGTTTCAAATCTCTCTCCATTTTTTTACGATGTGCATGAAGATCCTTCACTAATTTTTTTCTCTCTTTATGCAACTGTTTTATCCGATTTCTCTTCGACAAATTAAAATTATCCTTAAAAATTTTATCTTTCTCACTCGCAACAACTTCAACTCCTTTCTTTTTTTCTTTCTCCTCCAAAATTCTCAAAGTCGCTCGCTCACCCTCAATCTCTGCCAACCGCTCATTCAAAGCCTCAAACTGCAAACGATAATCCTTCTCCGAAAGAGTCCGGGTCTTATAATACGCCGTCTGAATTTTCCTAATTTCGTCCTCAACATTTCCTCTCTCCGAATCCAAATCTTTCAAAACTTCCTGAGGTTTCAACAATTTAATTCTTCTATTCCTTAAACTAAGTCTATCCTTTCTAATTACAGCCAACCTCTTCTGATGCTTCTGAGAAATACTATCGCTCTCTTCCCGACTCAACTTCCCTTCAAAATATTTTTTCTGCGAACTCAAAATCAAATCCCTTATATTTTCTTCCTCGACATTTATATCTTCAATTTTTCTACTCGCCGAAAATTTCTGATATTTTCTAAATCCTAAAACACCCAAAAACGAAAACGCAAAAACGCAAAGTAAAATAATATGCCAATACAAATAAACAAACAATCCGAAATTACCTTTCCTTTCTAATAAAAGTAAAATCTGTGCCGACTTCGCTCGCTCTTCTGCCAACGCAAAATCCCCTCTTTCAAAAGCCGCAATCGCCAACTGCAAAACCTCCGAAGCATCCTGTGCATCAAAAATCGCTTCCCCCGTAATAACTGAAGTAATACTAAAATTCTTGCCCTCTCCGTCGGTAAATTCTCTCGGAACATTTCCTGTTATCAAACTCATTTTACGCGGATTATCAATCGCCTCTTGAATTCGAGAAATCAAATCATCAACAAAAAAAGATTTTTCTTTAATTACAATAATTTCCTCGGCTAAATCAAACGCTTCTTTATTTTTATGTAAATCTAATTTATCTTTCGCAAAACTTAACAATTTCTCCACTTCTTGAATATTATATCCTTCCAACTTCATCAAAACCAAAGCCTCTTCAGCTTCAGTCAATTTCAATTTCGCTTCCTCAACATCCATTTCCTGAATATATAATTTAATGAACTGCGTCTCTCGATAAGGACCAACAACAACACCTCCTTTTACAATACTTCCTTGAATGAGCACCTTCAAATCGTGCTCTTCATATTCTTTGTAAGCCGGAGTTTTCAAAGTCACCACAAAACTTTTCGTCTCGCCATATTTAATTTCACTAATCACATCAGGATAAATTTCAACATACTGCGACAAATCTTTTTGATTTCCAATATTAAAGTAAGATAAGAAACCAGACAAATCCAAAACCAAATTCTTCAAAGTTGAATTTGAATATTTATTTGAAATTTCTATTTCAAAAGTATCTTCTGTTCCTCGAGTAACTTCAATTGTTTTATCATATTGTTTTGTCGTCGTAGAACTGCCTCCTCCGCTACCACCTCCTCCAGGAGATCCGGGAGTTGTCACAACGACAGTAGTTGTAACATCACTAATTGTAATTGTTTTTGAATCAGTAGTCACGCCCAATCCCGAAGCAGTTCCAGAAACATTCACATTTGCCGATGACACTCCTGCCGAACTCGAAACATCAAAAGTAACTGTATTCGTTCCAGATTGTCCAATATCTAAAGAACTAAAACTCCTCGACAAATTTCCAGAAGCCAAACTAAATTCCGAAGGCAAGTCCCAAACTAAATTTACATTCGACGCCGAAGCAGTTCCCAAATTAGTAACACTCGCCAACATTCCAACACCTGACTGTCCTTTAGTTACACTCGATGAATAACTATCAATAGTCACAACCAAAAAAGGTGCAACCGAAGTCTGAACATTCAAATGTTTTTCAAAAACAGAAGTTCCAATAACCGAACTCACCGTCAAATTATAATTATATAAATCCACAGATAAATCCGTAGTGTTAACTAAAATTGTTAAATTAATCGCTTCTCCCGACGCAAGATCGTAAGTCGCATTCGCACTCACAGAATAATTAATATCAAATCTATCTCTAATTGTAGACGTAACATTAATTGTAAAATTCAATGCAGACTCTCCAGTATTATTCACAAACAACCAACCCAAGCTCGTATTCTCAGATTCCTGTGCTGTAGTTATTGATTTTGTATCTGGAATATCTGTAGAATTAAAATAAGATAAATCATTCTCAACAACAAAAGAATAATTCTGTGAAATATTATTATTCCCTTGCGTATCCGTAACATTTATTCTAAAAACCCAAGTGCCATTCTGCGGAACAAAACTCGCATTGTAAACAATTGTCGACGACGCTTGATAAACCAAACCCGAATTATTTGTCATCGTGATTGAACTCCAAATCCCGTCGCTGATATTCAAATATTCCAAAACAACCGAAGAGATATTATAATCCTCTACAATTGTTGCGTTAACATTCACCGTCACTCCAGGATCCAAGGCATCCGTTGTATTAGGAGAATAAGTCACATTCCAAATTGTGGGAAAAGTATCATCAGTAATTGAAACCGCATCAGACTCAGATAAATTATTTCTACCAGAATCATCATATAAATAAATCTCAACCGTGAAACCTAAAGGCGTTGTATTCCCCGAAGCAATTGTATAACTCAAACTATCTGAAACTCCTGTCAAACTAATTAAAGAAGAATTTATCCAACTTCCCGTTGCGTTATAACCAATAATTACGTAATTCAAACCGATTGTATCTGACACATTTGCATTACAAACAACATCTTGTGAATCATTAACATCCGAACAAGAAAAATCGTCGACGGAAGGATTCGTCAAATCAACATAAATCACCGAAGTTTTGTTCGCCTGATTATGTGAAGTGTCGTTTGCATAAAAGGTAACATTATAAATTCCTTCAGGAAAAATCGAGGTAGAATTCCAATTCGTTGCGGAAACATTATCTAAATCAATTATCGTTCCTGAATTATTTTGCCAACCCGCCCACTCCAAAGATTCATCAGAAGTAATATTTAATAAAACACTCCCATCTAAATCATAAGAATTATTTGAAGGACTAATTATTGTAATTGACGGCGGAGTCGTATCTGTCGGACCCACACTAATTGAAAACGTTCTCGAAACCAAAGAATTATTTATATTCCCATAACTATCATTCGCCCAAAATATAACAATATAACCTCCGTCGGCAATACTCGTATTCTGTTGCGTCCACTCAAAAGCAGAATTATTTGAAAGTGTCACATTATTCGCACCGCTATCTAAAGAATACCATGCATTAGTCAAAGCTTCATCGACGGTAATTGTAAAAGTAATTGAGTTCTGAGTGTAAGTTTGATTCAACGGACTATCGATGGTAATGCTCGGTGCAGTCGCGTCAACATCGTAAACCCCACTAAAATTATTTATAGCAATTTCATTTGAAGCATCATAAATAAACGCATACCAATCGTAAGTTCCAGAAACACTTTCGGAAGTAAACGCACAAGAAACATTTCCCGCCGAAGAAATATTCCCATTCACAGTATTATTACAATAATTATTCACACCGCAACCAGCTGAAGTAACGCTCGTAGAATTACAAACATACAAAGTTATTTCTTCCACAGCGTCGGAGTCATAAGAAGTTGTATTAATATTTATTATCGTCGAAGGAGCGATGGTCACAGCATCATCAACAGCCGAGGTAAAACTCGGAAGCTGATTTATATTGATAGTTTTATTAACAACAATTTGAGTGTTCCCAGCATCGTCAACAGAATAATATCTCAAATAATTTGTGCCTCTATTTGCAGAGGTATAAGTGATTGTCCCGCCATTATCAATCGCCAAAATAGGATTGCATCCCGTAGTTGAAGCCGTGCAGTAATACGAAGTCGGGTCAGCATCAACATTATCAGCCTCGGTAATTGTCACAACATAAGGAGGAACTTGAATCGTCTGAACACTATTATCTGAAGTTGTGGGAGCTGTATAATCCAAAGTAAACTGAACATCCAAATTCTGTGCGGGGGTTTGCTCATTCGTATAAACATCTTGACAGGAAACATACCGAGTTATCAAACCTTGTGTCAAAGCATCCGTCACCGAACAATTCGCTATCGTTCCTGAAATAACACAATCATTCGCCATCGCACTATAAATCAAATCGACTGAACTCCAACGACAAGCCATATTTGCCTCACCATTAACAATAATTTCAGTTAAAGCATCATTATTAGTATCATAATAAGCCGGAACTAAATCGCCCGCCACACTAACCAAAGAAGTTGTCGGTGCCGTCGAATCAGTTACATAACTTATATTAGTCAAATTTGAATAAGACATCCCATCATAAATTCTGCAATACTCCGTGTGATTAACATCATCTAACGGCGTCGCAAAAGTACAACTCAAAGTGTAAGGATAAGTTGAATCAGTTGTAGTCCCTCCAGTGCAATCCGTGTTCGCTGAAGTGGGCGTCACAGTTTCATCACAATACAAATTCAAAGTGTCAGCCTCAGTATCATTCACACCATTTTCCGTCGTGTTCGCCCAAATTGTTAAAGTATTTCCTCCTTTTATTGTAGTATGCGACGCAGTAATGTTACTCAAAGCAGGATTATTGTTCGCATAACAAGTTAAATTAACATTATCTATATATGCGTCCTCATTCGCATTATTTGCAGAAGTTCTAAATCTGTATCTAAAATTCTGCGTGCCAAAAATTGTATCATTATAATATTCGATAGTTCTAAACACATTTTCTGTATCAACATCACCATCCTGACAAAGCCCACCAAGTCCTCCATCACTTCCAGTATTCCTATTCCATGTTGCCCCATTATCTAAAGAATAATCCATACAAACAAACTCCCCCCCATCAAAACCAGATTCAATCAAAATCCTCGACGTCAAATTACAAATAGTTTGATTAGAAACATTTTGTGCATTTGTAATACTCATCAAAACATCTGCAACATTACCATCAACTTCAATAGACCAAGTTCCGCCCCCATCAGTATTTTCTACAACATTCTGTCGAACATAATCTGCCGCGGAAGTCCAAATCGTCGCAAAATTATTTGTTTCAAAATCATCAAAAAAAACCTGCGTCGTCGTCAACGCACTAATCAAAATCAAACTCATCAAAACAATTCCAACAAAAATTCCAAAAATTAATTTCCTGCTCATTTCTTCGCCCCCTTCATGTGTTCTTTAATTAATCGTTCAATTCGTTTAGAAAGCATAACATCCCGAATCTCACAAAACTTCTGAAAACTCGCATAAACATCTTCATCAATGCTCAAAGTAACTTTTTTGTTCGCCATTCACCCTCAATCCAACCACAAAGTTTCTTTCCTTTTTAAATATTTACATAGAAATACAAATAAAACTTATACTTACATAGAAATACAGAAAAAAACAAAAAAATTATCCAATCATTTTAGAAATAACTTTCAAAAGCGTCGCCTTCTCAAAAGGTTTTCCAATAGATCCAGAACTTTCATCATATTTCTTAACAAAATCTTCCTGACTTCCCAAAACTGTAATCACCAAAACTTTCAATTTCTTAAATTTAGATTTTGTTTTCAAATCAATATAAAACTGCTCACCCCCCTTCGGCGGAATAATAATATCCAAAATCATCAAATCATATTTATTCTTGCCCAATTTTTTCAAAGCATTATCACAATCAACAACAAAATCCAAAGAATAAAGCTCCCCCAACATTTTTTTATAAATCACGTGCATCTCGGTATCGTCTTCAACTACCAAAATCTTTTTCATAATTCTCTAAACAAAACCCCCTTTAAATAATCTATTTTTTCTCATTTTGATTCAAAGGAATTTTTATAATAAATTCGGTGCCTTTTCCCAACTGAGATTTAATTCCAATAGTTCCATTATGTAACTCAACAATTTTTTTCACCGACGACAAACCTACGCCCATTCCAGGAACGCTCGTATCCAATTGTTTGAACGGAACAAAAAGTTTGCCAAAATCCCCCTCAGCAATTCCTCTCCCACTATCTTTCACACTAAAAATTATAGAATTATCAAACTTACAACAATTAATTTCTATAAAACCTTTCTTAGTAAATTTTATAGCATTTTCAATTAAATTTTTTATCAATTCTTCAATAAATTTGGAATTTCCTCTAAAAATTGTGTGGTCTTTTAAATTTATTTTCAATTCCAAATCTTTCTTTTTAATCGTCGAAACATAACCCTGTAAAATTTTATCAACAACATTACAAAAATTTATTTTCTCTTTTTTCACTGAAGTCAAATTCTGCAACTTGCTCAAACCCAAAACCCTCTGAATATCATACAAAAATTGATTTGAATTTTTAATCAAATAATTCGCATATTCCAAAGCATTTTTTTTATTTCCATTCAATTTATTTATCTCCTCAATCAAAAGAGAAGAAAACATCCGAATTTTACTAACAGGAGATTTAAATTCGTGAGCAACATCTCGAATTGCATTTGACTTTAACTCTTCGATGTTTTGCAAATTAAGATAAGCCTTTTCCAAATCTTCTTGCCATTTTTTCTTAACCGAAATATCTTTCATAATTCCAACCATACTCTCTGCATTACCATTTTCATTGTAAATAAAATCCCCAGTATCATTCACCCAAAAATAAGTTCCATCTTTTCGCTTAAATCTATAATCCATAGAATAATTTTTTTTCTCTTTCTCAGATTTTTTCAATAAACTCAATGCAACCCATCTATCTTCAGGATGAATCATCTTTTCCCATTTTTTAATTCCAATTTTCTGAAATTCCTCCTCACTATAACCCACTAATTTTTTAATTGCACCTCGCCATTCAATATTGCCCGTTTCAAAATTATACTCATAAACCAACGAACCAGTATTTTTTATAACTAATTCATACCTCATTTTTTCCTTTTTAATTTTATTTTCAGCCTCAACTTCAGAAGTAAGATCATGCGAGACGCCAATCACAGAGATAACGTCACCTTTAGAATTTTTAATTGGACTCAAAGCTACAGTCAACCACGAAAGATTATCTCCTACAATCATCTTAGAACCACTTATTGACAAAGGCTCTCCAGTATCAAAAACTTTTTTCAAACTTAACATATAACCTTTTGATATTTCCTTAGGAAAAAGTTCAGTAATTTTTTTTCCAACAATATTTTTATATTTAAAAGAAAAAAGTTTTCTCGCAGCATTATTTGCAGAAACCACTTTATAATTTGAATCAATGTTATAAATATAATTAAAAGCATTTTCCACAAGGGTTTTATATTTCTCCTCACTTTCTTTTAATTTTTCTTCAGCAATTATTCTCGAAGTAATATCTCTAAACGCTCCAAGAATATACTCTCTTTTATTCAAAATCGGAGAAGCTTGAACTTCTGCATTAAAAATAGTTTTATCTTTTCTTAACATAGGTAAAACAACAGGCTCCTTGAGTTGCCCTTTTGATTGCTTCACAAATTTACTAATAACAAAAGACAAATCTTTTTTTGGATGAATATTTTTAACTCCCAAATTAAGTAATTCTTTTTTAGAATAACCCAACATTTTACATATTTGATTATTCGCTTTCACAAATTTTTTTGTTTTAATATCTGCTAAAATTAGTCCATCCCGATTATTTTCAAAGATTTCTTTAAATTCTATCTCACTTTTTTTCAAATCACTCACATCTTCTCCCATTGTCCCAATCTCAATTATTTCATTAGACTCATAAATTGGTGAATAAGTAATATTAACAGAAACTTCCTGACCATTCTTTGTAATTCTTGTTTGCTGAATTCTAAAAGTCGGCTTACCTTTCTGAATCGCACGAATATTTTTCACGGCATTTAATCTATCCTTTTTAGAAATTATCTTAGTGATATTCTTGCCAATCATCTCCTTCGCCATGAATCCATAAATCTTTTCCGCACTTTTATTCCACGCCTTAACAATTCCATTAAAATCCTGAATAATTACTGCCTCTGAAGAATCAATAACAACCTGTTTATAATATTTCAACTTCTCTTCTAACTTATTCAAATACAAATCCGCTTTCTTCTTTTTTTCAATTTTTGAATTCATCTTAAATGTTAATATCTGAAAACACTTCTTGCTCAGGATAAACCACAATTCCATCCTCGGTAATTTGCATCGCCACAATTTTTTTCTGATGGTCTGCTCCACGAAGTTTCAAAATCTCAATCGCATTCTCCCTCACATTCCCGTGTTTCAAACTATAAAGCACAACAACCCCATCCGCCAAAAATTCCTCAACTCCCGTTTGTGAAAAAATCTTCGGAACTTGCTCAGTCTCTGTAATCAAAAAACTCGTCGAACCAATCTTCTCGAAAAACCTAAACAACTGCTCAATGTAAATTCTATAACTTTCATCTCTGCCCGTAAAAGCCGACGCAATCGCCGTCAACGAATCAACCACAATAAAATCTGGTTCAAAATCTTTAGGAATAATAATCGGGTCAACATCAATCAACAACTCGCCCTTCTGTTTCGCCAACAACGCATCAACATTTCTCGTAATATCAAACGGATTAAATCTCTGAACTTTCAACAAACCTTTTTTAATATATTCTTTAGGATTCCAACCAAAATCTTCCATGTGCTCCATCAACTTTCTCTCGTTCTCTTCAAAACTCATGTAAAGACATTTCTTTCCTTGACTTGCTTGATAATTAATAGTCTGCAAACAAAAAATTGTCTTGCCACTTCCCGCACCACCAGCAACGAGAATAGTGCTCCCTTTCGGAATTCCTTTCACCAACAACTCGTCAAAACCCGGAACCCCCGTCGTGATATACACTCGATTAGAATCTTTCCTTGATTTTTTCTCAACTCCTTCCGCACCTTCAACCACTCTCTTAATCGGCTCTCGCTGTTCTTTCAACTTCGCATTCTTCGGCGTTATTCTTCCCGACGCAACTTCCTGCTTCACCTCTCGAATAATTTCAGCAATATCAATTTTCCCTCCAGAAACTTTCTCAACTTTCTCCCCACTCTCAATAACTTTTTTACTTTCTTTCCCCTCAACACCACATTTATTAGCAACCCTCTTATCAATCTCAATCTCTTTCTTCATAACTTTCTTCAACTCACTCGGTTTTATTTTAAAATGTTCTTCTTTCAACTTCGTAACTTTTACATCATCAGATTTTTCAATCGGCTTCTCCTCATTCTCATGTTTCCACCGATGCAACTTCGCCATGTTAATCTGCCTAACTCCAATTTTATCCTGCCCCTCCAAATTGTGCAATCTCGCAAGAATCGTGTGCCGAGCCAAACCCGTCTTATCCATCATCTCCTTAATTGTCAACCCATCTGGATACGCCTTCAACAAATCCTCAATCTTGATTTTTGTCTTGTCCTTCACCTTTTTTTCTTCCATATTTAATTAAAACAAAATATTCTTTAAATATTTATCTATTTATCACACACATCAAACATATTCATTAAACATAAACATATCTAATACTCGTCTAACAACCATTTTAAGCACAAACCCCTTTGAAACTTTAATTGTCACTTGTCTATCACACATATATATAATAAACGACATTAATAAATGTTTCTCATATATTAAACAAATAAAGTCAAAAAAAATTATTCTTTCAAAAAATATCTTTCTTCTTTTTTCTTTTTCTTCTTCAACTTTTTAGATTTCTTTTTATGCTCAACATTTCCTTCACCCTCACCCAATTCTTTCTTAACTTCATCTGACGCTTTATTCAAATCGATAATAGTTCCAGATTTTTCTTTGCCCTCAACTTCTTCCTTCTTATTAACATCAGTAATCGCAGATTTTGTATTTCCAGAAACTCTCTTCACAACATTATCAAAAGATTTCTTTTTCAAATTATTTTCTTCAAATTTTTCCTCAGGAACTACCCTAACTTTTTTTTCCTCTTTACCATTATGCACTTCTTTCAAAGTTTTCAAAATACTTTCTTTTCGCGTCATCCCTTCTTTAGGTTCAGATTTAGAAAACATTCCCTTAACTTTTCCAAAAAAAGATTTTTTCTCCGGCACTTCAGAGTTCTCTTCATCTCTTCTTCTTAATACTTCTTCTCTTCCTTTAGCTTCTGCTTCTCTTCCTTTAGCTTCTGCTTCTCTTCCTTTAGCTGCAGTCCCTCTTTCTACAGCTTCTGCTTCTCTCCCTTTAGCGGCAGTCCCTCTTTCTACAGCTTCTGCTTCTCTTCCCATATCTTCTCCTTTTCTTCCTGTACCAGCCTTCTCTCTTATATCTTCTTTAGTTTGCCTTTCACCTGCAATCTTCTCTCTTATATCTGCTTGAGTTTGCCTTTCACCTGCAGTCTTCTCTCTTATATCTGCTTGAGTTTCTCTTCCTGTTGCAACGCTTTCTCTTCTTATAGCTTTCATTTCTCTACCCATTACTTTCTTTTCTCTTTCTCCCAAACCAAACTCTCCCTTACTCGCGCCCGTCCTCAAAATCGCCAACTTCAAAGAAACCAAAATTTTATTCAAAGAATCCGTTAAAGATTGAACCTCATAAAGATTACTCTTACTCAACTGAACATCTAATTCTCCATTAGAAATTAAATCCATCTCTTTTCTAAGTTTCATAATTGGACGAGAAATAATTCTCGAAATAAAAAAGCCAATAACAATTGTAAAAAAAATCACAGCAAAAAAAGTAATTATCGCAGTCCGATACAACCGAGATTTAACATTTCCAAGAACTTCATCAACATCTATTTTAACAACCACCCCAATCTTTCCCAGCTCAATATATTTTGAAACTGCAAAAACAGACTCATTTCTATAATCCAAAGAATTTTCAAAGATTATTTCATTCCCAAGTAACGCTTGTTTTATAGGTTCGGCACTCTCAGAACTTTCAACAAACTGGTCCAAGGCATCCTCTTCAAATAATCTATCAAAAAGATAAATTCTTTTTCCTTCTCCTTGAACTGCAACAACAATTTCTCCCGTTTCCCCCAACCCTGCCCGATCATTCACAACCATTTCCAGTTCATCCAAATTTTCCACAAAAGTTCCAACCCCTAAAAGTTCACCCTCAAAATACAATGGACCACTAATAAAAGATTTCATAACTCCATCCTCTTCAACAAATCTCAATCCATCTCCAATTTTCCCACTTAAAAAAAACTCTTCCCCAGAAAAATCTTTTCCAACAAAAAGTTCATTTGTCGAAGCTACAACTTTTCCATCTAATCCAATAAAACTAATTCGTTCAAGTTCAGAAATTGCATCTTTAGAATCCTTTAATTTAAAAGCAATTTCTTTTCTTAATTCTTCGCTTGGATTTGAATTATAATTTTTTATATCTTTCAAAAGTTGAGTTCTATGAGAAATTATCCCAAATTCCTCGACAGATTCTTCCAAATAAACTTCTATTGTTTCGGTATGTGTCACAGCAAGCCCATCCAGATGATTAATAATTAATTCCCGCATAACTCCCAAATCTTCTTGCAAGGAAAGATAAGTCGCACCAATTGTAAGAATAACTCCTGAAAACACAAATGACAAAATAATAAAAGTCCCTATCCTCATTTTTTATCTCCCGTTCTATTTTTTTGAACAAATGTTCTAATTTCTTGAACAAACTCTTTTAATTTCTCAATCATTTTTTATTCCCATCTCTTTTACTATCTAAAGTAGTATTTAGTTTTAAATTCTTTGTTTCGCTCACACTCTCAACCTTCCCAAAACTTCCCATAAAAATATAAAGAATTTCTTTTTTAAATTCTTCAAAAATTATCTCATTAATAATTTTCTTATCTCTCAACATTTTAAAATAATCCAACAAGTTTTTCTCATTCAAAACTTTGCTCGCTTCAAAAATTTCAAATTCTTTTTCTCCAATCGGACCAAGATATTTTGTAAACAAATTTTTAATTTTTTTATCCCTATCTCCAGACTCCGAAAATAAAATTCTAATTGGTTTAATTTCTGTAACTGGTTTTAATGGAATCGTAAAATAAAAAGTTGTCCCAACATTCGGTTTACTCTCCATCCAAATTTTCCCATTCTGACTTTCGACAATTCCTTTACAAATCGCCAAACCCAAACCAGTTCCTCCGGACTTATGTTGATACATATTTTCCACTTGATAAAAAGGCTCAAAAATTCTTTTCTGGTCTTTATCCGCAATACCAATTCCGCTATCTGAAACCGAAAACAAAATCATTCCTTCACTCAATTTTCCTTTAACTTTCACAACCCCTTTTTCAGGCGTAAACTTAATCGCATTATTAATCAAATTTCTCAAAACCTGCCCAAACCTATCCGAATCAGCCTCGATAATTGGGAATTTTTCCATTTCTACTTCAATCTTAATTTTTTTCTCAGGCATGAATCCTTTCATTTCTTCAACAATTGAATTTATAGTTTTAACCAAATCAACTTTCTTAAAATCAAACTTAAGACGTGCCGCCTCAATTCTCGAAATCTCTAAAAAATCAACAATAATTTTATCCAACCTTGTCGTATTCCTCTCAACAATTTGAAGTGCTTCTTTTTGTTTTTCATTTAACTTCCCAAAATAATCTCCCAACAACATTTGCAGTTGTGCTTTCATCGGCGTCATCGGACTCCTCAACTCATGCGAAGTAATACTCAAAAACTCTGTCTTAGCCGAATCCAATTGCTTATGCTCTTTATCAATTCTTCCCAACGCAGTCGAAGCTTTATTAAGAACATCCGCCAACTCTTCAAATTCATCTCCAGATTTAATATCAATATTCAAATCAAAATTACCTCTCTCTAATTTTTCCGCCGAATCATACAATTTTCTCAAAGGCCCAGTAATCGAAAACGACATAAAAACAGCAATGATAATACCCCCAAGAATTCCCAAAACCGATAAAATTAAATTAAGATTATTAATTTTCGCTGTATCCTGAAGAATTTTTTCTCGATAAGAATTCGTAATCCTCATTTCTAACTCTCTCCACTCAGTATAAGTTTCCTTTAATTCATTTTTATATTTTTCATAATCTCTGGAAACAATCAACTTAGAAGCTCCTTCGGAATCAATTTTCATAACCTCAAACGCCATCAATTCCAAATCGACCAATTTCAAATTCAATTCATCCAACTTTTTCAAATAATTTCTAACTTCAATTTTATCCTCCTCGCTCCTCTCACTTTTCTCAATCAATTCAACCGCTTGAACTTTCAACAAATCATCTAATTTAACCCCAAGTTCATTATACTCTTTTTCATAAATTTCAATTTTTTCAAATTCTCGTTTATAAGAATATAATAAAGCTGTGGAAGTCAATTCAGTTAACCGAGAATCATAATTAATAATCTGCTCTACTATCAACTCCAACGGGGCCTCAACCTCACTAATTTCAGTAGTCATCTTCTCTCTCTGAACATTAAACGAATAATTCAAAAAAGACACCACAATAAAAATCAATAAAATAAAACCAAAAGACAACAACAATTTTTTCCTAATTGAAAAAGTTCTAACTTGAGTTTGGTCTTTTGAAATCGCCAAACCCAAAATAACACTAATTAAAAAAATTACTGCCAACGCAATATAAATCCAAAAATTATAATCTGTTTGTAAAGGAATCTCAAAAAACTCATATTCATCTAAATAAGTTGTCGCCGCAACATGCAACCCAATTCCTTCAGCAGTTTTAATGTCCACTACCGCAATATACATATATTTCTTAGTAATTGTTCCATCCGCTTCCGCCCAATCATAAACTCCTTCAGCATTAACCCCTCCTCGAGTCTTAGACATAATTTCCCAAAAACCCGGGAGTTTATCTTTCAAAGTTTCCAACTCAATTCCAACAATCGCAGGATTCGCGTGTGCAATTGGAACTAAAGTGTCATAATTTGTCACCGCAGTATAACCAGTTTTACCGACGGGCTGAACCGCAATTTCCAAAAACTTTGAATCATTCATCAAATCCGCAACATTTTTATTGGGATAAGCCTCAAGATAAATTTCAACTTGCTTCGCAACATCCTTCGCTTTTTGCTCAATCGCTCCCTTTGCAAAAACAATTTGCTCATTTGTAAGCTCCTGAGCAAAAACAAAATTACTAAATAATAAAATTCCGATTAAAAATAAAAACATCCCTCCTTTATTTTTCATACAATAAAAGAGTAAAAATACTTTTTATAATTATCTTTTGTAGATTTATTACAGAACTTATTATCTCTAAAGTTTTACTCTTCAATTATCTCTCTTGTTTTAGCTATAATTGTTTTTGCCAACTTAAATAATTCTTGATAAAGATTTTCCTCTAAAGAAAGCTCAGTCCCATATTGATATTGTTCCCTAAGGTTTATGCTTGTTTTATTTCCACCTTTCTCCGCATCTAAAGACAAAGCTATTTTATCAAGTAATTCTTTTTCAAAATCTATTTTTTTATCTTCAATTAAATTATGAATTACAGCAAATGTGCATTCTTGATTCCCAGATTCATAACCAAATTTTGCTGTAATCGCCAATAAACAATGATACAT
>DAIQOR010000015.1:0-3725 GCA_036787775.1 bacterium | reverse complement strand
CGTTTAAAACACATTAACTACATATTTTTTAACCAATCTCGAGCATTTTTGGAAATTTATTCATTTAGGTTAGCTTTGTGAAGAGGCGTATTCTTCATATGTAAAAATCTCTATTTGTCTATTGCTTACTGAAAGCAAAGAACCGTCTCGCTTAGAATGTGTTTCGATTTCATAAATCAACTCGTCAGCTGGCCCCGGCATTATGTTTCTAACAATAAAATAGTTTGAGCCATCTACACAATTAAATTTTTTTCCCTGAACTTTTTCGAGAATTTCTTGGAGGTTATCTCCCATTGTTTTTTGAATATTCTAAAGTTTATATTAATTTGGGTGGTAAATTTTGGAGATAACTTAATTGACCTGTGCAGGATGTGCACTTAGGTTAGGTTAGTTAATTATATTATCTGTGCTCTGGCGTGCATAGGAATTTAACCTTTTTTCCAAGCTTAATGTGAAATTTTTCAAATTTTTGATATCTTTGTCCGAAGCAGGAAAGCATTTGTTGAATTTGCCTAAAAATATTATTTTATTGGCTCCGACAAGAGGGTATTCTGTGTATAAATAAATATTATTTTCATCTCCTTGAATGACTTCTAAAACTTTGAACATTTCTCCTATTTTGTCATGAAAATATTTTCCAGTCATAGATTGTTTTAATCTTTCATAAAGTATCCCATTAAAAACTTGAACTTGGGGCATATAAAAATATTTCAAATCAGCAATATTGGGGTTTGTCTCTTAACCAGTAGGAAGTTCCATAAATTAACAGGATTGCTACAATAGTCATAAAAGTTGAGGTTAAAATGCTGGAAGTTGTTGGATTTTCAATATGTATTAATAATTGCACAAATGCTTGGGAAATATCAAAAAGGGTTTGTCGCCAGGTAAATGCAATTGTAAACCCAAGCGTTATAATTATTACAGATCTTATTTGATTTCTAAATTCGTTTTTAAATCGTTCTCCTTTTATAAAAAAATTTGCAATCCTCTTTTTCATTAAAGAATCAAGATTGGGGGTTTTTTATATTTTTCGTGGAAATTTTTGATATAATTTAATTGGCCCGTGCGGAATGTGCACTTAGGTTAGGTTCGTGAAGTTGTTTGTTTATTCACGAATGTTTTCAGGTGTTTGAACAGGCTGTTTATGTTGTTTTACCGTCGGAAAAAATGTTTTTTGAAAAGGCTGTTTAAACAAGTTGTTTGGGTGTTTAAATACTGTTTATAAGTGTTTGTTGGTGTTTGGACAGGCTGTTTTAGGTTATTTTTTGAGACAAACAGCTGTTTTCACCTCTTTTTTTAAAACAAAAATTAAAGGATTATTTAAGAGGATGTAAAAAGAAACAGCGACGGAAAAACAAAACATTTTTAAAGTATATTTTCGAATATATATTATGTTCGGATGGTTTTCAAACAAAAAAGACGTGAGCAAGGTAAGAGAAGATACTTTGAAAGGTTTTGAAGCAGTAAAAAAAGATATGAGTTCTATAAGTGATTGGATTAAACACCTTGATTCTGAAAAACAAACACACAGGGCGGATATAAACGAGCTTAAAGATGTTTTATCGTCGATTCAAGAAGATATGGAAAATTTGAAAAATGTCGTTTCTCTGATCAGCGGGCTTGGAAACAAACAGGTGTTTAAAACACCTGGGCGGTTGTCCAACAAACAGACAGCTGTTCAAGCTGTTCAAACAGGTGTTCAAACAGGTGTTCAAACACCAAAATTAGAACAATTTTCAGTTACAGAAAGAGCAATTATATGGGTGCTTTTAAATACAGATATGAAGCTTAGTTATGATGATTTATCTGCAATGCTAGGGAAAGAGAGATCCACTATAAGAGGTCAGATAAATAGCATAAAACAGAAGAATGAGGAGCTGATTCAAGAGGTAATTGAGAAAAATGGTAAGAAAAGAGTGTTTATAGAAGAAGAATTGAAGGAAAAAATGCTAAAAAAGTCGAAAGTGAGAGTTAAAATAGGTAAAAAAGAACAAAAATAACTAAAAATGGCAAATAAAAACGTGAAAAGTGAGAGAAACTGGGCTGAAATATCAATGAAAATAGCTCATTGTGAGGTTGGTTAAAAAAATGAAAAAAATAGAGAGAAATGAGAGTTACGAAACTTTGAAAAATAGTAAAAAAGTGAGGAAAAGGATCAAAAACTAATCAAAAATAAGAAAAAGCTCGTCGATAAAGAGAAAAAAGTGTGAGTTTGAACACTTAGTAATTAATATTCGGTATGCCGAAAAACTTATTAGAGATCACGAAGCTGAAGAATGGTGTTTAAAGTAGCAATTTTCTTTAGATTTGCAGAAATGTTTAATTGAATTTGTTTATTATTTATTTTGTTTTTCTCGATGGGAATGCCTTTTTTTATTAATCTTCCAACATAGTCTCTTATTGAGCTTTCAGTTAAATTGAGACGCTGAGAGAGCGACTTATAGTCTGAATAACCTACTTCTTCATCGAATTGATAGATTGTGGAGAAAACAAGGATTTCTTGCTCAGTGAGTCGCTTAAATTTAAGACGAACTTCTTTCTTCAAATCATCTAACGAGCTTAAAATTTCCACCGCGTTATCAAGCGTATTTTTACCTATTTCAGGTTTATTTTGTGTGTGTTGGTCTGTCTGTCTGTCTGTCTGTCTGTCTGTCGAAACCCCCCTATTTCCTTTGGAAACTACCAAATTTATAGGTTTTAAGTCCTCTAAAGGTAAATTATGTGTCGAAGGATGTGTCTGAACTGTCGAATTTATGTGTCTGTCTGTCTGTTGGTCTGTCTGTGTGTCTAAAGACTTTTCTTTCTCTAATCGCTCTGTTTTTTCATGAAGTTTGCTGAGGATTTCTACAATCTCTTTTATATTTTGGTTATTTGTTTGAATTGATTCTTTAATATAATTTAACTCATTTTGAAGGGAGAAAATGTCATCTTTGATTAATTGAAAAGCTTCTTTTATTTTGTCCATTAAAGAATTAGATTATTTGGATATAAAAATATTGATGTGATTTGAAGATGTTATTGTTTGTCTTTATATGCTTGGTAGACTTGGTTTGTTAGTTTCCATCGAGATCGTCTGGAGTAATCAACTCCTTCGGCATTTTTTTTGATTTCGACGATTAAGTTTTTTGATTTAAGTTCTAATAATAATTTTTTTATGAACTCTTCATCTCGAGCTATTTCTTGGGCGATATAAGATGTGAATGCTGATTGGGGGGATATTGAGAAAAGGTGGGCTAAAATTTGTTCAGATATTTTTTCTTTTTTTTGGTCAGAGATTCGCATAGAATAGTTATTCGGTTTTTGTTTATATAGTTAATGGGAAGATTTGATAAAATAAAAATTATATTTTAGTATGGAATTAAATAAAATTCAAGTAATAATTTTTAAAAAAATTGGAAATAATATTAATTATATTTTATTGAAAAGGATTCATGAGAAAGGAGGATTTTGGCAACCAATAAGTGGAGACTTAAAAAAATGAAAATCTTTGGGAGTAAAAAGAGAATTAGAAGAGGAAATGGGTGTGAACGCTCTCTAAGAATTATTGAAAGTGTTTTTGGGGTTTAAATTAATCAGAACATAATTAAACAATTGTAACACTCGAGAGTTTTTTCTGAAAGAAAAAATTTGGGAAAAATGTGTCCCGAAAAAAGATGGTGAGCGAAGCGAAAACATTTTTCTGTTTAATCTGCTGTTCCCCGGCCCAAAGGGCACGAGCTGAAACA
>DAIQOR010000002.1:70216-96982 GCA_036787775.1 bacterium | reverse complement strand
ATCTCCTTTTTGACATTTTGGACATTGAACTAAAATGTTTTCAATTTTTTGTTGGGCAATTAATTCATCGTTTGCGTTTAATAATTCTTGTCCGATTTTGTTTTCATTTTTTTCGAAATCTTTTGAAATCTCGGTTATTGTTTTTTTTGCTTTGTCAATTATTTTGTCTTCTTTTTCTTTGAAATCTTTTTTTGCTTCGGTGATTGATTCCATTTCTTTTTCAAAGTTTCTTGTGAGTTTCTTGTCTATGATTATTGGAGAATATTTTTCTAAAGTGTTAATTAAGGAAATTCCTAAAGAGGTTGCTTCGATTGATTTTTCTTTTACATAGCCTCGGTCGTAAAGTGTTTCGAGAATTGAAGAACGAGTTGCTTTTGTTCCGAGGTTTCTTTTTTCTAATTCAGAAATTATTGAAGCTTGTGAAAATCTTTTTGGAGGTTGGGTTTCTTTTTCTTCGGTTTTTTGGTCGATGATTTTAACTTCTCCTTCCATATCTGGAACCTCGTTTTCTTTTAATTTAGAAGGGTAAATTCCCATCCAACCTTTTTTTCTAATTTGTGAACCATTTGTAGAAAAGATTAATTTGTCAACTTCAGCTGTAATTCTTTTTTTGTCGATGATTGCGTCGTCGCAAAATAGTGCTAAGAATCTTCGGACAATTAAATTGAATATTTTTTCTTCGTCGCCGGATAAAATTCCTAATGTTCCAGTTGGATAAATTGAAGGATGTGCTGGGTCGGTTTTTGGTCCTTCGATTGGTTTCTTTTTTGTGATTAATTCCTCGATGCCATATTTTTTTGAAAGTTCTTTTAATATTTTCTCGTAGCCTATTTCTGTGGGAAGTTTTTGTGAGGATGTTCGGGGATAGGAAATTAATCCAGAAAGATAAAGTGATTGTGCGGCTCTTAATGTGTTTGAGGGAGTTATTCCGTGGAATTTGTAAGCTTCGGTTTGGAGGTTTGTCAAATTGAAAGGCGGATTTGGAGGAAGAATTTGTTCTGTTTTTTTGGTTTGTGCTAAAGTAGTTTTTCCAATTAAGTTTTCGAATTTATTTAATTCCGATTTGTCAAAAAGATCTTTGATGTATTTTAATTCTAATTTATTCTTTTTATCATCAACTGTTATGAAAACTTGCCAGTAGGGTTCTGATTCAAATGCTTGTATTTCTTTTTCTTTGTCGACGATTAATTTTAATGCTGGGCCTTGGACTCGTCCGATTGACATTATTTTGAATCGTCCGGTTGTTTTTATTGCGTTCATTAAAGCTCTGGATAAATTTATTCCGTAGAACCAGTCGAGGTAGTGTCGGGTTTCACCGGCGATTGCTTGACCCCATTCTAATGTTGAGAGTTTGTTATCATATGATTTGTTTAGTTCGTCGTTTGTTAAAGTTGAGAATTTCATTCTGTTGGCGTCTTTTTGTCCGCAAATAAATCTCACGACATTCATTCCAATTACTTCACCTTCTATATCAAAGTCCGTCGCTACTGTCACGCTTCCCGCACCTTTTACTAAATGTAAAATTGTGTCATGATATCTTTTTGTGAAGTCGCCTTTTCTTGCGAGATAATTTGGAACCCACGAAACATCAAATGTTGGAATTATTGTTCCAGCAGAATTTTGTTTTAATGTGAATAAATGTCCGACAGCACAAGCGACGACTAATTTTTTCCCTTTTCTGTCTACTTCGTAGAATGCTATTTTATTGTCGTATTTTTGAACGGCTTTTCCGAGAGCGTTCGCAATTTTTCCTGCGGCTTGTGGTTTTTCTGTTATAATTAATTCATAACCATTTTTTTTAAGCTCGGTTTTTGGAGGCGTGTAGCTTATTGATTCTGTTTTTTTATAACTTTTTTTAGATGTAGTTTTTTTACGAGGGTATTTTTTTCTTGGAGTGCTTTTCTTTCCAATTTTTTCAACGGTTTCTTTTTCTGGCGTTTTGTAAATTTTTTCTACAGCTTGTGTGGGTTTTTGAATAATTATTTCTTTGACTTCTTTTTCAGTTGTTCTTTTCAAATCATCTTTGTCAATCGGGAAAAAATTTCCTGCCAATTTCTCTTCTTTTGATGGAGTTTCTTTCTTTTGCATTTAAGTTTAGAAAAATAAGGGTTTTTAAATATATTCTGTTTCTATATATAATGAAGATTTTACAAATACCAGAGTTTCGTCAGACATACGGATATGATTGTGGGGCAAAGGCGGCACAGTCAATTCTTGCGTATTACGGCATTGATATTAGGGAAGATAAAATTATAAAACTTGCTGGGACGAATAAAAACGGAACTTCTATTGGGGGAATTGTTAAAGTTTTGAAAATGAATAAATTAAAATGTGATGTTTCTGAAATGAATATTGATGATATAAAAAAATATCTTGATAAAAAAATTCCAGTGATAATTTTGTTGCAGGCGTGGACGCTTAAGAAAAAAGTTGATTGGAAAGAGAATTGGGAGGACGGGCATTATGTTGTGGCGATAGGTTATGATAGTAAGAAAATTTATTTTGATGATCCGTCGAGTGTGTTGAGAACTTATTTGACGCATAAAGAATTGTTAGATAGGTGGCATGATGTGATTAAAGGAAAGAAATATTTTAATTGCGGGATTGCAGTTTATGGAAAACGGCCGATGTATTCTTATATTAAAGTAAAACACATGGGTTAGATTTCAAAAATTTTAGGTCTTCTTGAAACGTTTATTATTTTTGTTTCTCCGATTTGTTCTTCGATTCCACCTGCTTCATGTATGTGCGCGGAAATTAAAATGTCTGGATGAAATTCTTTGATTGCTTTTTTCACTCCGCTTGAACCAAGGAATCCTGAGAATTCCGCCTTTCCTCCTCGGTGGTGCATGTGAGTTACCATTATTTTTTTATTTGCGTCTTTTATTTTTTCATGTCCTCTTTCTAAATCTTTGAAAAGTTTTCTTGTTTCTCCGCTGTCGATTCCCCAATCGATTGTTCCCGAACCGAAAATTCCTAAGTTTCCTCTTCTTAAAGAATAGCCGTGAATGCTTTTTGTGTTTGGATATTTTTCTGCGAGGAAGTCAATCGTTTCTTTTGATTCGTGATTTCCGGGAATTATTAAAACTTCTTTTCCTGCTTCGATGAATGGGCCGATTAAATTTTTTGTGGAGTTGTCCATGAAAGTTAAATCTCCTGCGAGAATTATTAAATCGACGTTTTCATCTTTTGCTTTTTTTGCTAATCTTTTTACTAAGCCTGTGTCGCCGTGAATATCGCCTATCGCTAAAATTTTTGTTTTCTTGTTCATAAAAATATATGATTTGAGAATTAATAAGTGTTCTGGAGGTATATTTTCACTTATTGGATGTAGTAAATGGATGTTACAAAACATTTAAAAGCACGTTATAATCTGAATATATAGGTTTAAACATATACTTTACACACCATGAAAGACAACTTTGATATCTTTTTTAGGAGAAAGCCAGCTATGATGTTGGTGTCTCTGAAGAAGAACACGAGGATGAGGTATGGAAGTGTTTTGGCTAAAGAAGTGGATTGTACTTATAGCCATGCAGTGAAAATTCTGCAGACGTTAGAAGAACTTAAGTTGGTAGGTTTCGAAAAAAAGGGGCGAATAAAAGTGATCCAACTTACGAAGAAAGGACGAGACGTTGCAGATGCGATTGAGAACATTCAGTCGCTTGTAAAATAATTTCAAAACACGCCAGCCCCTGAAAGAACTTGAAGGAGTTAAGAGTTTCCATTAGAAATGCTCTATTATATCTTTAAGTATAGTTTAATTTAAAAAAGAAATTCGTTTTTTTACGAGATGCAAAGAAAATATGTGGTGATAACTGGAGGTGTGCTTTCTGGGCTTGGTAAGGGAATTGCGATTGCGAGCATTGGAAAGATTTTGTCGTCGAGTTATAAAGTTGTGCCGATAAAGTGTGATGGTTATTTGAATGTTGATCCGGGGACGATGAATCCTGTTGAGCATGGAGAGGTTTTTGTTTTGGATGACGGTGGAGAGGTCGATATGGATTTTGGGCATTACGAAAGATTTCTTGGAGTTGATTGTAAGTTTGATTGGAATTTGACGATGGGGCGAATGTTTAATGATATTCGAGAGAAGGAGCGGAGGGGAGATTATCTTGGGAAGACTGTTCAGATGATTCCACATGTTTCGAATTATATTAAGAATCATTTTGTTAAAGTTGGTGAGGAGAGTAACGCTGATGTTGTTTTGATTGAGATTGGTGGGACGATTGGAGACATGGAGAATGAACTTTATATCGACGCTGTGCGTTCTTTGGCGAGGAAAGTTGGAAAGGAAAATATTTTATTTATTCATTTGACTTATGTGCCGATTCCGATGGGAGTTGATGAGCAGAAGTCTAAACCGACGCAACAGAGTATTGGTTTGTTGAGACAGAAAGGGATTGAGCCAGATTTAATTATTGCGAGGTGTAGCGAAATGTTGAGCGAGCATGTTAAGAATAAAATTGCGTCGACGAGTAATTTGTTACAAGAAGAAGTTATTACGGGAATTGATGTCGACGATGTTTACAAGATTCCGTTGGTTTTTGAGGAGCAGGGGCTTTCGCAATTGTTGGCGAGAAAATTGAATATGCCGATTCGTGTAAATTTGGATAATTGGAAAAAATTGGTGGATAATAAAAGTAATGCGAAGAAAGAAGTTACGATTGCGATTGCGGGAAAATATACTTCGTTGGAAGATTCTTATGCTTCGATTATTGAGGCGTTGAATCATTGTTCGGCACATTTTTCTACAAAGATAAATGTTAAATGGTTTGATACCAGCGATGATAAAAAAGTTGATTTGAAGGGGATTTCTGGGGTGATTGTTCCAGGCGGTTTTGGTTCTCGAGGTACTGAAGGAAAAATTTCGATTATTAAAGAGTGTCGGGAAAAAGGAATTCCGTTTTTGGGAATTTGTTATGGTTTGCAAATGGCAGTTATTGAGTTTGCTCGGAATGTTTGTGATAAAATTTTGGCGAATACTACTGAGGTGGATTGTGCTTGCGAGTTTCCGGTTGTGGATATTCTTCCTGATCAAAAAAATGTTAAAAATAAAGGTGGGACGATGAGGCTTGGGGCGTATCCTGCGAAAATAAAAGAGGGAAGTTTGGTTAATTTTTTGTATGGTTCGAAGGAGGTTTCGGAAAGGCATCGTCATAGATATGAAGTTAATCCGACTTGTCACGATTTGTTGGAAGAGCATGGTTTGATTTTGAGCGGGATGTCTCCCGACGGAGAATTGGTTGAATTTATTGAATTGAAGAATCATCCTTATTTTGTTGCGACGCAGGCACATCCGGAATTGAAATCGAAATTGGAAAAACCTGCACCGTTGTTTAGAGGTTTGGTTGATGCCGCGATAAGATTTAGTGAGAAGAAATCTGGTGAGAGTTTTGATTAGTTTTTTCAATAATTTTAAATACTATCTTCTCATAAATAATTTATGGTAAAGAGGTGGATTCAGCAGGCGATTCATAGGCCTGGGAGACTTCATTTGGATTTGGAAATTCCTGAGGGGACGAAAATCCCGATGACGCTTTTGAATGCGATTATTAAGGCGAAGGCTGGTGACACAATAAAAAATCCGACTTCGGTTGGAAAGAAAAAAATTCTTGTTACGCGGAAGATTGAACAGCGTGCGATTCTTGTTAGGAATTTGAAAGGAATGAAGAGATAATTTTAAAACCTTATTTTTTCTAATTTAACCATGACAGCATATAAAGGAATTAAGTTTGCTCCGTTGACGAAGGAGGAGATTGCTGAGCGGTATGCTGAGGTGCAGGAAGAAATGGGCGAGGTTTTGGAATGGAAGAAGGAAGAGGAGGCTCGGTTGGTTGATGAGAATGTGAGTCCTCAGGCGAGGTCAGCGGCGAAGAGGGCGTTGAAAAAAGTTGCGCGAAGAATTAATACTGTTAAGGGAACTATTTTATATTGGAAATTGCGGAATGAAGGGCAGAGTCATTTTAAGGCAAATCTTGAGAAGAATGAGTTGTGGGCGAGTTTATCAGAAAGCGACAAAAGTGAAGAATGAGTACAATAATTCTTATAAAGAATCTAAATATAAAATATTTATGATTGCTTGTGTTGATTCGCAGAGAGATTTTGATATTTATTTTGAACATCAAGAAATTCTTGATTTGGATGGAAAACCTCTTGAGGGAAAATTGGTCAGGGTTCACAAGCCAAAACAACAAGGTTTGATGCGTGTTTCTTTAAATGATTCTATGAAAAATCATAATGGGTATGGAATTGGTATTGAGGATAAATGGCCTTGGAAAAATTCTGAGGGGGAAGTGGATATTTTTATTGGAAATCATTTTTATGATATTCTGTTGAAAGAAGGGATTGTAGGAACAAGATATGGTCATATGGGCAGTAAGATTCATTTGTATAATCGGTCTTTTTTAAGTTTTATGGAAGAGATGAATGTTGAACATTTGGAATTTTATGTTGAGAATAGAGATAGATTACATTCGAGTTTAGGCTAATTAACTAAAATTTTTTGGAAAATTAATAACGATAATATTATAAATAAAAAATTTCTATGTTAGTCATGGCCCCGTAGCTCAGCCTGGTTAGAGCACCAGACTCTTAATCTGGGTGTCGTGGGTTCAACTCCCATCGGGGTCATTTTTAAAATAAAATGAAATTTTGTAAAAAGTGTGGTGCGATTTTGAGGTTGAACAAGATTGATAAAACTCTTTCGTATTCTTTTTGTGACGGATGTCAGGATTTTGAATTGTTTAAAGATGGAAAGCAAATTGATTTTGTTGTGAAGGAAAAGATGGAGAAGATGGAAGAGTTCGGCGAGGGTGTTTCGGATGATGAGAATAATTTTGCGGATTATAATAATAAATGTGAGAAGTGCGGTTATGAAAAGGCCGAGGTTATAGATTTGGGGCAATCTTATTCTGACGAAGATAATGTTTATTTATTGAGATGTGGAAAATGTGGTTGGACTGAAAGAGTTGGGAAGGCGAGTTAGAAATTACCGATATTCTCTTCGTGTGTGTCCGCATTTTACGCATTTGAAGAATTTTGTTGGCGATTCGTCGCTTGCTCGGGTTTGGATTTCCCAGAAATAACATTTGTCGCTTTCGCATTTTATGCAGTCTTCGTTTACGATTGGGTTGACATCAATTTCTTTTCCTTTTACAACTGGTGTCGCTGGTTTTTTTTCTTTAATTTCTTCAGAGGATGTGATATCTAATTTGCCTTTAGCAGAATATTTACATCTTGGGCAACCTGCGTTTTTTATTTTTTGTATTAGAACGGCTCCGCATTTTGGGCAGAATTCCATACTAGAGAATCTCCTTATAAGAAATAAATTTAATTTTCTTATTTGTCATTTTATGTTTTGGGTATTTTTGTTTATAAAAGTTCCTAATTTATATCGCAAAATCCTCTTTCACTTTCAGGTCTTGAATTTTCATAAAATATCAGTTTTCCCCATCCAACATAAGGTGCGAGCTTGAAAACTGCTTTTCCTACAAGTTGTTCTTTGGAGATCGATTTTTCTACGTCTAATTGTCCGTTATTATTGTCGCCCATTGTTGAGAATGTGTAGGTTCCTTCGGTTTCTTCTATTTTTATTATTCTGTGGATTAAAGGATTTTGTCTTCCTCCGTCGAAAATTATTACATCGCCTACTTTTAGTTTTTCAGGTTTTGCTTTTATTATAAATAGGATGTCTCCTTTATTGAAGCCTTTTCTTAAAATAAAGTCGTCGGTTTGGGATTTCATTATTGAAAATGGCAAATATTTTTGGTTGTGCTCGGTCCACCATTCGTTTGAATTTGAAAGTAAATTTCCCTCGTGATACATTGAGCAGGATTCTACGATTGCTAATGGCAGGGCGGTTCCGGTTACTAAACTTAGGACAGGGAAGAAAATAAATTTAATGAATAGGAAAAGAAATATTACTGAGAAAATCCAGCCTTTTAGGGAGTCGTCTTTCCAGATTGTGAACCAAAGTTTGTCTAAAATTTTTCTTACGTTGTCCCAGGCTTTTCTTGTTTTTCCCATTTTATATTTTTGTTTTAAATGTTTTTAAATTTTCTTAAGTTAGTTTCTCTTCTTCAAATTTCTTTAAAATTGTTTTTCCGCTGAAATGTGAAATTAATGCGAAACCTAATGAAACGAAAAATAGGGACCTCACTCTTTCGAGAAGGGTTAAAGCAAGTCCAATTTCTCCAGAGCCCATTAATATTTCAAATAATCCTGTTTGACTTGCTTCTTGGAATCCCAATCCTGCCGGGACTGGAACGAAATTTATTATTCCCCAAACCACAATGGACATAATTATTTCTGTTGGACTTGCGTGCACGCCGAAAGCCATCAATAAAAATTTAAATTCATAATAAGTTGCGATACCAAATAGGAAATATATGAAAGAACTCCAGAAAAATTCTTTTTTGTGATGGATGAAAAAGTTACCCATTTTTTCTTCTACTTCTAAAATTATGCTGGAGAAATTTTTTAATTTTTTAATTTTGTAAAATCTTAGAAGATTGAAAAAATAAGTGAATGGGCCTTTGCCTTTGATTGAGAAATAGTAAACGAATACTAAAACTATGAAACAAATTAACATAAAAAGTGCGAGTAGAAGTTTTAGCGATTTGTCGACGTTTGGAAGAAAAAGTATTAAACATAATCCGATCATTCCGACGACAAAACTTCCAAGGAATTCTACAAATTTGTCGATGATGATTGCCGAGCTTCCGGTTTTGTAATCGATGTCATTTTCTTTTTTTAGCATGTAAGCTTTTAGTGGTTCTCCGCCAACTCGGACTGATGGAGTTGTGTAAGAAACTGCAAAACCTGCGATGTGTTGTTTTAGTAAAGACCAAAATGGTGCTTTGGCTCCGTGGGCACTTAAAATTATTTGTATTCTCCAAGTGTTGAAAAATAAGACAGATGTTGTGAATATTCCGAAGAGAACTAAGTAAAATGGATTTATGTTTTTGTAAATTAATTTAATTGATTCTGGTCCAAGATGTGCGAGGATTGCCCCGAAAATAATTATTCCAATAATTAAAGATATTATTAAATTTGCTTTTTTTGACATTTTCTCTTTTTATTAATTAACTTAAATTGTTTTTAAAATGTTTCATTACATAAGTTTAAGTAGTTTATTTGGTTTGATTTTTTATGGTTAAGAAAAAGAGAGGAAAGTTTTTTTTGATTTTGATTTTGATAATTGTTATTGGTGGGTGGTTTGTTTTGAATCAAAAAACTTCTGCGACTTTTGAGGATATTTGTAATAACGCTGGTTGGAAGGCAGTGCCTCAGACCGACGCTGAAACTGGAGCAGATGCTATTTTGTGTTGGAAGGCAGAAGATCCTTTAATTGTTGGAGATGGTTTTACTTATGATTGTGGAAAGGGGAATGAAGTTGTTTATTATTTTGTAGATAGAAATCCAGAGCTTGTAAAAAATGCTATGGGTGACGATTTATTTAATTATGTCGCAGGCAATTGTGATTTGGTTGGGTTTTGAATTCCGAAATATTTAAATAGTGTATATTTCTTGTGTATACAGAAGGTATATATTATAATGGATATATTTGATAATTCAATTTTGTGTAATAAGTGCAATAAGAAAATGCAGAAGGCTAAAATTATTAAGAATGGTTTTGTTTTTCGGGCTGTTGTGTGTCCGGGTTGTAAAGAGAAAATTTTGCATCCTGTCGACGAACATAAATACAATAGTTTTATAAATTTAAAGAATAAACAATTTAGAGTTAAAATGAGACTTGTTGGAAATAGTTACGCGGTTTCGATTCCGAAAGAAATTGTTTTGTTTATGAACCAACAGGAAAAAATTTTAGATAGTATGGTTAAATTATGTTTCGAGGATATGGGAAAATTGAGTTTAAATTTTAAGGAGTTAGAAAATTAAAATGGATTATGAAAATAGAATTTATGAAATTGTAGGAGCGTATTCACCGCAAGGTTCTGAATTGAATTTTGGAAATTATGAAACTCAAGGTTGTAATTCTTGTTATAAAAAATGTGGAGGTAATGGTTGTGGAAGATAAAAAAAAGTCTATTCAATTGAAAGTTGTTGAGGCTATGCAGGACGATGCTTACAAAGGTGTTGCGAGAGTTGACGCGGAGTTGATGAGGCAATTGGATTTGAAACGAGGGGACGCGATTTCTATAAAAGGAACTCGAGAAACTGTTGCGATTGTTGATAGGGCTTATCCGGCGGATGTTGGTGAGGGTATAATTAGAATTGATGGTATTCTTAGAAGAAATTCTCGAGCGGGAATTGGAGATGTTGTTGCTGTTTCGAAGATTGTTGTTCAGAAAGCGAAGAAGATTACGATTGCTCCAGCGCAAAAAGGAATTATGGTTCAGGGTGATCCGGAGAGTTTGAGGCGGAGTTTGTTTGGTCGGACTTTGATGAAAGGTGATTTGTTTGTTTTGGGAGGAGTTCAGCGAAGGAAAGATTTATTGTCAAATGATTTCGGAGATTTGAATGATGTGCTCGGGGACATGTTGGGAAATATGGGTTTTGGGGGAAATCTTGGTGGAGGAATTTCTCAGATTAAATTTATAGTTGTAAATGCGAGTCCGAATGTGCCGGTGATGGTTGATGAGAACACGCAAGTTGTTTTGAATCCGAAGGCTGTGGAAATTAACGATGAGAAAATTCCTGAAATGAATTATGAAGATATTGGTGGACTTTCAGATGAGATAAAGAAAATTCGTGAAATGGTTGAGATTCCAATTAAACATCCGGAAATTTTTCATCGGTTAGGAATTGATCCGCCGAAGGGAGTTTTGTTGCATGGTCCGCCGGGAACTGGTAAGACACTTTTGGCAAAGGCAGTTGCGAATGAGTCAGAAGCGAATTTTATTTTATTGAATGGTCCGGAGATTATGTCAAAGTTTTATGGTGAGTCGGAGAAAAAAATTAGAGATATTTTTGATGAAGCAGAAAAGAATGCGCCGTCGATAATTTTTATTGATGAGATTGATGCGATTGCGCCGAAGAGAGAAGAAGTTAATGGAGAGGTTGAGCGGAGAGTTGTTTCTCAATTGTTGACAATGATGGATGGTTTGAAAGCTCGAGGGAAGGTTATTGTTATTGGTGCGACAAATCGGGTTAATGCTTTGGATCCTGCTTTGAGGAGGCCTGGAAGATTTGATAGAGAAATTGAAGTTGGAGTTCCGGGTAAAGAAGGGAGGTTGCAAATTTTGAAAATTCACACTCGAGGAATGCCTTTGAAAAATGTTAAGCTTGAAGAATTGGCTTCGCTGACTCATGGTTTTGTTGGTGCTGATTTAGAATCTTTGGCGAAAGAAGCTGCGATGAGTGTTTTGAGAAGATTGCTTCCCCAAATGAAATTAGATAGTGAAGAACAAATTCCTCCTGAACTTTTGAATAAATTAATAATTAAGCAAGATGATTTTAAGGATGCGTTGAGGATTGTTCGGCCGTCGGCAATGAGAGAAGTTTTGGTTGAGACACCTAATGTTGATTGGGACAGCGTGGGGGGTTTGAATGCGATTAAAGAAGAATTAAAAGAAGCTGTTGAATGGCCAATGAAATATCCAGAGAGTTTTACGAGAATGGGAATTCGTCCATCGAGGGGAATTTTGCTTTACGGTCCGCCGGGAACCGGTAAGACTTTGTTGGCAAAAGCTGTTGCAAAAGAATCCGAGGCGAATTTTATTCAAATAAAGGGACCTTCATTATTGAGTATGTGGGTTGGAAAATCTGAGGAAGGAGTTAGGAAAATTTTTGAGCGAGCTCGGCAGGTTGCACCATGTATTATTTTCTTTGATGAAATAGATTCTCTTGCAGGTAAGCGAGGAAATGAACACGGGAATAAAGTTACTGAGAGGGTTTTGAATCAAATTCTTGCGGAGATGGACGGGCTTGAAGCTTTGCATGATGTTTTAGTTATTGGTGCGACGAATCGACCTGATATGTTGGACACGGCTTTGTTGAGACCCGGAAGATTTGATAGAATTTTATTGGTGAATGCTCCTGAAGAAGAAGGAAGGTTACAGATTTTGAAAGTTCATACTGCTAAGATGCCTATGGCGAAAGATGTTAAATTAGAAGAGTTTGCGAAAAAAACTATCGGTTATACTGGTGCTGATTTGGAAGCGTTTGTTCGTGAAGCTGGAATGCTTGCTTTGAGGGAATCTATCGATGCTAAAATTGTTAATAAGAAACATTTTGAAAAGGCGTTGGATAAAGTTAAGCCGAGTGTTACGAAGAAGACGATTGAAGTTTACAAACAGGTTGAGGAAAATTACTTGAAATCGGCAAAATCGGCTGTTCCGATGGAAAGTAGTTATTTAGGATAATTTTAAAAAGTGGTTATTTCTTGAATTTGTGTTTGAGGTGTAGCACTTCAGATGCTTATTCTGAGAAATGAAATGGTAAATATAAAAAAGTTAGAAATAGGTTTGTGTTTTTGGAAAAAACAAGTTGAAGAATGGAAACTTAAAAATTTAGAGGTAAGTGTTCAATTTGAGAAATGTGATTATTGTTCTGGACAAGATTGTGAAAGGGAATGTTATACTGCTCCGAGAAAATATCTTGTTGAGAATGTTAAGGGGTAGTCCGTGAAAAGTTTATAGAAAATTAAAACCGCAACAAATATAAACCATAAATATTCTTGGTCTTGATGGAAAATAAATTTACACCTCTTGAAAAAGCAATAGTTGATTATATGGGTATTCGAATGGGTTGTTATCAAAATTTTTCAAGGATTGTTGTCCCAACTTATACTCAAATAAGAGATTCGGGATTTGTGTTTGGAGTGCTTAGTAAAATGGATGAGGATGGGCGAGAGCTAAATCTTCGGCGTGCTATTGAAAGTTTGGTTCAACGAGGAATTTTGTGTGATGAAAAATCTCTTGGAGGATTTACATATATTGGAGACGCAGAAGTTCGTGCCGGAAATTCTACAAAGATGTTTAAGTAGGAGGAATTTAAACTTTTTTACAAAGTAGTAATTATAGTCCCATCTTTTTCAATTAACAAAGTGTGTTCGGATTGCGCGACGGGTTTGTGAGTTATTTCTATGAGTTGTTCGAATTGGTGGAGGTTTCCGTTTCTTTCGAGTTCTTTAATTCCGAATAGTGCTTTGGTTCCGAATTTGTTTACTAACCATCTTGAACAGAAAGGTAGTGTTTGATATTCTTCTGCTATGTAAAATAATATTTCTCTGGCGATTGGGCTTCGCACATTTTTGTCGTCGGTTAAAGCATAAATTCCAGATAATTTTCCTTCATAGATTTTTCCTGAGCCCGATGTTGCGAAAGGTTCAATTGCTCGAATTCCTAATCCAATAGGAGTTTGTTGCCCGTTGTCAGTGTTGGGAATTGTTAATCCAGAATGCAAATCGTTTTTTTCTATAGAGTGTCCGGATAAATTAATTATTGGTGAGAAGCCGTATGACTCGATTGTGTCTTGCACTTTTTTTCCGATTTGAGAAAGTGTTGTGGAAGAGTTAATATTTTTGATGGCGTTTTCTAAAGCTTTTTCTGAGGCTTCGATTAATTTTTTGTTTTCTTCGGAGTTTTCCAAATCAACTGAGAAAGCGGTGTCTGCGACCCAGCCGTCAATGTGAACTCCTAAATCTATTTTTAATAATCCGTGTGCGAGTGTTTCGTCGTCGTGGGAGGGAGTATAATGTGCGGTGATGTCATCTATCGAAAGATTTGTTGGGAACGCAGGTTTTCCTCCAAGTTCAATTATTTTTGATTCAATTTTTTCTGCGATTTCTAAAAGTGGAATGCCTTTTTTGATAATTGTTCTGGCATAAGCTTTTACTTCAGAGGATATTTTTCCAGCTCGGATAATTTTTTCTTTGTTTAGTTTTGTCATGAATTATTAGAGTTTAGGGCTTTTATAAAGAATACGGAAAGGTTAATTCTTGATTTTTAGTCTTCGATTCTTAGGAATGTAATTTGAAATTTTTTCTGCTGATGCTTTGCCCATTCCTAAAAAATCTCCTTTGTATTTCATAACGAGGAAAGCGTTTTGTCCGGTTTCTATGTAAAGCTCTTCGCCTTGCATCCATTTTTCATATTGCTCGTCGTTTAGTTCGAAAATGTTTTTTGTTATTTGGTCTTTTAATAATTGAATTCCATCAATGCTTAATCTTATTTCGTCGCCGACTTCTTTTGCAAAATATATCCCAACTCTTTCGATTGAGGTTCGGTTGTTTTCTAATTCTTCGATTTTTTTCGGGGTGAAACTTCCTTGGAAAAGGAAAAGTCTTTCTGCTCCTCGTTTTAGGATTAGGCCTGGAACATTTTTAATTCCGAACTGTGATTTTAATTTTTCAAGAATTGCTTTTTTTTCTTTTGGGGTGAATACTTTTAGGAAGTTCATTTTTTAGCTTTTTTGAAAATCCATTTTCCTAACAAAAATAAAATTGTTATTATTATGTAAGTTCCAAAAAAGACGCCTCCTAATAAAATTAATATTAAAACTTGAATTGGTGCATTCATATTTTCGCTAGCTAAAGAATCTGATATTCCTAATCCGAATGAGATTAATATGTAAATTCCTAATATAATCCAAGCGATTTTTATTATTGAGTAAAGGATATTTTTTTTCTTTTTCATTTTATATTTAGTTATTCAACTTTCTTAAACTTTGCTAAAAAGAAACCTTCGGTGTTGTTGTCGTGCGGGTAAACTCTTTGGGCAAGTTTTACTTCCTTTGAAAATTCTTTGTTTTCCCAAGAGGTCATTCCTTCTCTTGCTCGAATTGGCATGGAGATTTTTTGTATTTGCATGTTTGGGAAGTTTTCAATTATGTAATTTACTATTTCTTCGTTTTCTTCGGGTGCGTGGGTGCAAGTGCTGTAAACTATTTCTCCGCCGACTTTGAGAATTTCAATTGTGGCTGTGACTAATTTTTTTTGAAGTTTAGAAAGTGACTTAATTGTTTTGGGGTTCCACATTAGGTAAGTTTGATAACTGCTTCGCAAAGTTCCTTCGCCTGAACAAGGTGCGTCGACTAAAATTTTGTCGAATTCAATGTTTTGTGTTTTCATTTTTTTGCAGAGTGCGATTCCTTCTTTTTTTGTGATGATGTTATTTGTTACTCCGCATCTTTCAAGGTTTGAGGCGAGAATTTTTAATCGTCCCATTGAAAGTTCGTTTGCGATTATTGTTCCGGTGTTTTGCATTTCTGCGGAGGCTTGAGTTGTTTTGCTTCCTGGTGCCGCACATAAATCCAAAACTATTTCTTTTGGTTGGGGTTTTAGTGCGATTATTGGTAACATCGACGCGAGCTCTTGAATATAATAATAACCTAAAATGTGTTCGATTGCTCTTCCGAGTTCGCCGGGTTCTAAATCGTTTTCGACGACCATGATTTCAGGATAGCCTTTCCAAGGTTGAGAAATTTCCCAGTTTTTTTCTTCAAGTCTTTTTTTCAAATCTTCTGGGGAAATTTTTAATTTGTTGCAACGGATTGACCTTACTGGTCTGGTTTTTAGAATTTCTAAATATGTTTGATAGTCTTTTTCGTCAGGGAGGAGTTTTTGCATTCTTTCTAAAAAGAGTGGTTTTGCTTCGGGTATTTTTCTTTTGTTCTCAGATGATTTTGCCATTATTGATTGAAGAAAAAGGGGCTTTTAATGATTTACTTTTTTGGTGCGGATAATTCTGAAATTGGAAGTGTGATTCTTATTCCAAAAATATTATTTTCTGGTTTGATTGCTTCTTTGTATCCGAAAATTTCTTGGGCGTCATATCCTCGAGGGATTCTTTGATAGTCATAAACTTCGAAAGTTCCTTTTAGTTCGGAGATTATTCTTCGGGTGTAAGGGAGTCCTATTCCTTTGTGTGTCCCGTGGATTTTTCTTTGTTTTCCATCGCTGTCTGCATTTTCAGTCATTAATTCTAAATGATTGTCTATAATTCTTAATGCTTGGGTTATTCTTGTGCCTTCGGGTGCGTAATTTAAACCATTTCCTAAAAGTGTGGCGAATACAAATCTTATTGCTCCAGGATTTCCGTAAATTTCAATTGGCTCGTATTCTGGTTTATCCTGTTTGATTTTTAAGGCCAATTTACTTTCAATCAGTGCATTTTCAAATACAATTGCTTGAGTTTTTAAGATTTTTTCAAGATTTAGTTTTACTGGGTTCTTTTTTAGTTCAGCATTGTTTATTGACGACAATCGTAATATATATGAAAAATCTTCTAATAATATTGCAGCATTTTCTATTCTGCTATAACTTGTTTGAAGTCTTTCTGGGGTAATTTTGCCCATTTTTAATAATTGAGAATATCCTTTAATTGTTACTAAAGGAGTTCTCATTTCGTGTTCAAGTATATCTATAATTCTCTGGTGATCTTCTTTAATCTGGTTATTTCTTTCTATCCATCTTTCTCTTTCAAGTTTCCTTTTGATTCTTTGATATTTTGGTTTCATAAGGGTTTACTTCTTGGAGAATGTTTTTAAGGGTTGTGGTTTCAGAAATCGCTTAAACTCGTTTGTTTTTTTCCATTAATTAATTCTTTAATATTTATGTCAAAAACTTGAAAGATGTTCTCGACGGCTGGGAGAATTTGTTTTTCTAAATAATATTCTATGTCATATTGTCCTTTTTCGTGAGGGAGTTTGACTTTGTCTCGCACGAGTTTGCTTTTAGTGTTTGTTTCGGCAATGTAGAATTCGATAAGATTTCCTTGGCTGACTGGTATTTCTTGTTCTCTCATTTTTCTTGCGGCGACAACGTGTGGAGAAATTGCTTTGTATTCGGAGATTGGTTTTTTTAATTGGGATTTGACAATAATTTCTTCTTGTTTAATTTCTCGGTTTTTTATTTTTTTAATTATTTCTTTAACATATTCCAAAGCTTTTTTTTCGTTTCCTTCTTTTAGAATTAAATTGATAATTTTGCTTTGGGTTTTTCTTGCTAAGTCGCACCAATCTCTTCGAACGGTTTCAAAACCTCTGATTTTTATTTTTCCTTTCTCATCAATTAAAGCGTATTTTTTCTTTGCTCCAGTTTTTCCACTTCGTTTTGTAACCCATAAACCCCTTTTGAAAAAATCTTCTAATTCAAGTTCCATGACTCCAGGCAATTCTGAATTTAATTTTTTAAGATGTTCTTTTATTTTTTCTTTTGAATCTTTATTTGTAAGGAATGCGATTGAATCTGTGTCGCCATAAATTACTTTGTATCCTGCTTTTTCAGTTTTTTCGATTGATTCTTTATTGAATTTTCGGACGAAAGCTAAAACTGATGCCGACGCTTCAATTGAATAATATCTTGCTCCGAAGAATCCTAAATATCCGTGTGCCGAGGCTGACAAAACCTTGAAAGCGTTGCTTCTTGCAAGAGTTATTTTATTTGGGTTTTTTTTGTAATCTGCTTTGTGTTTTTTTCGCAGTTCAAATATTTCTTTTAGTAAGGTTGGAAAGAATCCTGGTTTTTTTGAAAAGTAGAATTTTGTTTTTTTGTTTTGTAATTCTAATTCAGGAGATTCAAAGCAGTCTTTTTCTTTTTTTTCTAATAAAGTTTCTTTGGATAAATTGTGTGTGATTATTATGCTTGTGTGCATCGATGTGAAATCGAACATTGCGATGTCTTCATAGAGTCCGGGAATTGGTTCATAAACGAATGCGCCCTCGACGCCACCGCTTTTTTTTCTTTCGCCTGATTCGTTGTAGCCGGGTCGTTTTTCGGGGATTTCGTTGAACTTATTTAGGTTGTGCAATAAATATGATTCGACGTATTTTGAAAGTCCGGCTCGGGATAAATCGAATAAAGGTTCTTGAATTATTTTTGTGAATTCTTGTAAGTCCGGCCAGAATTTTTCGAAGAGTTGGAGAGTTAAAACTGAGTCGTGTAAATTATATTCGTAGTAATTTTCCCAGTTTTTTATTTTTGAAGAGTGTTGGAATTCGAATTCTTTTTTTTGGTCGCCGAGGAATTCTTTTGCGACTTCGTTTAAGGATAGTGTTTCGGATTTCATGTATTGCGCATAGGCGGTTCGGATGAATCTCAAAATGTCGACGTGGACTATTCCATTTATTTTTCCAGTTAGTGTGGTTCCTCTGGAAAATTTTGGTTGGCTTCCGTCTAATCCTAAAGGAAGTTTTACTCTTAATTTGTCCGCTCGGGCTTTTATGTAAGGCAAGTCAAATCCGTCGGAGAAATATCCAGTTAAAATATCGGGTGATAAATCTTTTATATATTCTACAAATTTTTCTAAAAGTTCTTCTTCGTCTTTTACAAATTCTACAAACTGGTGTTTAGTTTCTGATTCTTTCCAAGTGATTACTTTTTGAAATCCGTCAGAGGAGACTAAAGATATCATTAGGATTTCGCCTTTTCCGATTTGGAGTTCATCGGTTTCGATGTCATAGGCTAAAACTTTTGGGGTGAATTTTTTATCTGGGATTTCTTTGGATTCTTTTAATTTGATGCACTGGTCTACGTCTAAGTTCATGTCGAGCCCGCCGAATTCTAATGAATTATTTAGTAGTTCTCCTTCGATTTCGTACCATGTCAAGGGTTTGATTTGTTTTTCGATTATGTATTGTGTTATGTAACCTAAGTCATAGCCTCGTCGTTTTTCTATTTCGTCCATTCCAAGTTTGTCGGCGATGTCGTGGAGGTCTTTGTAATTTGTTGCGAATATTTTTAGGGCTTGGACTGGTTCGTTTAGGAAATTTTTTTTGTGGAGTTCTACTTTTTCGACTTTGGTTTTTCTGCCTTTTAGGTCGAGTTTTATTTTTGATATTTTTTTAATTAGAGAATCTATTTTTGATTTTGATAAATTGGGTTTTAGGATTGCCCAGAGGTAGATGGGGCAAGAATCAATGACGCAGATTCGTTTGCCTTTGTCGTCTCGGCCGATGATTTGTGCATAGTTTTTCCCTTGCCAGTCGAAATTGCTGTAGTCTATTGGGATAAATTGGGTTTTCATAATTATTTAATGGAGCAGAGTTATTTAAATATTGGGAATTTTTAGGGTGTTGTTATATGTTACTTTTAGAAAGGGGTTACAACAGAAAGCTTTATAAAGTTTAATGGGTTAAGAAAGATATGAAAAATAAAAGTTTAATTGAAAAAATAGGTAAAGGAATTGTTAAGAAAGGGTTAGGTTTGGCTATAGCTGGAAGTTTGGCTTTTGGATGTGCTGGATTGAGTTATGGTGGTGAAAGAGAAGATACACTTAATCAAATTCAGGAAAAAGTTACAAAAATTGAATTATATGTTAAGGCGAATGGAGAATGTGATTCAGATAGATGTATGTTAGGTAGAGCTTCTTATGATATTTTTTTTAGAGATACTCAATATGGGCGAGAATTTAATTTTCAGAATTATGGGTTTTGTGGAATTGAAGATGCTTCAACAATTCATGATGTAAATATGGATGGTTTGAGAAAATTGAATGGGTTTGATGCAAATTATAATGATAATATTAGTGTTATACGAAGCATTGAAAATTCTAAAATTGAAAGAATTGATGCAAATGTAGAACAAGAAAAACTTGATGAGGCTAATAAAATTTATAATAAATTTTTAGATAAACTTTTAGGAGATTTGGGATTATGAGTTCAAAATTAATTAAGACACTTGGAACTAGAATTGGTGGATTAGCTTTGGCTGGAAGTATGGCTTGGGCTGGAATGGGTTATGCTGAGGATTCTCATGAAGAAAAAGTTGAAGAAGTTATAAATTTAGTTAAGAAATATGATGGTAATTCAAATGGGGCATCTTATTTTGTTGAAGGTGGGGCAGATATTTCTAGAAATGTTGGGAGTCTTGCGATTAGTTTAGATTATACTGGCGGGAAATGTGTTTTGTCAATAATGCCTAATGCGGACGTTGATGAAAATTATTCTTATTTGACTGATGAAGGTTGTGATGGAGATGTTGACTCGGCGAGTGTGCGAAGTAAAGGAAATTCTACTTTTCCAGTTATTATTGATGGGAGAGTTCAAAGAGATTACGAAAGTGTTGTTAGTAAATTGGTGGAGAAGTTGCGATGAAAAAAGAAAATAAAAATTTAAATAAAATAGTTAAAGATGATAAGGATGTTTCTGAGTTTGACGAGGAATTTCTTCGGAATGCTTGTGATATAAACTTGCATCCTATGGAGAGTTTTTAGCATGGGAAATAAAACGAGAAAATTAGGATTAGTTGGAAGTGTTTTGTCTGCTGTTGCTTTGGCTTTTGGGGGAATAGCTTTAACAGGATGCGATGGAATAAATGTTTGTAAAAAAGATGCTCAAATTAATCTTTATAATTTGCCGAAGGAGTTTCATGGGAAGAAGCTTGAAGCATGTTATATTCCTACAAGTGGAAATGTTAATTATGTTCGTTTGGCGGATGATTTTGGAGATTACGAAGTTGTTCAGAAAAAAGATGGAACTGTAATTATTGAAGGGAATTTTGATTATTCAATTGATCCTCTTTATGGCTGGGATCTTGGAACTAATGGGGCGTGTGATTTTGCTTGTGATGCAACTCGAGAAGGAAAAATTATTTTGAAAAATGGGGAGAAGAAAAAATGAGTGAAAAAGATTTAATTCAAGATTTGGAAGAGCGAACAGGATTGGATATTCGAGAAATGATTAATGAGAGGATTAAGAAAGTTGAGGTAGAAAGAAAATTAATGGAGTTTGTTGATTATCAAATGATTTGTGATATTGATTGTAAGACTTTTGATGTGATATATAATTATTTTTTGGAAAATGATGTCGATCTTTCTGAAGATTTATTTGCTAAGACCGCAATTTATAATTTGGTTGCTTATGCAAGTGGATTTTTTGGAGGTAATTTAGAATAAAATGACCCCAAAAGAAGAACAAAAATATTTATTGATGGGAACTGGAAGACAATATAGTTTGGATGGAAAAGTTGGAGATTGGGATTATGTTTTGGTTTACCAAAGTGCTTTGAAAGATAATATTAATGTTGAGAATTCTTTTGTGGATAGAGAACGAAAACAAAATATAATTACGAAAGTTATGGGTTATACTCATTTATGGGTGAGAAATGGGCGTGCAAGAATTGAAGATTGTAAGGATGAAAGAATTGGTTCTGCTTTTAGAGATATGTCTTCAAGAGGTAAAAAGATTTTGGAATCAATTAGTTAATTATTTATATTTCAGATTTCTTGTTTTCTTATGGGATTAAGCATTAGAGATATTGTTCCGAGGAAGCAGATTGAGTTTGAGAGTCTGAAAGGTAAGACACTGACGGTTGATGCGTTTAATACCTTGTATCAGTTTTTGTCGTCGGTTCGGCAGGCGGACGGCACGCCGTTGATGGATAATAACGAAAATATTACAAGTCATCTTTCTGGTATTTTTTATAGAAATCTTGCTTTGCTCGAGGAGGGTATGAAATTAATTTATGTTTTTGATGGCGAGCCTCCGGCTTTGAAAATTAAAACTCACGAGAAAAGAAAACTTGCGAAAGATTTGGCGAGTGAAAGATATGACGAGGCGAAAAGTGAAGATGATGTTTCTGGAATGAAAAGATATTCGAGTCAGTTGGTTAGGTTGAATGACGAGATGATTAAAGAGAGTAAAGAACTTTTGGAAGCGATGGGGATTATGGTTGTACAGGCTCCGTCGGAGGGAGAGGCTCAGGCGTCTTATATGTGCAAGACAAATCCAGAAATTTATGCGATTGCTTCACAAGATTATGATAGTCTTTTGTTCGGGGCGGAAAAATTAATTCAGAATTTGACTTTGTCAAGAAAGAGGAAAACTTTTTCTGGTTACGTCGAGGTTAAGCCTGAGATGATTGAACTGCGAGATGTTTTTGATAAATTGGATCTTAATTTGGATCAGTTGATTTGTTTGGGAATTTTGGTTGGGACAGATTATAATCCGAAGGGAGTTCCGGGAATTGGACAGAAAAAGGCTTTGGATTTGGTTAGGAAATTTGAGCAACCGGTTTTGATTTTTGAAGAAGTTAGACAGAGAATTAATTCTTTGCCCGAGGAGGATCAATTTGATTGGGCGGAAATTTTTCAGTTGTTTCACAAGCATCCTGTTAAAAATGTTGAGATTAAATTTCCGAAAGTTAACGAGGAAAAAATTAAAGAAATTTTAATTGAGAAGCATGATTTTTCCGAGGAGAGAGTTGAGAAGCAGTTGGAAAGATTGAGAAAAATTAATGAGAAGAAAAAGCAGAAAGGTTTAGGTGAGTGGCTTTGCGAGAAATAATTAGTGAAACGAAATTTGAAAATCCGAACGAGGGCACGAATTGATTGGTTTTAGAAATTAAAGAATATATTTTTTTACAACCTTAACTATATCTTGTTGGGTCACATTAAGTTTATTCATTATATCTTTTTCATCCGAACCATATTTCCTATTTTTTAAGTGAGCTATGAAGTAAGCCCAGTTTCTAACCATTTTAGGCTTGGGTTGTTTATCTGCCCATTTTCTAAATGCTTTTGCTTCTTTGATTAAAATATCAATTCTTGGTTTTGGAGGACTGGATGTTCTTTCCGGTTTTGGTCCTTTAGGTCCTCTTGAAGTGCCTGGAAAATATTTTCTTTTTAGTAACCATGCACCGAATAAAATTAATAATGCACCGATAACTCCAGTTACTGTGCTTTCATAAAAGAAGTCAGTGAATGCAGACATTCCCAAAAGGAAAATTCCTAAAAGAAGGAACAGCACGCCGAGGCCGAGTTTCCAGAAAATTATTAGAGATGAGATTAGGAGAAGCATTGGAAATAAATAATACATTACTGATTCTGGAACTCCGATGTTGAGTAGCATTCCTTCGACGTCGAAATCGAGTTTGTGCATCCCATAAGTTGCGAGAAGTGCGAAGCAAGTTGATATAACTCCGACGGTGGGTTTGTTGTCTATGGCTTTTCCGAGAGCGTAATTTATTGTCGCGAGTAAAATAAAAAAGATTGTGATTAAAACTAAATTTTCTCCTCCGAATTCGTTGACCATTGTTCCGATTGAAAAACTTGCAGCAGAAATGAGCTGAATTAAAAATAAACTTATAATTATTGGAAGTAAAAATTTCCCCTTTTTCATAAGGAGTCCAAGAGATTTGTTTTTATAAATATTTGTGAGAGATTGTTTTAACGTCCGAGAAGATGGTCTCTTACAACTTTTATTATGTCGTTTTTTGTGTGCCTATTCCACAAAGTTTTTACTTCCTTAATTAAAAATCAATCCCTGGTTTTCCTTTTTTAGGTTCTCTTGGAGTATTTAAAAATCTTTTTTTTCTTTAATAACCACGCACCCAATACAATTAATATCACTCCGATAACTCCGGTTACTGTGCTTTCGTAAAAGAAGTCAGTGAAGGCAGACATTCCTAAAAGGAAAATTCCCAAAATAAATAATAACATGCCTAAACCTAATTTCTTGAATAAGATTATTGATATTAATATAAAAAGTAAAGGGAAAAGATAATACATTACTGATTCAGGGATTCCTATGTCAAATAACATTTCTACGATGTCGAAATCGAGTTTGTAAATTCCATAGGTTGCGAGTAGAGAGATTGAAGTGGCGATTACTCCGACGGTTGGTTTGTTGTCTATGGCTTTTCCGAGGGCATAATTAATTGCGGCTAATAAAATAAAGAAGAATGTTATTAAAACTAAATTTTCTCCTCCGAATTCGTCGATCATTGTTCCGATTGAAAAACTTGCAGCGGAAACAAAATTAATCAGTAAAATTCCTAAAAGAATTGTTAATAGTAACCCCTTTTTCATAATGAGATAAGATTTTTGCAGATTATAAACTTTTTTATAGTTGAATTATTTTTTTAATTTATGAAAAAGTATCCTTCGGCTTATGATGTTTTGGGAAATGTTGCGATTGTGAAATTTTCTAAAGAGGTTAAACCTTCTGAGAAGAAAAAATTTGGCGAGAAGGTTTTGAAAGAAAATCCGTCGGTGAAAACGGTTTTGGAAAAGGTCGGGGATTTTAAGGGGCGGTTGCGGAAAATGAAAACTGCTTTTGTTGCGGGCGAGAAAAACAAGGAAGTTTTGTATAAAGAAAATGGTTGCGTTTTTCGGTTTAATATTGATTCGACTTATTTTTCTCCGAGGCTGAGTAATGAACGGAAAGAAGTTGCGTCGTTGATAAAAAAGGGCGAGGAGGTTTTGGTTATGTTTGCGGGTGTTGCGCCGTTTTCAGTTGTGATTGCGAAAAATTCTCAAGCGAAGAAAGTTTATTCAAATGAGATAAATCGTGAAGCGAATAAATATGCAGAGTTGAATGTCGCGAGAAATAAAGTTAAGGATAAGGTTGAATTGTTGAATGGTGATATAAAAAGGGTTGCTAAAAAGTTGGGCAGGAATTTTGATGTTATTGTGATGCCGAGGCCTCAGTTGAAGGATTCTTTTTTGGAGCAGGCTTTTGTTTTGAGTAAGAAGGGCACGCGGATTTATTATTATGATTTTTGTAGAGAGAGCGAGATTGATTTAATTGTTGAGAAAGTTAATTCAGAGGCGAAGAAATTTGGGAAGAAAATTAAAATTTTGAATGTTAAGAAAGCGGGGGATATTGCGCCGTATAAATATCGGGTTAGGATTGATTTGAAAGTTAGTTAGGTAACCGTTTTTCGTAAATTTTTTCTGAAAGATTAAACTTAAAATCTTTTGGGGGCATTCCTTTTTCTGAGCAGAAGTTTAGAATTTCTTCTTCTTCAAAAGTGAGGTGTCGATTATATTTACATTCTTTTTTAGGGCATTCAATTACAAATCCACAAATTATTCTACTTGATTTTGCGATTCCAGATTCATAAAGAGGACATTTTTTGGTAGTCATCGTTTTTTATTTTTCCTTTTGAGTGCAAGCATAATCTGTTTCGAAATTATCCTTATATATTTTTATTGCTTTTTTACATTCTTTTTCTATGGGGCAAGAAAAATAAGGTCTTTTTCCAACAAATCGCTTGTTTTCTGGAATACAATGTTCGCATATGTTTTTATTCATAAAATTCTTTTCATAAAATTAGTTTTTAAAGTTTTTGGAGGAGGATTAAATGTTTAGTGAAAATTTTATTTTTTATCGGGCATCCCAAAAATTCCATGGGCACATTCGGATAGATTTAAAATTCCACCCATTTGCTTATATTTCAATGCTCTTTCATAATTTCTAAAATCTATTTCACAATTATGTAGTCCTATTATTGCTGTTAAGAGATTTTTTCTTGCTCGAGCATCGTCTAAAAAATCAATCGAAACTAATGTGACAAAGGCATCTTCAAAACAAACATAAGCGGATATTGGTCTTTTTAATCTATCTGAAAATTGAACGCCATGGGATATCTTATATTCTGATTTTTTGATGAAATCTTTTTCAATGGATTCTTTGAGTTTTTTTGCATGTCTCTCTCCAAAAAAATAAGTATCAAATTTATCTATAGGTCTTTGTGCTATTCTTTCCATTTCTTCTTCTTCGCTTTTTCCTAATCCGGGGCCATCTCTTGGTACTCTCATAAAATATTCTCATAATCTTAGTTTTTAAAGGTTTTGGAGGAGAGAAATAACATCTTTTTTCGGCTCAGAATTATTCTTTAAAATTTACCGCAGTAGGAGCTTCACCACCATGCCATGTAAATCTCGGTCGTATTCTTACTGGATAGATTCTTTCTGAATTGTCGTCAAGAACTATTGCCGAACCTTTTAGTGCTGGAAGGTCGTTCATGTATTGTTGAATTGTGTTTAGTAAATAACTTTGCATTATTCTGTTTAGTGCTTCGATGTCGGGGGCGGATGTTACTCGGTGCGAGATTACGATGTCAGATTGGGTCATTACGTCGGTGTGGATTTTTCCTGGCTGTTGTGTTGCGAGGATTATAGACATTCCTGGTTGTCGTCCTTCTCGCAAAACCTGAATTAATGCATCGGTTGCGGCGGTTTTTCCTTCCCGTGGTAAAAATTCGTGAGCCTCGTCGATAATCAACCAAACAAGAGGTTCGTCTTTTTTTTCGGTTGTTTGAGAAAATTCCATCCCTTTTGCGATTGAAACTATTTCTTCTTTTTTTCTTGATTCCATTCTTTGATTGAAAATTTTTCTTGTGATTAAACTTATTACTAACGCCCGAACATTGAAAGCTCCGATAGAATTGTAAACGCTCAAGTCCATAATTGTTGTTTTCCTTGCGGTGACCAAATCTTTTACTTTTGTTACATCTTTTTCTGATTTTGCGAAGATTCCCCAATTGTTTGCCGCCTCGAATAATCCTACCGTCGCGTTTTTTGTTTCTTGGGTTGTTTTGGAATCTGATTCTAAATGTTTTATTATGTCTTTGATTGTGTAATTTTCTTCTTCATTTAATTTTGAAAGTGTTCGAGTTATTAAAACTGAAATTGGATTTGTCATGCTTAGTTCGAAAGTTATTATCCAATCTTCGGGTGTCATTTCTCTTATGTCAAGTGCGAAACTTTCGTCGACGGGGATTCCCTTTTTTAGATAATCTTCATAGTGACCGAACGGCACGAAAACTTTTACTGGAAGGTTTTGAGATTTTAATCCCCATTCTTTAAGGAGTTCTTTGTCTTTTTCGTTTGAGTATTTCATTGTCCAATAAATTCCCATTGTGTCGAAAATTAATGAGCCGATGTTTTGTCCGATTTCTTCTGGGAGATTTGCAAGTTCTTCGGCGATTACTCCGAGCGTGTAGGATTTTCCTGAACCTCTTTTTCCAGCGACGAGAACGACGTGCGATCTTGCGATGTCCATGAAAATTTTATTTGAAAGAGAAGTGTATTGTCCCATTTTTACATAGCCTTTTCCGAGGTAAGTTAAACCTCT
>DAIQOR010000002.1:51345-70116 GCA_036787775.1 bacterium | reverse complement strand
CCTTTGGCGGAAGTTGCTTCTTTGTTAGGAGATAAAGTTGATTTTAATGTTGTGCTTTACCACGATGGTCATGGGGCGTTTGAAACTCAACAGAACAAAATTCAAGCTTGTATACAGAAATTGGATAAAGACAAATATTGGGCTTATGCTGAAAAGTTTGTGAGTGATATTTATCCTGTTTGTAGTCAATCAAGAGATGTTACTTGTGATTTGGATGAATCTGTAAAGTTAATGAAATCTTTGGGAATTGATAGTGATAAAGTTCTTGCTTGTGTCGAGTCAGATGGTGAAGATTTGACTTCAGAATATTCTGCACTTGCTCAAAAGGAAGGGGTTACTGGTTCACCTACCTTAATGATTAATGGAGTTATTGTTCAACCTTCAAGTAGAACTGCTGATGCTTTTAAGACTTCAATTTGTAGTTCATTCAACGACGCACCTGAAGAATGTGGCGAAGTATTAGATGCAACTGCTGTAACTACAGCAGGTAATTGTTAATCCAGTATATATTTAATTTTGTAACAATACTTTTAAATAAAAAATTCTTTGTCTTATTATGAGTAGTAAATTGAATCTTGGTTTGGCTTTTGGATTGATGGTTTTAGTTGTGTCAATCGCTTGCCTTTTGATTGGAGGATTGATTGAAGGAATGGGAACTTTCTTCTATGCAGGATTAGTTTTAATTGTGCTTTGGATTGAGGCAATAATTATTTTTTTAGCGAGTGGAAATATTTCTGAATAGTTGCTTTTAAAAAGTCTTAATCTTGAGTTTTTTCATGGAATTTACACAATATAAAGAAGTCGCTGAAGAATGTTTGAGAATTTATCGTTCTTTAGAAAGAGAGGTAGCTGATTTTTCAGTGTTTAAGGATGTTGCTTGTAATTTAGCTAATTTATTAATTGTCGTTGCAGAAGAAATTAATAACGCCGAATCAAAGGAGAGAGATGAGTCTTTGAAAATTTTTTGTGAATATGAACTTGCTTTGAAAAATTATTTTTCTTTGTTAGAAACTTTTTCAGATTTTCGGGATAAAGAGATGAAATTTTCTAAAGGATACTTTCCAGAATTTTGGGTTGGATTTGAGGAGCGAGATTGCGATATTGATTCTCGTGCAAAAGAAGCGGGTTTTTCTGGTTATAAGACCTATTATGTTGATTATTGCAAAAAGAATTTGTTGGGAGATATCAAAGAGACTTGATAAGTTTTTTGTTTGTTAGGGAAAAATTGAGAAAGTTAATTTATTATCTCAAAACATATTCAATTTCTTCAGGGCTGAGTTTGAGTTCTTTTTGGATTGCTGGGTTTGATTTTATTATTTGTTTTATAATTGGGAATTCGTTCATAGCTCGCTTTTGTCCGACATGAACATGTTGGGCGTATTTTATTGCGATGGATTTCTTTTTCATTGTCATTTGATTGTTTAGCCAAATTTTTAAAATTCTTGTTGGTTTTTTGTAGCTCGTGTATTTTGGATTTGGAGTTTTTTTTGCCGAGGACATTCCATAACTTAAAAAGAAATTTTCGTAGACTAAAAATCTCCAGTATTGTTGTTTGTAAATTCGTCCTTTGAACACGTCAGCTTTTGCTAAAAGTTCGTAGGCTCGCGCGAGTTCTTCTCCTTGATATTCTTCTGGAATATTTTCTTCAACCCAGAGAATTATTTCTTCTATTGACATGTTAACTTGGTCGTAGATTCTCATTGTGTCTTTTGAGGGTTTGTTTTTGAAAATAAATTTTAGTGCGTCGAAGATTGTGATTTCTTTGTTTCTTTCGTCGAAGGTCATCTCTGAAGGGTCTCGCATTCTTGCGATGGTTTGCAAATCATTTATTGCTGCACGAATGTCTCCTTTGGCTCGGAGAGATAAACTTGTGACGACATTTTGATTGACGAAGAGATTTTCTTTTTTTAGGATTTCGAACATTATCCCGTTTATTATTTTGTAGTCGACTTCTTTGAGTTGGATTAGTTCGGATTTTTTTCTTAGTGTGCTTAGTTTTTTGTCCCAGATGTCGTTCGCAGTTATTACGATTGGATAAGAAGTTGAGGCGATTAAAGACATTAATTCTGTGAGTCCACCTCGGTCTATGGCTGAGATTCCATCGACTTCGTCGACGAGGATTATTTTATTTTGTTTTATAAGAGATTGTTGTTCGATTGCGGGTTTTAAAATTTCGTGAAGTTTGTCTTTGTTTCTTAAATCGGAAGCGTTGAGTTCAAATATTTCTGCGTTTGTTTCGTTTGCCATTACGTGAACTAAAGTTGTTTTTCCAGTTCCAGGCGGGCCGTGAAGAATCAATGCTTTTTTTCCTTTTCTAAATCCGCCGACGAAACTTTTAATTATTGCCACGGCTGAATCTTGGCCTTTAATTTCTGAGAATTTTTTCGGACGATATTTTTCAATCCAAGGACTCATTTTATTTTCCCAAAAGAAGATCACTATATGAACAATTTATCAAATCTTCTTTTTTAATTTCGAATTTTGTTTTGTAATAGTTTAATTGTGATTCTAATCTTGCGTAATTTATTGAATCGTCTTCGGAGATTGCTTCGATTTCCGTAAATCTTCCGAGCCCTTTTACAATATCTAAATGGAATTTTACATTTTCTATAAAATAAATTTCTCTCCTTTTGTCCACAATTATTTTTATTCCTAAAGAAATTCTTAAAATTTCTTCTAAATTTGAATTGGGATCTGATTCATATAATAATATTTTTGATTCTTTTTGATTCGCAGTTTCTTTTCTTTGATAATGGATTAAAAAATTTTCTATTTCCCCTTTTCTTAATTTTAATCTTCCATTTTGAATATTAAAGTATATATCTGTTTGATTATCTATTCCTTTGAACTCTGCACCTTCTTTTTTGAGAATTTCTCTTATAATTTCTTGTTTTTTTTCTGAGCATCTTGCTTTTATCTCTAAATTGAAGTGTTTCATTTTATTAATTATAAATCTCCGTTTAATATTATTTCATCAATATATTTTATTGATTGCTCGTGTTTTATTTTTCTATTTTTAATTTCACATTTTCTTTTTTTGGAAGGGGTTTCTAAAATTTTGAATGCTTTTCCCCAACCACATACTTCTTCTTGTTCAACATTTCTATAGTATTTACAATAATTACAATCTTCTGTTTTTAATTTTTCGTTGCCGTCCCATCTTTGATAATCTCTTTTTGGAATAGGCATTTTATTTCCCTAAACCGGCCAAGACAAAGCTTGCGATTAAGGATTCTAATTGGATGAAAGGGTCTGAGCCTTCGACAATTCGGAATTCTATTTCACCAGTTTTTTCTGTAAGTCTTACTTTTATTTCTGGTTCGATTGGGAGGTTCCAGATTTCTTTTTGGATTGATTTTATTACGTCTTGTCCGGAGATACTTTCTTTTAACATTATATCTAAAAGTTTTTCACGCGAGTTTTTGAAATCTCCTGAGAGCGCGTAATCTAATACAACTTTGATGTCTTTGGGTTTTGCGTTGGAAATTATTGTGGATACTAATTCGGCTGTTATCGACGGAGAAATTGCGGCTGTTGATTGCAAAATATTTATTGAACGCCGGCAATCTCCTTCGCTTCCTTCATAAATTGTTTCAATTGCTTCGGACGAAATTGTTAGGTCTTCTTTTTCTGCGATTATTTTTATTCTTTTTTCTATGTCTTTTTTTTCTAAAAGTTTGAATCTGAAAATTGCGCAACGGGATTGGATTGGGTCGATTACTTTACTTGAATAATTGCAGGATAAAATGAAACGACAGGTTACGGAATAATTTTCCATTGTTCGTCTTAGAGCTTGTTGGGCTTCGGGTGTTAGGGCGTCGGCTTCGTCTAAAAATATTACTTTGAAGGGCACGTTTCCAAGGGATTTTGTTCTGGCGAAGTTTTTTACTTTTTCTCGCACGATTTGGATTCCTCGTTCATCGGAGGCGTTTAATTCTAAATAATTATCTTTCCAGTTTTCTTTAAAAAGTTCTTTTACGACAATTAGCGCGAGTGTGGATTTTCCTGTTCCTGCTGGACCCGCAAACATTAAATGAGGTATGTTTAGAGAATTTGTGAGGGATTCTATTCTTTTAATTGTGTTGTCCTGACCCACGACTTCCGAGAATTTTGTGGGACGATATTCTTCAGTCCATATACCACTTTTCATAGTTTAATTATTCCGACTCTCTTAATAAAGATTGTTGTTTTTAGATGGTAGAATTGTCAGAAATCGCAGTGGAGCACTTGGGAGATTCAAATAACTTAGTTCTGCTTTTTTCTATTTTCCTTTCAAGAGTTAGAATTTTTTTGGTTGAGTCTTCCCGGATTTCATTTATTTTTGTTTGTGCCTCATATACTACATCAAATAATTCTGAGTCAATTTGTATTTTTTCCCCTTGGATTAGTTTTTCATGTATACGACTTCCTTTTTCTAATTTTCCTGTGAGATAATTTTTGTTGTTGCTTTTTTGTCTATAGATTGCCCTTCTCGTTTCAGGATCATAGATGTAAGTGGCTGTTCCTATTGTTTGTTCAAAATATTCCATAAATTATTGTTAAAATAATAGTTTATAAAAGTTGTTGTTTTTAGATGGTAGAATTCTACTTACTTCTCTCTCTTCTTAGCTTTCGCTTATGCTTTTCCTTTCTAAGTCTTTTACGTTGCCATTTCCAACGCATTTGTCCTTTCTTTTTCCAACGTCTTGAACTTCTCTTCATAGTAAATTGTTGTGAAAATCGGTTTTTAAAGATTGCTGTTGGTATTTTATTTTATACAAATGTTTAAGAATATGATTGGTTAATGAATTATATGAGTGGTGAGGGACCTTATGGGGTTGTTTTGAAGGGGTTTGCAGGAAGATATTTTTATACAACTTATGGGAGTGAAGATTATTTTAAAAAATATTATGATAGCATTAAAGAAAAGGGTTTGTTTAAAGTTATTGTTGAAGATATTTCTTTAGAGTGTGCAAGAAGAATTTGTGAAAGGCATAATAAAAAGATTAATTTATAGAATATAAATATTTAAAAAAGTAAGAAATTAATTTTTGAGATGGTTGAAGAAGATAAAAGATTTTTTGTTTATGAGGATGAGGCTGGCTTTCATTGTTTAGGAGCTTATCGTTCCAAGGAAGAGTTAGATGAAAAAATTGAAGATTTAAAAGAAAGGCTTGGTTTGGTTATGTTAATTGAAAAAGATTTGTCCGTAGATAATGCGGTGAATTTTGCGACAAAACATAATTATCTTGTGAGATCTTTTTAACGACTTTTTGTCACGCCGATTTTTTTACAGTATTTATTTATTGGGCATATTGAACATTTCGGTGAAATTGGTTGACAGATTTCTCTTCCGAATTGCACGAAGATTGCGTTGAATTCGCACCAGTATTTTTTTGGGAGTATTTTTTCTAATTCTTTTTCTGTTTTTTCTGCGGTTTTTGTTTCGACCCAGCCGATTCTGTTTGGGATTCTGTGACAATGTGTGTCAATTGGTAAAACACATTCGCCGAATGCAAAAGCCAAAACTATGTTCGCGGTTTTTGGACCGACGCCTTTTATCGACAAAAGTTCATCTTTTGTTTTTGGGACTTCAGAATTGAATCGGTCAATTAAATCTTTTGAGACGTGTTTTAAAACTTGGGTTTTCTTTTTGTAATGTCCCGAGGAGAAAATTAATTTTTCTAATTTTTTTGTGGGCATTGATGCGATTTGTTTTGGTGTGTCGACGACGGAAAAAAGTTTTGTTGTTACTTTTTCAGTATTTTCATCTCGGGCTCTTAATGAGAGAAGACAAGAAATTAAAACTTTGTAAGCGTCTGGTTTTTCTCGCATTCTGTTTAAAGTTGTGTTACTGGATGAAGGATATTTTTTTGAAAGAATTTTCATAATTTGGGGAATGTTTTTGTTCATGGAGAATGGATTGAACGATTATTTAACTATCTTTCTTTCTTGTAAGAGATGTGTTGCGAGAAGCATTATGAGAACAAGTATGGTTGTGATGATTGTTGCGCTAATTAATTTTCCTTGAAGTAAAGTTAGGGTGTTTATTTTTAATAATAATTCGTCTAAAACTCCTTTCCAAGAAAGTGCGATGATAATTCCTGAAGCTGCTACGATTGCTGTGAGTGTTGCTTTTTTTAATTCTTCTCTGAATCTTCCAACAATTTTTTTCCCTCTTTTCATGAGTAAGGGAAGGAAGGAGAAGTTTTAAGGTTAATGGAAACGCCCCGACCGAGTAATCCACACTTTTGTTATCCTCACGGAACTTGGGTTTTATCTTTTATGATTCTAATGAAATGTATTAATTTGTCGATGCTGTTTTGGTTTAAAAACATTATCGACCACCCTGTTGTGGCAGAGAAATTATCAAATTCCTTTGACTTGCTTAAAATCTAATCCTTCCTTCTTTTACCAAATCAAATAAAAATTTAACCAAAGGTCTCAAATTCCCTTTTATCTGTGAATCTTCAAGAGATTTATAATAAATATGTTTCTTTTTATGAGGAATATTTATCATAGGATAATTGTGATTGTGCAAAATTAAATTCATAAGCATTCTGCCAGCTCTTCCATTTCCATCAACAAAAGGATGAATTGTTTCAAAAGCGGAATGAAAATAAGCTGCAAGAATTAATGGATGTAAAGAATCTTTATTTTTAGCATACCAATTTAATAAAGAAGCCATTTCGCCAGAAACCTCTTCTGGCTTTGGAGGAAACCATTGTGTTCCTCTAATATACACTTGCAATGTTCTGTATTTTCCTATTTGATTCTCAAGTTCTGGTCTTAATGTGTTTTGAACAATTAACTTATGAAGCTGCAAAATTAATTCCTTTGATATATCCTTTTTATCCTCCAAAATAAAATCAAAAGCTTTTTTATGATTAATCACCTCATTTATTTCTCTTAAAGATTTCCTTGGCGTAATATTTTCAAATAATAATTGAGAGGTTTCTTGGAGAGTTAGAGTATTGCCTTCGATATTAGTCGAATCGTATGTAAATAAAGAAATAAAAGATTCGTATCTATTCTCAAAATTTGTTTTTGGTTCACTAAGGAACAATTTTTTTATTGATTCAAGCTCATTTTTTTCCTGTTCATTTAACAATGTGGAAAGCAACATTAATTCTTTATCCGCTTTTGATTCTTCAACTGCCAGATTGTGTTTATTCAAATCAACCCCTAGATAAACTCTTTTTTTATTAAACTTCTTGCCTTTCCTAGAATTTATTACCCTATAAAAATATTTTTTACCATTTCTCTCCTTTATCTCAGTATAAACCATAATACTATACGGGCACACCTATTTATATATCTTTCGATTAGTGCCCGTACACATTAAACTATATATTAAAATATTGTGGGAGCACATAAATAAGACTATTTGAATATGAGTGCCCGTACAAAGGAGAATATAACGAAGAGAATTAATAGAAATGTGACCACGTATGAGAGGAAATAGCAATTTGTAGTCACCTAATAGATTAAAAGTAGAACGCCCCGACCGAGATTCGAACTCGGGTCACCGCCTATCTCCAAAAGCGAAGTCGCATTGAGATGCATAGTACTTATTCTCTCGTCGAGAAAAGTTCACCTCTCTTTCAGTCAAATTTGAGAGGGCGGCATACTTGGCCTCTGTACTATCGGGGCTCAAAGAATTAAGCTTAAGTCGTTTTATAAATTTTTAGAAATGGGAACCCAGGTTCATAATAGCCCCACCAGTGCTCCCAACCTTGATTTCTATATTTTAAATTTACCTTCGGAATTAATCGAAATCAAAGTTGCTCGTCGAACCTTCAGGTTCTCATCCTGTTTTTAATAGCCCCACTAACTCGCACTCCGTGAAATATTCTTTAAATTCACTTCGTTCATTTATTTAAAATTTCAGAAGATGCTCGGAATTCGAGACCTGGGAACCCAGGTTCATAATAGCCCCACCAGTGCTCCCAACCTTGATTTCTATATTTTAAATTTACCTTCGGAATTAATCGAAATCAAAGTTGCTCGTCGAACCTTCAGGTTCTCATCCTGTTTTTAATAGCCCCACCAGGATTCGAACCTGGGTCAGCTGGCCCAGAACCAGCTATACTTGACCACTGTACTATAGGGCTATGAATTAAATAGCTGAAAGAAATATTTAAATATGTTTGTTTGTTCTTTTATTGATGGTAATCGGGGTGGCGTTATTTGTTGTAGCGGTTTTGATAATTGCAGTTTGGTTACTTATTGAAATAAAAAGATTTAAACATAAAATTTTCGCGTTGTTTTTAATTGGGCTTATTATTTTTGGTTATATTAGTTTTACAATTGTTTTCAGTGGTAGCGAGGTGGATTTAAAATCTTTTGATGGATTAATGGCTGGAGGGAAGATGTATGTTTCTTGGCTTGGTTCGGTTTTTGTTAATTTTAAAGGTATAACTGCAAATGCGGTTAATATGGATTGGAAAGGAAATAATAAACCTGACGAATCTGAAGAATGAAAATATTTCTTTTTATTTTTGTGTTTTTTGCGATTGGTTTTCTTTTAATAATTAGTAATAATGGATTGGCGTTGTATGACTCGGATAATTTTAAAATTTTTATTGACATGAGTTCAAATTGGGTCGACGACGTTTATTCAAATTTTATTTCTTTGACGGGAAATGTTGTTGGTCGAAGTTGGTTTCCAGAGTAAGATTTATAAAGTATATACTCTAATATATACTATAAGATGGCAAAAAATAACCTAAAGGTCACGAGAAAGTTGAAGAAAAAAGTGGTGAGGAAAGTTTCTGGAAAGAAAGTTGTTAGGCGAGATGGTTCTGTGAAAAAATTATCTAAAAAACTAATGAGAAAAGCTCCGAGAAATAAAATGAGAGTTGCTGTGGGTAGATTAATTTTATTTACAGTTTTAACTTTTATTTCGTTTGTTTTGTTAGGGATTTCGAATGATGAATTGTATGTGAATTTATTTATTCTTTTGACAACTCTTTGCGGGGTTATTACTTTTGCACTTATACTTTCTATTCTTGTTTTATATCTGAAAAGAAATTTAGGAAAGTAATTAGATAAATTTTTAATGTTAATTCTTTATTGTTGGTTGTGCCTGGATAGCTCAGTAGGTAGAGCACTACATTGGTAATGAAGATTTATACTGAAAATGTAGAGGTCCTGAGTTCGACTCTCAGTTCAGGCTTTTCATACATAATTTTATAAACGTTTAATTTTAGTTCTTAAGATGGAAAAGGAAATTTGCGAGGATTGCGAATGTGAAGATTCTTGTTTGGATGATTTGAAAAAAAATTATCTTGAGATTCAGGCGAAGTATGGGTTGCCGAATTTTGATGAGTTGAATAAGGATTTTCAAATCGAGAAAATTGCCGATTCGGAGACGGATTATTTATTGAGGGAGATTCGAAAATATCTTGTTGATAAGTTGACTAATTATATGAATTTTGTGGAGACAATTTTGCATCCTGCGAGTGGGACGATGTTTATTTTTTCATTGATAAAAACTTTGGGCTCGGATGAAAAGGAAATTTTGATGGAAGTTTATAAAAAGTTGGCGAAGAATCGGGTTCGGGTTATTGGTCTTGATGTGGAATATCTTGCGAATAAAGAAGCAGATTATATCAAGGATTCGTTTAAATTGTGGCAGGAAATGAAAGGTTCTTTGTCTAAAGTTTTAGAAGTTGTTGAAAAAAATTGGGACAATAAAATAGAACTTAATGGAAGAAAGTATTTGGGTTAAAATGACAACAGCAATACATTTTCAATATACTAATGACGACGGGGAAATGGCTAAAAAGTTGGTTTCTTTAAATAGGCCTTTTATTATTTCTGTTCCGTCTGTTTTGTTGGATAGAGATTTGAAAACTGATGAAGGAAAAAAATTCTTGGACGAGTTTATCCTGCAGAAAATTATTATCCTAATTGGATGGTTGATTTTTTAAAAGAGAATAAAAACAATCCTAATTTTATTTTTGCACAGGAAGGTTATTTACATTATTGTGAAAAGTGTTTTGATGAATTTGTGGAGAATGGAGGTCGTGAAAGAGGTGCTTGGCCAGACCCGTTTCATGAACATGTTTGCCTTGATGGATTTGCAAAAAGTTTTGAAGAACAAAAAAAATTAATGAGAAAAGGTAAAAAAATGATGGAAGAAATTCTTGGTGTTAGTCCGAAAATTTATTGTCCGCCAAATCATTTGTTTAATAAAGATAGTTTAGATTTAGCAAGGAAGTTAGGTTTTGAATATTTTATGGTGAGGAATTTGACAGGGCTTTCTGCATATGAAGATAACGGATTAATTATTTTGCCTGAATCAAAAATTGGTGGTGGAAATATTCAGTATACTTTTTATGATCATCTTGTTGATGGGGATTGGAATAAATTTGAAGAGGTTTTGAAAAATTCTTCTGGGTTGTCAAGTTTGAAAATTTCTAAAGAATCTTTTTTGAGAATTTGGTTAAATAACGAATTAGTTTGGGAAACAAAAAATATGAGAGATTTGAAGAAAAGAATTTAATCAATTAATTTTTCAAAAATTTCTTCTAACGAAATTTCAAAAAGTGCGACGGGCATTTTTATTCTGCAGTTTCTTAATATTTTAGGATGAATTTCTCCGAGGAAACCGATTGATTTGTTTTCGAGTTTTATTTCTGCACATCTTCCGTCGATGAAATGTTTAGGGAAATTTTCTGTTTCTTTAATTTCAATTTTTATGCCGAGCATTCTAAATAAATATTCCAGGGTTTGTTTTAATTCCGTGAAATTTCCTGGTGTTATTGCAAGAGATAAATTTTCTTTTTCTTTGAGGTCTTCAAAAATTCTTCCGGTTTCAAAAATTCTTTGGGGGTATTCCGCGTCAACATTTTCCGAGAATATTTTCATTAAATAATGTGATAAATCTTTTCGTAATATTTTGTATTCTGTTTTTGAATCTTCGACTTCGATGTAGTCCGAAGGTTTTGGTTTTGAGATTCCCATTTTTTCAAATTGGTCTCTGATTGTTGTTAAGTGATAACTTGAAGTTTCTAAGAAATTTAATCCAGTTAGAATGTTTGATATTTTTCTTTTGATTGTTTCCTTCGGGTCTTCTTCTCCAATTGTAGAGATTTCTGGAATTTGTGGCTCGAAGTTTTCAAATCCGTAAGCGATTGCGACGTCCTCGATTAAATCTACCTCGTGTAATAAATCTGTTCTCCAAGCCGGGCTTTCAACTTTTCCTTTATCATAGGAGTGCCCCATTTTTTCAAGGTTTAATTTAAGTTGTTTTTCGTTTAATTCTATTCCTAAAAGTTTGTTCGTGTTTTCTAAAGAAATTTTATTTTTCTCTGGAGTTAAATCTGGAGTGATTTGTTTTTTTCCGTTGTAATCTAATTCCATTTGGTAAATTTGTCCGCCCATATCCGCCATTGTTGTTACAAGAATATTCAGACATTTTTTTAAAATTTCAAAATCGAAACCTGAACATTCAATGAAGACATCTTTTGTTTCATAAGTTATTTTTCCAGTTAGTTGCGAATTGATAATCGGGGGCATACTTAAAATATTTTTGTCAGCGTCGATGAAAATTGGGAATTTTTGTTTTCCTGCGAGTAAGTGAGCATAGTTTTTTCCTGTCGGGTGTTTTTGAAGAATTTGTAATCCAGACATTTCTCTGTCAGATTCTAATGGAATGAATTTTATTTTGTCAGGTTCTAAAGCTCTGAAAGTTATTGGGAGTTTTATTTTTTCTAAAGGATAAATTCCTATTGCGAGTTTTTTTCTTTTTCTTCCAACAGTTAAATGTAATTTTTCTTGAATGTCAATTAATTCTTTTATTTTGTCGTCGTCAAGTTTTAATCCTTGTATAATTGCACAGGTTGTGAAAGGTCTTATTTCTTTTAAGGAGGAATCGATTTTTACTTTGTAATCTTTTTGAGGTTTGTTCAGTTTGTAAGTTTTCAATCCTGTTTTTTTCCCTAAGAAACCTAAAAATCCTCTTTTGAAACCTTGATAAGAAAGAAGGTCTGGTCTGTTTGGAAAAATTTCTAATTCTATTTCATTATCGTCGAAAGATTCTAAAGGCGTTCCGAACATAGCAATTTTGTTTTGCATTTTTTCGTCGAGTTTTCCTATTTCTTTTTCAAAAGTTTTTCGTGAAAATTTTATGTTTGCCATTTTACCAAGATTTGATTTTTCTTAATTTAGTTATATCGTTTTTGTAAAGTTCTCTTAAATCTTTTATTGAGTAATGGTCCATTAAAACTCTGTCGAAGCCGGGGCCCCATGCTAAAATTGGAATGTGTTTTCCTAAAAGGGGGATTGTTACTTCGGGTCTGAAAATTCCTGCTCCGCCTAATTCGAGCCATACTTTTTTTTCAGGGTGCCACACGTGAATTTCTACTGAAGGTTCGGTGTAAGGAAAATATGCCGGGGAGAATCTTATGTTTTCGAATCCCATTTTTTTAAAGAATTGTTTTAAGTAACCTAAAAGATTTCTGAAATTTCCATTTGGATCGACGACGATTCCTTCCGACTGATTGAATTCAAATCCGTGACTCCAATCGACGGTTTCGTTTCTAAAACATTTTCCTAAAGCGAAGAATTTTTTTGGTAATTCTTTTTCATTTATTTTTGCGAGTGTTTCTGCGGACAAACAAGTTGTGTGGGTTCTGAGAACTACTTTTTTTGCTTCTTCATCTTTCCATTCATAATTCCATCCTCTGCTTCCGCCGATTCCTTTTTCGTGAGCTTCTTGAATTGCTTTGACTAATTTTTTATCTGGTAATTCTGATTTTTTATTTATGAAAAATGTATCTTGCATTTCTCGGACAGGGTGGTCTTGTGGAGTGAATAAAGCGTCGAAATTCCAGAAGGAACTTTGAATCATGTTTCCCGACATTTCTTTGAAACCCATTTCTGTCCAGACTTTTCGTCCGTAGTCAATTGCTTGATTTACAAAATGTCTTTTTCCGCCGTTAATTTGCGAGACTGGAGAAGTTACATCATATCGACGGAATTTTTTATTTTTCCAAGAAGATTCTTTTTTCAAAAGTTCAGAAGTTATTTGTTCGATTAGGTTTTCTTGTTTTAATTCTTTTTTTGTGAGTTCTTCTCCGAGGGAAGTTAAGGTTATTTCGGTTATTTTTTCTTCTTCAATTCTGATTATGTCTTTTCTTTTTGTTAAAGTGTCTAATGCGAATTTTTGTTCAGGGGCTAAGGTTTCGTATTCGGTTGGGAGATTTTCTATGAAAATTTCTTCTAAGCTTTTTTTTGATATTTCTTCTTTGTTAGCGGTGAATTGTATTTTTCCGTTTTTTAATTCGATTAGAGCTTTTTTCTTTAGTGCACCGAGCGAGGCTTTGAATTCTTCGTCGGAGAGTCCGGATTCTTTTTGTGCGTCTTGGAGTGAGATTATTCTTTTTTCTCCGAGCAAATTCATGAGTCGTCTTTCTGGAAGTCCTTTTGATTTATACAACGCGCCGTTTACTCCGACGTCAACTATTTTTTTTATTTCTTGTTTTAATTTTACTATGTTTTTATTTTGTAAGAAATCTAAAGCTCGGTTTACGGAAATTTTGTCCAAGCCCGATTTTTTTACAATTTCTGAAATGCTTTTCTCTTTTAAGTGAGGGATTATTTTTCTTTCAATTGGGCTGAGCGAGTCAATTAGTTTTTGGTCCATTTTATATTGTATTCATCATAGGTTATAAAGTTTATTTCTTTGCAGTTTTTTGTAATATTCTTCAAATCTCAAATTCCTCTTCTTCGTTCATTTTCTCAATCACGTTTTCAACATCTTCTTTTTTTAGTGTTTTTCTTCCTTGGATAATTGTTTCTTGTTTTAATGGTTCTAATATTTCTTCAAGGTGTTTTTCCATATTTTTCTCTAAAGTTAAAATTGCATCTTTGGTTATCCTTTTGATTCCGTTTTGATTTAGAATTTTAATTAGGTTTTTTCTTTTAATTAATGATTTATCTTTTTTTGTATTTTTTGTCATTTTTAATTAATGCATTAATATGAAGAATTTTTTATATTTAACGTTTTGATTTAGGAAGAATTTCTCGAAAATATTTTCATTTCCAACTGGGACGATAAAAACTTGGTGAGCTATCCATTCCCCTGCGTTGGTTTCTACAAGTCCTTTTTCTTTGTTTCCTCTAAGGATGTTTACGATTTTGACTTTTGTCGAGGGGTTTAAATTTAGGAGGTCGTATTTGAATAAAACTTTGCTTAAAAATTTGTGTAATTCTGCAAATGGTTTGTCATATTTTAAGCTATAACCTTCTCGGAATAAAGTGTTAATTAGGGAGACTGGTTTGAGAAAGTCTTCGGGATTTATAATGCTTACATGAAAATTAGGAATATTTATTTGAGTTGAATTTTTGCTTATCACGGCGATGTCAATATCTTTCGGGTTCGCTTTTCCTTTGGCTAGTGAACCAAATACAATTATGTCTAAAATTTCCTTGTTTTTTAGATGTTTTTTTAATTTATTTTTTATCGATAATAAAATTTTTGAGTTCATTTGCATAATTTTTTATTTTAATTGCGTCATCTTTTTTAAGACGGAGATTATATGATTTGGTATATGTTTTAAAATATTCTGAAACATTTGTGTAAATTTCTTTGAAATATTTTTCGAGAAGGGAGAATCTTTCGTTGTGGTTTTTTGGAATTATTTTTATGTCTTTGTAAATTAAATAGTCACATAGAATTACAATGGCTTTGAAAAAATCTGAGACAGAAACATTATATCTTTCTTTTTTTAAATTTTCTTCGCCAGATTCTAAAAATTCATAAACATTTTTTAATAGTTCTTCCATAATGAATTAAGATAAATGCACTTTTTAAATGTTTTTAATTAATGCATTAATTTAGTCCTTTTGTCATCCAAGTCGGCATGCCGAGAATTAATCCTAAAGATTTTAGGTCGTGAGGATTTCGTTTGTTTTCTGAATTTTGTGTGATAAATTTCATTTGTATTTTTTGTTTATTACAAAGAACAATATTTTGTTTTACTCGTGCGAGAATTTCTGCTTTCTGTTTTGGCGAAGATTCAATAATTTCGTCAAGGTTGATTCCGATTGAAATTTTGTTTTTCTTTGCTATTCTCGCAAGAACCTGATTCAGTCCAGAGTTTCTTTGTTTTTGAAAGTCTTTTCTGTCTTTTTGATTTAGTAATAAAATATTTATTGGAAGTTTTTCAATTATCTTTCTGTTTAAATCGTCGTCGTCATTTGTGAAGATTATTTCTTTGCTTTTGTTCTCGTTTATTTCTTTTCTTGCTTTTTCAAAAGTTTTTCCCGAGATTATAATTTGTTTCATATTGTTGATAGGAGAATAACATTTATAAATCTTAAATTATTTGTTAAATCATGTTAGATAATAAAAGAGGTTTGTCGGCGATTATTATTACTGTAATCATGATTGGATTGGCTCTCGCGGCGATTGCGTTGGTTTGGGTCGTTGTGAGCAATTTAATTAATGATGAATTGGAAAATGCTTCTGCTGGTTTGTCGAAGGTGATTTTGGATGTTGATAAAGTTGAAATAACTAATGATGGAGTTGAAGTGAAGGTTACGCGAAATGCTGAGGCAGGGGATTTGGAAATGATAAAATTTAGATTTAATAATAAAGATGATTCTTATTCGGTTGATAAAATTGTTGAATTAGGTCCAGGAGATTCGAAGACATATTCTTTTAATTTTGAAGATATTAAAGCAGATTATTTTAGTGAGGTTACCATTGCGCCTATGTTAAAAGTTAATGAAGATGGTGAGCCGAGATTGTATGATATTACAGATAAATACGAATTAACAAATAAGCAGATTGTGAGTTCTATTGGTGCTGTGCCGATTTCTTGGTGGAGATTTGAAGGTGATGCTAATGATGAGATGGGGAAGAATGATTTAATTTTTGTTGAAACTGGTGCGAGTTATACAGAGGGAGATTATGGACAGGCTTTGGAAATTGAGAATAATCAGTTTTCAAGTGAGTTGAAAGACGCAAAGATTGGAGATGAATATTCTATTGTTTTGTCTTTTATTTCTGAAAGTGATTACACCAATCCAGATATGTTTATTAAATTAAGGAATTCTGATAATACTTATAAGAGGGTTTTTCTGATTACTGGTTCAAGTCCTCTTGGTTCTGCATTAAGATTTGATGATGGAGGTGATAGTGGCAAAATTATTTCTAGCAATAAATATGTTAAAGATTCTGGTTGGGAAGTTGCAGTTGCTACAGCCATTAAAGGAGTTGTTACAGGTCAAGAAGACAATTTGTATCTTGGAGGGGTTGTTACTCCAGGTAGTGTTGATGCAACAGCAACATTTAATGATAACTTAAATAAAATTTATCTTGGAGAAGTGGGTTTCCCTTTCGAAGGAAAAATAGACGAAGTAATGATATTCGATAAAGCTCTTATTGTTGATGAAGGAAATGGTATAAATCAAATTGAGAATCTTCAGAAATTTATGGAAAGTTTGAAATAAAAATATTTTTTATTATTTTAATCTTTAATTGTTGTGCCTTTGAATGGTTTGTTCTTTAGAAGATTATTAAGTTGTTCCATGTTTTTCCCGAGGATGTATGTTGGAATTTTTTCTTTGAGGATTATTTTTGATGCGGTTTGGTCGAGAACGAAATGTTGTCCGGGTTTGAATTTGGATTTGTTTGCGAGTTTGTCGAAATCTTCCCAAGTTATTTTTGGAATGAATTTTGCGTTTTTGAATTCTTTTGGATTTTTATCATGAAGTCCTTGAACGTCTGTGAGGTTTATGAAAATGCTATTGAATTGTTTTGCGATTTCTGCGGCGGTTGAATCGGAGGTTTGATTTGGTTTATATTCTAATGCTCCGCAGAATAGAACATCTCTGGTTTTGATTTCTTTTTTTACTCTCCGCATTGTGTGAGGAATTCCTCGGTGTGGTTCTATTCCGAAGAAATAATTCATGAAACGAGCGTTCATTCTTGTCGAGCCAATTCCTGCAAGACTTTGGAATTTTTCATTGAGGTTAATTTCTTTTATTGCTGAGATGTATTTTCTTGCGATGCTTCCGCCTCCACACACCACGATGAATTTGTTTTTGTTTGTGTTTTTTAGAATTGTTTTTTTGAATTCAGTTAGAAATTTAGTGTCAACTTTCTCTGGAATTATTAGACTTCCACCAAGACTTAGAATTATCACATTCTTTTTCATTAATTTATTAATTAAGCAAGGTTTATAAATATTAATTTTACTGGCATTGTATGAATTTACTTGAAAAAATTGTGACGGAACTTCTTAAGGGAAAGATAACTAATGAGCAAGCGAGAGAGTTAGTTAAAGGTGTTAAATTTCCTAAAAGTGAATGTGTTATTTCCGAAGAGCGAGATAATCTTTTTTTGTGGGGCGATAATGGAAATCTTTTGAGCACAATTAATTATTCTTTGGTTGAGGGCCCAGAGGGGCATTATCTTTTTATTCAGAATGTTCTTTCACAAGTTAAAGGAACAGGTTATTTTAGTCGTCTGTTTTCTGAATTGGAGAGTATTGCAGAGAGGAATAATGTGAATTATATGTGCTTGCGTGTGGACGCAAGAAATAAGGAGGCGATAGATATTTATTTTAACAAGGGTTTTGAAATTGTTTCTTCTCATGAAGAACTTGGGATGTTAGATATGCGAAAAGATTTGTAATTATTTTATTGTAAATAATCTATCGTCTGCGACTTCAAAGATATCTAATCTAACTCCTGAGTCTAACCAACCATGTGCGTAATTTAAAGCAGCGAAGGCGTTTACATAATCTTTTTTGTCCTCAAAGTGTTTTGCGTCGGAAAGATAATTTGAAACCATTTCAATTATTTCTTTTGCATGTTTTTCTTTTCCTTTTATTATGGATTTTTTTACACTTTTCAAAGCTGTCGAAGTGAGGTTAAAATATTTTTCTAATTTTTCTCTTGTTATTTTGTCTTGCATGAATTATTCAATTTAATAAAGTTTATAAATGTTAAATTCTTGAATTGGGCATGAAAAAAATTAGTGACCAAACTTTAATTCGAGTTTTAGTGGTGGCAGTTTTGATTCTTCTGGCTGTGGTGGTTTATGCTTACGCTGTGAAGCCTTCGATTAATGCTTATGTTATTAACAAACAAATTGAAGCAAGAGATTATGTGCTTGAGACCTTGATTTCAAATGTTGAAACTAATGGATATGTCGAGCTAACAAAAGGAAATGAAAGTTTGATTCTTGTTCCTTATCAACAACCTGAAGAAAACTTTGTTTCTGAATAATTTCGATGATAAATTTCTGTAAGTAAAAATTGTATAAAGGTTTAAATACTATTTTTGTTTGATTTTGATTGGTTACTTACATTAAAAGGGGAAGATGGTATACAAGAAATTTATAACAAAAAATGGGAAAACTTATGGTCCGTATTTATATCATAGCGAACGAGTGGATGGACGAGTTGTTTCAAATTATCATGGTTCCGAAAATGTAAGTAAAAAATTTTCTGCGAAGAAACCTTTGATTGTTGGAATTGTTTTTTCTTTGGTTTTAATTTTTTCAATTTTGTTTTTGTTAAATAATTTTTTAGGCACAGGAAAAATTATTTTTGATTCTAAGAATGTTTATTATGAGGGGGAGTTGTTAAAAGGTTCTTTGGAATTGGTTTTAGAAGAGGGGGAATTTGTACCGGCTTCAACTTTATTGTCAATTGGTTTTGGGAATGATTTGAAAAGTTTTGAGTTTAGGGAGATTGTTGAGGAGTCTCCGGAAATTGGAAATTATTTTGTTAAAGGTTTTAATTTTTCTGGAGAAGGTGAAGGTTATGG
>DAIQOR010000002.1:0-51245 GCA_036787775.1 bacterium | reverse complement strand
TTGGAAATTATTTTGTTAAAGGTTTTAATTTTTCTGGAGAAGGTGAAGGTTATGGTGTTGGAACTTTTGTTGAATCTTCCGAGGTTGATTTTGTTTTGAAAATTTATTCTGAAGATGAAAGTAGTTCTGAATCTGAGGAAGTTGTTGTGGAAGAAAATGAAACTGATTCAGAAGATGTTGTTGAAATTCCTGAAGAATTGATTGAGGAAGAAGTTGTTAGTGAAGAAGAAATTATTGTAGAAGATGTTGTAGAGGAAGTTGTTGAAGAGCCTGTTGAGGAAATTATTGAAACTCCTGAGGTTGTTGAAGAGGTTGTAGAAGAAGTTGAAGTTCCTGAAGAGCCTGCACCTATTACAGGAGAAGTTATTTCTGAGAGATTGATTGAAGGTGTTGTTTCATCGGATGAACCTTTTGTTTATGATTTGGATGAAGGCGAGAATGTTGAGATTGTTTCTTCTTCGGAGGATGTTGATTTTGTTATTGAGGATGGGCAGGTTATTGTCACAACAGATTATGTTGAAGATTTGAATGCGAGATTAATTATTGATTTGGAAGAGTTGAATATTTCTGCTCAGGAAGGTTCTTTAGAGATGTCAATTATTTATGATGGTGTTATTTTAGCAAGTGATTCTAAAAATATTTTGATTGAGGATTTGAATGAAACTATTTTGAATGAGACTGAATCTAACGAGACAATTGTGTTTGATGGAAATGTTTCCATTACAACTTTACAATTTAATGCTGTGGTTGGAAAACCAGTTAAATGGAAAAAAATAGTTTCTATTAATCAATCTTCGAATTTTTCCGTCGCTGTTCATAAAGAGGCAGAGAATATTTCTGTTTACAAAGTTGTTGGGGAAACGGAGCAGGTTGTTTTGGATAAAACTTTAGAGGAAAGAATTAGTGAGGATTATTTTGAGGAAAAAGTTGAAGTTGAAGAAGTGAAGGAGAAAGTTTCTGAGAATAGTTTTTCAATTACTGGGGAAATTACAGCGAAGATTAAATTAGAGAAGAAATTTTCTTTGGTTGATTTTATTGTTGGTTCTTTTAGAAAATTGACTGGGACTGGAAGGGTTGTTGATGAATTTGAAGAAACTAAAGAAGTTGTGATTGAAGCGTCTGTTGAAGAGGAACTTATTGAGGTTGAGTATGAAACTCCCGCGCCGGTTTCTTATGAAAGTAATTTGTCGAATGGAAAAGAGATTGTTATTTCTTCTGAAATACACTATGAAAATATTTTGGCTTACACAGAAATTGAAGAAACTGAATCTTCGTCGATAAAATTATATCATTTAGAAAATGGGACTCGGACTCTTGCAGAATTTGAAGGTGTTGATTTGAATGAAAATGGTTTAGTAGATATTGTGTTTTGGGTTGTTCCTCACTTATCAAATCAGACTTATCAATTAATTATTGAGATTTCAAAAGCGGAGCATCTTGATATGAATAGAACTTTTATTTCGGATATTTATGAAAGTGTGAAAGCTTTGGATGGGAATTATTCCGAGGTTATTAATGATGGGGAGTTTGTTAGAGTGACTTTTGAGATTCCGTTGGATAGTTCGAGAGATATTACAATTTATCCTCGGGGCAATGGAAGTGTTGAAGTTTATGAGATGGGTGGAGAAGAATTAATTGCGGATTTTGGTGAAGTTGTTGAGGGGAAGAATACGATTTATTTGAATAATTTGAATGGAACGCAAGATGTTTTTGATTTGAAAGTTGTTGGGGGAAGTTTGGAATTTGATTGGATTGTTGATCCTGATGTTTCTGATTGTGGTGCAATTGATGCACCTGGGAATTATCAATTAACTAGTAATATAACTGATTCTAATGCTCCTTATTGTATAAATATTTCTGTGAGTGATGTTTATTTTGATTGTCAGAATAATATGATTGATGGAAATAGAACTAACATAGATAATATGGCAGATCCTCAATCGGGGGGGATAATAGTAAATTGGGGAAATTCTCCAGCTTCAAATTTGACAAACATTAGTATTGTGAATTGTAATTTAAAAGATTGGTATTATGGAATTGTTTTGACAAGCGTGAATAATAGTCAGGTTTTGAATAGTTTTATCAATTATAGTATTGCTGGTATTTCTTTGAGTGACGCATATAGTGTTAATGTTAGTAATACTCAAATGATTGATTCTTATTCTACGTATAATTCAGTTTCTGGAAGCAATAATCTTCTTGAAGATTCTATTTTTAGAAATTCTTTATATGGGCCCTCTTTTTCGTCTTCCCAAGGAACTATTAATAATATTTCTGTTTCAGATATTTCTTTTTATGCTGTTTTTTTGAACGGTCCTGGTGTAGGGAATATTTTGAATAATTCGGTTATAAATTCTAGTTTATATGGGATGGTTTTTTCTAATGATGATGGAGGAAATTTGGTGGAGAATACAAATTTTTCAAATTGTTCTTATGGGGTTGGTTTTTCTGGTTCAATAAATAATACTTTGAGAAATAATTATGTTACTGGAAATACTATTGGGTTGTATTTTACTGAAAGTGCAAATTCTTCTATTTATAATAATTATTTTAATAATACAAATAATTCTTGGATAAATAATTCAGGGGAGACAAATTATTTTAATATAACTAAAACACTTGAAACGAGCATTGTGTCAGGGATTAATCTTGGAGGAAATTATTGGGCTAATTCGAGTGGAACTGGTTTTAGTGAAACTTGTGCTGAGGGTAATTCTGATGGAATTTGTGATAGTGCTTATGATTTAGAAACTGGGACAAGTTGTACTGTGGGAGTTGATTGTGGAAATTATACAGATTATCTTCCTTTGACTGTGACATTTCCTTCTTCTTGTAATGCGATAAATGATTCTCACTTAACTGTGGGTGTTGGAGGAAATTGCACGGAATTAACGGATTGTTTGCATGTTTTAGCAGATACTGAGGGTTCTTTTTGTAATTTAACTGATAGTGATACAACTTATACAATAAATGCTTCGGGGCAAAATTTTATTATTAATGCTTCATTTTTTAAGGGTATTTTTCATTTAGATTCTTCTGTTACTAATGTTATTATTGATTGTAATTATTCAACTTTGAATGATAGCAATTCTATAAGTAATACAGCAATGATGGATATTGTGTCAAGTAATTTAACAATACAGAATTGTTATTTTGAAAATGCTAATACCGGGATACTTCTTACTAACACAAATAATCTTACTTTTCGAAATTGTTCTTTTTCATCTGGTTCTTCTATTTTTTCTAATTCGGCGAGAAATGCATCTAATGTTTTGTTTGATAATAATAATTTTACAAATGTTGCTTTTTCTATGGTTGGTGCAGTTGTTTCAGATATAAATTTTACTAATAATAATTTTGGACTTGCAGGGAATGGTATAAATTTTCAACCTTCTGATAATAGCTATTTTTTTAACAATAATTTTAAATATATATATACAAGAGTTAGATCAAACACGACTTTTGACAATAATGATTTTGATGGGGCTTTGCTTACCGGAGGAGCTTATGCTTTTGATTTGGTAACTTCAGGAACAAGAGATGTGATAATTTCGGATAATTCTTTTTATAATTTTTCTGATAGTGTTCCAGTTTTTAAAGCAGTCAGTTATTTAGTTTCAAATATTACTATTGAAGGGAACACATTTCAAAATACAAGTTATGCAGTTTATTCTTCTAATTTGACAAATTCATTAATTCAAGATAATATTTTTGATGGCTCTTCAAGCGAAATTATTTATTTATTTGGAAATTCAAGTAATAATAAAATTATTAATAATACTTTTAAGAATAATGGAGTGGTTTCTTCGAATACTCAACATTTTGTTTCTTCCACGCAATGGGTATATGACGGAGTTGAATTTAATAATAGTGTTTATTTGGGATATCTTGGTGCTCATTATACCAATGCTCTGGGGGGGGATAATGCATATTCAACTGATACTGATGATGATTGGGTTGACTCCTCTGATGCTTTGCTTGTTGTTGATGGTTCGAATGACTATGATTTATGGCTGAGTTCAACTTGTGATTCATTTGATGGAGAGTTGGCTTTGGTATATATTGGAAGTGATGTTGGGTGGAATACTTGTGCAGATGTTGAGGGAGTTTTTGGAGCGGGTTGTTGCGATTTGTATTTAAATGAAGTTTTTATTGCAAATGGATTGACGAGTGATTATACTTACAATTCATCAGGTGTTGCTTCGGTGGAGGGTTTAAGTTTGAAGGAAGGGAACACAAATCCTCCTTATATAAATTATAAAAAGCTTGGTGCAAGGACATATCCCGGATTACACTTTGATTCAAATTATACTTCTGTAGAAAATAATACTTTTATTAATTTAGATGATATCTTTAATTCTTATGAAATAAATGTTTCTGGAAGTCATAATAATTTTTCAAATAATAATTTTTTGAATTATAGTTATACAAATCCTATTGCTGATTCTGGAACTGGAAATTTATTTTGTGTTAATGGCGTTGGAAATTTTTATAAAAGTAACTTGGTGAATTTGCCTTCAGGAGATTGTGGAAATGCGAATGTTACAACAAAATCGAGTGTTGGGACTTCGACGGCGACTTTGGGTTGGACTCCTATTGCTGGTTCTTATGGTTCGAAGTTTTATGATGTTTATGGAAATAATAGTAATAATATAACTTTCTTAGAGACTACGAGTTCTGCATCTTATTCAGGAACTTATTATCATAGTTTTCAAATTGTGCCCTGGTTAAATGGTAGTCGTTATAATGCTACCACAATTTATGCAATTATTTGTGCGCAGGATTGGGGAGCGTGGAGTGCATGGAGCACTTGTTCGGCGAGTTCGCAAAGTAGAACAAGAACTGATTCTACAAGTTGTGTTCAAACACAAACTCAAAGTTGTACTGAAACTACAACAACTTCGCCTCCAAGTGGTGGTGGGCTTCCTCCAACCCCCCCTCCAACTCCAACTCCTGAACCAATAATTCCAGAGCCTGTTCCTGAAATAATTGTTCCTGAAGATTGTGTTCCTGTTTGGAATTGTGGAAATTATGGTTCTTGTAGTGCGAGTTATACAACTGAAGATGTTTTGAATAATGTTGTTTCTGTTTCTGGAGTTGAGACAAGAACTTGTTCTGATTCTTCGGGTTGCGCATCGAGTTATTCCAGTTCAAGAAGTTGTAGTATTTCTGTTCCAGTTAATACAGAAATTACCGAAGAAGGTTTAGATATTTTTAATGAGGAGGGAGAATTAGTTTCGGCTTTTGCTTTCTCAAATATTCCCGGAGTTTCAAGTGTTCAGAGATTGGATATATTTTTAGGTTCTCAGAAACAAGCGAGTCATTGTATAAATGGTGTTTTAGATTCCGACGAAACTGAAGTTGATTGTGGAGGAATTGATTGTTTTGTTTGTGTGAATAGAGTTAATGTTTTTGATTGGGCATTTTGGTTGAGGATTTCTCTTTGGGTTTTATTTATTGTTTTATATATTGTAGAAGTTTACAAAGAAGGGGGATATGAATTAAAGTTTCTTGAGCCGAAAAAATTTGGTTTGCAAGGTTTTCATTTGATTAACGAAAAAGAAATTGAGAGAAAGATTGGAAATTATTTTAGAGTGAAGAAAAAAGTTGTTAAGACACCAATGAAGATGGAGAAGAAGGTTGTAGAAGATAAATCTGAACAGGTGATTCAAATGATAAAGAAAGAGAATGATGTTGTTATAAAAGAAAAAGTTTCTTTTCCTAAGTCTGTTAAGTTGACTAAATCTTTGAAGAAAAAATTTATTAGGAATTTATTGAAGGGAAAGAAAAAGAATTTTGAGGTGGACAATAGTAGATTTAATTTGGATATTGAAATAACAAAAAAGAAATTAAATGAAAAGAGTTTTTAGTATCTTGTTCTTTTTGTTGGTCTAATTTTTTCTATGGTGAAATTCGAATCTGTTTTTGAGATTGTTGCGGATAAAATAAATCTTCCGACGGCAACTCTGTAATGTCCTTCGTTAATTGGAATTTTTGACATTTTCGCGAATGTTTCAATTATTTGATTTATTTCTTCTTTTGTTAAGATAATCGCAGTTTTAATTTTATTTCCCGTTACTACCGAAATGTTTTGATCAGGTCCTGGGCATTCTATAACTTTTACGTTTGGGTCTTTTGTTAAAGGGTTTAATTTTCCTAAATCTATTTCTTGGTTTATTGGGGTGGGTTTAAGATATTGGAATTGTGGAGGAAGTCTTGTTGGAGGAATTCTTATTGGTTGAAGTCTTATTCTTTGTTGAGAAGAAACTCTTTGAAGCGGAGGAAATTCCATTTGTTTTTCAAATTTTTTGACTTCTTGTTGAATGTATTTTGTCTCTTTATTTTTTTGTTCTTCAAGATTTTTTTCTTTGTTGGCAAGAATTTTTTCTAATTTGATAATTTCCATCGAGGATGAATTTTCAATTAATGCTTTTGTAAATTTTAAAAGAAATATTTTTCTGAAATCGTTTGAAGTTTGTTCGAGCATTTTATTTCTTGGGAGAAGAAATTGATTTTGTGTATCCTGATAAATCGTCGGAACCTTCTTCTTGAGGAATTTTTGGTTGAATATTTTTTTGCTGAGGTTGGTTTTGGTTTCCGTGTATCATCACTAAACCTTTCGCAATAATTTTATTTTGGTCCATAAGGCCGTCAATTTTTTTAATAATTTCTTTGTCATTTCTTCCGGTTTGTTCCATTGTCACATCTTTTTCTGCTAAAGATTTTGCTGAGTCCTCAAAAAGCTTAAGTAAATTTTTTATTTCTTTAGTTAGTTCGTTAAAATTAACAGACATGTGCGACATCACTTTTTGAAGCTCGATAAAATTTTCCACCAATGCTCTTTCAATATTAATTTCTTTAGGACTTTTATGTTCTCTTATTATTGAAGGCTTCTTTCTAGAACTTTTCTTTTTTACACCCTTTTTCATATGATAGTTAGGAAATTGTTATTTATAAATTTTGTTAAGAGAAATTTATTGTGTGTAATTTCAAATTGATTATAATATTGAACTATTCAAAAGAAAATTATCTTTTGAATTTTTTAAAATTAATTTCTTTCAAAAAATATTAATTTCTCTTTTAGAGAAATTAAAAATGTAACTACTGAATACAGAGGGTTTATAAGCACCGGAAGTCTTGCTTAATTAAGATGGAAAACAATAAATCTAAATTATTTATATTTGCATTTCTTTTTGCAACAATTATTTTATTGATAGGATTTATTTCTGCCGCACAATCTGTTGTAAATCTTGGAACAGCGGGTAATTTTGTTATATTATCAAAAGCAGGAATCTCAACAACTGGAACAACTGCAATCACCGGAGATATTGGATCAAGTCCTATTGATAGCACAGGCATTACTGGTTTTGGTTTGATAATGGATTCTACTAATACATTTGCAACATCTTCTTTAGTTACTGGAAAAATTTATGCAGCAGATTATACCTCTCCTACTCCAACTAAAATGACTACTGCTGTGAGCGATATGGAAACAGCATACACAGACGCTTCTGGAAGGACAAATCCTACTGCGACTGAACTTGGTGCAGGAGATATTAGCGGGAAGACAATTGCTCCTGGTTTATATAAATGGGGAACTGGCGTTATAATAAATGATGGGGTTACATTATCTGGTGGGGCAAATGATGTTTGGATATTTCAGATCGCACAAGATTTAACTGTAGGTAATGGTGCAATTATTACTCTTGTTGGTGGAGCACAAGCGAAAAACATTTTCTGGCAAGTTGGTGGGCAAACTACATTAGGAACAACTTCTGATTTCAAAGGAATTATCTTAAGTCAAACTTTAATTGAAATAAATACTGGTGCTGTATTAAAGGGTAGAGCATTGGCGCAGACGGCAGTTACATTAGATGCTAATGTAGTTACTTCACCTGGAACAGCGTCTACTACTACAACCACAACTACTCCATCAACAACTACTCCATCTGGAAGCAGTTCATCAAGCAGTGGAGGAAGTGCTATTACTTCTGGAACTTCTTCAAATACGCAATCTGAAGATACAATTATTACAAATCCCGATGAATCTGTAAATATTGTTAATGGGGTTTCTGTAACAGTAACACAAGATAGTGAAACTGTAAAGATTACTTCTTCTGGTAGTAAAGTAAAATTAAATTCAGGAGATGCTAAAGTAGAAACAGAACTTCCTGTTGAAGTTGAAGGGAATACCATTCGTGTAACTCAGTCAAATGGTATAAAATCTGAAGTTAAAATTATGCCCGATACAGCGTCGGAAACTGCACTTGAAAGATTAAAAATAAATGTTTGTTCCGAAGAAAATAATTGTACAATTGTATTGAAAGAAGTTGGAACTGGAGAACAAATGAAATTAGTATATGAAATTAAAGTTCAAAAAGAATCTAAACTTTTATGGGTATTTAAAAAACAAATGCAGGTTAGTGCGCAAGTTAATGCAGAGAATGGGGAAATAATAAGAACAGGAAAATCTTGGTGGGCTTTCATGGCAGTGGAGTCTGTAGAATAAAATGAATAATAACGGTGTAGGAGGTTGGTTAATCTGGGCAATAATCTTCTTAATTGGTTCTATAATTGCAGGAATGTTCGGGTTTGGGTTTATCTCAGGAGTTTCATATGTAATCGCGAAATGGTTAGCATTTATTTTTGTAGTATTATTTATAATTTCAGTGATAGCTCATACAATAAAAAGAGCTTAAATTTTTGTAATTAATTTTAAAATAAATTTCTAATTATCTTCACCATTTTCTTCTAAATATTCTCTCTTTTCTTCTTCAATAGCTTCGATGTCTTTCTCGATTTGTTCTTCTTGTTCTTTGTCCTCAACTGTGATTATTTCAGGTTCTTCTTCAAAAACTTCTTTTATTATTTCTTTATCTTCAACAACTTCTTCTTCTTCTTCCATTTCTTTTTCAACTTCTTGTTTTTGAATTTCTTCTTGCTTTTTGACTTGTTCGTAATGTCGAGGTTCTTTGTCTGTTCCTTTTACCATTTCTTCTTCGATTTGTTTTACATAATCTGAAATTTCTTTCGCCATGTCCGCGTTCACGCTTATGCTGTCAATTCCTTTCTCGACGAGGAATTTTGCCATTTCTTTTCTGCTTCCCGATTGTCCACAAATTGAAGTTTCAACTTTGTATTTTTTACAAACTCGAATTACAAATCCTAATTGGTAAAGAACTGCTGGGTGCATTTCGTTGTAAAGATGTTGGACTTGTTCGTTTCCTCTGTCTATTGCTAAAATGTATTGTGTTAAATCGTTTGTTCCGAAGGAAATGAAATCAATTCCTTCCTCGCACAAATCTTTTATTAATTGAACAGCGGCAGGAGTTTCCACCATTACTCCAACTTTAGCGTCGAGGAAATCAACTTCTTTAAGATATTCTTTTACTTTTTGAACTTCGTCAACAGAAATAATTTGGGGCATTAATATTCCTATTTTTTTGCCTTGCTCTGAAACTCTTTTCAATGCTTTTAATTCTGCCTTTAAAATTTCAGGATGGGTTAATGAATATCTTATTCCGTGCATTCCTAACATTGGGTTTGCTTCTATTTCTTTGCTCGCGCCTTCTAAATTTTGAAATTCGTCGCTTCGAATATCCGAAGTTCGGACCCAAAGTTCTTCGAAATATTTTGCAATTCCTGAAACGCCTTTGAAAATTACTTCTTGATAATCGTTTATTTTATTTTGTTTCAAAAAGTATTCGGGGTGTTTTCCTGATTCAGCAATTATTCCTTCTATTCTTGTTAAACCAACTTTTTTAACTCCGGATTTTGAAGCTCTCTCGGCGAAGGTCGGCAAATCAACAATTACTTTAATTTGTGTTTTTGTTTGAGCGGTTACGGGGAGCACTTCTTTCTTTTCTGTTTCTGCTACTTTTCCTTTGTAGATTTTTCCGTTGTATCCGTCGATGGTGACTATTTCATCTTCTTTTAATTTTGTTGTTGCTTCTTGTGTTCCAACGATGCAGGGGATTCCCATTTCTCTTGAGACGATTGCTGCATGTGCGGTTAGCCCACCTTCATCGGTGATTATTCCTGCTGAACGTTGCATTGTTACGACCATGTCTGGGTTTGTCATTTTTGTGACTAAGATGTCTCCTTCTTTTATTTTGTCTAAATCTGCTAAGTCTTCTATTATTTTTATTTTTCCCGATGCTATTCCCGGTGATGCGGCTAACCCTTCTAATATTAGTTCGCCTTTTATTTCTGTTCTATCTTTTTCTAATCTTTTTCCCATTGTGGTGATTGGTCTTGTTTGCACAATGAAAATTTCATCGTCTTCAATTGCGAATTCTATGTCTTGTGGTTTATTATAATGCGCTTCTAATTTCAAGGCTGTTTCTGCGAGTTTTATGATTTCATTTTCTTTTAGAACTTGATGATTTGATTTTTCTTCTCTTAATTTTACGGTTGTTTTTCCTCCTGCGGAATCTCTTGTCATTGCAATTTTTTTATCAGAGATTTTTTTATCAAGAATTTTTAAATCTTTTGAGACAACATATTTGTCGGGTGTTATTGCTCCCGAAACAATTCCTTCCCCTAATCCCCATACGGCTTCCATAATTATGTTGTCGTTGTTGTAAGAAGGGTCTTTAGAGAATATTACTCCTGATTTATCTGAGTCTACCATTTTTTGTACCACGACGGCTAAACTTACTTCGGAGTGTTTGAAACCTTTTTTATGTCGGTAGTATGTTGCTCTGGAAGTGAAAAGAGAAGCGAAGCATTTTTTTATGTGTTTAATTAATTCGGAATTTCCTTTTACGTTCACGAAAGAATCTTGTTGCCCTGCGAAACTGGCGTCGGCTAAGTCTTCCGCTGTTGCTGAACTTCTGACCGCGACGAATGGAGGTTCCGAGGCGACGTTTAAAATATCTAATGCTGAACCTTTTGCTACATCTGAATTTGAAGCTCCTAAATGTTCGTAGGCTTCTAAAACTTCTTCTTCCATTTCTTTAGGGAAATTTGAATCCACGATGAAGACTCGAATTTGTTTTGTTATTTCATCGAGTTGTTTTGTGTCTTCATAATTTATTCTCCCGAGGAGTTCGTCCATTTTTTCAGCTATTCCAGCTTTGTGGATGAAATAATCGTAGGCTTGTGCTGTGACGACGAATCCTGGTGGGACTGCGACTTTAAGATTGTAAATTTCTGCGAGGTTTGCTCCTTTTCCGCCGGCGAATTTTCCTGAGTCCTTATTTAATTCCGAAAACCATTTTACAAAATCAGGTCTTTTCTTCTCCTCTTTTTGAATCATGGATAAAAATAGATAAGAGGGTTAATAAATATTTCTTAATTTACATATATTTTTATATTCTTTTTCCGATTTAGATTTATGGAATATAAACATAAGAGGAGAATTGTTGCGGGGTTGTTTCTGTTTCTGTTTTTGATTTTGTATTTGTTTGATAATCTTTCTACGCCGGTGAGAGTGTTGGGTTTTCTTTTTGGGCTTGCGATTTTTTATGCTCTTGATCATATGTTTGAGATTGAGTTTGAGCTGAAACATTATCTTTATATGATTTTGATTTTGGCGATGGGAATTTTGTTCGCGCCGTTATATTCAATTTATTCTTTTTACGATAAGGTGTTACATTTGATTATGCCGATTTTTGCGTGCTTGTTAATGTTTCATATTGTTGATAAAAAAAATTTGACTTTGTCTTGGAAACTTTTGATAACTTTTATGTTTGTTATTTCTTTTCTTTCGATTCACGAGATGGGGGAGTATTTGATAGATATTGTTTGGGATATGAGATTGCAAGGAGTTTATATTCGTGATGTTAGTGGTTTGGAGAAACTTAATCTGGTTATTTCGAGAATTGATGACACGATGATTGATATGATTCTTGGAGTTGTTGGAGCGTTGTCTTTTGTGGTTTCAAAAATTTCAGTTCACTTTTTTAGAAAAAGATTTATCGCTTAATTGCTTCAACGGGGCAGGAATTAATTGCTTCTTTAACACAGGGCGTGTTTTTTTGAGATTTTACTGTTGCTTTGAAGTCGTCGTCCATTTCGAAAACCTCGTCGCAAATTGAGGCACACAATCCACATCCTATGCAAGCGTCTCTATCAACATTTACCATTTTGAAAATAATTGAAAAGGGTTTTTAAATTTTTAGGGAAGATAGCGCGCTTGCGTGCGGATGATTTGAAAATTTTCTCTGACTTTGTTGAGAGAAAATTTTTGGAGAATTAAATTAATGTGAGGGGTTTGGGGATTGTAGAAAGTTTTATAAGTTATGTATATTTTTTGAAAATATGGCAATTGAAGATATCAGGTTCAATGATAAAACTACGCGAGTTAAATCTTGGTTTCCTAGAGGGTTTATTTCAACAGTTTTGATGCCTGATGGTCATTTTGAAACTGCGGTTTTTACAGATGGAGTTTATGAAGATGAATATTATCCTTTTAATTGGTTTAGTCCCATTGCATGTAAACATGCAGAAGATATTGAGCAAGCAAGTAGAAATCATCGTGTTTTTGAAGCAACTTATTTAACTCCCGATCGTTATTTTTATTATAAGAGGTTAGCTTCTTCTGATTAATCGCAATCTTCTCAAGGAATAATTTCAGGTCCGAAATACTTTTCGTGTTCGAAATCTTTTAGAGATATTTTGTTTTGAGAGATTAATTCTTTTATTATCGGAGTTTGTTTTTTTAGTTCGTCTATTAAATATTTGATTGTGTCGCATATTAGTTTGTCGCCTTCGGCGGGCCAGAGTTTTGCTTTGTTCCAATAAAGGCAACGGCCTCCGCAGAGGTTTAGGTAGGCACAGGATTTGCAAGGGTTTTCTATTTCGAATTTTTTTAGTTCTTCGGGATTTGAGTTTAGGTCGCCGGCTTCGAATTCTTTTATGTTATTCATTATTGGGCACGCGACGATTTTCCCGTTGGTGGTTATTGTGTATCCAGAATGTCCCGCACCACATCTTAATTTTGTTTTTCTATTATGAAGCAAGTCTTCAATTATATCTATGAAAGGATAAAACCTGAGAACTTTTCCTTTTTGTATTTCTTTAATCCAATATTCAATTAATTTTGAAATTTGTTCGTTGTATTTTTTGACGAATTCTTGAAATGTTTTTTTGTCGAAATCGAATTTGTAAAATCCAGCGTCGATTTGCCAGTGCACCGAGTCGAATTTTTTCGTTTCAATTAAATGTTTTATTTGTTCAAATATTTCCGGATGCTTTTGAGAGATTGTCATTCTTGCGATTATCTCCCCTTGATAACCTTCTTTTCTTATTTTAGTTATATTAGAAATTATTTTTTCGTAAGTGCCTTTTCCTCGATTGAAGTCAGTTATTTTTTCATCGCCGTCGATTGAGATTAGGATTTTTTGTATTTTATTTAAATATTCAATTGGAAGTTTGTCGAGGAGAAGTGCGTTGGTTTGCATTCTGAACGGCACATTTATTTTGTCAATTATTTGTTTTATTTTTTCAATTTGTAAAAGTGGTTCTCCGCCGTAGAAAATTATCGTCGGGTTTTTGTCTTTTGAAAGAAATTCTTCGAGTTTTTTTAAATCTATTTCAGAATTTGTTGGTGCTGAAAAATCGAAGTGAAACTTTTTGTCCAAGTTATTATTAAATTCTTTCATTGATTTTTCGTAGCAGTATTTACATTGGGCGTTGCAAATTTCAGTTAATATTAGGTGGTATTGCATATCTCTATTTTGTAGAAATGTTTTTAAAAGGTATTGTTTTAGTTAAATCATGAAAAAGAGTGTGAGTAGAAATAAGCGAGGACAAGTTAATCCTTCACAGAGTTCCGAAGATATGGATGTTTCTGACGAGAACAATAAGAAAGTGATTAAGTATGTAATAATTGGAGTGGTATCATTTGCTTTGGTTGCGTTAATAATTGCGTTGGTGGTTATTTTTTCTGGAGGAGATGGTGAAAGAGAAATTCCTCCTCAGGAAGCAGAGGAATCTTGGACTTATGCTGAGGCTGAAGATTACGTAGAATTTTTTGATGAAGTTTTAGATTCAACTTGTGTGACCCGTCAAGATTGTATTGATAATTTTGGTGAAGAATATTATTGTATGACTACCGCAGGTGGATTGAAAAAATGTTGGATTCCTTCAAGTGGTGGTTCAAGTGGTGGTGGTTCAAGTACGCCTTCTGATGAACCAGCGTCGGAAATGAGCTCTGGATGGAGTGATGTGGAGTTTTGGAATTACTTTACTCAAGCATAAAATAAAAAACAAATAAATTTATAAACCTAAAAAACATAAATAAAATATTCAGGAAAAAAAGAGATGAAAACACAAAATAATTTAACGGGTGCTTTGGTTGTTGTTGCATTAGTTTTATCTATTGTTGCAATCGCTTTAACTTTGAATTCTACTATTACTGGAAAAGCTATTACTGGACAAAATTCCACTACTGGAAATATTTATTATAAAGGTGGAAATGTCGGATTAGGGCTAGAGGTTGGAGAAGTTCCTAAATGGGATTTTACAGTTGATATAAATGATAATGGTAAACAATTTGGTGGAATGGGGATTGTTGGTAATTCTACTCAAGTTAAAGATTTGAATTTTGATGATGCGGATAAGATTAGATGGTTTTTGAGTCTTAGGAAAACAGATGGTAATGATGTTAATTATGATTCACCTAATGGTGCTAGGTTTGAATTAAGATATAAAAATCTTTCTGATTCTAGTGCTAAGGATATTCCTTATATGAGTGTTGGTCAAGATGGTAAGGTTGCAATTGGTAAAGGTTATAGAACTCCAGCTTGGGATTTAACAGTTAATATTGAAAATCAAAATAGAATTTGGGGTGGAATGGGAATTATTGGTAGGGGTGATCAAATGAAAGATTTTAATTTTGAGGACAATACAAATAAGGAAAGATGGTTTTTGAGTTATCGTAAGAGCGATATTGATTCGAGTGGAGTTCTTCAAGGTGGCAATTTTGATATAAGATTTAATTCGAATGTTACAACTAAAAGTGGGGTTAAAGATGTTGCTCATCTGAGTATTACTAGAGAGGGGAAGATAGGAATTGGAAACACTGATCCTAAAGCTAAGTTGGATGTTGCTGGAAGCATTAAGCTTGCTTATGATAATGTTGTTTGTAATTGGAATACTCTTGGAACTTTGAGGATGGGCACTGGATCTAATCCAAGTATTGGTTTGTATATTTGTTCAAAGGATAGTGGAACACCTGCTTGGATGAAAGTTACATTAACTCCGTCCTCCTAAGTTTTTATTTTTATTAAGATTAAATTTATAAACTATTTTTTCTTTTATTTGTCATGAAAAAAGAGTTGAGAATTGTTATTGTTGGTTTAATCTTTATGATTGTTTTTGGGTTATTTATTTTTTCTAATTTCGTTATAACTGGAAATATTATTGAACAAAAGAGTTATGATAGAAATGTGGAAAATGTTGAGATAAGAGAAGTGACCTCGACTTCATGGGTAACTCCTTTATTGTCTAAAGAAGGAAGTAAATTTTTTATTTTTAGTGGGGTTTACGGAGAGAATCCTGATAAGGAAGATTTTGTGTGTAGAGAAGGTGATTCTCCTGAACTTTGTGAAAACTCGAGGATAAATGATTACGCTTATTATACTTGGAAAGGAGGAGAGGATACAAATCAAGCAGGGATGATAATTAATAAAGGAGATATTTTGAGTTTTTGGAGTTATAATCCTAATTGGGTTGAAGCAGTTAATCTTAGTCGAAAGTATCCTGCTTGTGGAATTGAGATAAATTTTGTGAACGATAAAGATGATTTGACAAGTGAAGTTTTGAGATGGAATTATAAAGATCAAGATGGAATTGTTTCGGTTAATGGAAATGAAAATATAAACACCAAGAATAAATGGTATCAAAGGAATATTTCTCTTTCAGATTTTAATGGGAGAACTATTGAAAAGATTTCTTTTGTGCAACAAACGAATAGAAATGTGGGGGAAAGATGGTGGTGTGCTTACGATGGGGTAAATATTATTCCTGGAAATGTGTCAAAACCAAAAACTTCTATTAGTTGTGGAAAAAATTATTTTACTGAATGGCATGGAGGAGATTATGATGAATTAAATTGTGGAGATGATGAATTTGTTAGTTTTGAAGAAGGTGAAGAAGAGTTAACCCTTGTTGGAGAGTTTCCTTATATTTCATATGTAAATCAATCTCGAGAAGAATGTAAAAATATTTATTCAGTTTGTTTGGAATATCCTCAATGCCAGTTAGATTATGTTGAATTGAGTCGAGAAGAATGTTGGGGAGGATGTGATTTAAATTCTTGTACTAGAAAAGAGATTGATTTTTCATCAAGTTTATCCGATAGAACAATTTTATCTGGTTATGAAGAAGTGGATGTAAGTTGTGTTAGTGATGAAGATAAAAAAATATTTTGTGTTTTGAATGCTATTAATTCTGCAACTAATAGATTAAGTTTATTTGAATTTTTTTCTAATGATAAGGGGGAAAGTTGGTCTGTTCCAAATTTAATTCCGAAGGAGATTGTGCCTACAGCAAAAATTCAGTACGATCAAGTTATATATGAAAGAAAAAATGGAGATTATGTTATGGTTTATACACAACAGCCTTCTTCTTCAGGGTGTAGAGGGACTGATTTATTTTTTATTTCTTATGATAATAAAATTGGAACTTGGCGTTCCCCTTCGTTAGTTGCAGATGCTTGTTCCAATTTTTCAAATATTCATTGGGAATCTTCAATTTATGAATTGTCTGATGGAACTATTTTAATTGCAGATCAAATTGGTTCTGATACTGGAAATATTTTAAGAAATTGCCCTGATTTAAAAGTTAAATTAATTCCTTTTTCATCTAAAGATAATGGTTATACCTGGAAAAAGCATGATTCAGTTTTTGATAATGAGAATTTTAATTCTTTTCCAGTATTTATAGAAATAGATAATTATCTTTATTGTTTATTTGAAAATTGGAAGTCTGAATGTGTTTTAAATGATGAAAATAATTATTCTCTAAAAAATGTTAAATCTCCTTCAATTTCTGCATTTAGAACGAATATTAGTGGGATTGATTGGAATTCTGATATAATTAAGATAAATGATTGGAGTGAACTAAATTCTAACGAACCTTTTGAAATTAAAAAAGAAGTTTCCAAACACCCTTTTATTCATTATGACTCTAAGCTTGGTTTGTCTTTTTTGACTTACATTGATGGGAAAAATTTATATTTATCTTATACAGACAGAGAGGGATTTTTAGATAATAATTGGAGTGAAAGTGTGATTGTTTCTGCATTCGAAAATGGGATGAGGGTTGCAAACCCGGTTTTAGTTGATTTGGAAGATGAAATAGGAGTTATTTGGATGGAAAAAAGTGTGATAAATGATACTCAATATGTTAAAATGAAAAAGTATAATTACAAAATCAATTAAATTTATAAACTCTTTTTTATTATATATAATATGTTATTGTGGTTATGGATTTTAATTATCGTCGCTGTTTTAATTGGCGGAGCTTTATTTTATTATTTTAATCGGTTTGCTTTGTTAGGAAATAGAATTGATAATTCTTTAAGTCAAATTGATGTTCAATTGAAAAGAAGAGCGGATTTAATTCCTAATTTAATTGAGACTGTGAAAGGTTTTGCTAAGCATGAAAAAGAAGCTATAAAGGCTGTTACCGACGCGAGAAAGGCACTTGTGGGTGCGAAAGATATTGAAGGAAAGATTAAAGCGGACAAAGGTCTTGAAGGTGCTTTGGGAAGATTATTTGCAATTGCTGAAGGTTATCCTGATTTGAAAGCTAACACTAATTTTTTAGAGTTGCAGAGAGAGTTAACTTCTACCGAGGATAAAGTTGCTTACTCAAGACAGTTTTATAATGATTCAATTTTGAGTTATAATAATTTGTGTAAGACTTTCCCAGGAATTATGTTTGCAGGATTATATGGAAAGAAAGAAAGAGAATATTTACAACTTGTTGAGGCTGAGAAGAAAGTTGTGAAGGTTAGTTTTGATTAGAAAGTTTTAAATTGATAGTTTTGTTTTATATTTTATGGAACAAGTGCATATAGATTTTAGAGATCAGATTTCGAGGAATAAAAGGAATTCGTTTTTCCTTATGTTTGTTGTAGTTTGTGTTTTGGTTTTATTTGGATATGTGATTTCGCTTGCGTTCGAGCCAGGTTTCTTTTTTATTATTATGATAATTGCGATTGTGTTTTCTTTGAGTTATACTTTGTTGAGTTATTATAATTCGGATAAGATTGCTGTTGCGTCGGTGAGAGCGAAGAATGCGTCTCGGGCGGAGCATGGGGATTTTTATAGATTGGTTGAGGGTTTGACGATTGCTTCTGGAATGCCGATGCCGACTTTGTATGTTATGCCGTCGGAGCAGATAAATGCTTTTGCTTCTGGTCGTGATCCTCAGCACGCGGTTATTTGTGTTACGAAAGGTGCTTTGGAAAAATTAGATAGACGAGAATTGGAAGGAGTTTTGGCGCACGAGTTGAGTCATGTTGCGAATTATGATATTAGATATATTACTTTGGTGACTGTGATGGTTGGAATGGTTGCGATTATTTCTGAGCTTTTTTTGAGGAGTCTTTGGTTTAGTTCGGGAGATGGAGATAGTAAGAATCCGATTTTTATTTTTATTGGAATTGCGTTGGCGATTCTTGCGCCGATTGTTGTGCAATTGGTTCAGTTGGCTATTTCGAGAAAGAGAGAGTATGTTGCTGACGCTACGGCGGTCAAATACACGCGAAATCCGAGCGGGTTGATAAAAGCTTTGGAAAAAATAAAAGTTGATGTGGTAAAGCCTGAGAAGAAAATCAGCAAGGCTGTTGCACCTTTGTTTTTTGCGAATCCGTTTAAAGGAATGGCTTCGACTCATCCGCCTTTAGATAAGAGAATTGAGATTTTGAAGAGGATGTAAGTTTTATAAATAAATATTTCTTAATTTAATCATGGGAATTATTAAAGGGGGTTTGTTGACAGTTTGTGTTATTTTGTTGTTTCTTTCTATACTTGCGATGAATTCTTTTTTGACGGTTTCGATGTCGTTAGGTTATGATAATGTTAAAGTGGAGTTGGGAAAAGTTGTGGACGATATTATTGTGAAAGACGTTGGCTCTACGACAGAGTTAGATACGAATTTTTTTAAAATGGAGAATATTTGTTTGAATGATTCGGAATATAATTTTGTGCAGGATGAATTTGATGTGGTTATTCCGTGCGAGGTTGTTTTGCAGGGGAAAGATGCGGTTAGGGAATTTGTGATTAATGATTTGGTTGAGCAGAATTATAATAAAGAATATGACTGTAATTTGTGGGATTGTTTGAAAGAGCAGGATAAACCTTTTGTTTTGGTTTCTGAAAAGTCGAGGGATTATTGGAACGGGAAATTTTATTTTTGTTTGTTTTTGGTTTTGGTTTTTAGCGGATTGATGTTTTTGTTTGTTGAGAGTAAGAATAGTGTGCCGATTATTGTTGGAGTTACTTTTATTATTGCGTCTTTGCCTTTTATGAAATTGAGCTGGTTTATTTCTAAGATTAATATTAATGAGTTTATGGAGTTTGTTCCGCTTTTCTTTTCTAAATCTTTTTCAGTGTTTTTGATTATGTTTATTTTGGGAATTGTTTTGATTGGAATTGGAGTTTTGTTAAAGGTTTTGAAGGTTGGAAAATATGTTGTTGGAATGATTGAATATATTAAAAATGTTCTGAAGAAAAAAGAAGAGAAGAAGGAATAGTTTTTATAGTAAATTTTTCTTTTTTAGTTATGGAAAAATGTATTGTGATGTTGTCGGGCGGGCTTGATAGTCGGCTTGCGGTGAAAATTATGCAGGAGAAAGGTTATGATGTTTTGGCTGTGCATTTTAATTTGCCTTTTGGAACTGGATGTTGTGACCGAAATTGTAGTTTTAATTTTACTCAGATGGAGGGTGTTAAGTTAAAGATTTTTGATTGTTCTCGAGGGAAACTTTTGAAAGATTATTTGAATTGTATTCGGGAAGCGAAGTTTGGGACGGGTGCGGGAGTGAATCCTTGCATTGATTGCCGGATTTTTATGTTTAAGGAAGTTAAGAAATTTGCAGATAAGGAGAAAATAAATCTTGTTGTTACGGGTGAGGTTTTGGGGCAGAGGCCGATGAGTCAGATGAAAAGTTCGATGGAGTTGATTGAACGTAAATCTGGTTTGACAGGAAGAATTTATCGTGCGCTTAAAGAATATGGAATTCATGGTCGACGAAGAACGAAGCAAATGGAACTTGCGAAGAAATTTAAAATTGATTATCCGACTCCAGCGGGAGGATGTTTTCTTTGTGAAAAAGAATTGAGAAAGAGATTGAAATATTTATTGAGTCGAGATTTAAATGAGAACGAAGCAAAGTTAGTTGGACTTGGAAGGCATTTTCTTATAAAAGGTTGTTGGGTTGTCGTCGGGAGAGATGAGAAAGAGAATAAGATAATTGAGTTTATTGGAAAGAAATATACTTTGATTATTTCAGATGAGAGTTCGCCTGGTCCGAGTGTTGTAATTGTGGATAAACCTAAGCAAGATGTTCGGGAAATTGTTGAGGAATTAATTTTGGCGTATTCTAAGAAGGGAAGTTTGAAGGATAGAAAAAAATTTGAGGAGTGGAGGTTGTAATGTGTCAATTATGTGAAACTCAACCGGTTTATGAATTTACGAATAAGAGAAAGGTTTGTGCGAGATGTTTTATTAATTATTTTCAGAAGAAATTTTTGTATACGCTAAAGAAGTTTGGAATGATTAAGCGTGGCGAGGTTATTGGATACAAAGTTGGGAAAAATTTTAGAGATGTTGTTCTTGAAGATGTTTTGAATATGTTTGGAGATAAATCTTTTGTTGAAGTTGTTAAATTGCCGTCGAGAAATGTTAATGTTGTTGCGGTTTCGGATACGATTGATGTTAATTCTTTTGAGATAATTAATGATTTGATTAAAGGAAAGGCGAAGTTGGAGAAAGTTAAACCTGTGGAGAAAAAAATTATTAAGCCGTTGTATTTGTTTTTGGATGAAGAGGTTTTGCTTTATGCTAAATTGAAAGGTTTGAAATTTGTTAAGAAAGTTGATAAGAATGATAAGATAAATAATTTTATTGAAGAGTTAGAAAAGAAACATCCTGAAGTTAAGCGAGCCGTTATTAATAGTTATTTGGAATTGTATAATTTATAGGGCAAATGTTTATTAACTAATTTATTTGAGAACTATCGTTTCTTATTGTCGCTTTCTAATTTTTTGAGGAAGTTTGAAATGAACCTTGCGTTTTCAGGACTTTCTTCTCGAATTTCTTTTACAGTGTAAATATCTATTCCCTCTTTTGTGTGTTTTTCAGTTTTAGCATTTGAGCCTAATTTGTCTTTTATTTTTTGTGCTAAAAGAATTTCTCCGTTAGAGATTGATGATATTTTTTTTGTGCTTGTGATTAAAGTTCCCATGCTCATAAACTTCATTATATTTTCTTCTTGTTTTACTACAATGTCTCCCTCATTTAATGAGATTCCAAAATTAATTTTTTGTTTTGCCATTCGATTATATTCAGTTAATAATCCTTCTATTTGTTTTGCTATCTTTATTGCTGTCTTTTCATTACTAAAAGTTTTTGTTTTTAGCGGTGCTAAAACAAAGAAAATGTTATCGTGATTTTCATAAGTTGATGCTTTGTTAGATTCTGCAATTTCTACAACTTTTTGAAGTATTTCTTCGGACATGCTTTTTTTAGATTGAATTTCTTCGAGGTTTTTTATTTTTAAACAAACTAAAGTTGCGGTTTGTTTTTCACCTTTTATCGAGAGAGAAAGTTCTGCTTTATTTGAAGAATGAACTAAAGAATTTTTTGCTAATGGTTCTTGTTTCTTTTTTCTTAATTTAGATATGTAACCGAAGAAAGTTTTGTTGTAACCTTTTTTCATAACCATAAATGCCATGAATCCCATTATTCCTATGATGAAGAACCAAACTCCCGGATGCTTTGCGATTCTTCCCGCCATTGTTAATTCTTTAACGCTAATAGTTTTTCCGGTAAGAATTGCCATCCCTGTTATAGAGCTTCCTTCTGAAGTTAAAACTTCAATTCCATATTCTCCGTCGGGAGCACTTAACATATATTTTTTTTCTTCATCAATTTTAAGTTGGACATCAATTAATTTTGTTTCGCTTCCAATTTTTACGGATACTGTATTATTGTAAGGAGCGTTTCCGTTGTTTGTTATAACTAAAGATTTGTTAATTAATTGAACATCCACGCTCATCTTTTCTAATATTTTAAATGTTGATTCAGTTGTTATTTTGTTTGAAACAGCGACGATAGACCATTCCGAAGCTTTTTCTTTGTAGATAATATTATATTCTAAAAATTCTTCTGTTGGCGTTTCTACTTGTTCGATTATTAAATTTTTGCTGTCTTTAATTGTGATATAGGATGTTGAAGGAACTGATTCTCCTGTTTGGTCATGGAGGATTGTTTTTACTTTTAATGTATTTCCCGGTTGCATTTCTGCTTCCTCGAATACTATTTCTAAACTTGTTGGAACTTGATTTATTGTGAAGCTGTAACCGACCAATCCTACATTTGTGATTTCGTTTTCAAAATCGACTTCATAGACTTTTATGTTTGCGGTGTATTCTCCAGCTTTTGTTTCTTGTGGTTGAGTTAAGTTTACATCAAAGAATCCGTTTTTTACCACGTCGGTGATTGTGTTTGTTTGTGTTGCGTCAGGGCTGATTAAAGTTACTTCAATTATTCCGTTTACTCCTCCTTCGTTTTCTTTTGTTGCTTGTCCTTGAAGAGTGTTTTCTTCTTGGGGGTTGAAGGCCTTTGATTCAGAAGTTATCGCTATAGATATTATATCTGAAATTTCAAAGTCGTTCGTTAAAACATATTCTTCGCCCATTATTGCTTTTATTTTACAGCTTCCGGTTGAACGTTCGGTTAAACTTTTTACTAAAGGTATTAAAGGAGACATTTGTTTTTCTTGTCCAGCGTCGATAGAAATGTATTCTTTGTAAATTTGTGTTTCTTTTCCGTTGCAGATTAAATCTAATGTGAAGAAATTATTTATGTCTACGGGGCTGATTATTTTTACAGGGATGTTTACAATTTCTCCCATGTTGTAAAAAGGTTCGGGTTGTTGAGTTAGAATTATTTCTGCTGATGCAAACGAAGTTAATAATATTGCTGAGATTAAGAATAACATCACCTTTTTCATAAGGAAATCAGTGAAGATGTATTTATAAATATTTGGTGGGTTTATTGGGAATGTTTAAAAATATGTTTTGTTTAGATAATTCATGGTTGGGAAAAAATTCGAGGTGAATCCTTATGAGGTTAAGGGGGAAGTTGATTATGATAAACTTATTCGAGAGTTTGGGATTAGCAAATTAGATAGTAAATTGCTTGGAAGAATTGAGAAGCAGGTTGGCGAGGTTCATTTTATGCTTCGGAGGGGTGTTTTTTTTGCGCATCGTGATTTGAAATGGTTGTTGGATGAATATGATAAAGGAAATAAGTTTTTTCTTTATACTGGGCGTGGGCCTTCGGGGAAAATTCAGTTGGGGCATTTGCAGACCTGGTATTTTGTGAAATGGTTGCAGGATAAATTTGGAGTGGAGTTGTGGTTTCAGTTTACCGACGACGAGAAATTTTTATTTAAGAAAAGTTCGTTTGAAGAAATTCAAAATTGGACTAAAGATAATATGTTAGATGTGATTGCGGTGGGTTTTGACCCGAAGAAAACGCATTTTTTAGTTGATACTTGGAATGCGAATTTGATGTATCCTGAGGCAATTAAGTTTGCGAAGAAGATTACTTTTTCAACGATAAAAGGGGCTTTTGGATTTACTGATTCAAATAATATTGGAAGTATTTTTTATACATCGATGCAGGCGGTCCCGGCAATTATTCCGTCGGTTTTGAAAGGGAAAAATATTCCTTGTCTTATTCCTTTGGCTGTTGACCAGGATCCACATTTTAGGGTTGCACGTGATGTTTATCCTAAATTAGGTTTTTTGAAACCCGCGATAATTCATGGAATGTTTTTGCCTCCGCTTCAAGGGGTTGAAGGAAAGATGTCTTCTTCAGATGAGAGCTCTTCTATTTTTTCTACAGATTCGGAAAAAGAAGTTAAAGATAAAATTAACAAGTATGCTTTTTCTGGAGGGCAGGCGACTTTGGAAGAGCATCGAAAGAAAGGTGGAAATCCGGATGTTGATGTTAGTTTTCAATATTTGAGAATGATGTTTGAGGATGATGATAAAAAGTTGGCGGAGATTGAGAAAGATTATCGGAGCGGTAAAATGTTGACGGGCGAATTGAAGAAATATACAATTGATAAGATAAATGAATTTTTGAAAGGGCACCAAGAGAGAAGAGCGAAGATTACTCAGAAATATATTGAGAAGTTTTTGTATAAGTGATTTTAATTAATTTTATAAACTTCCTATTTCTATATTTATCATGAAGACTTTGAATTTGCATACAGATTATATTAAGTTTAAGCCGTTGAAGAAAGCGTTGAAGAGCGTTGAGGATTTGTCGGATTTGGAGAAGGAAGAGAAGCACGTTGAGAATGCGTTGGCGGTTTTGACTGCGGTTGAGAAGGGCGATGAGAATGTCGAGGGTGTTGTTGGCGAGTTGATTAATAGTATTAAAGATATTGCGAAGCAGTTGGATGTTAGTAATATTGTGCTTTATCCTTACGCGCATTTGTCGTCGGATTTGGCTCCGCCGAATGTGGCGATTGAAGTTTTGAATCTTGCGGAGAAACTTTTGAAGAAAGAAAATTTTAATGTTCACAAGGCACCTTTTGGGTATTATAAAGAATTTGAAATGAAAGTTAAAGGACATCCTTTGTCAGAGTTGTCGAGAAATATTAAGGTTAAGGGAAATGAAGTTGAAGAGAAATATAATCCTCAGCAATTATTGAGGGAAATTTCTAAATCTAAACTTGATACTTCAAAGTTGAAAGAAAATGATCATAGAATTTTAGGTAAACAAATGGATTTGTATTCGTTTAATGAAGTTGCACCTGGAATGGTTTTTTGGCATAATAACGGTTTGATAATTAGAAATGAATTGATTAATTTTTGGAGAGAAGAGCATAAAAAAAATGGTTATCAGGAAATTTCCACTCCTCAAATTTTGGATAAAAAACTTTGGCAAATTTCGGGGCATTGGGAAAAATATAAGGATAATATCTTTTTGACAGAGTATGAGAAAAGAGAATTTGCTGTTAAGCCGATGAATTGTCCCGGAGGAATGTTGATTTTTAAAAATTCTCCGAAGAGTTATAAAGAGTTGCCGTTGAGAGTTGGAGAGTTGGGAGTGGTTCATAGACAAGAATTGTCGGGGGTGTTAGGAGGTTTGTTCAGAGTGATTCAGTTCACGCAAGACGATGCGCACATTTATTGTGATGAGAAAAGCGTTGAAGAAGAATTAAAAAAGGTTATTGATTTAATTGGAGTGTTTTATAAGAAATTTAATTTGTCGTATAGAGTTGAAGTTTCTACACGTCCTGAAAAAAGAATTGGTGACGATAAAATGTGGGATTTAGCAGAAAGTATTTTAAAAAAAGTTGTTAAATCCAAAAAGTTGGATTACAAAATTAACGAGGGGGACGGGGCGTTTTACGGGCCAAAAATTGATTTTCATGTTAAGGATTCTTTGGGAAGAGAATGGCAGTGTGCGACTTTGCAATTAGATTTTGCAATGCCCGAAAGATTTGAATTGGAATATACTGATGAGGATAATAAAAAGAAGCGTCCGATTATGTTACATAGGACGGTTTATGGAAGTTTAGAAAGATTTATTGGAATTTTAATTGAACATACTAATGGAAGATTGCCGACGTGGTTGGCTCCGATGCAAGTTAGAGTTTTGAATTTTACCGAGAGGAATGAGAATTATGCGAAGGAAGTTATTAAAAAGTTGGGAGATGGGATTCCGAATTTGAGGATTGATACGGATTTTAGAAATAATACTGTGCCGTCGAAGGTGAAGGAGGCAGAGTTGATGAAAGTTCCTTATGTGATTGTTGTGGGAGATAAGGAAGAAAAGGAAAAAAGTTTGGCTGTGCGAATTCGAGGAAGTAATAAGATTCAGAATTTTGGTGTTGATGAGTTTGTGGAGAAATTGAGGAATGAGATTGAAGGGCGAGTTTAAGAAGTTTTAAAAAGTGTGGTTTTAAGTGTAAGATATGTCAAATGAATTTGTAAAGTTGAATGAGAGAAAGAATTGGGAAGAAGTAATGCAAATGGATGCCAATGGAGTTACTTCTAATTTTTATTTGTATTTTTCCCCGAGTTGGATTGGAGATATATATAGAAAAATGCCCATATTTAATAGATTAAATCTTGCTAAGCCAGATTTAGTCAAGGTATGTTTGCACTCTGGAAAAGATTATTCACAAAAATTGAAAACGCGAGTAGACCATTATCAAACAATTTTTCCAGCTTATGAGTTTATGGAGAAAAATGTATTATTGTCAGATAAGGATGTTGTGAATGAAGAAGGGAATGTGGATAGAGATTATTTATTTCGATAGTGAGTGAAGAAAGGTGACCAGAAGTTTTAAAAAGTGGATTCTATGAATATTTTTATGGAAAAATCTAAAGAAAGATTATTAAAATTAATGGATGAAGGTAATCCTAATATAAAAAATTTAGATCACTATATTAGATTTCTTTCTCAAATGGAAAAGCCAGAAGATCTTGGGAGGGCTATGTTTGAAAGTGGTGAAGGATGGGGAGCGGGTTTTGGTCAAATGTTTGGTCCTTTTGTTTTGAGATTATATGAATTATATCCTGAGATTAAAAATAAAGTGCATAATAATTTGGAAGAGATTGGAATATCTGAGAATGCAATTAAAGAATATTTTTCAAAAGGTTATATCACAGAAGGATCCTATGCAGTTGGTTATATGAAGAGTTCCATTCCTCGAGAGAAATGGGAATTATTTATGGAGAGAAGTGATCAATTATTATTAGACGTTCTTAAGGAATATGTTTTTTCAGAACAAGACCAAAATCCTTAAATATTCTAAAATTGTGGATAATCTATGGAAAATATAAACCAGGAGATTTTGAATCAATTAAATCAAATTAGAATTGATATAAATATAATTAAGCAGGCAGTTGATGATGGCGAATTGACTGATTGGGCGAAGAATGAATTGGTCGGGGCGAGAAAAGTTCCTGATTCCGAGATGGTTTCTCTTGAAGATGTTGAAAAGATGATTCTTGAAAAATGAGGGCAAAATATTTAAATGGCTATTGTTTCTCTTTGTAGAGGTATTGATATGACTGAAACAATTTTGACTTTTGATTCTTCTTTGAAAGAAGAGATTTTGGGTTTTTTTGATAAAGAAGTTAATACAGAAGGGGTTATCGTTGAAAAATTTAATCCTAAGCAATCGGTGTTAAGTGTTGATGGTCAAGAGGTGAAAATAGAAGAATTTGGAGGGATAAGGAAAGGTTCTGAGGTTTTCATCAAAAATGATTTAATTTCTCTTATGAGACTTTCTAAACAATAAATTAAATGGCTTGGTTTGATAAATTAAAAGCTTTATTTAATTTCGAATTGAATTCCCCATTAATAAGTGTAAATGTAACGAAGAATTCTGATAATGCTTTTCAGGATAGAGAGTTTGTATTAGATGAAAATAAGGGTCAGCTGATTATTAATTATGATAAATTAAATCTTGATAAAAAACAAAAATTAAGACAAATTTTTAGAGATAAGGTTGAAGGTGGAGGAGAAATATTTGAAATTAATAGTTTTAAACTTCTTAGTGAGTTGTATAATTATCAAAAATCAAAAGGGGAAGATAAAAAGATTTTAGATTTTTTCTCTTCTTTAATCCCAAAAGAAGATCTTGAAGCTTTGGAATCTTCCTTGTTTTTAAGAAGGAAATTTAATGAAAAAAAAGATATTCGAAAATTAAAAGAGGATATTCGGAGAAGATTTGGGGATAGAGGAAATAATATTGCTAATTTATGTACTGCAGGGTATTTTGAAAAATTTTTGATTCCGTTATTTAATTCTTCTAAGGAAGATTTTGAAAGAATTTATGAGGTTGTAATCTCTAAATTAGTTTTAGTTATTTTTTGTTCATAGTCAAATGACTGAAGAAGAGATAACAAATGATCTTAAAGAAAAGATAAATTTATCCAAAAAATATGGATTAAATTTTATTCATATTCATGGAATAGGGGAAATTAATACTAAAATTATAAAAAAGTGGATTGTTGAAAATAAGAAGCTTTTAGATTTTTTCGAGAAAGAGATTTTCGAGAAGAAAGGAATAATCATTGTTGAATTGTTGCTTTAGATATTTTTATAAATGTCTTAATTTATCTTTAATTATGAACTTTCAATTTTATTTTGAGAAGCTGGTTGCTTCTGAGCATTTTAGGAATTTTATGGATGAATTTCCAGATGCGATTGCGTGTTCGTGTTTTTTTTCAATTGATGTTAGTGGAAATAAGAATGATGATAGGCAACATTTTGATTATTTTGTTCCGAGCACGAATAAGATGTATAGTTTTAAGTTGGAGCAGGGTTGTGAATTGATTCCGGCGGAGATGATGGGAGATTACGAGCCGAAGAGGATTGGGAGTAATTATAATTTTGATTTTGAGGATGTTAAAAAGATGATTTTAGAAAAGATGAAAGAAGAGGGAATTAAAAATGAATTGCAGAAGATTTTGTTTTCTTTGCAGAATGTGGAGGGTAAGGATTATTTGATGGGGACGATTTTTCTTTCAGGTTTGGGGATGTTGAAAGTTAATATTTTAATTGAGGAAATGAAGATAACTGATTTTGAGAAAAAGAGTTTTATGGATATGATGAATGTTTTTGGGAAGAAATAAAAGCGCGCTGGGCGCGGGATTGATTTTTAGGATGAGTTAATTAATTTGAAAAATTTCTTTGATATAAAATCTAATGCAAAATAACATATTGCTGAAAAAATGTTAATAATATAAAAAATAATAAACACGAAATAAAATCCTTTTTCTAAGGTTGGGCTAAATGCGACAATTAATGAAGCAGTAATATATGCTAAAGTAATAATTGAAAAGAAGATTGTTATCTTTAATTTTGATGTGAAGATATTTTCAAGATTAAATATTTTTTTTAAAGCAAGCTTTATGAGATTTGCAATAATCATTAATACAAAAGAAACTACTAAAAATATTTCCATAATTTCTTTTATGTTTAGGTTAAATGTGCCCGTTTCATAGGTGGGATTGATAAATGAAAAGTATTGTATAAAACCGAAGGAAAAATTTGGGTTTATGTTTAAAATAATAAATAATAAAACAAACAAAGAAAAAATTACTGAACTTGTTAGAAAAAAATATTTAATGTAATTAATAAATAATCGGGTTGTTGTAAGAATAATTTTTGTTATTAATTCATTTTTCATATTATTTAACATTTTAAAAATCTCTAAGGCTTACAATACTTACATCTTTTGTATCCACGAAGTTTGAAATATTTTTTGTCGTTTTCTTTTACTTGATATTTCTTTTTGATTAGTTTTGAAAATCTGCAAGAATGTTTGTGGTAGGTTTGGGATTCTGAAGTTCCAATATATTTGTAAGTCATTCGGTGTTTGACTGGTGCTTTTGGTTTTTCTACGAAAACTTTTTGGATGATTGGTTTTTCGACGGTTCTTACGACGTCTCTGAAAATTTCTTTTATTACTGGTTTTTCAATTGTTTCAATTATTTGGATTGGCACTCCGACGTGTTCGATTGTTGATTCGTTGATTTCTTTTATTTTTACAGGATTAAGTAATAGGAGAATTACGAGCACGTAGATTCCGGAGGTTAGGACTGCGAGTTTTATTGAATTGTCGAGGCTGACGTCGAAAGTTAGGACAGAACCGAACACGAATAGAATTGCTGCGACGCCGAGGAGAAAAACTAATAGCGTGTTTGTTGGGTCGACGCTTCGCCTGTATTTTACCTCTTTCATGTTTTGATGAGGAGAAATAGATTTTTATATGTTTTGGAGAGTATTTTAATTCATTTCTCAACAACAAAGTTAATCATCATTTCTGAATTGTGTTTTGAGATTATTTTGAATCCTGTTTTTTTGAATAAATCGTGGACTTCTTTTTCTTCGAAGAGGTAGTAGTATCTTATTCCTTTATCTGTCCAGCCGATGTATCTTTCGTTTTGTTTTATTTTTTTGAATCGTTTTGAATTTCTGTTCCACACGCCGATTAATGCTTGGGTTTTTGATTTCATGACTCGGTAGAGTTCTTTGATTGCTTTTTTTTGTTCGGCAGGTTTAAGGCAATGAATTGATGAAATCGAAATTGCTGAGTCGAAGAAATTGTCGTCGTAAGGGAGTTTTGTCATGTCGGCGATTTTGAATTTTGTTTTTATTTTTTCTTGTTTAGCTTTTTGTTTTGCGAGGGCAATCATGTTTTTTGAGAAGTCGACTAAATACATTTCTCCGTCTTTTATTTTGAGCATGTTTCTTCCCGAGCCCGAGCCGAAGTCGAGGATTTTTCCTTTTTGTTTTTTTAAGAATTCTTGCGAATTGAACGCGGGTTTCTTTTTGAATTCGTGCCATTCATTTGCGATGTCGTCCCAGACTTTTTTTTGCGATTGCATTAATTATATACAAATAAATATATTATAAAAGTATCAGAATAGATTTAAACTCTGTAAAGATGTATTTTTATGATTTTGGAATTTTTCTTTCGGCTTTTGTTGGTATTTAATTTGGCTTTAATTTTTGGTTTAGAAAGACAAAGGGCGCATAAACAGGTTGGGTTTGGAACATTTACTTTTGTATCGATGGGTTCTTGTATTTTATCTATTCTTTCAATTTCGGTTTTTCCTGAAAATCCTATTCCGCTTTTGACCGCGATTGTTACAAGTATCGGTTTTCTTGGGGCAGGGGCGTTAATAAAAGACCATGATAAAATATTTGGTTTTACCACGGCGGCTTCAATCTGGATTTTTGCTATCTTCGGTCTTGTAATTGGGGTTGGAAGTTATTTTTTTGGGTTAACGCTTTATTGTACAATTTGGGTTGTAATTTTTATTGATAGAAGATTAGAAAAAAAGGGAACGGGGTCGTATAGAACAAAACTTACTATCGAAACTAATAAAATTGTTGGGGAGGCGGATATCAGGAATTTTCTTTTAAGCATGGGAATAAAAAATACAAAAATGATTAAGTTTGAAGTTTATAATAAAAAATCAATTAATATAACTTATCTTATCGAGGGGAAATCAAGTGATCTAAAAAGAATTCCTAAAGAAATCGAAAAAATTAATTGGATAGATAATTTGAAGTTTGAGTGAGGGGAAATTTCTTGGAAAAATAATGTGAGAATCTACTCTCCCTCAAATTCTATAACCGAAAAAACTTTGTATTTGCTTAACTTTTCTTTTCCTTTCAAATCTGGAAGGTCGACGATAAAACAACATTCCTTGATTTGTCCCCCGAGTTTTTCGATTAGGTTGCATGTTGCCAAAGCTGTTCCGCCCGTTGCGATTAGGTCGTCCATGATTAGCACTTTGTCGCCGTAATTTATTGCGTCTTTGTGGACTTCGACTTTGTCTTTTCCGTATTCTAAAATGTATTCTTCTGATTCAATTTCTCCAGGGAGTTTTCCTGGTTTTCTAATGAGTACGAAATTTTTGTTTAGTTTTTCTGCGAGGATTGAGGCAAAGATGAAACCTCGACTTTCAATTCCGGCGATGGCGTCGATGTCTTGGTCTTTGTATCGGTTGTATAAAATTTCAATTGTTTTTGACATTGCTTCGGGATTTTTTATGAGGGTTGTGATGTCTCGGAATTGTATTCCCGGTTTTGGAAAATTTGGAATTGTTCTAATTGAGTTTTTTATTAATTCTAATTCTCGAGATGTTGTTTCTTGATTTGTTATTTTTGCTATTGTTCGTATTAAAATTTTTTTGACGTTCTCGGAATTTTGTTTCATTACTTTTTCTATTTCTTCCCATGTTACTGGTCGTTCGGTTTTTTTCCAGCAGTCGTAGTCGGTGACCATTGCGATGACAGCGTATTCGAGCTCGGCTTCTTTTGCTAAGATTGCTTCGGGTGCGGTTGACATGTTTATTATGTGCGCGAATTTTTGGAACATGAAACTTTCCGAACGGGTTGAGAATCTTGGGCCTTCGATAGTGATGACGGTTCCGATTTTGTGGTTTCTTAAATTTAATTCGTCACATGAATCGATTAAATATCCTCGGAGTTTTTCTGAGAACGGGTCGGCTAAGCTTGTGTGTTTTATTCCGTTTTTGAAATTGTCGAAGAAAGTTGTGACTCGATTTTTTGTGAAGTCGATGAATTGGTTGGGGATTACAAAATTTCCTGGGGCCATTGTGTCTTTCAAACTTCCGACGGCAGTTGTTGCTAAAATTTTTTCGCATCCGAGTTTTGCGAGAGCATAAATGTTTGCTCGGTTGTTAACGTTTGTTGGAATGATTTCGTGGTTTTCTCCGTGTCGAGAAATGATATAAATTTCTGCGTCGCCAAGAATTCCTTTTTTTATTTTCGAAGATGTTGGTCCGTAAGGAGTGTCGATAATAAGTTCTTCAACTTTTTGTAGAATGTCACCTTTTTCTAAACCCGAACCGCCGATTACACCTATTTTCATGGAAGGGAAAGCCAGAAAGATTTTATAAGTATTATAATAGTGGAATATATATGTTATTTCACACTTTCAAAAACTTTTTTTGTTTTGAAATCTGAAGTTATTTTTTTTATTGCCTCCACAAAAACAATTTCGTATTCAGGAAGAGTTTCGATTAATCCCGGTTTCAATAGTTTTCCGTGATATTTTCTTAGTAGCCCGTATTTTTCTTTTTTTCCTGTTAATAAATAGTTAAATCTGATTTTGTCTTTCTTTTTTAATTTTGTAAGAGAATAGTGAAATTCTAATTTAGGAATGAGAGAAAATTTTTCAGCGAAGTATTTTTCTGAAATTAAACTTTTACCATAAAATAAAATGTTTTCTTTCGCGAAGTTGCCTTTATCAAATAATGTGTAGAAGTCATAAGATTTTATATGAATTGGAAGAGTTGTGGTTTTTTCTAATTGTCTTTTTATTTTTTGGGATTCTTCGAGTTGGTTTTTGAGAGGAATTTTTTGGAAGATGATTGCAATGTCAATATCATTGGGGTTTGATTCTTCTAAGACTGAAGAGCCGAATTGGACTATATCTAAAACATTTTTACTATAGTTTAGTTTTTGTTTTTTCAGCAAGTTTTTTGACATCTTCTTTTATTACCTCCACTAATTCTTTTGACATTAAAATATTATAACTATCTTGATAAAAAGGAAAATCTTTGTCAATTATTTCATAAATTTCTGGAAAATTTTCTTTAGTTATTCTGAATCTTTCGTTGTGTGAAGAAGGGGTTTCTCCTAATTTTTGAAATATGTATAAGTCAACTAATGCAATAAGGGATTTGAAAAATAGAACCAGCGACGAGTTATATCGTTCTTTTTTGAATTCGTCTTCTGCAGAATTGAAATATTCTCTAGCAGTTTTTTCTAAGATTTCTCTTTTTGTTGAAATTTCTTCTTTCATAATAGGTAAGAAAATGAAAGATTATTTATAAATTTTTCTTATTTGGTAAGAATTCTAACTTGGTTAGAAAATATTTGTAAAATGAAGGTTATTTCTTATTTGGTTAGAAAAATTATTTTAGGCAATTATTAAAAACATCTTTTGATATTTCAAATTATGATAAAACCGAAATTTGGAGAAATTAGAAAGTTGACGAAGACGATTTCGGGTGTGACGCCGGTTGCTGTGATGTTGCCCCCTCGAAAGTGCGAGCATGGTTGCTGTGTTTATTGTCCGAATATGGATGTGCCCCAGAGTTACACGCCGAGGAGTCCGGTTGTTATGCGGGCGTCGTTGGTTAATTACGATTCTTACAAACAAGTTGTTGGAAGGTTGAAGGCGTTTGAATATATGAATCATCCGACGGAGAAAGTTGAGTTGATAATTATGGGCGGGACGTTTTTGCAGTATGATAAAAAATTTCAGTATTATTTTGTTAAAGGATTGTATGATGGGTTGAATAATAAAAAAAGTAAAACATTGGCGGATGCGAAAAAATTAAATGAGCGGGCGAGGCATCGGTGTGTTGCGCTTTGTATTGAAACGCGTCCGGATGTTTGTGTTGATTTTATTAATAGAATGCGGGAGTTTGGTTGCACGCGGGTTGAGTTGGGTGTGCAGATTATCGACGATAAGATTTATAAGAAAATTAATCGGGGGCATTTGGTTAAGGATGTTGTTGAGGCGACGAGGGTTTTGAAGGACGCGGGTTTTAAGGTCGGTTATCATTTGATGCCGGGTTTGCCTGGGAGTAATCCGAAGAAAGATTTGAAATTGATTAAGAAAATTTTTAGCGATTCAAATTTTAAGCCGGACCAGATTAAGATTTATCCGTGTCAAGTTATGCCGTGTTCGGAGTTGGAGAATTGGTATTGGGCGAAGAAATATAAGCCGTACACGAAGGAGCAGATTGCGAAACTTTTGATTTCGATTATGAAAATTGTGCCGAGGTATTGTCGGGTGATGCGGGTGATGCGAGAGATTCCGCCGGAGTATATCGTAGCTGGCACGAAGAATATTGATTTGAGAAAAGATGTCGAGGAGGTTTTGAGGAAGAAGAAGGCAAAATTAAAAGAGATAAGATATCGAGAGGTTGGATTTAATATGAATAATTTGAATACTGATTTGAAACTTCAGATTACAAAATATAAATCTTCGAAAGGTGATGAATATTTTTTGGAGATTGTTAATAAGGAGGAGGTTTTGTTTGGTTTGTTGCGATTGAGGATTTTTGGAAAGAGTGCGATTGTTCGGGAGTTGCATGTTTATGGTCCGGCGTTGAAGTTGGGTGAGGAGGGGAAACTTGGTCAGCACATTGGATTTGGAAAGTGGTTGTTGGAAGAGGCGGAAAAGATTGTTCTTGGAAAGAAGATTAATGAGTTGAAAATTATTTCTGGCGTCGGTGTTCGGGAGTATTATCGGAAGTTTGGGTATAAGTTGGAAGAAAGTTATATGGTTAAGAAATTATGTGTTTGAGTGTAATAATGCTTAAAAAGAAATGAACTATCTTTTTTTATGGTGAATTATTCATTGAAGCAACCTCAACTTTATAATTTAATTAGAGAGGTTAATGAAAGAGTTAGGGAAGAAAATACTCTTGGGGGATTTGTAGGGTATTCTGTTTTGGGCGGATTAGAAAAATATTCTGATGGGAAAAATCCTGGGCTTGCTCAAGAAATTAAATCTATTTATACCAAATTAGGAGAAGTTAAAAATTTTCTTGATGCAGGAGATTCGTATTCTGTTTTGAAAAAGCTTGTTGATATGACGCATCCCCAGATTGAATTTTTGGTGAGAGATGAAAAAGAGTTGGGGAATGTTTTCTTAAATGAGGTAATTTCCTCTTTGAGAGAGAACAAAGATAGTACTTTGGAGGATTCAATTATTGCTTCCGGCACTGGTTTAGCCCAGGCGTCTTTAAGAAGAGGATGTGTTTTCGGAAGAGGACGTATCTTCTCTAAAGATTGGAATTTTGTTCGGCAATATTTTGTAAATTTATAATGGAAGATTATTCTAATGTTTTTTTGCCTCTTCCGGATATCTATAATCTTGGAGGGTCGGAAGTTTTTGAAGCTTTAGAGAGAGATTCAGGTAAAGAGAAAAATTTGATTGTGATTCCTTCTTTTATTGCAGATTCACTTACGTCTTGGGGAGGGGAGGATGCTTTGAATTCTCTTAAGGAGTTAGAAGATAAAAGAAAAAAAATTGGTGAGGGATTTGTTTGTTATTCTGTGGGGGAGGGTTTGGATGTGGTTTATGTGGAAGTTGATTCGGGGGGTTTGGAAAAAAAACTTAAAGAAAAAAATTTTGTGGATCCTACTGGAAAGTCTAAAGTTTTAACTTCAGATTCTAAAGAACATTTAAGGTATTTATCACGAGGACATGTTGTTGAGCCTCCGAAATTTTTAATGGTTGATAAAAATGTTGTTTACAAGGGAATTATTTCTGGTAAAGAAAAACTTCAAGCTAAACTTTTTGAGAATGGGCGAAAAGTTCCTTTAAATGTTGCGGAGGATATTCTGGGGGTTGAATTATATCATAATCAGTTTGTGAGATTCAGAGTGAATGATGGTTTTGAATTTGCTCAAGTTGTTGGAGATTTGGTTAGGAACAAAGATGGCTCAAGAATTATTGATGTTAAGAATCCTGTTTTGAAATTATCTTCTGATAAAGATTATGGAAATTTTGGAGATGCAAACTGGACTTATCGTATTGGTAATCAATATAGGAAAGATTTTTTTGGAATTGCTCCAAAAGATTTTGAACAATATTTGGCGGTGCAAAAAGGAATTCTTAATTTTGATAGTAGCGTTGTTTTTGTTGGAGGTTGTCAAGGTTCGGGCAAGACTTTGGTATCATACACTGCAGCAGTTGATTTAATTTTAAAGTATGAAGATGATGAAAGAAAAAAAAGATGTTGTTCGAGGGATTTATTTTTTAATCAAATTGTGCTTTTGAAACCAAATAATGCTATGGGGGGAAAAGATAGGGGGCTTGGATTTTTGCCGGGAGATCATTGGCTTAAAGTAAAACCTCACTTAGGGCCTTTTATTGATTCACATGAAGAATCTCGTTTAGATGATATTCCATTTTTAGAAATGATTTTGGACCCTCGGAGATCTAATGATTTTGGACCAAAGAGACAAGAAAAATTGAAAGCAAACGGAGCATATTTGCCTCCAAATAAAGCGGCGATTCATATTACTGATTCAAGTTATTTGAGGGGTCGCTCTTTCAAGAATACTTTAATTTTGGTTGATGAGGCTCAGAATTTTACTCCATATGAAATGAAAACTACTATTGAAAGGTTGGGGGAAAATTCTAAAATTATAATTATGGGGGACACGGTTCAATTTGATAATCCGCGTTGTAGTAAAGATATAAATGGTTTAACAAGTGCAATAAATCATTATCTTAAAGCACCTTATTCTTTTTTGATGTATCTTCCAAATAATTATAGAAATCAAGCTTCCTTGGATTCTTTAAGTTGGAAAGTTTGTAGCGATTCTAAATAATTAACCTCGTTTACCCTCGACGATATTTTTTGTTTTTAAAGATATTCCTGCGAAGATTAGCATTATTATTCCGATGAATAGGAAAAGGAATTTATATGGAAGGAATAATAATATTATCGCGCTTAGGAAAAGTGCAACTATGCTGTTGACATCGATTGTTGTGTTGTAGGGTCCGTAGAATTTTTCTTTTTGTTTGCCGACGAGGTCGAAGAAATATGCTTCGGTTGTTGGTTCTATCATTGCTAATCCGATTGACGCGATGAGGATTAATCCTAATTGCATGTAAATATTTGGGATGAAGAAACAAAGAATTGTTATTGTTCCTATTATTGAATATCCTATTATAAAAGTTTTTTTGAATCCTATTTTTCCTGCGAGTTTTCCGAAATAGTATTCTAAAAGAATTAATGGGGTTACATGTGCGAAGAGGAAAAATCCTACGACGCTCGCATTTAATCCTGATTCGACGATGTAAATTGGAATGTAAACATAAATTAATGTTAACCAAATATGCATTCCTCCGCTGATTATGTAAGATAATCTTCGGTCTTTATTTTTGAAATAATCGATTAATATTTTTTTGTAGTTGCCGTCGATTATTTTGCTTTTTTTGTTGTCTGTGATTTCGAATGTTCTGAATAATAAAAATGAGATGAAGATTAATCCGGAGGCCAAGTAGAAGATTACGTTCATGGTGTATTGTTTTATTATTATTCCAGCGATTAACGGACCGAGTAGCCAAGCGAAGTTGAATAAGGTGTAGACGAGCCCGACGTTTTTTGAGACGTCTTTGTTTTTTGATTTGTCAATTAATATTAATCCGAAAGAAGTTATTTTCAGCGCGGAGATTATAGAAATTATTGTTCCGATGATTATTACCACATATAGATTTGTTACGATTGCGAGGACAAAATAAAATATTGCGTAGGTAAATACAGCGATTGAGTAGATTTTACTTTTGCTGTTTTTTTCGATAATCGGGACTGTGAAAATGTAAGATGCGAACGTGACGATTGCGAAAAAAGTTGAGAGAAAACCTACATAGGATGCATTGTGGAAAAAAGAGTCGAGATAGATTGCCCAGATTGTTCCGATGATTGCTAAACCTGTTGAAGAAATAAGTGCGACGAGCCCTAATTTATCAACTTGATTGAAAGCTAAACCTCTTTTGAATTTCATATTTAAGAGAATGTTTTGTAGTTTTTAAATTTTAATCTTTCCTTCTTGCCAGTCTTTTAAAATTAATCTACAAGTTTTGTCCTCGTCGACTTCCCCGCCTTTTTTCAGATAACCTTTTTTCTTTCCAAGTTCTTCGATTAAAGTTTCAGTATTTCCATCTGATTTTATTTTGTATAGTTTTTCTATTTGCTCGGCGTATTCTTTCATCAAATATGCGAGGGACATTTCGGGGTCTTTTATTTGGCTGTATGAACGGCCTCCGACTTTTGTGTGTCGCGCGAGTGCTTCTCTGTCGCTTGACGAGTATTCTGCTTCGGGGATGACTCCTGGGCTGTCGAGGATAACGATGTCCTGGCTTAATCTTAATTTTTGTATTCCTTTTGTGAAGCCGGCTTGTGAACCGACGGGCGCGGAGTTTCTTCCGATTAGTAAATTTATTACGGAGGATTTTCCTGTGTTTGGGTATCCAATTACACCGACGGTTATTTTGTTATATTTTGTGTCTAAAGGTTTGTCTATTTTTTTTGAGATGGCTTTTATTTTGTCTCTTAAATTTTTTATTCCGGCTCTTTTTTCACAGGAAACAGGGATGTTTGGTTGGAGGATTTTGAAGTTTTTTATTGCCCGAAGTTTTTCGTCAGTTAGTAAATCGGATTTGTTTAGGACGTAGATTATTTCTTTATTTTGATCTTTAATTTCTTTTTCAAATTTTAGATTTCTTGTTTCTTTAATGAATCGTGCGTCGAGAACTTCGAGAATTATGTCCGAGGTTTCGATTATTCTTTTTAGCAATTCGGGATACTTTCCTCTTTGCTTTCGCATTTTGCTCGATTCTGTTGCTCGTTTGCTGTGTTTTGATGAAAAACTATATCTTGGTCTCATGTGGAGGATAATGGGAGAAAGTTTATAATTGTTGGGATTGTTGTATTTATATGGTAAAGAAGAAAAAGAAAAGTAATTCTGGTGTTTTGAAAACTATTGGGAAAGTTGGGTTTTTTATTTTGAAGACGCCGTATTATGTTGGGAAGGGAGTTTATAATCTCGGGGTTAAGACCGATGAGAAAGTTAAGGAGAGGAAAATTATGAAGAAGCGGGAGGAGATGAAGCCGGTGTATGAAGATTTTGATATTTTGTATGTTGAGAAAGGGGATTTTAAGGAGTTCGAGGATAATGTTCGGAATTCGGATAGTTTGATTGGGGTGATTCTGGGTGCGCGTGGGACTGGGAAGACGGCGTTTGGAATTAAGTTTTTGGAGAATCTTCATGCGAAGTCTAAAAAGAAATGTTATGCGATGGGTTTTGATTCGAAGAGTTTGCCGGCGTGGATAAATAATGTTGGTAGCGTCGAGGATTTGGGAAATGATAGTTTTGTTTTGATTGATGAAGGAGGGATTCTTTTTAATTCTAGGAATTTTATGTCGAACGCGAATAAGTTTTTGAGTGAGTTGATTTTGATTGCGCGTCATAAGAATCTTAGCATACTTTTTATTTCTCAGAATTCGTCGAATTTGGAAATTAATATTTTACGGCAGGCGGATTTTTTGGTTTTGAAACCTTCTTCTTTATTGCAGAAAAATTTTGAGCGAAAGATTGTGCAGAAAATTTATGGAGAGGCGGAACTGCATTTTGAAAAGTTTAAGGAGAATCGAGGGGCGACATATATTTATGCGGGGAATTTTTTGGGTTATGTTTCTAATCCTTTGCCGAGTTTTTGGAGTTCTGGATTGAGTAAGGGTTTTAGATAATTATTTATTAATCTTAATTTCTTCAAGTTCTCTTTGTTGTTGTAAGATGCTTTCTTCGATTTCAGGAATGTTTTTTACGAGTTCGGCTAAAACTTCTCGGGATGTGTATCGAGGGTGTTTTTCCATTATTGAGACGACTTTTCCCGCGGATGCGATTGCGTGGATTTTTGCGAGTTCACCTTTGTATTCCCTAGTGGCTTTTGAGACGTGACTCATCATTTGTTCGCTTGTTGCAGAAGGGTTTTGTTTTCTGAAATTTATTACTTCTGTTGCCGAGGAAATCATTGCGATTTTTGGTTCCATCTCCTTTGATTCAAATTTTTTCATATAGTTAATTGTTGTCATGAGAATTTAAACTTTATTGAGGTGTAGAAGTGGTTTCTTTTGGGGATAGAGAGTTAAGTTCGGATTTGAACCCTCAGGTTTCCCTTGTTTAAATCTTTTAAAACGCCCCGTCCGAGATTCGAACTCGGGTCACTGCCTTGAAAGGGCAGCATACTTGGCCTCTGTACTAACGGGGCATAGAATTAATTACTCAAATCGGTTTTTAAAACTAACTACCTTGTTATTTCTCAGGCACAACAATCCAAGCAATTAGATATGCTATAATTCCTGCCCCGAAACTTATTAGAGTTGCGAGCACCCAGAGAAGTCGCACGATTGTCGGGTCGATGTTTGTGCATTCGCCGATTCCTCCGCATACGCCCGCAATCATTCTTTCTTTCTTGCTTCGATATAATCTTTTTGTTTTCATTTTATTCATGAGCCTACACAGATTTGAACTGTGGACCTCTGGCTTTCTTAGATGTGAAAACAACCTAACGGTTTTTTTCGATTTTCCCTTAAGTTTATCTCAGGGGTGATCCTTGAAAAAACAATCCTCACGAATTGTACTCATATAAGACCAGCGCTCTAACCAGGCTGAGCTATAGGCTCCTATATTCTTATCTCAATAACTTATTTAAAGGTTTTTCTATCTCTAATATGATGTTACTCGGACTTGTTGGAAAGCCGTCTGTGGGGAAATCGACTTTTTTTAAAGCGGCGACGCTGGCAGAGGTCGAGATTGCGGCGTATCCGTTTACAACGATTAAAGCAAATAAGGGTGTTGCTTATGTTAAGGTTGAATGTATCGATAGAGAATTTAAAACGCAGTGTAATCCGAGTCACGGGTTTTGCCTGAATCATTGGAGGTTTGTGCCGGTCGAGTTGATGGATGTTGCGGGTTTGGTTCCGGGGGCGTCCGAGGGTAAGGGTTTGGGTAATCAGTTTCTTGACGATTTGAGGCAGGCGGATATTTTTATTCAGATTGTTGATGCGTCGGGCACGACGAACGAACGGGGTGAGCCCGAGGAAAATTATGATGTTTGTAAAGATGTTAAATTTTTGGAAGAGGAATTGAATTTGTGGTATTATAATATTTTGATGAAAGTTTGGAGGGGTTTTGTTAAGAAGGCGGAGGTCGAGAAGTCGAAGTTTTCCGACGCTGTTGTTAAGCAGTTTTCGGGTTTGAAAGTTAATGAAGAGAATGTTAAAAATGTTTTGAGAAAGTTGAAACTTCCGGAGAAGGCGATTCAGTGGAGCGACGAGCAGGTTATGGAATTTGCAGGGGCGTTGAGGGCGGACAGTAAACCTATGATTGTTGCGGCAAATAAGTGTGATCATCCCAACGCTGAAAAAAATATTAAAAAACTTCGGGATGAATTTCCTGGGATTATGATTTATGCGTGCTCGGCGGATTCGGAGTTGGCTTTGAGGCAGGCAGCGAAGGCGGGTTTGATTGAATATATTCCTGGAGAAAATAATTTTAAAATTTTGAAAGAATTAAATGAAGAGCAAAAAAATGGTTTGGAGAAGATTAAGAAAAATGTTTTGGATGTTTACGACGGCACGGGTGTTCAGGAAATTTTGAATTTGGCGGTTTTTGATTTGTTGAAATACTTGGCGATTTTTCCAGCGTCGGCAAATAAGTTGGGGGATAGTAAAGGAAATATTTTGCCTGATTGTTTTCTTTTGCCGTCAGGGAGCACAGCTTTGGATTTTGCGTTTTATCTTCACACTGATTTTGGAAAGAATTTTATTAAAGCGATTGATGCTCGGACGAAGCGGGCGTTGGGTAAAGATTATGAATTGAAAAATAGAGATGCTTTGGAGATTGTTACTCGGTGAATTTGGGATAGTTATATTTTTAAAGGGATAAACTTCTTGATTTATATGACATATTTGGAAACTTCGAAAGAAATTTTAAGTGAGATAAGGGAAAATTCCGAATTAGTTAGGAAAGCATTTGAGGTTGTTAGAAATCCTGATAATTTTGAGAATGATTTTGTTGGAAAGGGTACGTTAAATAGATATTTTTCTCTTGGAAGTTTTAAATCTGAGAAAGTTGGAGATTTATTTGTAGGGGTGAAAATTCCTCAATATTGTTATTTTGCATCAAATGATTTTTTATGTGGAGGGGCGTACGGGCAAATTTTAAGTGAAGAATTTGGTGAAGAAATAATTGGTGAGTTGCCTTTATTTTATGGGTTATTAGCAGAAGATGAAGATTCCCCCTTGGCAACAATTTCTCAAGATTTTTCGGAAGGAGGCAAATATGTTGTGTCTGATTGTAGGCATTTAAATAAGTTTTTATTGGAACTCTTTGAGGGGGATAATTATGAATTAGAGAAATGTGGAATAGAGGTTAATGGGCAAAGAAAATTAGTTGATTTTAACCATTTAATAAGATTATTGGGAGAATCTTATTTAAAACGGGATAAAGAACTAAAGGATGAATTGGAAAATAATAATTTTTGGAAAATTTTTGAATAGCTCGCCTTCGGCGAGGGTTGATTGCTGCGAATTCTGCTTCGCTTGAATTCTTCACGGATGTAATTTATTAGTTCAGCAGAGTTCTTTTTGATATTTTCTTAACAAACTTTTAAAAACGAACTTCAATTCTTTTAGGTTTATGGCAAAGAAAAAATTGAAGACCGACGAGGAAAATAAGGATTTGTGTTCGGGGTGTAACGGAAAATGTTGTCGATATGTTGCGATGGAAATTGATGCGCCGGAGAATATGGAGGACATGGAAAATATTCGTTGGTATGTTGCACACAAGAATGTTCATGTTTATGTCGAGGAGGACGGGACTTGGAATATTGAATTTATGACGCCGTGCGAACATTTGGGAGAAAATAATTTGTGCATGATTTATGATAAGCGTCCGAAAATTTGTCGAGAGTATTCTCAAGATGATTGTCCCCATCACAATGATTATGAAGAGGCTTATACTTTTGAGACGATTGAAGATGTTGATAAATATATTCGAGAAGAATTTTTGCCTATGTTGGAAAAGAAGAGGAAAATTAAGAAGAATGAAACTCAAGATTAAAGTTCATGCAAATAGTTCTAAAGAGGAAGTTAAAGAAATTAATGGAGAATTAAATATTTGGTTGAAAGAAAAAGCTGTTGATGGAAAAGCGAATTTGATGTTGGTTAAAATTTTGAAAAAATATTTTGGTTGTGATGTAAAAATAAAAAGTGGTTTTACGTCGAGGATTAAGGTTGTTGAAATTTAATATCCTTCTTCTCTCTCTTTCATCAATTCTTTTTTTATCTTCTCAATTTTTCTTTTTAATATTGGGAGGTCTTTTTTGATTACATTCCATACAGCGTCGAGGTCTACTTTAAAATATCCATGAATTATTACATCTCTCATTCCTGCAATTTCATTCCAAGAAATATCTGGATGTTTTTCTCTAAAAGAAGAGGGAATATTCTTAACGGCTTCTCCAATAATTTCTAATTCTCTGATAATCGCACTTTGTTTTAATCTACTTGAAATTAATTTTTCTTTATTTAGTCCGTCTGAAAAACTTTCTATTGCATTTATACTTTCTAAAATATCTTCAATAAACAAAAATATATCCCTTTTCATATTATTTTTACCTCGCTTTCTAAAATTTTTTTCTTTAGGAAAGGATGAATATAATTATAGCTAACAATATCTACTTTTTTACCTAATGCAGTTTTTAACTCAATTTTTAATCCTGAAATATCTAATAAACTCATACCTTTTGTTGGTTGAATTAAAATGTCAACATCACTATTCTCTTTTTGTTCTCCTCTAGCATAACTTCCAAATATTCCAGCTTTTTTTATTTTATTTTTCTTTAAAATTTTCTTTATTTTTGGGATTATTTTATTTAGCATATTGTTTCTTTTTTTGATGTCTAATATTTTATCTGCTTCCACTTCTTTTGAAATTAATTCTTTTTTAATTAAATTTTTCCCGAGGTAAATTCTTTTTTTTATAGATTTTCCCTTTTCTCTTGAGCTTTTTACTCTATAATAGTATTTAGTGGAATTTCTTGTTTTTATTTCTGTATATGTCATAATATGTGTACGTCTACATTCTTTATAAATTTTTCTATGTGGACACACATCTTGAGTTCAATAAATATGTCCTGGGCAAAGAAGTTCTGCATCTAATTTGTTAATAATATCCAAAGAGTTTTGCATTTTTTCTGGTTCGCTTCCGGGCAAATCTGTTCTTCCGATTCCTCGATGGAAAACTGTGTCGCCGGAGAAAAGTATTTTTTCTTTAGGCATGTAAAAAACTACTGAACCTTTGCTGTGTCCTGGCGTTTCGATTACTTTTATTTCTGGAATGTTAAGTTCCTCGAGAGGAATAATGTTTTCTGCTTTCTTTTCTTCCTCGTCGTTGTGGTCGAATTTTTGTAAAGATCTTGAAAGTGGGCCGTTTATTTTTTTATTTTTGAAATCTTCATAAGCTCCGTAAATTTTTGCTTTCTCAAATATTTTTATGTTTCCTGCGTGGTCGAAGTGATTGTGTGTGAGCAAAACTACGTCGATGTCGTTTGGTTCAAGATCTAATTCTTTCAAGAATTTTTTTAATTCTGGACGATTCATCAGCGAGCCTGTGTCGACGAGAATATTTTTTTTGTTTAGTTTTAATAGGTAAACTTCCGAGCCGAAAATACTGAAAGTTAATTCCCAAAGATTCTCCTTTAATTTTTTTATCATGGATATTTTATTTTGGGAAGTTATATAAATTTAATGTATTTGAGTTATTCATGAGATATGAATTTGCGCCGGATTTGCAGGAACTTGCTGACGAGGTTTCGAAAATCTTGTTTCCACATGTGGATATAGAACGAGTTAAATGTTTTCGGAGTTTTGGGACTTCGTCGAGGGGAACGATTGCTCGGTGTCATGCTTTGGGAAAGTTGATGCAAAAAGCGATTGGAATTAAAGCACATTATGCTTTGGAATTTTTGTCGGAGAGGTTCGATAAGATGAATGCAGAAGATCAGGTTAAAGTTGTGATTCACGAGTTGATGCACATTCCGCAAACTTTTGGTGGAGGGTTTAGACATCACGATCATGTCACTACTAAAAATGTTAATTTAATGTATCAAACATATCGAGAAAAAAAGGAAGGTAAAAAGAAATATGGAAGTTGGTTTGGGGTATAGAAAAACTTAAATACTTGTTAACACATAAATAAGTATGGTTAATATGACTTTATCAATTCCGAAGGAACTTCATCAGAAGATGAAAGAGATGTCCGAGATAAAATGGAGTGAAGTTGCGAGGAGGGCGATTGAGCAAAGAGTGGAGGATTTGGAAGTTATGAATAAGATTGTTTCTAAAAGTAAGTTGACAAAAAAAGATGCAGAGGAGATAGGTAAAAAAATAAAAAAAAGAATGGCTGAAAAGTTTTATGCGTATCCTGGTAATAGATAGTAATATTTTAATGTCTGCTTTAATTAAAGATGGTGCCACAAGAAATATTTTAACTAATTTTAAGATGAATTTTGTTTTCCCAGAATATGGGTTGGAAGAAATTTATTTTTATAAATCTGTGGTTATTAAAAAATCTAAGATTAGTGAAAGAGAATTTGATGTTTTATTATTAAGGTTATTGAAATATATTCGATTGGTTCCGTTAGAGATGATTGTAAAATTTAGAAGAGAAGCAGATGAGATTATGGGGGGAGTTGATAAAAAAGATGTGCCTTTTATTGCTACTGCTTTGTTTTTTAGTTGTCCTATTTGGTCTGATGATAAACATTTTCAAAAACAAAAAGAAGTTAAAGTTTTCACAACTAATGAGATAATGAGGTTTTTGAAAAAATGAAAATTCCAATTAATTATAAAAACAGAAAAATAAAACTTGAAGCAAAAAATTGTAATTGGTTGAAGAAAATTTCTGGTTTGATGTTTTGTCGACGGAGAAAGGCGGAAGCTTTGTTGTTTGAGTTTCCTAAAAATACTCGAATGGCGATTCATTCTTGGTTTGTGTTTTTTCCGTTTATGGCTGTTTGGCTCGACGATAAAAATGAAATTATTGAAAAAAAGATTGTAAATCCTTTTAGATTTTCTATTAGGCCAAATAAAAAATATGTTTCTTTAGTCGAAATTCCTTTGAATGATAAGTATAAATCTATTTGGGAGTTTCTCTGCTCGGAACCTCGCACGGGTGATTAATTTCAAATGTTCCCTACCACGAAATTCCTCGTCGCTGACGCGAAAGATTTAAAAAGAATATAGTCGTTAATATTTTGTCTTTATGACAATAAAAAATAAAAGGAGGTTAAATAAATGGGAAAAATTCTTGTTAAGAACGTGGTTAAGAGACAACCTGGACATCTTTACTATGTAGATGGTGCTGGAAATGTTTGCGAAGCTAAGATGGCTCGTGGTGGTAAGAAAAAGAAAAAGACTGTGAAGAAAGCAGTTAAGAAGAAAGTAGTTAAAAAGAAAAAGAAGTAAACTTTCTTTTTTTTGTTTTTTTGTTTTTTATTTATTCATTAATTTTATATATTGTTTTGTTTTGTTATTTCTATGATTATTTTAGGAATTGAATCGACGGCGCATACTTTTGGAATTGGAATTGTGCGAGATGGAAAAGTTATTGCGAATGTTCGGCGAATGTATTCTACCGACGAGGGAGGGATTATTCCGATTAAAGCTGCGCGACATCATTGTGAATGTAAGAACGAGATTTATTTTGAGGCGTTGAGTTCTGCAGGAATTGTCGAGGATGATATTGATGTGATTGCTTTTTCTCAGGGTCCTGGGTTGGCGCCGTGTTTGATTGAGGGGATGAAATTTGCGAAGGAACTTTCTGAGAAATTGGGAAAGCCCGTCGTGGGAGTTAATCATTGTATTGCGCATTTGGAAATTGGGAAGTTGACGGGTGCGCGGGATCCTGTGATGTTATATTGTTCTGGGGCAAATACTCAAGTGATTGCTTTTGCGTCAGGGAAGTATCGAGTTTTTGGTGAGACTTTGGATTTGGGTGTTGGGAATTTTATTGACACCGTTGCTAGATTTATGGGAATTGGTTTTCCTGGTGGGCCTGCGATTGAAAAGTTGGCCAAAGAAAGTAATACTTATATCGAACTTCCTTACAAAGTTAAGGGAATGGATATTGCGCTTGCGGGAATTCAGACGAATTTGAAACAGAAGCTTGAGAGTGAGAAATTTGAGATTCATGATTTGGCGTTTAGTTTGCAGGAGACGGTTTTTGCGATGTTGGTTGAGACGGCGGAGAGGGCTTTGGCGCACACTGGGAAAAAAGAATTATTGTTGGGTGGAGGAGTTGCTTGTAATTCTCGACTTCAGGAAATGTGTAAGATAATGTGCAAGGAACGAGGGTGTAAATTTTTTGTGCCGGAAAAGAGTTTGCTCGTCGATAACGGGGCGATGATTGCGTTTCTGGGTGAGATAATGTTTCGTAAGGGTTTGAAGGAAAAAGGAAAGTTGGATATTCATCCTCGGGAAAGAACTGATGACATAGAGGTTCAGTGGAAATGAGAAAGTTTTATAAACCGAATTTTTCTTGATTGAATATCCAATGACCTAATGTGAGGATTTATTCTCAGTGGTTAACGGAAGGAAATAAAATGGATTTGTATCAAATTGTTGAAAAAGCGAAGAGTACGGGAAAGATTGAGAAAGGCACTAACGAAGTGACGAAGGCGATTGAGCGGGGAACTGCAAAGTTGGTTGTTTACGCTTCGAATGTTGAGCCGAAAGAGATTGTTCAGCATTTACCTGTTTTGTGTAAAGAGAAAAATATTCCATGCAAAGAAGTTGATGACAAAAAGAAACTTGGTGTTTCTATCGGGCTTCCTGTAGCGACTTCGGCCGTTGCTGTGATTGATGGTGGCGATGCTGCTAAAGATATTGCTGGACTGAAATAATTTTAAAATGGCTAAATCTCAAAAACCCCAAAAGACGGCTCAGCAGAGCCAGAAAACTGCGAAAGGTAGTGATAGAATTTCGTCAGGTGTGACGGTTCCGGCTATCGTTCAAGAGTTAATAGGCAGGACTGGATTCCGAGGGGAAATTACTCAAGTTAAATGTTTAGTTCAAAAAGGAAAAGATGAGGGACGAAGTATGAGACGAAATGTTCGAGGGCCAGTTATTATTGGAGATATTTTAATGTTAAGGGAAACTGAAATCGAGGCGAGAAAGATTCGGTCTAAAGTTTCAAAGGGAGCGTATACCTAATGGTAAAATGTTCTTATTGTGGAAAAGAGTATGATTTGCATAGAGGAACAACTTTAGTTACGACAAAAGGTGAGGCGGTTCATTTATGTTCTGGAAAATGTAGGAAAAATCGGTTGATGAAACGAAGAAAGGTTCGATGGGTTTCTAAAGCTAAGAAAGATAAGAGTGAAAAGAAAGTTGTTAAGAAGGAATAGAAAGATTTTTATTTGATTTTATTATGTAATATTGTTTTAATATGAAATTTATTTCAAGAATTAAATATGGGCTTGAAAGAGAAATACTTGGATTGAAATTAGCTTATAATATTTCTATGTTGAGCATAACTGATGAAGATAAAAAAAGAATAAAATATTTAAATAATCTAAACAATTTAGAAACAAGAGCGGGCAGACTTTTTTTGGAATATTGTGATGAAATAAAACCTGTTGATTGTGGTTCAAATATTTTGGATATAAGAGCACATGTTTTGAAAAGAAATTTAAGAAATTGGATAGATGAAAACATAAAACATGGGTAGTGTAAAACGATTTTTGGTGTTTTTTATTAAGTTTCGCTGACAATAATATTTATATAGTTAAAATACTCTTTTTTATTACTTTGAATTGACTTTCAAAAGAGTTGTGATGGTATACAAAAGATTTATAGAAAAGAACGGAAAAACGTACGGTCCTTATATTTATCACAGTAAAAAGGTCGACGGTAAAGTTGTTTCTGAATATCAAGGAAAGGGTAGTGTAAAGAAATCTGTACTTTGGAATTCTGTTTTTTTTGGATGTGTGGGAATTATTTTTTTAATGTTGGTTTTGCTTTTGGTTTTGAATGTGAATTTTACTGGAAATGTTTCTTTGTCGATTAGTAAAGTTTACCAAGTTGGAGAAAACGTTGAAGGGTTTTTGAAATTGAGTTTGGAGGAAGGAGAATTCATTCCGGCTTCAACAAATGTTTTGATTTTTGTTGGAGAAAATTCTTATAATTATTTGTTGAGTGAGTTGGTTGATGAAGATGCGGTGCAAGGAATTTTTTATGTTGATGGAAAAAATATTTCTGGTGAAGGTTTAGGTTATGGGGTTTCTGAAAATTATGAAAGTGTTGATTTTGTTTTGGATGTTTATTATGATGAAGAAGTTGTTGAAGAATCTGAAGATGATGTTGAAGTTGTTTTGAATGAAACTGAAATAGTTGAGGAAGAAGAAATAATTGAGGAAGTTGTTGAAGATGGTGAGTCAAGTGGAAGTAGTTCTGGAAGTGAAGATGTTGTTCCTGATGAAACTCCTGTTGAAGAAGTTTCAGAAGAAGTTGTTGAAGAACCAGTTGTGGAAGAGGTTCCAGAAGAAGAAGTTCCGGTTGAAGAAGTTGTAGAAGTTTCTACTAAGGGCAAAGATGTTAAAGAAGATAAGGCTGAGGCGAAGGTTTCTGAAAAGGAAGATAAGAAGTCAGAGGATGTTGTTGAAAGTGTGAGTGAGTCGGAGCCTGTGTCTATTACTGGAGAAGTTATTGGAAGTGTGTTTAGTTTTTTAGAGAGTTTAACTGGGAATGTTATTCAAGGTGAGGAAGTTTCTGGAAGTGTTAGTTATGGTGAAAGTTTTGAATATGATTTGGAAGAGGGGCAGACCGCGAAGTTGGTTTCTTCTTCGGAGGATGTTGAGATTGAGATAAAGAACAAGAAAGTTGTTGTGACTACTAATTATAAGAATAATGAAAAAAAGGATTTGGAAATTAATTTGACTGCTTTGAATATTCTTGCGGAAGATGGGGATTTGGAAGTTGTGTTGTCATATGAGGGTTTAGAAATTGTTAGAGATTCGAAAAAGATTTCTGTTGAAGATGTTGAGGAGAATTTTACTTTGGTTAATGAGACAATTTTGAACGAGACTGTTTTGAATGTTACTTTTGGGAATTTGACTATTACGACTTTGCAATTTGATGCGGTTATTGGGCAACCCGTTAAATGGAAGAAAAATGTGAAGATGGATTTTCCTGATGAGTTTAGAGTTCAAATTCATAAAGAGGCGAGCAACATTTCTGTTTACAAATTGAATGAAGTTTTGGATAAGAAAGAAATTAAGGAGATAGAGAAGGAAGAGAAACAAATTGAAAAAGAAAATGAAACTTTAAATGGAGATGAAGAAATAAAAGAGGAAGTTAAGGAAGATTTGGAAGAAGAGCAAGTTGTGAAAGAAATGAAGAAGGAGAAAATAACTGCGGAAATTATTTCAAGTAAGGTTTCGGCGAACATAAATTTGAATGAGGAAAGTTTTTTTAAGAAAACTTGGGAGAAAATTATTTCGGCAATTACTGGAAGAGTTATTGATATTGAGGAAACTGAGGAGATTAAGGAAGTTGTGATTAATGAAGATGCGACTGAGTTTGATATTGAGTATGAAACTCCTGCTCCGGTTTCTTTTGAAAGTAATTTGTCGAATGGGAAAGAGATTATAATTTCTTCGGACGTGCATTATGAAAATATTTTGGCTTATACGGAATTAGAGAATGAAGTTTCTAGTTTGTCGTCGATAAAACTTTATCATTTAGAAAATGGTTCGAGAATTTTGACTCAATTTGAAGCACACGATTTAAATAATAATTCTTTGATGGATTCTATTTTCTGGGTTGTGCCTCATTTATCGAATCAGACTTATCAATTAATTATCGAAATTTCAAAAGCTGAGCATC
>DAIQOR010000009.1:0-23910 GCA_036787775.1 bacterium | reverse complement strand
CCAACAAAAAATTGAAAACATTTTAGTTCAATGTCCAAAATGTCAAAAAGGAGATTTGGCAATAACTTACTCTAAAAAAACTCGAAGAAATTTCATCGCTTGCAACGCCTATCCCGAATGTAAAAACACTTATTCTCTTCCACCAAACGGGGTCATAAAAAAAGCCGAAAAAATTTGCGAGCAATGCAGTTTCCCATTAATGATGCGTTTAGCCAAAGGAAAAAAGCCTTGGATTTTTTGCTTCAACAACGAATGCCCAACAAACAAAGAACGAATAGAAGAATATGAAAAAAAGAAAGCTGAAGAAGCTGAGAATAATTCGCCATAATAATTATAAACTTTAAACTCTTATTCTTTCTATGGTAAAATTAGACTTATGGGCAAGAGGTGCACATCAAAATTATTTTGATACAGAAGTTCCAAGATACCTTTCTGAAGGACATTCTAAAAAATATATTTTACTTTTTGGAATCAATAATTCATGTTCTCCATTTTCTTCACCAGAAGAAGACAAATTCGAAGAATATTTCTTTGAAACTGAAGAAGAAGCAAGAGATTTCCTAAAAAATAATAATCAAACAAGAAACTTAAATCCTGACGAATATTTAATAAGAAAAATTCCAAAAACATTAGAAGAACATCTTGATAAGACAGATCCTCGCAGAAGGGCAATAAAAGAATTAGAACTTTTAAAAAAATTGAAAGAACAAGAATCAAAAGAAAGTAAGTGGATTCTCAAAGAAGAAAGATACTAAAAAATATCCTCAGTAATTCCAACGCCAAAACTAAAAAAACTCTGTTCTTCCGGCAATCGATAAACACCCTCAACAACATTATCACTCTGACTTATTTTTTTCAAGTATCCATAAGAAATATTTAATCCAATATCAAAAGGAAATTTAAGTTTCTCAAAAGTAAATCCTAAAATAAATTCCAACCCCGAATAATTTGCATGGTGATTTTCCCCCGCTTTTTCATGAGTTATTTGTATAATCGGAATTGCTCCCAAACCCGTTCTAAGACTCAAATCATCATCGACTTTAAATCGATATGACATCGCCGGCCAAGCCCCAGAAATACTTCTCTTAATAATTTCCGCCTCAGATTTTTTTGTAAAACTCGTCCCACCAAAAGCAAGAACCAAATCATACTGAAAACCTTTTGTCTCCACCCCCATCAAATCCCCTTTCTTAGAATTATAACAACCCAAACTCACCCGATTAAAAACACCTCCATCATAACTCTCACCATGAGGATCATCTCCATCTTCCGACGCTGATTTATTTTCCAACCTTCCTTGATTATAACTCACAGTAAATCGAACCCGATCTTTCGCCTCGACAAAATCACTCGAAAACAAACTTCCCAAAACGAATAAAGTAGTAAATAATTTTTTCATATTATTCCTTTAGAATAATGCTCCTTACTTCTCCTAAAATAAAAAGCAAATTTCTCAAAATTAAGATTGGCTTCCAAAGAAAGGAAATCTTTCCAAGAATAAAATAAAGGGATATTATTTGAGATGATTGCAACAGAATCTTTCCTCTCCAAAGCTAAAGTGGCTCCAGTCATAAGAGTATCATAATTGACATCCCCCAACTTATTTCTTCGCTTCAAAAAAGCATATCTAATAATCAAATCTCTATAAGGTTCAAGTTCATCTTCTTTTAAAAAAATTATTTTCCTATTTCTTTTTAATTCCCTCGCTGATTGAACCAACACTCTATCTCTTTCCCGAGCATTTCCATATACTTCCCATTCATCTTCAGAAATTTTCATTCCCTCAAATTTTGAAAGAAGTCCTTCAGGAGAAGTTTCGGTATTAATTCCCTCTCTAAATTGATAAAATAATGTGGGAGTGAAATAACAATTTCCTTTCCCTACTAAAGCACATTTGAATTGATTGAATGCAACTCTTTCCTGAATAAAAGCATCACTTTTTTTTCCAAATTTTTTAGGCCGAGTATTTAATCCTTGCCATCCAATCAAAGCAGAATTATCTGTCAAAACAATATCATATTTTTTTGTCAATTCTTCCAAAGAAATTAAATGTCCAGCTTTATTTGCCATTTTCTATCATTCAAACAACACTATTTAAAATTAATTATTCTCAAAACAAACCTTTTTTCACAACCCCTTCATTCTTTATTTCAAAAGAAAATTGCTTAGTCGGCAAACTTCGATGCTTCAATAAAACCGCCTTCCGTCTTCCGTTATCATTTTGCAATTCAATAATACATTTACTCCAATATCTAAACAAACTTCCTCCAACTAAATTCGTCTCACCCTTAACTCCTTTCATAAAATCTTCCTGACTAACAAACCCGCTATAAACTTGATTCGTAATCAAAATCGGAATATTCTGTTTCCGCGAAATCTCTGAAAGCATTCGCATCTGCTTCGCAACCTCATGATTAATTTTCTGAATCTTCCCCTCTTCTTTCTCTTTATCCGAACAACCCAACTCCAAACGATATAACATCGCCATCCCGTCAACAATAATCGCTCCCACATGATTCGTTTTTATTTTTTCCAACAACGTCTCAAAAACTTTTTTCTGCTCATCAAAATTTACAATACTCAACATCAAAATATTCTTAGAAATTTCCTCATACTTTTCTCCAACAATTTGCTTAACTCTCTCAATACTAAAACCCCCCTCGCTGTCAATAAAAATAACTTTATTCCCCATCTGTGCCTGACTACATGCCAACAAAATCGCAAGGTTCGTCTTCCCAGTTCCAGGCCCACCAGCAACCATCGTAATCACATCTCGCTCATAACCACCATAAAGCCATTTATTAAAATCGAAACTTCCAGTAGATATTTTATTCGCCATAAAATTAATTAGAAAATCAAGTATAATAATATTTATATAATTGGAAAAATTAGATAAAACATGATCTTTCCAGATACAGAATATGAATTTCTTTTAAAAAATTTAGAAAGCTCGCAAGAAATAAATGATGAAAATTATGAAGTAAGTCGAAGCCTCATTCGAAGCGGATATCTTCATGTATCTTGTCATGTACGTGAAGGCACATTAAGAGAACATACTGCTATATTAAAACATCCAGATTCCGGACTAAGAAGACGATTAAAAGAAACGTATCATACTAAACATCCAATAATATATCTTTTACCTTTTACAAGAATGATAGATCCAACTCTAAAAAAAATACACGAATTACCTTCAGACATAGTTACTCAAATAAGTGAATTTTTTTCTATTGGAGGAAATATTTAAGCGAAGCAATTAATTATTTCAACTTCTTAAAATCAGAAGACAAAACATCCAAATCTTTTTCCAACAAAGCAATCGCATCACTCAGAGCTTTCTTCGTTGTTTTACCTTTTGTCTTAAACGCCAAAACCGGATTTTCAGTCGGATGATTTCTTCGCCAAGCCGCGAAAGTCACAGCCGAGTCCTTATTCAAATAAACCCGCATAATCTCCGCAATCGTAAGATTATCAATTTCAATTCTCATGTCATCCTTCGAATCTTCTAAAATCTTAACTTCCATAATAAGAAAGAATTATTTTGGTTTATAAAAGTTACCTTTTCCAAATCAACCCGCTAATATCCTCATCCGACACATCTTTTTTCTCAGACTTTGTTTTCTCAAACTTATTAGCACTAATCTCCTCGCCACGAACTGGTATTCTCCTAACCCTTTCCGGCTTCTTGACCTCGGCAATTTCTATTTCCTCAAAATCATCATCGTCCAAATGATCAACCGGTTCTTCCAACGCCAACTCTTCCTCAAATTGAATTTTCTGTTTCCGCCTTCTCAAAAAACCAAACCAATCTGTTTTCTTCTTAGGAATAAATTTCTCAGCATCATCCTTTTCCACAACCTTCTCCATATCTTTTTTCTTTTTCATTTCTTGCAAATCCGAAAGCGTCAAAATCCTCGTCACGTCAGGCTCATCCAAATCCAACTCCGGCCTCTTAAAATCAGCTCTCTGAACATTTTTCAAAATATTAATCCTCAACAAATTCTCCAATTTTTTAACCAACCGATTATCCCCTTCCGGAACAATTCCCTTCTCCGCAAGTCTAATAGCATTTAAAGGCTCCCCAATTTCAACAGCCACCTGTTCAGGCGTCATTTTCATGCTCCTCCGAGCCCGCATAATCACCCAATGAAAATTATCAGCCAAATCGTCCCGCCTTCTCTTTTCAACCTGTTTAACTTTATTTGCATAATTCGCCTCAACCAAATCCCTCAACTCACAATCGTGCACAGAATTATTTCCAAAACTCGAAATCCGTTCTTTATGTTCTTTAGGATTAATTCCCCTCGTCCGCGACAACCGTTCATAAACACTCAATTTACTAGCATCCTCTTCAACAACTTTTTTAATCGCGGGCAATCTTTCCTCTTCCAAACATTTCCTACAAAATTTAACAATGCCTTCTTCAACAATCGCGTCCCTCAAAAGCACACGACTCCCCGAAATCCCGCATTTAAAACATTCTCCCATCAAATAAAAAGCCCAATTCCTTTTTTTAATATTTGTATTGTAGAAAAGAACAATTAATTAAGATAGCTTCGAATCTGTTCGAGACTTTCAACGTCAGTCAGAACAACTTTCTCGTCAATCAAAATCGCCGGCAAACTCTCAACGCCGTATTTATCCATCAACAAATTAATCGACCCCGCGTCCAAATCTCCCGCCATCGGAATCAACATAACCTTCCCTTTTTCCTCAGACTTTAACTCTCCCAAAAGATTAGAAAAAAACCTCTGCCTCGATTTCTGATCCAAAGTCGGCGCGTCATAATCATAAAAATAAACCACATTATGGTAATCCGAATTACACTTTTTCTGCACCTTCAAACTATTCATCCAAAACAACGCCCTCAATAAATCATATTTTTTATGCAAAATAGTAATCTCATTATTCATCCTATTTGCATTCTCATAATTCTGAATTTTTTTCGCATCCTCAAAAATTTTATCCGCAAAAATAATATTTTCTTGAACCAACAAATCACAATTTAAATCCATCATCGACAAAGCATCGCTCTGAACCTTCTGATCCAAAAGTTCAATCTCCGCCAAAAGCGAAAAATCATTTATTTTATCCAATCTCGAAGTCTCCAATTTGTAACCCATAAAAATTCCAAAATTAAAAATAAGAATCGTTATAATCAACGCATACAGGAAATTATATTTTTGACTTTTCATCTCCACTTAGTTCCTCCCTTGAAATAATAATACAACGCCGAAATCATAATGAAAGGGTATACCGCAAGGTAGATTAAGAAGTACATCAGCATATTAAAAATATTTTGCTTCTTCAATACCTCTGATTTCATAATATATAATATCAAAATTGTGAACGACACCCCCAAAACAAACATAATAACTCCAAGATAATTCAAAAAACTCGGCGTAACAAAAAAATCATTCATCGTAATTAACGGCGTCCCAACCGGAATCGAATATTTCATAAAAAGATAATTACTAATAATTCTCGTCGACATCAAATAAACAAAAATACTCAAACCCAAAAGACCAAGAAATAATTGTAAAACAAAAAAAGGCCAAATAAAAAATCCCAACATCCCTCTTCTAAAAAAAGAACCCTTATATTTACTAATACATTGAAGCCCACCAATATTCCATCTCCGTCGCTGTTTATACCAAGGAATAATTTTTTTCGGAACATTCGTCGTAGCGTGAGCATCCAAACACATTCTACGAGTAAACCCATGATAAGCCAAAGCCCAAGTCGCTTCAATATCCTGCGTTAAATTCTTTTCATCAAAACCACCAATTTTATCCAGAGCAGATTTTCGATACAAAGCCAAAGGACCCGGCGTCACATAAATGCAATCCACATAACCCAAAAGTTTTCTCGTAAAAGCAATCACATGATATTCAATCGTCTGCAACCTTTCAAAAAAAGTTTTCCTTTCTCGAGGAATAAAAAAACAAGTCACCGCCCCAACCACAGGGTCTTCCAAAAAACCAATCATTTTCTTAATAGAATCTTTCGAAGGATAAGAATCCCCGTCGACCACTACAACAAACTCCGAAGTCACATATTTCAAACCAATATTTTGCGACCCCGCCGCATTCCCGGTATTAACCTCATTATGAATAACGACAAGTTTCTTGTATTTCTTTTTCAACCTATCAAGAATCTCCCTCGTGTTATCCGTCGACGCATCATTAACCACAACCACTTCCGCAATATTCGGATAATCAACTTCAAAAATCTCATGAATCGTCTGCTCAATACTCTCTCCCTCATTATACGCCGGCACAACAAAAGAAACCGTCGGAAAATGCGTCGGCTCAGGATACTTAAACAAATCGTCCTTATTTCTAAAATAAAGCAACAAAAACAAAGTCAGAAAATAAATTGATACAAACATATAAGATAAATAAATTATCGGGAGCGTTTCCATTAAAAAACACGGAATTTAAGTATTTTAAAGATTTGTGAGGTGAGATTATTCACTTTCTTTATAATTAAATTTGATAAACAAGAGTATATCCCTCCCCTTTAAAACATTCCCAGACTTTTTCTGAATTTTTTTCTAAATCTTCTTTTATTCTTTCAGATTCTCCTTCGGATTTGATAATATAATCTCCGAAAAGAACATAAACAACCCTTCCAGGATAATTTTCTTTCCAATTTTCCAAAGTTTCATAATTCCAAGGATTGGGGTAAAAAGACGTTTCTAATTTAGTATAATAAAAAACAACTGAAGACTCATCCGTAATTACAACAGAATTCGAATCAACCCCTCTCAAAAATTCATTAGCTTGTAAAAAACATTCATTTGTATCGGTATAAAAATCATGATAAATATCCCCAAAATGGAATCCCAAATGAAGAACACTGAATAATACAAGAACTCCAAAAATCAAAGTTCTATTTTTCTTCAAAATATCAAAAAAATACCCTGAAATTAAAACAATAGTGGGAACAATTGGCAAAATAAATCTTTGCTCTTTATGAGGCATGTAAATTGCAAATACTAAAAAAACAATAAACCAAATCAACAAAAGAGAAAATTCTTTTTTAACAAATTCTCTTTTATAAAAAACATAAATTAATCCAATAAAAAAAACAATTCCAATTACTGAAAACATCCGAAACCAATTAACAAAAAAGAAATTCCAAGATTGTAGCCCTCCCCAATAAGCAGAAGATTTCCACCCATGGATAAATGCCCCAAGAAAATTACCATAAGTAAAAAAACCATAAATAAACCAAGGAATTAAAGTAATAAAAAAGATTAAAATTGAATACCACAAATATTTATCCTTCAAAAATTTAAAAGATTTATCCCTAACTAAAAAGTAAATAGGAAAAACTGGCATTATCCATAACGCAGTATATCTTGACAAAAGTGACAATGCCAAAAAAAATCCAAAAAAGATTTTATAAGTTTTATTTCCTTTTTCATAACCCTTCCAAAAACTAATAAAAACCAACAATTCAAAAAATGTAACTAAAATTTCAGTAAAAATTCTAGCACTATAAATAACATGTAATGGAACTAATGTTAAGAAAACTGCTGAATAAAAACCAATTCTTTCATTGAACATATTCTTTCCTAAAATATAAATTAAACAAACTGACAAAGCCCCAACAAAAACAACAAAAAAGTTAACAAAAAAGCTTAATTTAAAAAAATAAAACAATGACAATAAATACGGAAGCAAAGGTGCTCTGAATCCCATATTCGGCCAACTATAAAAACTCTCACTTCCAGGAATATAATCACTCCATCCAGAATCTCTCAAAGAATAATCTAAAAAATTTGAACTCAAATCATATCCTAAATTTGCATAAACAGTTTCATCCCAAATTTTTATCGGAGAAGCAAAAACAAAAATAACTCGAATAATAAAAGCAAGAACAAACAAAAAAACTAAAAGCTTAAACTCTTTTCTCATCTTAAAAAGTTATTCCTCCTCCTCAAACCCACCATCAATCGCCCTCAAAAAATTCTCTCCTTCAGGCAAATTAAAATAATCATAAAAATCATCGCTCAACGCCAAAATATGCGTGTGCCCTTCTTTCTTCCTTTTCACCAAACCCAAATCAACAAATTTCTTCAAATGGTCATACGCTTTATTTCCTCGAATCTTAATTATCACCGACTGCTTAATCGGTTGCTTGTAAGCAATAATCGCCAAAGTCTCTTGCTCAGCCTTCGAAAACTCCGCCGACCCCGTCGCCAATTTATTAATAATATAAGAATATTCCTGCCGAACATCCATTTTCCAAAGCCCGCCCTTCTCAACAATCTCCATCGCCGAATCCTGCTCAGAATATTTCTCCCGAAGCCTATCAATCAAATCCCGAATCACAACAGGATTCAAGTCACTCAAAGAAATCAAATCCTCCATCGACAAAAACCGCCCCGACACAAAAAACACCGCCTCAAGTTTCCGCAAATCTTCTTTTTCACGCACACCATCCAATTCATCAACAGTCTTACTATTCACCATAATTTAATAAAACAAAAAGCATTTAAAAATATGAGCCAATACAAATTAATGAAAAAAGAAAAAATAATCCCAATTATAGCTGGAGTAATTTTTTTAATATTTGGAATAAGTGCAATTCTCGACGCCCTTTTTATTTTAAAAAATCCCCTAATAATTTTATGGTTATGTTACATAAGTTTAATTCTCCTCGGAATAGGATTTTTAACAAAAAACAAAACCCTTGTAAAAAGCCAATTAAATCTTTTAACAGTCCCACTTCTACTTTGGACAATCGATTTCATATATTTTTTAATTGCAAAAAATTCCTTCCTCGGTATCACAAATTATTTTTTCCAACAAGGACATTTAAGTTCAAAAATAATAACCAGCCAACATCTTTTTACAATTCCTCTTTCTTTTTACTCAATTAGATTTCTTCCAAAAAGAACAAAAAAACCATTGATAATAAGTTTAATCACAATAATAATTGTCTTCCTAGCCTCGAGAATTGAAGGCTCAATCGAGAACAATCTCAATTTAGTTTTCCACTTTCAACAAATGAATATTCCCTATTATCCTTTGTTCTGGTTTTTAGTAGTCAGCACAACAATCTTCCTAACTAATTTCTTAATAAGGAAATTAAAAGTTTAATTTAACAAACCAAAATATTTAAAAAAGAATTTTTTATCAGATTTAAATGGCTCCAAGAAATAAACCAATATCAGACATGGGTTTTCAAGGAACAACTCGAGGAAAATATTGGTTCAAAAAAATAAATGCGGGAATAGAAATCTATAATCTCGATGAAGAGGAAAGAATTCCACATTTTGATTTATTTTTCGAAGGGAGATTAGTAACTACGTTAAGATGTATTCTACAAGAAGATGACAAACAACATTTTGATTCAGATAAAACCCAAAAACGAGCAATAGAATGTTTAGTTAAAAAAGGATATCTAAATTCTAAACAAGCTTCATATTTTATATCTTAAAATTCATTTCCATCTACGCAAAATCAATCTCTCTAAAGGTTTTCCTTTTTCATCAACATCTCTCGCGATGAATTTCTCTTCAGAATGAAATCCAGACCACTCATCTAAATTTCTAACATAGCTTAAATCAATTTTCTTCCCCCCATTTTCCGGGTAAAGCTCAAACAATACTTTTCCCTTAGTCACACCAATATTATAATCATCTGGTAACTTCCCAACCTGTTCAATTTTAGAAAAAAAATCAGTTAACCCCAAAATTTTTTCTTGCACCAAATCACACTGACAGCCGGGCCAAAATATTGCAGCTTTTAGATCTCTTGGGGCAGAACTATCATACCACATATCTGTCGCAACAAGCAAATCAATATCTGGTCTATCGCCTTCTTTAGTCAGATTTCCCCCAATTAAATACAAATTAAAAATAGACACTTTCGCATTTTTTTGAGTAACCAAAAACTCTTGATAAGCAATATCCAAAGTTTCTTTAATTGTAAAAAAATTCTGATAATCCTCAACCTTCAACTTCTTAAGAATTTCATCACAAGCAACACCCTCTTCGGCATGCAATCCATCTATCTCTTCACGACTTATCATCAATCAACTCTTCAAATCCTATATATAAATATTATTATACTCAAGTACACTCCAAATTTTGAACCCTCACAAATTATTCCCTCTAAAAGATTTTGATTTATTTTTGGAATTAGACGAAGTTAAAATTTTTTGAAGTGTAGTGGAGCTACATGAAAAAAATTTTAACAAGTATAAACCAAAAAGAAACAAAATCCAAAAATTAAATCTTATATCTAAGCAGAGCACCCATTCCCGACAATTTCTTAAACTGCTCACCCTCAGTAGTCTCGGTAGAAACAATTTCTATACTCGCACCAATATCAATCGCCTTCGTCTTCAATTTCTTCGCAACAACTTTATCCAACTCTTTAGAAAGAATCAATTTATCAACCGCACCATAATCCAAAGCCTTCTCAATATCTTCTAACTTATAAAAAACCAACTCTGGCTTCTCCCCCAAAGTCTCAAAAAATTTCTCCAACAATTTTTTCTCCGCGATTATTTCTTGACTCGCTAAAATATCCTGCGACTTTGCAACCAATTCCTTCAAACCAGACTCATCAGCATCGCCAATATCAACCCGTCCGATTATTTTCTCTCTCAACTGCGTCGCCAAAAATTCTTGATCAATAAACTCGTCCTTCGTCGGAATCGGCCCACCAATAATTATTCCTTTCAATCTCGTCTCTTCATAAAAATTCTTTTTCACTTCCTCCGCAATTCTTTTATAAAAATCTCTCGTCAAACCCTCAGTAATTCTGTGAAACCTCTGCGAACTCTGTCCCCCCGCTCGAACTTTCCCCGGAATCCCTGACGTCATGTGTTGCAAAACTTCAATTCTCTTTCCCTCAAGATAACCAATCGTCGCCTCCTTCCGATCCATAACCACTAAAGCAAAAATCTCCGAAACTGCAGTCATTTCTCTCAAAGGATCCAAAACAAATTCTTTATCACAACGATATAATCTAATTTTCAACGGCAAATGAGGTTCAATAATCCAAATCTGCATGTCATCCTGACCCTCAACCTTAGAAACATTCCCGCAAAAAATCGCCAGCCCATTATCTGGAGTTTTCTTCAAACCTTTCAACTCACGAACAACTTTATCTAATGCATCCGAAACATTTTTCCTCGTCGCAGTAGATTTAATATTCTTCGCCGTAGACTTCTCAGCCTCCAACTGACGCTGAACCGCATTCACATCATAACCCGCCGGAATCAAAACCGAAATCAACTCAGTCGCCCGACCCCGATGTTTCTCAAGCTCTTCTATCAAATCTTCCAATTCATATTTCGTTAAAGCTGTCATATTCCATAAAGAAAAAAGAGATTTATAAGTTTATACAAACTCAACCTTAAACGCCCCTTCCTTAATCTCCGAAACATTCATAACACTTTTCAAATCTTCTTCCAAACCTTTAATATCTTTTAACTTCTGTTTATCCAAAGTCAAAACACATTCAGAATTCATCGATTTCTGTGCATTAGATTTTTCCTGTCTAATCATCCCGATAACAAATTTGAAAACAGTATAACTCGAAAACCCATCCAAATCTTTTTGCACAATCTCCGTCACAGGCCAAGCAGAAATATGAATAGATTTATCCTTTTCCGTTTTCTTAAAATGTTCTTGATAAATTTCCTCCGTAACAAAAGGCATAATTGGCGCAATCAATTTCAAAAGCGTCAATAAACTTTTATACAAAGTATACTGTGCTGATTTTTTCGCGTCCCCACTTCCTTGATAAACCCGTTTCTTAACAATCTCCAAATAATTATCACAAAAATCCTTCCAAAAAAATTGCTCAATATCTTGTTTCGCCCTCGAATATTCATATTTCTCAAAACTCTTCGTGCAATTCTGAACCAACCATCCAACACTCGCTAAAAACAACTCATCAACTTTTTCCAACTTCTTCGGCTTATCATTTTTGTAATCATCCAAATTCATAAAAACAAATTTCGAAGCATTCAATAATTTATTAACCATTTTCTTTCCCGTAACCAAATCTTTTTCTTGATAATCCAAATCCATTCCCAACTTCGAACCCGCCGCCCAAAATCTCAAAGCGTCCGAACCATAATTAGCCATAACATCTTTTGGATTAATAACATTCCCCTTACTCTTACTCATTTTCTCCCCGCCCAAAGAAACATTTCCAGAAATCACAATATTTTCCCACGGAATTTTATTCTCGTGCAAGAACCCTCGAACAATTGTGTAAAATGCCCAAGTCCGAATTATATCATGCGCCTGCGGTCTCAAGGAAAACGGAATTCCAATTTTGCCTTTTGTCAAACTATCAACTATTTGCGGGGTTATTGAAGATGTCGCCCAAGTATCCAAAACTTTATTTTCCGGCACCGCATCTTTTTTACACTTCGGACATTTCTTTTTCGTCTGCAACGGATCAACCGGCAATTCTTTCTCCGAAGGCAAAATTATTTCATTACATTTTTTACATTCCCAAACCGGAATCGGAATTCCAAAATGCCTATCCCGAGAAACACTCCAATCCCACTCCAAACCATTCACCCAATTTTCATATCTCTTAAACATAAATTCAGGATACCAATTAATTTTCTTACCCTGTGCAACCAATTTCTTTTTCTTATCTAAAATTTTAATAAACCATTGCTCCGTCGACACAAACTCAATTTCAGTCCCACATTTATCATGCACATTCACAACATGCGTAATATCTTTTTGCTCAACAATCAAATTATTTTTTTTCAAATCTTCCAAAATTTTCTTTCGCGCATCCTTAACTTTCAAACCTTCATAACCTTTAACCTTTAAAGTTCCGTCAGTTTGCAAAATAACTCTTGGCTCCAAATTATGCCGATTAATTGCGTCAACATCAAACTTATCTCCGTAAGAGCAAATCATCAAGATTCCTGTCCCTTTATCCATCTCTGCAGACTCGTCCTCCAAAATCGGAACCTCCTGATTAAACAACGGCACCTTCGCTTTTTTTCCAACAAATTTTTTATACCGCTTATCTTTAGGATTTACAAAAACGGCAACGCACGCACCCAATAATTCTGGACGAGTTGTAGCAATCAACAAATCCCCCTCGCCAACTTTAAATTTCAAAGTCGAAAACAAACTATTAGATTCTTTATCTTCTAACTCTGCTTGTGCAATCGAAGTCTGACACTCGGGACACCAAATCGTCGGAAAATCTTTTTTGTAAACCTCACCTTTTTTATATAAATCAATAAAATATTTTTGCGACAATTTTCGAGTGCTATCATCAATTGTAGAATAAATCGCATCATAATCGCAAGACACCCCCAAATTCTTCCACGCTTGAATAAACTCTGGCGTAACTTCCTTCAAAGTTTTCAAACACAACTGAATAAAATCCGCTCGAGACATATTTTTACTTTTAACTTTTTTTAATCTCTCGACCAACCTCTCTGTCGGCAAACCATTATCATCCGTTCCAAAAGGATAAAACACACTCTCACCGTTCAACGACGCCAACATTCTTCTAAACCGCACAATAAAATCCTGCTGAGAATAACTAAAAGCGTGTCCCAAATGCATCTCCCCAGAAACCGTCGGCGGAGGCGTATCAACAGAATAAATTTTCTTCTTTTTCAAATCGGCCCGATAAATTCCCTCACTCTCCCAAAATTTCTGCCACTTATCCTCCATCTCCTTAAAATCAATATTTTCTTTAGTCATACATAATCCCATTCAAGAAACTTTTAAAAACTATCTATAATTCAAATAATCATGGCAGACAACAAAGTGAACCTTCCTGGAGGATTCGGCGGACTAACTCGATTCAATGAAGAATACACAAGTAAAATAAATCTAAACCCCTCTCACGTCGTAGTTTTCATACTTTTGATAATCGGCGTAAGAATAATTCTTCCTTTTATTTTTTAAAATGTTCCCCGGAATGAACCCAAAAAAAATGCAAGCAGTTATGAAACAAATGGGAATTTCCCAAAAAGAAATCGACGCTTCTAAAGTTATAATTGAAAAAAACGACGGCACAAAAATAATAATCGAAAACCCTTCCGTCACAAAAATCAACATGCAAGGTCAAGAAACTTTCCAAATCGCAGGCAAAACAAGAGAAGAATCTGAAGAACCAGAAATCTCCGAAGACGATATTAAAACTGTGATGGAAAGAACCGGCGCTTCAAAAAAACACGCCAAAGAAATTTTGGAAAGAACCGGCGACCTTGCAGAAGCCATTTTAGAACTAAGTTAAATAAACATAAATCTATATTAATTCAAAACCCCCTAAATACATGCTAAAAATTCTCCAAAATATTGAAGAAGCAGAAAAAATAATTAAAAAAACGAACCACCTTCTCTACGTCACATACCCTTTCGTAAAAGACAAAAGATTACTTCTAAAAATAATCCTCGAACTCAAACAAGCAATTTCAAAAAACATAAATGCAATTCTCCAATACGAACACATCAGGCAAAGAATCTCGCTAACTTCAAATTCGAAATCAAACTTCGAAATATTTGAAACACAATGCGCAAAAAAATACTCCATAACAAACGAAGAAATTGAACAAATTCTTGAATTATTCTTAACCGTAAAAAAACACAAAGACAGTAGTGTAGAATTTCTCAAAGACGAAAAATTAGTCATGCTTGGAGAAAACCAAAACCCCACTTACCTCCAAATAGAAAAAATAAAAGAATTCCAAACTTTAGCAATAAAAATATTAGAAAAAACAAAAAACTCTCTGAAAACAAAAGCATAAAAGTATAAAAACCCCTTTTCATTAGTATCTTTTTGTAATAGTAAAAGCCAAAATGGAAAAAATAATTAAGGAAAAAATAAGCGCTGACCACCTTCTCTATGTTAGTTTAAAATACACCAAAACCTGCGATGTGATAAAAAATTTAATTCTTAGATGGACTCAAATGATTGAAACAAGCCTCGACGCAATTCTCACACACGCAAAAAAGAAAAAGAAAATCAAAGAAATTCCAACAAACCCAATTCAAAAAATAGCGTTGGTAAAAGAATTATTTGACAAAAATAAAAATTTCTTAGAAGTCATTAAAATGTATGAGATGTTTAGAAAAATTGAGGAACTCAGAAAAGAACGAGTTGGAGAATTCAGAAAAAACGTCGCGTTAAAAATTATGTACCAAGGAAAGGAGATTGTTGTAAATCTTGAGAAACTTAAAGAATATGCTGAAGCTTTGGAAAAGTTTATAAGTGACACAAAACAATTTCTTCTATCCTAAATTTAAATTCTAGGGTCAAAATGAAAAAAATTATTGTAATAACATCCGGTAAAGGAGGCGTGGGAAAAACAACAACTGCTATAAACTTAGGCGCGGCAATGAACTATTTCGGGAAAGACGTGCTCGTAATTGACGGAAATTTAACAACGCCTAACATCGGAATACATTTAGGTTCCCCCGAAGCCCCAATAAATTTAAACCACGTTCTATCAAAAAAAGCCAGTGCAGAAGAAGCAGTTTATGAACACGAATCAGGATTAAAAATAATGCCATCTTCACTTTCAATAAAAGAAATGAGAACATTAGACCCAGGCAGAATAAAAAGCTTCAAAAAAGAATTCAAAGAAATTTCTGATTTTATAATTCTTGACAGCGCGGCAGGATTAGGTGAGGAAGCACTTTCGGTGATTGAAATGGCCGACGAATTAATAATTGTCACCAACCCAGAAATGCCCGCAATAACTGACGCACTAAAATTAATTAAAATGGCAGGAGAAATGAAAAAAGAAATTAGAGGAGTTATTGTTACAAGAGTTAGAAAAAACAAATTAGAAATGAGCCCCGAAGTTGTAAAAGAAATGCTCGAAGTTGAAATTCTTGGAATGGTTCCAGAAGATATTTGCATGCAAGAAGCGCTAAACCTCAAAGACGCCGTTGTGCACACTCGACCAAAAAGCACACCCGCTCGAGCCTACAAAGAAATCGCAGCAAAAATGTTGAACCTGCCATACGATTCACGAAAAGACCGAGAAACAATTTGGGAAAGAGTTTTTAGAAAGAAATATTAATTATATTCTCCAACATATATATTACAAAATATATTTTAGAACATATATATTAAATCAAATACTTTTCTCATTAATTAATTTCCAGCGAAGCAGAACTCGAAATCATCAATCTCTCATGTCAGCGAGACCATTTTATCAAAAACCAGCCAGCCAACCTTCTCTCAAAATGTTTGAAGCATCTTTCCTCAAATCTTTATGCCAATATTTTTCAGCAGGCCAAATGCTCCCATTACCTACAATAAAATCTTCATCTCTTCGATAATAAATAACAAAAACAAAGCTATCTCCAACACCTAAAGAAGAAGGAAGATTAGTAAACCTTGATTTTTCCGCTTTTTCTCGAGCTGAATACATATCTCTTCCATGCAATTCAAAAACAAAATCTTTCTTAGACTCTCCAATTATTTTGCCTCTATAAATCCCGCTAAGTTGTATATCATTAGAATCCCTCTCCCAAGATTTCCTTTGTTTTTTACGAAAAGATAATTTTAAATGCTCTTCCAAAGGTAACATATAACTTATAGACTTCTGTTTATAAAACTCTGCCGAACCCCAAGGAAAACCGGGATAAAAAGGATTTAAATTGCCTTCTACCATATTTCCCACACAAAAAACCTATTTATAAAATTATCTGTGATTCTCTTTATCCAACACGACTTCCCAGTTCAATATCCTTTTCAGGAACAATTGCAGAACCATCAACCAAAGGAAAAACCAAATTCCCATTAAACAAGCCAACAACAATTTTCTCTCCTTTTTTTACATCAATCTTCTTTTCAGACAAAACTTCCCCACCAACATTAATTTTAATCTTTCCATCACTAACTTCAATAACCTCTCCAACTATTAAATTAACCTTTTCCCAATCTTCAAACGTTATTTCTGATTTCATTTTTTCTTAAACTCAACTCCTTTTAAATTTTCAAATTCTTTATCTCCAGTAACAAAAGGATAATTATTTGATAAAGAAAAAACATACCCCACAGCGTCGAAAAAAGATATATTAGTTTTTCTTTTTTCAAACTTAAATTTTATAGCTTCTTTTAAAACCCATTTATCTACACTAACAGAATAATTCATATATTTCTTAAACCAATATTCAGCAGTCCTTTCATCATATTTTTTTAAAATGACATTATAAAACTCTACCAATGTTAAATCAGTTATGACAAAATCAGAATTAATATATTTTTCAAACTTAGGATTTCCATCAAAAATTTCCATTAAAGCATATGTATCAAAACACCTTTTTACATCCATTTACTTTCCATCTCTTTTCTAACTTCTTTTAATATTTTTTTAGAATCCCCAAATCTTAAACTCCCAAAAGATTCTCTTAAAGGATTTTCCTTTCTCTTTATTTCTATAACTAAATCTTCTCCAAGCTTAAGATTCATTCTTTCAGCAGCTTCCTTAGGAATAACCAAGCCAATTGAATTTCCCCATTGTTTTACTTTTGTTTTTATCATGTCTAATTACTAAATTAATTAATTATACCAATCAGTATAACTATTTAAAACTTTCTAAACTCAATCTCACTTCCTAATTTTACTTCTTCTTTAGGTTTTATCAAAACAACCCTCTCATGCCCAGAAGTCGAAGCAGCCAACAACATTCCATGACTCTCAATTCCCCTCATCTTCCTCGGTTTCAAATTAGAAAAATAAATTATCATCTTCCCCTCAAGTTCTTCTTTAGAATAATATCCTTTAATTCCTGCACAAATAATCCTCTCACCAATTTCTTCCCCAACATCCAAAGTCAACTTATATAATTTATCCGCCCCCTCGATATCCTCAACACTTTTTATTTTCGCAACACGCAAATCCAATTTCTCCCAATCTGAAAATTCAGCTATTCCTTCCATTTTATTTAGGTATTAAAGGTAAAAGAGCTCCAATAATTATTCCAAAAATAATTATTAATACAATTATTTTAATTATTTCAAATACCATATCCACAGGATCATATCTTTTAGCCATTTTTATTTTCTAAGGTAATTAACCTCGCCTCTAAATTAATAAGTTGCTCATGTATTTTAAGCTTTTCCTTCATTTTCTTCAGTTCAAATTCAGATTTTTCTAATCTTTCAGAAAATTCACTTATCTTTAATTGAAACCCAGTAAGAATAATTATTATCAATGATCCAATAATAACAATTACTAACATAAAAAGATTCATCAACCCTTCATAAAACAAATACGCAGAGACTAAATTAATCACTATTCCCAAATAAAATAATAACATATCTTTTGAATTCAATCCCATAAAAATAAACCCCAAATTTATTTAATAAAGATTTAGATAATATTTTATAGTCCTTTTTTTGTCCCTTTAACCAACTCGGAATTTTTTATTCCATCTTTCAACCCATCAACTAAACTATTTTCAATTTTCCTAAACAAAACATCCCCCTTAACAATCTTCTTCGCTGAAAAAGTTTTCTTAATTTTCTCCGCCGACTCAGGAATAAAAGGCAAAAGCAAATCCGCAATTTTCAAAATCGATTCCTTCAACTCAAACAAAACTTTTTTATCCTTCGTCTCCCACGGCTTTTTCGACTGAACATACTCATTACAAACATCAACAAACGCAAAAATCTCATTCAACGCTTTATCAAATTCATAACTTCCCATCAACTTCTCAATCTTTTTCTCATTCAATTTTTTCAATAACTTAACATCTGTTTTTGAAATTCCATTCTTCTCAATCATTCCAGAAACTCTCGAAACCAAATTACCCAACTTATTCGCAAGTTCATTATTGTGCCTATCGATTAAAGCCTGCTCTGAAAAATCCCCGTCGTCGCCAAACGGAATATGCCTCATTAAAAAATACCTAACCGAATCCACATTTCCAGTAAGTGCAATTAATTCATCAACATTAATTATTTTTCCAACAGATTTAGAAATTTTTTGAGAATCAAATGTCCAAAACCCATGAGCAAAAACATTTTTAGGAAGCTCAATTCCTGCAGACATTAACATAGCAGGCCAATAAACAGTATGAAACCAGATAATCTCTTTTCCAATCAAATGAACATCCGCAGGCCAATATTTTTTATCTTTTCCCGAACCAGAATAATAATTATAAAGTGCATCAAACCAAACATAACAAACATGTTTTTTATCAAAAGGTAAAGGAATCCCCCAATCGAAACTCGTCCTCGAAATACTAAAATCATTTAATCCTTCTTTAACTCGATTAATAATATCTTTCTCTCGAAATTGAGGCAAAATAAATCCTTTTTTATATAAATCGAGAAGCTTCTTTTGATACTTTGACAATCTAAAAAAATAAGTCGACTCTTTCAAAACCTCAACTTTCTTTTTATGAATTGGACAACAACCATCTTCTAAATCTTTCTCAGTATAATATGCCTCGCACCCAGTACAATAAAGCCCTTCATAATCTCCTAAATAAATATCTCCTTTATCATAAACTTTCTGTAATATATCTTTTACAATTTTCTCATGATCTTTATCAGTTGTTCTAATAAATCTATTATAATCTATGTTTAATTTTTTCCAAGCATCTTTAAATTTGGGAATCAAACCATCAACAAATTGTTTAGGACTCTCTCCAACTTTCTCGGCAGCCTCGGCAATTTTCTTACCATGCTCATCAGTTCCTGTCAAAAACCAAACATCTTCTCCTTTCTGTTTATGCCACCTCGCCAAAACATCTGCTGCCAAAGTGGTATACGCGTGCCCAATGTGAGGAATATCATTAGCATAATAAATCGGTGTCGTAACATAAAATTTACTTGTGACCTTTAGGTTATTTTTTACCATAAAGAAACAATTAGAATTTAATATAAAAAACTATCTAAATTTACTTTCAAGAAAATTAGCAAGCCCGTCCGACATCTCTCTTCGATACAAATCTCTATCCATAAAAACACCCTTCTCTTTTTCTCTATGATAAAATTCTAACAAAACTCTCGAAGGGAGAAATCTCCTCGAATCAAAACAAATTAATTTATATTTCAAATCTTCTCCAGAAACATTTCCCTCAATCGGTGGCTGTTGATTAAAAACATTTTCAAATTTCTCATAAATTCTTCTTTCAATTTCAGAAATTTCTCTACTTTTATTCACAATTAAAAACCACCACTTATTTGATTCACCATCATCCTCTGAGTTTAGAAAATTATACCTAACTTGCCTTTTTTTGTAATTAACCATAGTTTTTAAAATAAAAAATACCTATATAAAGATTATTATAAAATGGTAATAAAAAAAGATTCCAAAAAGATAAAAGAACTGAAACATCAGTCGCGAAGACTTAGCATCAAAGAAGGTCTTTTGGCGTCGGCAAAAGGTTCTTTCGGAGATTCATACATCTCGCCGTTCGCAATCGCAATTAACACAAGTAATTCTTTAGTCGCACTACTAAGTTCAATCGCCGGTTTGCTCGGACCCCTAAGTCAAGTCTTCGGCTCAAGACTAATCGAAAAAACAACTCGTAAAAAAATAATGCTAAAAGCAGTCATCTTCGAAACAATTATCTGGCTTCTCCTCGGAATAATCGCAATACTTTTCACAAAAAACATTCTCATAAGTTTTCTCCCACTCTTCCTTTTTTTCACTTTTGCAATTTACACAATCATCGTTAACGCTGCACACCCTTCATGGTTTTCCTGGACAGGGGATATCGTCGATGAAAACAAGCGAGGCGAATGGTTTTCAAAAAGAACTCTTTTAGTAAGTTTTACCTCGGTAATTCTCGCAATTTCCGCATCAGTAATGTTAGATTATTTCAAAAACTCTGGAAAAATTATGACTGGTTTCGCAATTCTCTTTGGATTAGCATTTATTTTCAGATTGCTTTGCCTAAACATTTTCCGACGACAATACGAACCAAAAATAAAACTCGAAAAAGGATATTATTTTTCATTCTGGGATTTTCTAATAAACGCCCAAAAAAACAACTTTGGAAAATTCAGCATTTTCAGACTTGCCTTCGGTTTCGCCTGCACAATCACTTCCCCTCTAATCGCAATTTATTTGCTAAGAATTTTAGAATTCAATTACGCAACATACATGATAATAACTTTATCCGGAACAATTTTCTCATTACTTTTTATAAAACTCTGGGGGAAAATCGCCGACAAATACGGAAACTATTTGGTAATTGTCATAACCACAATCGCCCTCCCAATAATCCCAATTTTATGGATACTTAATTCGTCCCCAATTTACCTCGTGCTCGCCCCTTCTTTAATTGGAGGAATCGCCTGGGCAGGATTTCATTTAGCGACGGCAAATTTCATTTACGACAACGTCGGCAAACAAAAACGAGCACTCGCAGTTTCATACTACAACTTAATGCTCGGAATCGGAATATTTGTGGGAGGACTACTCAGTGCATTTTTAATAAAATTCATGCCACAATTCTTCGACAACTACATCGCAATAATTTTCATCATTGGAACAGTTATAAGAATGATAACAATTCTAATTTGGATTCCAAAATTCAGGGAAATAAGAAAAACAAAAAAATTCAAAGGCATCAAAACCTTCAAAAATTTAGTTCTAAAAGAAGCCAAGCCAACGCTTGTAGAAGAAGTTCACGAGATAATTGCTATTAAGGAATATTTGAAGGAATGACCAAAAACAATTTAAACGAGGGCACTTTATTCTAACCATGTTCAAAAAACAAAAATGTTCGCAATGTAATAGAAAATCCAAATCCAGTTTCGATTTCTGCCCACACTGCGGAAACCAACTTAACAAAAATCTTGGAAGAGATTACGGAATGCTCGGCACAAACGATTTAGTTAATCCTCTTGACATGTTATCACAATCAATGTTCGGCGGAGGCATGCTAGGAAAAATGCTCGGAAGCACAATGAAAATGCTGGAAAAAGAAATGCAAAAAATGGAAAAAGAAGCTTCTCAAGAAAACACTCTCCAACCCAACACAAATTTTCAAATGTTTGTCAACGGAAAACCAGTAAATTTTGCAAACAAACAACCAGCTCAAAAACAACAAAAAAAAGTTTTGACCGAAGCCCCGCCAATTTATTTTTCTAAAACAAAAACTCAAGAATTTTCAAAATTCCCACAAAAAGAACCAGAAACAAATTTGAAAAGATTGCCCGAAAAAATAATTTACGAATTAAAACTTCCGGGAGTAAAAAACCTCGAAGATGTTTCAATAGTTAGAAGAGAAAATAGCATCGAGATAAAAGCAATCGGGAACAAAAAATCTTATTCAAAAGTAATCAATATCGGACTTCCAATAATTAATTACGAATTGGAAAAAGGACTTCTGACTCTTGAATTAGAAAGTAAAAATTAATGAGACTACACGGATTTGAACCGTGGACCCCTGCCTTATCAGAGCAGTGCTCTACCAGACTGAGCTATAGCCTCATATAGAAATCAAAGAAAAATCCTATTTATAAGTTTTGTTAATTTACTATTTTAATAAAATCAGTTAAAGGATCATCTTCTATTTCAAAATCAGTAATAACACTATTATCATGTTCGGGGGAAATATCCTTAGTGAGTTCTCTCAATTTTGCTATAGTCTTTTTTTTCTGTTCAGCAACATAGTCAGGTTGAGTGTCCTCGTCGTCTTCTACAATTGGAGCTCGAGGAACATAAACAGGACTATCAATTTGAGTTTCTCTACCTGAAAAATCTGCAAAAGAATCAATCGCAGTCCCACTCAAATCAGATTCATCTTCCACAAGACCATATTTTGATTTAAGCTTTTCAAAAGTAGATTTATGAAATCTTTCCATATCATAATTAGCTAAATTTATCTTTACTCGAGGATCATAATCTAATTCCTCTTCTAAAAATTCTTCAATCCCTCCTACTTTCCTAAATTCAGAAAATATCTTACCATCTCCATTCGGAACACAAGTTAAAAACCAATATCCCTTCTTTTTATCTTCATCCTCAAACCTCTTTAATTCAGATTCGGATACAAATTCCTCTTCAGTATTTCTAGGATTAGTATAAACCTTAGACCCATTTCCTTCTACATCCCGAGAAAAATTATCCCAATCCAATTCAACTTTGTTCTTTCCATCTCCATTTTTATTCGCCACCGCTTCCACTCTTTCTCGTATAATATCATCAAGGTGACCCTTTCTTAAACATTTAGCAATAGTTTTGAAATGATCTTGCATTAATCCTCTAACTCCTTCAATCACATGGCCAGCAATAGTTTCCTTAGAAGTGGGATAAGTAAAACAATAATTGACCCTGCTTGAATATACAGAAACTCCTTTTAAATCTCCTTCATAAAAATAAACCATTGTCTCAATATTTCTCTTATCTGGATCTTCATTATCCACATTCATCATATTTGTAACCTCACTTTGAATATGAAATTTCCTTCCACCATGCCCAATATTAAAATTAATTCCCATAATATTTCGAGCTTTGTTTTTCAATTTTAATCTTGGATCATATTTACCCGAAGCAATATCCAAAGAAGTATTTTCCAATCTTTCGCTAATAAAATAATCAATAATCTCTTTTTGCTCATCCGAAGCCCGATCTGTTAACACCTCTCCATAAGAATATCCTTTCTCATCTTCTGTAAAAAGAAACTCTTCAGTTTTGTCATCACGAAGTTTAAATATATCCACATAAAATTTATGAGCTTCATCCATTCTAGGTCTAACTACAAAATCTTGCTTATAATGAGTAACATATAGTTCATTATTATTCATTTTTGAATTTCCATCGTTTGTCATATTATTTCCCATTCAATTTACTTTTTAAATCTTCCGATTACTATCACTTTAAAGTGACATAACATTAAAGCATAATCTCTATTTGCTAATTTTACAAATCTCAATTTATATATAATTCCTTCCCGAAACTGCTTGTTAAC